>NZVR01000126.1 GCA_002701545.1 Blastopirellula sp. | reverse complement strand
GATACCACAACGACAGATACCACAACGACAGATACCACAACGACAGATACCGCAGCGCCAGATACCGCAGCGACAGATACCGCAGCGACAGATACCACAACGCCAGATACCACAGCGACAGCAGCAACCCCCGCGACAGCTCCCGAAGTCTCGCTTTACAAGGCCGCAAGCGAAGGCAACACGGAGGCCGTCCGGCAGCACATCGCGGCGGGAACCGAGCTGAACACACAAAACCCACAGACCAAAGCGACGGCGCTCATCGCCGCAACGACCTTAGGCCACACCCAATCCGCTTTGCTGCTAATCGAAAACGGTGCTGACCTAGAGGTCAAGAATTCGGACGGTTCGACGGCTCTCCTGATAGCCGCGTTCTTTTGCCGTGAAGAAATTGTCAAAGCGTTGCTTGCCAAAGGCGCCAATCGGAACGTCGTGAACAATGCCGGCTCCACCGCTCTCGCTTCTGTAGCAGGTCCGTTTGAAGACGTGAAACCGATCTATGATTTAATCCAGGCAGGTCTCGGCCCTCTTGGCTTGGAACTGGATTACGAGTACTTACAAAAGGCACGCCCCAAGATCGCAGCGCTGTTGCAAGCGGAATAACCCGGCTGCCCAATCCGACCTGCGTCGCGGCTTGGGAGTTCAGAGAGATGAAGACACCAACCAACGAGCGCGACAGCCTCAAAGGGGGCTTGTGATGGCCGTGAATCATGCCGATGGAGTTTCCGGCGTCAGCGTGTTTGCGATCCCATTGCTCGCCAGCGGGATCTTGTTCTCCGCCGGCAAAGGCTGGCTAAGCATCCCATGTGTCATCATCGCACTCCCACCGTGTCTGTTCGTACTGTACGTGGTCCGCTTGTCGACGTATTGTCTGGTCGGGGTTGGCTTACGTTTCAGCAACCACGGCCACTCGTTCTGGCAACAACTACTGTTTACACCCGTGGCGCTTTTATACTTCGTCTTGCCACCACTGGGTGCCTTCATCGCATTCCTTTCAACGCTCACAATCGCCGCACAATGCGTCCGCTTGGTGGAGCGTCAGGGAGGCTGGAGCGGTTACTATCTGACCAGTCTTTTCGCAGTTGCCGGAACGATTTTGAGTGTTGTCTTCTGGCAGCGATATTTCTGGCGCATTCCCATTTGTATCCAGCGGATACTTGCCGACGATTCGCCTGAGGGGTGACATGATGTCCGCGCAGCATGCACGGCCGAAAGGCTTCCCTGGCGACCGTCTGCACTCACAACTGGCCCACCGGATGCACCGTTATCGATCTCTCGCGAGCGTCGTTGATTCGTGCTAGGCTACGCGTGTTCGCCACGGTGCGCGGAGTCCGCTCTCCCCAAACCTCTGGCGGCATCTCCGCAATCGCACCTGCGAGTGCGTGATGGATGAACCGACCCGATGGCCGTACCGGCCCGTTTGTGCACACCCCTGAGGAGATCGATGAAAGCGGAATTCTGGCACGATCGCTGGGAGCAGAACCGTATTGGCTTCCACGACGACGCGGTCAATGCTCACCTACAGCAGTTTTGGGACAGATTGCACGTGCCTCCACATGCGACGGTCTTCGTCCCGCTCTGTGGCAAGAGTCGCGACATGTGGTGGCTACATTCTCTTGGCTACCATGTCCTGGGGGTTGAATTAAGCCCCATTGCGGCAGAGAGTTTCTTCACGGAGAACCACCTTTCGCCAACCACCTCTCGGCAAGGCCCATTCCTGCGCTGGGAAGCGACTGGTTTAACCATTCTCCAGGGCGACTACTTCGCCCTCCGGCCTGAGGATGTTAGCCACTGCGAAGCCGTCTTTGACCGGGCCTCACTGATCGCTTTACCACCTGACATGCGCATGACATACGTGGAACAGTTTCACCGTTTGTTCGCCACGGGTCTTGACCTCCTGCTGCTGACGCTGGAATACGACCAGTCCATCGCCAGCGGGCCTCCATTCGCAGTATTTGATTCTGAACTGTCCGACCACTATGGCCAAAACTACCGTATCGACTTACTGAAAACGGCGGATGTGAGTGATGAATTGCCGAGTTTGCGGAAACGCGGAGTCACGGCCATCGAGGAAAAAGTTTACCAGCTAACGAGTCGCTCGTGATTCAACGGCAAGCTCAATCTCATTGCGGCGCGGACGTGGCGGTTCGCCTGTGCCCAGGAAAATGCGAATCTGACCTTCGCCAGCAATGGCTTGCTAACTCATCATCTGGCAAATTCACGATCCCGGGTGATGGCGTGTCCGCGTCATGCTGAATCGCCGGCACAAAGCCTCTGAAATCTCGGCCACGACGCGCATTGCATTTTATCGCGCGCTGAATCAAGGTAAGCGTTACTGGCCACGCAGATGCCTTGAGCCCCGCTGCTGAAAGTTTGTCGATCATGTTCATGTCAACCACACCGGAAAGTCAACTTCTGGCTCAGATGATCGCGGCTTACTTGAACTCCAGAGAAATCGCCGTCGAAGTTTCCGAGACGTTTTCGTGGCAGGACTTCGACGCCGCCTTGGATTCCCGGCCACGCACCTGGCATCAGGAAGGAACAAACAGGTGTGGATCGATTGCTGACACTGATCTGCTCGCCGTCGTGGAAAGCTGCCCTGAAGGCGATGTGGTTGGCGACAGCAGGCCGTGCCAGAATAGTTCCCGGCGATGGCGACGCCCTTCCCGAGACGGCGTGGCTTCCCGAGACGGCGTGGCTTCCCGGGACGGTGCGGGATGACACACGTCGTACTCACTCGCCTCGCACGATGGAAAAGGATCGCTTGAGACAAACTTGTCGAGCAATCCGTTCAAACATCGGGCGATAGACATGCTCTGGACAAACCACTCCCTGAGTGGATGTGCGACGATAAAGGTCATCCATTGACAATGTGTCCACCCGGTCTCGCTGAAGTTGCGAGATCGTAGCGTTTACATTTTCACGAATTGCATTCTCAGTAAAATCCAGTTTTTCCTCGAGTTTAATGATGCTCATGCGCTCTCCAAAGCGGTTGGGTGCGAGGTGCTTCCTGATTACCTCGCAACAAACACGGGTCCGTCGTTATTTGCCTTAATTGACGACTGCTGTAGCGAGTCGTCGATTTTCAAGTACTCCCAATACGAACTCAAGCGAGTCCTCATGCATCTCGGGTGCGTGTTCCTGGAGGATTTCGTGTATCTCACGAATGCTCTTGTTGCCATCTGCGGCCGACAAAACCAGCGCTTCCAGTTTCGCTCGAGAGGTCAAGCTGATCACTTCGTCTTGGTAGAACGCGTTCATCGCCGCCGAGGTAATCGGACTGGCAGCAAACGTGTTACCCGTCGACGTGCGGCACGCCGTTTCAGACTGGTGCTCAAAAAGCTGTAGATTCCAACGCCAGAAGCCATCCACACTGATTCGCTGAAATGCGACTTCGCAGCGGAGACGCTGACCTGGCTTCACATCCCACACTTCTGGTATGGCAAAGAAATACTGTCCCCCGATCGCCGCCTCACCGGGTGCGTTGGAATAACGATTCTGCTCGTCCACCACCAGATTATGCCACAAACACACACCGGCAAGCGTCTGCTCGGCTGCCAGTTCGAAGGTGACATCGGCAGCCCACTTTTGCGGCAAATCTTCTTCAAAAGAATGACGCAGCACGACGACTGGATCTGCCAGAAGCGCAAGATCTTCGGGGCTTCTGATGTGATGGACACTGTTCTGAGTAATATACTGCAGCGGTTGAAAATTCAGACCGTAGCAAGTGTAATCGTCCGCCCGATTGGGGAACGCCATGTCGTGTGCTCGCTGACTGGCAACAGGAGCGATTTCTAGCTCGGCCCCTTGGGGAAGTATGCGACACGATGGCGCGACCAATTGCTTTCGTGCAGCAGCCAACAGCGGCGGAGCAGGACCATCCAACAATCCGGATGAGAAATCTTCAAAGATGAGCAAGGTCGCACGCTCCGACAACTCAACATCAAGAGCGTCTCCACGGATAAACTCAACATCGAGATTGTTCTGTAATGCAATCTGGCGTGCCACATTGATGATCGAATCGAACTCGATGCCAATGGAACGTTTCGCGCCCGCTTGAGCTGCCAACATGGCGTAAGTTCCGAGACCGGTGCCAAGGTCGACAACGACATCTTGCGTACTGACTTGACGCCGTATCGCTCGTGCAAAAGCCTGAATTCGATCGGCATCATTGAGAATGCGGTTGTCGTAGTCGCTCATGCCGCTAGTCCTAATTCCCGAAGTGCCAGATTGAGATCCGTTGACGCGTCTCGAAATCTGAAATCAATCGCCGTGGCGTGGGGGGCAAGTTGCGAAATCGTCGGCCAATGGTCCTGTTCACGTCCCTCAAAACCAAAGACCGAAGGCATCATCCGAGCGCATACTTGGGCGGAAGATAACGGCGTCACACACGGATCAGCGGTTTGATCATGCCGAGAAAATATTAAGGAACAATGACTCAGATCCTGCGGAGACAACGAGGTGCGGTTGCGCGGCAAGTAATGAGATCGATAATCCTGCTCCTGCGGAATGACGAGATTTTCACCCTCGGGGATTGGACCAGCGAACTTACGTGTGGCACTTCGCGGGAAAGGAAAAATACAAGTGGTGGCCTTGTCAATCGCCGCAAATTCATCGGTCAGATAACTCATCCCACGACGAACGAGCTCCAATGAGGTCGTCGTCTTCCCTGAACCCGAGGGACCGATCACAAGGACAATTTGATTGGTCGCCGACAGTACTGCGCCAGCATGTAGCGGCAAGCAGTCTTTGCGAGCTCGCAAAAGGCAACGTGCAATGATGTCTTCAATCTCACGCAGAGCAAAATCAAATCGTGAGCAGTTCATTTCCCGCCCATTGATCGAGAAATGCCAACCAACACCATCTCGGACAGTGTTCAAATCGGGCAGTGCATGCTCGAAGTCACCGACCACAAACGGCTTGTAGATATGGCCTACGACCGTCAGCAATTCAAGCCGCTCTGCCGTGAATTCCACACGGCTTTCTCGCAGTTGCAATTGCAGTCGATGCGGGGCATTCATTCGCTAACGATCATTTCATGTTGATCCAAAACCCGCAAAGCCTGCAGGACAGTGCCAGCGGCTTCCTCATATTCCAGACCGTAAGTCTCAACAAAATTGATTACCATCTCTTCACAAGAGGCACTTTGTTGACATAGCCGAGCGATACGTGCCATCGAACTGTTCAGCTGATGAACGGATAACGAATCTGGGTCAAACGCCAGTAGATCCGTCCCGTCTTCTTTTAAGAGCAGTCTTTCACTCAGGCGATAAGCACGTGAAATATCAAAGGAATGATTGGTGTTGATCACGATCGTATTACTCATTGCTAGACGCACTTGAGTCCTCGTGCGTGGGAACTCATCATCATCCAAGCGGGTGCATCCGCTCAACTGACATTCCAACACATCAGCCGATCGCACCCCACTCAGCTCACGAACTTCATTTCCCTTTGCCCTTGCCTTTGCCGGCGGTCTTCCCCTTACCTTTGGCCTTACCCGAAATGGCTCCCTGGGCCCCAAACGTATCGGGGCCCAACAACGGCGCCGAGGTACCTGAACCGGTTTGACCAAGAGCACGTCGCGGGACTCCATAGACCGCGATCGCTGGAGTAATAAACGCCAGGGCTTGGCCAGCTTTCAGAACGCTACGGCGATCCATCGCCCGGGCGCGCTGAGCTAATTGCTCAAATTGAGTATCTGAGGAGTCACCTGAATTCCTCGCCAAACCACTTTCCGACATAGGACGAGCATTCATACAAGAAAAAAGCGGGTTTTGTTCCGCGGGCTTTGACGCAAATGCCGTTCCAGTCAACAAAGAACGCCGGGTACAAATTCGGCTGCCGCCAACAGTGACGTTCGTCGTTGTCAAAAACTTACTCTCTTGCGCCGAGCCAAACACCCCTCTTTACCCAGGTGTCACATCCATCGGCCGGAAGGCAGAACTATTTACAGCCGAGAGGTCCAGGAAAGCAATTATTACCGCCCCGCCAGCGACTTTACCTGAGTGCTTGCGGAAAAAAATCTAGCTGTTTCGCTTGCCGCGATTTCCACAGACGAGACAAACACAAGGGTGTCGGCACAGGGTGAAGTGGGTTTGTCGGCATAAAAACTAACCCTCTCTTCTCATTTAGGTTCCCTCCGGTAGCACACCACCGAGGTAGTTCACCTGCGTCACTCGATCAGAGCTTTGCTCTGGAACGGTCCATCCGCAGGCAAGCGTTTACACTTCAAAGGCAACCGATTCGGGAATGGCGCGATACTTGCAACCCCACTTCTCCATGGGGTGCCTCTCCACCCATGAGCGGAGAATACTTCAAGGCTCCACTGACTGAACATTGCTTGATCGCCTCTGGCCTCAACGCCCCTGTAATAACAAGCGTTCCCAACAGCGACTGGGACATTGACGGGCCCCCTTGATCCGAGCATTTATTGACCCCAGCGGCAGCGTGCAGTCTGCTGAAACCAATGCAATCACAAATCAATCCGACACCGGAAGAAATCGAACATCAGCGGTGGAATCGCGCGACGTTGGATCAGGCTTGTCATCAGTTCCAGGAACACGGTGCACTCGTATTGCGCGGCGCGTATTCGGAAGCGCATCTGAGTGTTGCCAGGCAGGCAGTTCGCCGTCGAGCCACTGATGATTTGCATGCGACTCAGGCAAAGCGAGTCGGCAATCGGCGGATGATGCTATCTTTGCCGATCGAATATCCCTTCAACGCGCCTCATCTTTATGCCAATCCACTTGTGCTACGCATTCTCACGAGGTTGCTTGGGGAGTCGTTTGTGCTCAACAGCTTTGGCGCAGTCATCGCTGAACCGGGTGCCCGAGCGCAGCACGTCCATCTTGACCACCCGCAGCTATTCGACGACGACCAGCACTCCAACGACTTGCCAGCGTACGCCGTCACCGTCTTGCTACCGCTCGTGAGCATGAGCCGAGAAACGGGTACGACGCGCGTCTGGGAAGGATCTCATCGTCTTCCCGAGGATCAGGCTCTCTCCCAAGGGGCCAGTCATGTTTCAAGCTCACTCGGTGATTGCTTATTGATGGACTATCGTGTGTGGCACGGAGGCACAGAGGTTCGACAAACAGAAGATCGTCCCGTGCTGTATTTTGTTTACAGTCGTCCTTGGTTTCGCGACTACGTCAATTTCCCTGCGAACTATCAGATTGAAATCGGTCAGCAAGATCTCAAGCAGGTCCCTCTTGACTTACAACATCTGTTTGCTCTAGCAGCGTTGAAGTCCGAGTACGCGTACGAGAGTGGTAACGCGCAGTGGACGTAATTGTCGGACCGAGGATGACTGTGGGCACCAAGTCACAATGAAAACGTACACGAGTGCCGAGTTAACATCCTGGTTGCGTGACGTCTACCAAACTCACGCGTTGACCGTCCATCAACGCTTGCCATATTCCAGTTTTCATCATCACGTCGAATGCCTTGGCATCACGTCTCCTGATGCGTCGATTCCCCGTCAGGTGATCCTGCGCATGTATCGCGGCACGTTGTCTTGGTGGTGCCAAGAGACCGCGGATCTGGCCGCACGGGAATGGCTCGGTTTGCGCCATGCTGCGTCGGCCGGCGTGGTCGTGCCAAAGTTATTATCTGCGCGAGAGACTCCCTTGGGAAAAGCGTCGCTACTTCAGTACATTGCCGGCAATTCCCTGAGACGCCAGCGACATGTGCCCAACGCACTATAAACCACTGCCCGAGCACTGGCGTCCCTTCACCAGTCCGCAGCACCTCCGCCCACACACACCGCCGGAAATGCGAACCTGGAGTGGCTACTGGACCGCTTGAGTGAATGGTCACATGAGTTACAGAATCCGCTGACCAAAATCGCATTACAAGTTGCAGCGGAAACCTCTGAGAAGATCGAGTACACCTCACAGGTGTTGCATGGCGACTTTCACGCTGGCAACGTGATCGTTGACGATTGTGGAAATCCGACACTCATGGATTGGGAAGAACTTGCGGTTGGTGACCCGCGATGGGATATCGCTACCATGCTCGATTCCCTGGGATGGGATTCACCAGCGGCAAAACACTTCCTCGAAGCCTATCAGACCGCAATCGGCAATCGTGTTGGCCATCTGCCGACGTTTCGTGGTCTCAAGCTGATTGTGGCTCAATGGGTGCAACTCCAATTTGCTGGCGGACACGCCTTGAACACGAGCCTGCCCAGGTGGCGAGAACTAAGCAAAGATCTCGAACGCTCTGTGGCCGAGTGGCTCGCGGATATCGCCACCCGGCGCACCTCGGTTGCGGTTTCGGCACCGTCAGCATGAGTCCAGCAGTCCAGCAGCAAACTTCGTCAACCACAGTGTCCAAAACGCCACACCTACCAGCATTCGTTTGCACCACGCCATAGGCGTTCAACGTTATCTCGCGTCCAACGTTATCTCGCGAAACATCTGCCCCCAACGACGTTTGCAGCGCACGCGTCTGTCAAGATGTGACCTGTGGCTGGTTCACAGGCAGACCACGCACCCCAAAGCAGGTGAGTCATTGTCCGTGATCGTCCGCAGAGGTTAAGATCGATGCACTGGCCTCGCTGCGCACGAGATACACCTGGTTGATCAGCGGAGCGTGCGACCGGCGCGTGAAAGGCAACAACAGCTAACGTCGAGGACTGAATCACATGTTGTTTACTTCCCGGAGATGTAACACGGGACTGGCATGCTTGCTGACAATCATCGCGGGAACTCAGAGCGTCATGGCCGACGACAAACCGGTGCCGATTCTGGCATCCCCCATCAGCGGCCACATCCATCCTTCGATTGGCCGCACACAAGATGGCACACTGGTTGTGGTGTACCAAGGCAAACATGTCCTCATGTGCACTCGGTCAACGGACAATGGAACCACCTGGTCGTCAGCCAAGCCGATTGCGACGACATCGCAACGACCGGCAAGCATTCGGAAGGTGGACAAGTTTGAAGTCTATCCTGGAACCGTCGATGTCTTGCCGGACGACCGTGTGTTGGTCACTTGGAATTACATCGCAGATGACAAACAGCGGGATCAATACTACGAACGAGCGCTACTGTACACCGTCAGCTCCGATCAGGGGGTCACATGGAGCGAGCAGCAGGTGATCGGCCCCATCGAAGGCAAACATCTCGGAGCCGTGCGCCATAATGTACTCGCGTGGAACGCCACACAATGGCTTTTGCCGCTACGCGTCGGTCCGCCAAAATTATTCACACCGCAAACAGGGGAACTCCAATCGTTTCCGGGGCGCGGCTCTGACAACCTGCAGGGAGAATTCCAGCAAATCATTCGCACGGCAAAGGGCACACTCTTGGCCATGGGAGAATCCTTGCTGCACTCGCCCGACGCCGGGCGCAGTTGGACACCGGTGGACGGCTTTCCAGCTGTTCCAGATCAACGCGATAATGCTGAAGGGCGCTACCTCACGCCACTTGCGGATGGTCGAGTCTTGGTTACCTGGGGCGTAGGGCACGACAATCGCGGATTACGGTACAACGTATCCAGCGACGATGGCCGCACCTGGAACGCGCAACACACCAAGATCCTCTTACCCAATGTGGACATCGCCGCGAGATACTATTCGGCAAGAACGCTACAGCTTGACAAACAAACGATGGGGACGGTGTACATGAATCGCAGCGGCATCTATTTTCTTCCTGTCCGTCTCCAGCGATTTGAACCCTAGCCGCAAGTTATCCATAACGACTCCCAGGCGAATAGCAAAACGATGTGTTGGTCAAATAAGCTTATCCAGGTCGTTGTCGCATTTTGGCTTGCCTGGCCAGGCAACCTTTGTCAGGCGACCGAAACGCAGCCCAGCGGCCGCGCCCACGCACCTCCTCCCAACATCATTCTGGTCATGGCAGATGATCTCGGCTGGTCAGACCTTGGTTGCTATGGCGGTGAAATAGACACGCCCCATATCGATGCCTTGGCAGCAGCTGGCTTACGGTTTACGCAGTTCTACAACAACTCAATCTGCGGACCGACACGCGCTTCGTTATTGACGGGACTGTACTGTCAGCAAGTCGGTCATCGTGGCGACCGCTGGAACGACCCCAAAGACTTTCAGAAATGCGTCACCATCGGCGAAGTGCTGCAGCGGGCGGGATATCATACTGCGATCGTCGGTAAATGGCAGGGCCGTGATTCGGCACTCGATCGTGGATTCGATCGTTTTTTTGGCCCCATGTGTCAGGGGAAAATTAGCTACTTTCACGAAGTGGTGCAAAACCCTTACTTTCTAGATCGCCAACGTTGGGAAGTCCCCGACGACTTTTATATGACGGACGCGTTTTCTGACTATGCCGAGCAGTTCCTGCAAGAATCCTTGCGCGGCGAGGCCCCCTTTTTCCTGTACGTAGCTCACATCGCACCGCATTGGCCTTTGCATGCTCGCGAGCGCGACATCCGCAAATACCGGCAACGATATCGCGACCGTGGGTGGGATGCCTGGCGAACTCAACGTTTCGCACAACAACGTAACCTGGGATTGGCACCACCGGCATGGCAACTGGCTCCGCGACCTCCGAGTGTGCATGCCTGGGAAGCTGACAAGCACCCAGCCTGGCAAGCCGAACGGATGGCGACCTATGCAGCACAAGTTGAGTCGATCGACCGTGGCCTGGGGCGACTGATGAAGCTGGTTGACGACGCGGGCCAGCGCGACAATACCTTGGTGATCTTCCTGTCCGACAACGGCGCGGCCCCCGATGGTGGCACGAGGCCGAGCGCCAGCAAATTCGGATTCGCAGCCCCGGAGCAACAAAAACGGTGGCGTTTGGATGGTGTCCCGATCCAAGGCGGCAGCGGCCCTGAAAATCTGCCTGGCCCCGCCGACACGTTTGCTGCTTACGGCCTGGGATGGGCCACGTTGAGTAATTGCCCACTCCGCGGCACCAAGCTGACGGGTTACGAAGGCGGTATTCGCACACCGTGCATCGTCCGCTGGCCTGCGACTATCAAAGAAGGGGGTCAGCTGACCGACCAAATCGGACACGTCATCGATTTCATGGCAACTTTCCTGGACGTCGCAGATGCCTCGTACCCTACTGCACTCGGCAACCGCAACCCCTTGCCGATGGAAGGCAAAAGCTTGCTACCTGTTTTTCAAGGCAAACAACGCAAGGGGCACGAGATGCTCGCGTGGGACACCCCGCGGGATCACGCCATCCGCCGAGGTCAGTGGAAAGCAATAAGATCACGCGGCAGTCAGGTGTGGCAACTATTCGACCTGGAACAGGATGCGACAGAGACCACCAATCTGGCCGCCTCGGCTCCGGAAGTCGTGCAAAGCTTATCGCGTGACTTCGAACGTTGGCAGCAACATGTGAACGGAAAAAAATGACCGGCGCCACAGTCGTTTCCGCGGTGCCAGCGTGACACGTTGAGGCTCACCTCACGCAAGTCCACAACAAGAACGCGTTAATCATGGTCTTCACGAAACTGTAAAACGACCAGCAAACAAGGGCCACCTGCGATCACATTGATGCCAGCGGCTTCCGCACGCTCGATCGCCGCAGGGCTCTCGGCGCCCGGTTGCATCCAAATGTTGCGAATCCCTAACTCGATGGCCTGGTCAACCACTTTCTCTGTCACCGCAGGGGGAGTGATGATGGAAATGCCATCAACCGTCACTGGTAAATCTTCCAGCCCGGCGTAGGCGACCAGACCTTCCACCTCGTCGGCTCGGGGATTGATCGGGAAAACTTCCAGCTGTTGCTGCTGGTAAGCACGTAGCGTTTTGTTCCCGTATTTCTCACGATTCACAGAGGCTCCGACAACGGCAAATCGCTGGCCTCGAAGAAAGGTGTCAATGGGAGACGAAGTCGTCATAGCGATACTCTTGGGAATTCAGTCATCGTATAGCAAAGGGCATGGTGGATCATAACGAATCATCGCCAGGATATGTTGCCCCAGACCTCCAGGTGGGGGCTTTCTCAGGATTTGCCACCACGACAGAATCCAGTACCCCGTAAACCACAGCAACGCAGGTCACCACCACAGCAACGCAGATCACCATGTCCACTACGGGCCAAAGACTTACAGCAGCATCGTCATACGTGTCCGGTCAAGAAGGCAAGGGTGGCACGCTGGCGACGCGAAACACAAGCTAAGCAAATGACATCCATCCAGTGGCGGCAACCATACCGATTCGCGGCAAGTCCGGTTATGCTGTGTTCATGCTACAACAGAATGAATCCACCAATGGGAGCCCGTCGCCATGCTGTCTCAACAAAACCTCAAGAGATTCGGCTTGATCGCTGCTTGGGCGGGAGGAACCGTGTTGACCGCTCTCGTGTTGGCTGGTCCCGTGACCGCTGCAGAGAAACCCAACCAAGCGCAACGTACTCCGTTGTGGCAAGGTGACCAACCCACCAGCAAGGCGGCAGTGACGGTCCACCATCCCACCAAGCCATGTGGCACGGCGATGATCATCTGTCCGGGCGGTGGCTACGGCGGGTTGGTAACGGGCGCAGAAGGCCACGGCATCGCACGTTGGCTGAACCAGCATGGGATTACGGGGATCGTCCTGGAATACGAACTCCCCAAAGGACGATCGATGGTCCCGCTACGGGACGCCCAACAAGCGATTCGGTGGGTCCGCTCGCAGGCCCAGCAGTGGGGAGTGGCTGCCAACCGAATTGGCATCATTGGATTCTCTGCCGGGGGCCATCTCGCTTCGACAGCCGGGACCCATTTTGACGCAGGGCAGCCTACCGCGACAAACCCGACAGGGCGCCTTAGCTGTCGCCCCGACTTTATGGTGCTGGTCTACCCTGTGATCACCATGGGCGAGCAGACCCATCGTGGATCCAAGCGAAACTTGCTGGGAACCGACAGCACACCGGAATCCGTAAAACAGTTTTCCAACGAATTGCAAGTGACCGAGAAAACACCCCCCGCCTATCTGGCACATGCCAAAGACGACCGCGTCGTCGTACCCGAAAACAGTCGGATGTTTCATCAGGCACTTCGAAAACATGGAGTCGCCAGCGAGTACCTGGAACTGCCCAGCGGCGGCCATGGCCTCAACCGATATCAGGGCCCCATGTGGGACGCTTGGCAAAGTGGCTCGCTGCGGTGGCTGGTGGAGCAAAAATTATTGCCACCGGCCGCTCTCAAGGCAGACAACTAAGCGATCGACCGCTTACTGTTCTGTGATGGGACGTCCCGGCGGTGGTGACGGTGGCTGACGCCATGTCCAATCGCTCTGATAGCGGATATTCAACCAAGGGGTGGCCATCACTTTACCACCATCTCTTCGCGAGATCAGCAAGCCATCCAGCATCCCTGAGGTGAGTAAGGTACGTTCCAGAGGCCACGCAGCGCGACCCTGGTACATGAGTTTCTCGATCTCCATCAAGAACCACGAAAAATGCATGAACGGCCTCAGCTCTTGTGTCCAGAACAGAGTGGAGTCGATACGATTTTCGGCATCACTCCAAGCGGCTGCCCATTCAAGAATGGCATAATTAAGTGACAAGACGCAGGCCCGCAGACCGTCTCGGTAGGTCACGATCATCAAATCCGGGGTCTTAGCCAAATCTTCAATGCGCTGGCCGGCAGGAATGGGTTTTTCTTTGAGGCGAGCGAGCGCGGCGTCGAGGAGACGTCGATCGAAAACACCCCGTTGACCAGCTTTCCATACCTCGTCTCCACTCAAGCATTGCACACTCGCCACACCGGTCTCCCCACCAGCACGTCGTTCGGCCAGCGATTGCAGGATCTCAAGTGCGTGAAATCCGTAAGAGTCAAGGCGATGGTAACTGAGCACAAGGACTTCCTTCAGTTTCGTCCCCGATTTGACGTCAGTCGGTGGGTATCGCCACACAAGCGGCAGGGACGAACCTGCCAGAACAGGAATCTTCTGCTCACGCGCGGTGTCGTAAATCCATTTAGCATCGCGCCAGTTGTCAGACAGCTGCTTGTCAAAAAAGACCGGTGCGACTTGTTGGGTACGACGAAACGTCGAAACCACTTCGGCAAACATGCGGCGTTTGGGAAATTGAAACTGCCCCGTGTCTGACTCGGGGTAATTGCCATGTTCCGCAATCAACATCACGCCGTCGACAGCCAGTTTGTCCGTACCGAGCGTGAGAGCGCCGTCGATCGAATCAAAAGTCGGCACACCGAACTCGCGCGACCATTTGCGACTGGTATCGTTCGAGGGTAATTGGTCCGTATGCAGCGATGCCAACTGGAGTGTGGGTGACCGACCCTGTCCATCCAGCGTATCGGTCATGAGCATCCGTGTAAAAAACATATCTGCATGTGAGTTATGTCGGTACTCCGTGGTGACTCCGGCCACCTTGGGAATCCGGATCTCATGCAAGGTGAACGGGTACAAAGTCGTAACGTACACCGTACCGTCAGCCCCGGCACAAATCCCCATCACCGTATAACGCGGGAGGGTCGTTCCGTCTTTGAGTTGGTACACACCGTGATGCCACTTTTTGGTTTTACCACTGTCATCTGTCAACGTCGCGTATTGGGGATTGCGAATGGCGATCGGACCACAATCCACGGGCGTTTTGTCACCTGGCCGCCAACGCACCACATGCAAGAACTGTCCTCGCCCCGGAAATGTTGCCGCGACTCCAGCCCACACCGTTCCATCCGCAGCGACACACATCGCACGGCAATCCGTCTTGGTAGCCCCGGGAACCAGCGGTCCGAGACTGCGGCCCGGCAACGTGTTACCGGAGGCCGTCAGGTCGTATGCGATCAGCTGATTGACGCTCATGGCAACGGCGTACAGCGTCTTGCGATCAGGTGCAATATCCCAATTAATGGGGTGAGACTGAGGGTCGGCTAAACGCGACTCGGCCGTCGGTGGCTGTCCGTCAATCGTCTGCTTCAGCCGTTGTAGTTTGTCGGTCTGTGGGTCAAAGCGTGCGATTTCTCCTCCCAGGATCGGGTGATATGCTCGCCCTCGATGGTCAACCACAATGAACGCGTACATGTGACGACAGTCCAGCAAATCACGATACTTCCCGGTCTTCAGGTCTAGGATCATGAAATGCGTGCTTTCGATCGGCCGCTCATCCGAACAAGTCGAGATGTAAGCAACTCCACGAGACTCGTCCGGTGTCACACTGATAATGCCCTGATGCTTGACCGGTATGTCGTAGACGCGTGTCTTCCCTGTTTGCGGATCGTATACCATCGGGTGTCCCCCCAGATATTCCGTCCGCTGCTCGCCCTTTTGTGGATACCCTTGCTTAGTTCCCACATAGATCCGGCCACTCTTGCCAACATGATTACGAGTGTGGAACTTCGCTTGTGCCGCGAATCCCCGCCGGTCAACTCCCATTTCTTTTTCAGCATCCACCACGACTTTCATCTTGTCGGTTGCGGGATCAAACTCGACCAGATACGCGTTGTCTCCGTATTTCGCAGTGCCAACATAAATTCGTTTGTTTTTCCCTTCGACAATCGAGAAGTACCCACTCTCCTCACTTGTCAATTCCGCTGGAATACGATGCGCGGTTGACCACAGGAAGTGTTGCAATGTTTTCTCAGCGTCTGCGGCAGATCCAATCGCTGGCGCAAACCAACTGAAAAGCAGCAACCAACAACTGCGACGAATCCACAAACAACGACGATGGGTTGTGGGACACATGCGTTTTCCCCGACCAACGGTTAATGCTTCAACATGATAAAGTCTCCTGCCTGCAACTCGGTTACAAAGGAAACTTTGCCATTGCGGTAGTTGAATTCCAATGACTTCTGCTGCGTCACACTGAATACCTCACGCGGAGCTTGGGAACGTTTGACCGTAACCTGAACATCATCAAGTCTTTCTTCGTTAGTCCAGTTGATCAGTGTTACCAACGTGCCTTTGGCATTATCCAATAACAGGCTTTCAATTGACGGCTGAGAACATTCCACCTGGCGATCAATCAGCGCAGCCTCCGCACCCAGGTTCATGATCCTCCAGGCAGACTCCTGGAAATCGACCGGGTTGTACAAGTTCACACGTCCACCTCTCGCCCAGGGGACGGGACGCAGTGCCGTCTTCCAAAATGACGCGCCAATCGCCGTGCCCACAGCAAACACCTTACCCCGACCCAGCGCACGTTCCGTGACTGCGGCAGTGCCATCCTGCCAACGAACCAGCACACGAACATCGGGAGCGGTGGGGCGTAACTGCTGAAGAAAGGCGATGGCCTCGAGATCTAAATCGTCAGCATGGCTCGTCCCCACGGCTTCGGCCAACGGCAGCTCGCACAACGGCCGATGATGATAGAGATTTTTACGAGGAGGTCCGGCGGAAACACCTAGCAGTGCCAGCAAGGACGACTCTTTCTCATTGTACTGATTCAAGTGGCCGAGACCTGTGGAGGCATACAGCACGCCGCCATCGCGAACCCACTTTTCCAGGCGAGGCACAGCCCGAGCATTGACCCACTCGCCAGCAAAATAGACCACCTGATATTGATCGAGATAATTCCCTTCGATGATATCGTCTTCGGTAATGAGATCCACTTGATACTGAGCCTGTCGCAAGGCGAGGTAAATCAACTGCTGATCTTTTCGACAGATGTTTTGCACCGGCTTGGATGCCAGGTGACACATGCGCAAAAACCGATCGGCGCTGACGTTGACGGGAGCGTGATCTTCATTCAACGCGGTCGCCTTACCGGTCACCACCGCAATACGGGCCGGACGGCGCCGAGCGTCCTGAAGCAGCGGTTCCACGGCAGCCGTATCGTAAGTCGATTCATAGATCGCCTGAAAGGTATCCGGATATTGCCAGCTCACATAGTTTTCCGAATAGTTCTCCTGAGGTGCCACCCAGAAATGGTCAATGTGCTTGGCTCCGGCGCCAATCGACAGCAGAACGTTGCGGCGGAAATAGTCCGCAGGTTGCCCCGGCGCGTGCGGCATAACGTACATGTGAATCGGTTGCTTGTGATACTTGACGGCACATTGGGCACGGGCAAGCAGAAACGACATTGTCTGCGGTAGCTCCGGCACAAAGAAAATGTAATCTTCCGTCCAAAACATACTCATCGCTCGATGCTTAAATGCGTCGATCCACTGCAGATGATTTCCGTAATACATCACGTCGTGGTGCGGTGAGTAGTTCGCTCCGGTCAAGACCTGAGGACCGAATGCCTGCTTCGCAATTCCTGTCAACCGTCGGTAGTGCGCAAAACGTTGCTCAGCGCTAAACTGCTGTGCATACCATTGCAAACGTCGGTTACCGGTCAGCGTCGCCTGATCCGGGGACACACCCAAATCGGATGCTGTCAGGCGCTTTTGCTTGAGCCACTTGCGGAAGGGTTCCACATACTGGGGATCTTGAAAATTGATCGTGCCCAGACTGATTTCATCACCAAAGCTACAGACCCGAAAGTTGGTTCGCTCGCCACCCAATTTCGTAGCGAAATCTCGGATCTGCTGCTCGTTACGCAAATGCTGGTGATAACCGTCTACCTTCAGTGTCTTGTAGTTATTGGACAACAATGTGTTGTAGCCCAAGGTATTTTTGAACGCTTCCGCCCAAGGCCGATCGGAGCGGGAGAAACTGCCGTAAAAGGGAATGTACTGCGGCTTCTGCGGAGAGGCTTTTCGCCAATCCGTCCGTGCCTTGCTGGTCAATTCTGCCGCAATGTCCTTGGACAACTGCAACTTCTGCTCACGATTCCAGACAATATCAACGGGGAAATGCACCGTCTCGCCGTGAGGCACGGGCACTTCTCCCAATAACCTATTCTCGGCTGGAGCCAGAGCGATCTGGGTTGGCACGACGGTGTTCGGTCGGCCGATCACGCTTTTGCCATCCTCTCCCACCAGGGTGATTTGTAATCCTTCATCCGTCACCAGTTCGACGACTTCATTGATATTCACCCAGGGACTCCACTTGCCCGGCCCCACCACTTGCTCCGGGACCACAGCACGCTTGGGAGCGCAGTGCCATGTGAAATGTCCAAAGTGTGTGAACAAGCTGGCCTTGACCGGTTGATTCGTGGTGTTATTGAATCGCAGGTAGATGGGTGTCGCGTGTAGTGCCTCAAACGTAAACGGACTTTTGGCCTGTCCGTGCTTCTCCCAGCCAATGCAGGTGTCATCCGGACTGCTCGTCAGTAAGACAAAGTCAACAAAACGATCCCCAGCAGGCTCTGGATTCGGCAACGCGATCAAACGTATTTCGGCTGGTCCCTTGGCAAGCCGCACGCGCTGGGGAGGAGCTTCTGCGGCATCGTGATCGACACCCCAGGAAAACCAAATCTGTTGCTGTGGTGGTAGACCATATACGGTTTTGCCACAGAAACTGTACATGCGTTTGGCGGCCACTTTCCCGTAATCAAACGAATACACCTTGCGATTGCGCTGCCAGATTTCAATGCGATGCAGGTAGTTGAAATACGGCGGCGCCTGATACTTACTCCACACGCGATAACTGTTTGCCTCAGGAATCTGTACTGTTTGAACCGCGGTCACATCCTGTCGCTCGTGCGATACTCCCAGCAATCCACCATGGGTTACCCACATGCCACCAAACGTCTGCGTCGCATAGCTTTGGTCTTGATGTAGAACTTGCCAGCCGTCATCTTCGCGAGCCTGAAAGCGTTCCCCTTCGGCCACAACGATGAGAGGGTCATCGGCATGACACAGAGAAGTCGCCGAGAGGAGGATCATCGCGAGCAACCAGCAGTGAGCAATTTTCATGGTGGGTAAGTCCCGTTAACAATCGGAAGGGCAGGGGGGGGATACGGAGGAAATCGCTGCCGACGTTAAGGGAACGCACCGGTGGTCAGCCGGAAGTATTGTAGCGACTACAGACACGCGCGTGGTCAAGAAATGAGCCGATGGGAGCGCGCATTATGCGATCCCAGTCCGCACCCTGTCTGGCCCGAGCAGACACATGGCTTGCAGCGCAGACCACACTGTTTTTTGTCGCGTGTTGTGGCTTCCAAATCCACGATCGCGTCGCTGGCCGTTGGCAGTGGCGCCTACTAGCAGTAACGCGTTTCCCATTCATGTAAACGCTCAGCAATCGCAGCATCCGATTCGACCTCGCCTCGCTCTTGCTGACGCTGGAATTGGAATTCAAACTCATCGAGTGCCGGGCGAGCATCGGCGGCTGCTGTGGCACTCATACGATCGGTAAACATGACGCCATCGAGATGGTCTGTTTCATGTTGGAGCACCCGCGCGAACAGCCCGTCGACTCGCGCGTTGACCTCTTCGCCGGCCAGATTGTAGGCGTTAATCGCCACTTCTTTGGGACGAATCACCGGCCCGTACAATTCGGGCAAGCTGAGACACCCCTCTTCCGCTTCCTCGCTACCCTTGGGCTTGCCGATCACCGGATTAATGAACACCATTTCCTGACCCTTATTCGGATCGGCTTCGAGATTCACGACAAACAATCGGATAGGAAGATCGACCTGATTCGCCGCTAAGCCAACCCCACGTGCTTCGTACATCAGATCAAACATTTTGCGCACAATCGTTCGCAACTCCCCGTCCACTCGCTTAATCGGCTTGGATTTGTGCCGTAGTGCGGGATGGGGGAAATAAACAATCTTCATGGTCTCAATTTCCATCATGTCGCTCCTGACTGGCGATTATAGAGGAGACGGCCCGGAACCGGCAGGGCAGGGTAGGGCAGGGCAGGGCAGTGGTGCTTCCTCGAACTGCCAACGAACTCGCAGGGAGGGGAGACATTCCGGGACATCTTGCTACCATCATGAACTCCCAAGCTGCGCAGAGATCGGCAACAAGCTGTCCTTAATTTGCCATGCCAGCGTGACCGCCAATCGCCTGCCGACCACGAATCGTGGCTTCTCATCCGAGGACCATCACCGCCGCCGCCCTTCCGTTCACAAGGCAAATTCACTGCGAAACCGCAGAATGTCCTCGCTATGGCCCATCACCATCACGGTATGATTGGCGCCGAAACAGTGGCCTGCTTCCGGATTAAACAGCAGGGTGCCATCCTCACGTTTCACGGCAACGACCAATAGCTTAAAGCGTCGATTCGCCTCGGTCTCTTGGACGGTATAGCCAACCAGCCGACTGTCTTCGGCAATCACGACTTCGTCTAGATCGAAATCGGTAAAACTGCTTTCACCGACCATTTCCATCAGATCGGCGGTAGTGGGCCGGGTGATCATTCGCAACATATGACGTGCTCCCACGATGGCGGGCATCACCACACGATCCGCGCCAGCCTGACGCAGTTTCTTTTCCGTACTGAGCTGTTCGGCTCGAGCGATGATCTGCAAATCGGGATTCAGATTTCGGGCCGTAAGGGTGATGAACACACTGTCGGCATCGCTGGGCAGACAGATCACCAGGCATTTCGCGACCTCGACGTGGACTGTTTCCAACAGTTTCTCATCTGTAGCGTCTCCCTGAGCCACCAGCAATCCGGACTGCCGGGCAGCGTCCACTGCAACCTGATTCTGCTCGACAATCACAACTGCGTGTTGTTGTTCACGCAACTCATTGGCCAGATTCTTCCCCATACGCCCGAAGCCGCAAATGATCACATGCTGGTGTAGCTTTTCAATTTCTCGAGTCATCCGCCGTGTTCCAATCAAACGTTCGATCTCGCCTTCCAACAACATTTGAAATAGCCCGCCAAAGGTATACGCGGCGGCTGAAATCCCAATGAGTATGACGAAGATCGTGAAAAGTTGCAGACCACCACTCAGCCCGCTCCGCTCGCCGTACCCCACAGTGGAAATGGTAACCACCACCATCCACAGCGCGTCGACCCAGCCATAGCCACCGAAATAGCGGTACCCGAACATGGCCACCAGAACAGTGACACTCAGCACAAGGGCACCAAGTCGAATTCGTTGCAATGGTGTTTTCATTCACTGATGTGTCAAGATTCGTTCGCAATGTCAGCAACCACGATCCGTGTGTTGACTAGGGATAGACCACTGTCAGCTGATTGTCAATGCGCATCTGAGGAACCCCACGACACCTGCGGGATGGCATGCACGTGCAAGTCGGCATTCGGGAACAGGCAGATGCGTCACCGCATGGTGTGCCGCTCACACGACCAAACCATCACACAGCAAGCCGAGATCGGGAGACTGATTAAGCACCTCCTGCACACAACCGAAAGCACAAGAGACCGCTTCATCCTGCCGCGCATCGCGCGACTGAGTCTTCAGCTGAACACGGCTTACTTTGACAAGGATTCCGTTTGGGGTTCGCTGGGCGACCGAGACAAAAACAACGCCGTCTTGCGCAGGTGGCGCCCCTGGACCGAGATGCCCTGTGGTTGCTGCCGCAACGTGCGCTTCGGGCGTTCGCTGCAGTACTCCCCGCACCATTTCTTCGGCAACTTGCTGACTGACTGCCGTCTGATTCGCAAGACTGACAGGATCGACATCTAGCCAGTCTATTTTGGTACGTTCTCGATACGAAACCGCCGATCCACAAAGATAATTCGAAATCCCTTCTACCGCTCCGAGCGAAGCTGCCAACAGCCCCGCGGTACAACTTTCGGCAAACACAATTCGCAAGCCGAACTGCTGAAGGGTGTCAGCCAGTGCCAAGGCATCTCTGCAGGGTTTCATAACACACCCGGGATCGAGTTCTCGCGAATTCAACACAACCTGCAATCACCATAACGTGTTTCCCGTTGGCCTGCAGGACGGGGAACGATGCTCCCCAACCACCTTCCCAGTGGCATTCCTTTTCTTCCCTCGCGCAGCCTACCCAGGCGTGCCATTGCCGATCCGCCAACATCACAAACTGCGTCGACCATCTATTCGATGGTGTAGGTCATACCGCCGTGATGCTGAGCTCGAGAAATGCGATCCATGGCGTACAAGCCAGCCAAAACAAACTCAACGCACGAAGCCCGAACGGCCTCATTCTCGGCTGCATTGACCTCGAAAGCCTTATCCCAGACAGTCGGAACCCGTTGCAGGCGCCGAGCATACTCGGCGGAAGGCAGCAGGTCGCCAACTTCAATTTTGATGCCTTTACCAAAGATCTCTGCGATCTCCGCCAAACCGTGCTGCTCGACATACTCTTCAAACACAATCCGGATCGCCTCGGCCATCACAGCGTCCAGCACCTGACGCTCGGACATCTGGTGACTTCCCATCAAATCCAGTTCCAACTTGCCAAGCGCCGAGGAGTAAAGATGCCCAAGGTCACTGATCCTGGGAACTGCGGGAGATTCGCCCGTGACGACCGCACGCTGTCGAGCACTGGCAATCATCGTGCGATAGTTTGCAATACTAAACCGTGCGCTCACGCCGGACTGCTGATCAATGTATTTTGACTTGCGAGCCTGGATGGTGATCTGTTCCACAATCTCACGCATGAAATAAGGAATGGAGACGGGAAATTCACCGGCGAGGTCCGACTCGACCTCCTGCTGCAGGATCTCAATTCCTAAATCTCGGTCACGCGGGTAATGCGTGTGAACGATCGAGCCAATCCGATCTTTCAACTGGGGAATCACTTTACCGCTCCGATTGTAAGTTGACGGATTCGCGGAAAAGAGAATCAACACATCAAGATCGAAACGCACAGGGTACCCGCGAATTTGGACATCGCGCTCTTCGAGAATGTTGAACAAGCCAACCTGCACGAGCTCGTCGAGTTCAGGCAACTCGTTCATCGCGAAAATGCCGCGATGCATCCGCGGAATCAAACCAAAGTGCAAGGCATCCTCCGCGGACATGCTGGTACCACCGGCCAATTTTGCCGGATCAATCTCGCCAATGATATCTGCGAATTTGGTCCCCGGAGAAAGTCGTTCTGCGTAGCGATCTTCTCGCTGCCACCATCCGATCGGAACGTCTTCCTCGGCATGCTGGGCAACAAAGTCACGAACGACCTTGCTGATTGGCTTGAAAGGATCGTCATGTACCGGTGCCTCAGCAATCGCCACGTAAGGGATCGCTTCGTCCAGGAACCCCACCAAAGAACGCATTAATCGACTCTTGGCCTGCCCCTTCTCACCGAGGAAAAGCATGTCATGGCCAGCAATCAATGCCAGATTGATCTCGGGGATGACCGTATTTTCGTAACCGACAATGCCGGGGAAAAGCTCATCACCAGCGGCTAGACTGCGCAGAAAATTGTCCTGGATCTCACGTTTCACCGATTTACTCTGCCACCCGCTCAAGCGCAAGTCACGTAGATTGGAAGGTCGCTCGGTTGTAGTCATAGCAGGCAGATTTCCTGGTCAAAGCGGATCGCGGAAACAATTGCAGGGGGGAGATATCGTTCACCCCCAAGTCGACCACAGATTATAGCGCGTTTCGTTTTGTCGCCAAGCATCCCGAACGGCAAACGCCCGCGTGCGGGCAGCCCAACTCCCTCGGTGCACGTGGGCAAAGACACCTGCAAACTACATTTACCTCGACAACTTCCGCAGCCACAGGCGAATCCCACCCTTGCAGCCCCCACCAATCATCAGAATAGCAATTCGTTAGTACCAGAGTTGTTTATTGGCGACATTACGCAGTGGCTGACCATCGGCAAAACGCGACACGTTATCCAACAAGACCTCCAGGTGACGCTCCGAGATGCGAACCGAACACGCTGCGACATGCGGTGTGATGAGCACATTTTCCATCGCCCACAGCGGATGTGCTGCGGGTAGAGGTTCCGTTTCGAATACGTCCAAGGCAGCCCCGGCAATGGTGCCGTCAGCTAGTGCCGCGACCAAGTCATCCAACACAACAATCGCCCCTCGGCCGATATTGATCAGGTAGCCCTCACGTTTCATCTGCTGAAATTGGGGCGTCTGAAACATCCGCTCCGTGTGTGGGGTGTGAGGTGCGGCGATGACCACAAAGTCGCTTTGCTTCAACAGCTCGTGCAATTCCCCAGGCTGCCAAATGGCCTCGATCCCTGATGGGGGCGAGGTGACCTCGGGGTCCACACCGAGAACACGCATACCAAACGCGTTGCCGCGTCGAGCAACTTCCAGACCGATCCCACCAAGCCCAACAATGCCGAGTGTGGTGTCACTGAGATGCATGTGGGCTCGATCCATTCCTGTCACGTGCCCCGGTCCTTGAGCAAACGATGCCCGAGCACTTTCCCCACCAATCGGAGCCCATTGATGTTCCTGCTGTTGCCGCAGATAGCAATGGAGATTCCTGGCAAAGCACAGGATGTAGGAAAAGACGTGATCAGCAATCACATCGTTGAAGATGGCCCGCATGTTGGTCACCTGACAAGGATGCGCGATCAACTCGGGAAACAAGAAGTGCTCCAGACTAGCCGTAGGCGACTGCACCCATTGCAGTTGCTCAGCATGAGCCAGTATCTGAGGAGTCATTTTCCCGAAAAATGCTTCGGCATCCTTAATGTGTGCCAACGTTTCTTCCAAACAGTCGGCGTTGATGACCTGCATGGCTCCGGCAGCTTGCTCCACACCGGCCAGTCGTTCCGCATCGATGGGGGGATAAATAACGAGTTTCACCAGTCCTGCTTTCCAAGAGGTTGAGAGATATTGATAGGGAGAGGATACATTCTCGTTGACGTTGCTACAGACGGTGCCCTAGAATAACCGATGATGCGGGCAAGGCGTCAATCCACATTGAGGATGCTTACGATGATTCGCTTTCTCATCTCTTCACTGCTCGGGACGAGCATTCTGGCGACCCAGCTTTGGGCCCAGCAAGTGGTGGTCAGCACACCGATGCATACGGTGGGCGACAGCTTCTACGAGAACATCAATGTCGGCTTTGGATTTGTGCCTCGTGGGAACTTGGCTGCCATTCGCCCCGGCAATTTAGGAGCCCCTCCGCCATTTGGAAACTTCGACCCGGGCAGCAGTGCCGCCATCGGTTTCCGCAATGGACCATTCAACTTCAATCTGCAAGCTGGCCATGGTAGCAACCGTACCTTTTCTTCGGTGACTCCTTCCGTTGTCATCCCCAACGGCGGCACTGGTGCGATCTTCAGCGGTAGCCAGCGCCCGTTTGTCACGGGGGTGGTTCCCGTTGTCGGTAATCAAGGTCGCGCGTACTTGTTCGATCTGGTGGATCGACTGAAAGCCGAGGGCAAGCAACTCGGGCAAGTATCAACAGCTTCACAAACGGCTCGGCAGGACTCACATGCTGCCGAAGGCGAAGTGCGGACCACACGTCCCATTCACTCCGGCAGTTCGGCGGAACGTGGTGACTTAAGCTTGGCGGAAATTCGTGCTCAGCAAGCAGCCGCAGCCAACCAGGTCAGCGCGGAAGTTGCTGTCTGGGTCGAACGAGCGCGGGGAGCGGAGCAAGCGGGAAAACGCGGTGCCGCTCGGATCTACTATCAAAATGCGGCAAAACGGGCGCAAGGTGCGTTGCAACGCCAACTCAACGCCAAGGTCCGGTCACTGCAAAAACCGTCCACTGAAGAATGACGGCAAGCACGCCACCCACTAGGCAATGAGTGGATGGACAACTTTGCCCGCCACGTCAGTCAAGCGAAAATCCCGCCCCTGGAACTTGTAGGTCAGTCGTTCGTGATCGAGTCCCAGCAGGTGTAGCACCGTTGCGTGAAAGTCATTCACGTGGACCGGGTCGCGTGTCGGGAAGTAGCCCAGGTCATCGGTTTCACCAAAGGTAAAACCTCCCCGAACTCCGCCGCCTGCCATCCAAATCGAAAAAGCGTCTTTGTGATGATCGCGTCCAACCGACGCGCGGTCACCTTGCATCAAAGGGGTCCGCCCAAACTCAGCGCCCCAAATGACCAGCGTCTCATCGAGCAAGCCGCGTTGCTTCAGGTCTGTCAACAACGCTGCAATCGGCTGATCCACTTGCTTGCATTTATTGGGAAGCGACTTAAAGACACCGCCGTGGTGATCCCAACCTTGGTCAAACAGCTGCACAAAACGCACGCCTCGTTCCACCATGCGGCGAGCCAGCAGGCAATTGTTGGCAAAACTGACCTGACCGGGCTTGGTGCCGTACATCGCGTGCACATGTGCCGGTTCGTGTTGAAT
Source organism: Blastopirellula sp. (assembly GCA_002701545.1). Taxonomy (GTDB): domain Bacteria; phylum Planctomycetota; class Planctomycetia; order Pirellulales; family Pirellulaceae. Next base: position 127,015 of record NZVR01000126.1, on the reverse strand, counting down.
ATCCATCAACTCCGGCACCGCACTTTGCATGCGATACGCCAACTCGTATTGGCTGATGCGTGTATGTATTTCCGGATCCCCAACATCTTGGAATTGGTAAGCGTTGAGTCGGTTGATGTTGTCCACAATCCGCTTGCGGTCCGCTCCGCTCATCCCTTCTGGATTGGACAGGAACAGAACCGGGTCACCTTTGCTACGAAATTCGATACCTTGGTAAACGGTTGGCAGAAAGCCACAACCCCATAAGCTGTTGCCAGCACCCGCAACGCTTCCGGTAATCAGCACCACAAAACCGGGAAGATCGTGATTTTCGCTTCCCAACCCGTAGTTGACCCATGACCCTAGTGTCGGGCGGCCGAATCGCTGAAAGCCCGTCTGGAAGAATAATTGGGCCGGCGCATGATTGAAATGCTCGCTATGCAGCGTCTTGATCACCGCCAAATCATCCGCATGCTGACTGAGGTGGGGCAACAGTTCGGAAAACATTACCCCTGATTCCCCGTGCGGTCGAAATTTAAATTGTGTCCCCAACAACTTCGGATGCCCGCGTAGAAACGCAAAGCGTTGCCCCTCAAGATATTCGTCCGGGCAATCCTGCCCGTCATACTGTTGCAATTGCGGCTTGTATTCAAAGAGATCCAGGTGTGACGGGGCACCAACCATATGCAAGAAGATGACGTTCTTCGCCCGTGGTGCAAAGTGCGGCACGATCCCACTCGACGGACGCGACTCCGTCGGCGCGCCCCTGCCATCCTCAGCCAACATGGAAGCTAAGGCAATCCCACCCAACCCCAGCGATGCATTTTGGAATAATGCGCGTCGCGACAGTAAATTCGCGTGTTCTTCCAGCGGATGTGTCATCTAGCTGACCTGCTGTCTCTTACATAGGAACAGACCGATTCGAACAAGTATCGAATGGCACTATCCCTTGGAAATCATTTCGTCCAAATTCAACAAAACATTCGCAACGTACAGCCAGGCAGCCAATTCCGCTGGCTCAAGATCCTCGACTGTCTGTTTTCCCAAAAGGCGTTGCGCGCGCGCCGGATCTTTCTGAAACCGTCGCAACTCATCGCGAAAAAGCTGTTCAAGCAATTGGTTCTCTGCGGGCGTCGGCTCGCGTGCCAAGCAGAGACGAAAGCCATACCGTGCCTTCTGAGCTACCGAGTCGTGAACGCGATCAGTCGCCATGCGCCGGGCCAGCGCTGTTCCCATCTCCAGGTAGACCGGGTCATTCAAAAGCGTCAAAGCTTGCAAAGGGGTATTCGTTCGAGCTCGTTTGACGATACACGCAGCCCGGTCTGGGGCATCAAAGTTGGTAAAACTGGGATAGGGGGCACTGCGCCGCCAAATCACATAAATCCCACGACGAAACCGATCGGTTCCCTGGGAAGTAACATATTTTGGCTCATTGCGGCCGACGTGGCGCCAATGTCCTGCCGGCTGCGGTGGATAAATCGGCGGCCCGTGCATCTTGCTGGTCAGCAACCCGGCCGCGGCCAAGGCATTGTCACGAATCGTCTCTGCCGCCAGACGTTGTCGAGGGGCGCGAGATAGCCATTTGTTATAGGGATCTTTCTCCCACACCGTCGGTGTGATCCGCGATGACTGTTGATACGTCGCACTGTTGACGATCAAACGCAAGGCTTCTTTTGTCGACCATTCACGCTCTTGCAACTCCAAGGCGAGCCAATCTAAAAGATGGGGATGCGTTGGCAATTCTCCTTGTGTTCCCAAGTCTTCTGTCGTGGCGACGATGCCGACTCCAAAGATCTCTGCCCACCATCGATTCACAGCGACCCGTGCGGTGAGTGGATTTGATTTATCGACCAGCCACCGGGCCAGTTCTAATCGATCCCCCGTGCGCTCGGCCTTCAGGTCAGGCAGGATGCGCGGGGTCCCGGCAGCAACCGCCTCGCCCGGATGGAGAAAGTTTCCGCGACGCATGACACGCGTCTGCCGCGGCTCATCGGACTTGACCATGACCAATGTCGTGATCGCCTGGATCGCGTCACGTCGCTGAACAAGTGTCTTGAGCTGCGCACGATATTCCCCCAAAGGCTTGTCCTGGTCGAGGTAAAATTTCTGCAGTGCCTTTTGCTGCGCCGCTGTTCTTTGCGCAGCAGGTCGCGAGATCATCTTCACGATGTTGTCAGGCACTTGGGCTTGCTGCGGAGTCCCTGTCATGACCGACAATCGCAGGCGTCCGATCGTTCGTCCTTGCCCGTAATGTTGATCCAGTTGGAACGTGAGTCGCGTCTCCGGCTTCGCCTCCAACGGAGAAGCTACCAGGAAGGTCGCCGTGTGGGGCTTGTGGAATTCCGGGGCAATTGCCCAGGCAGTCTCCGACTTGCCGTCAATCGCTTGAGAAACGCCGTAACGCGTCTGGGAAAAGTCTGCAGTGGCATCGCGTAAGGCAATCATTCGAGGTTCTGAATCCATCGGCGATTGTGCGGTTACGCGGAACTCGTGAAGCACAAAATTAGGGCGATCTTTACTGAAACGCCCCGGCCCTTTGCCCGGCAAGGACGGGTGGGTCAATGCCTCTAACCGCACGGCGGTAATCGTGCGAGCCTCTGTCCTGGCAGTCACGGTGTACACATCGGTGCTCGGTGATTTACCGCCGAGCAAGACGGAACCGTCATCCAGCATTTGATGCGCAGCACCTCCTTGAGACTCAAACGCGTCGATTTTGAGAACATGCCACACGGGAGCTTGCTGGTGACGTTCCAACGCGTCGTTCTCCCAGGCCGCCTGTTGGGCCTTGAGTGTCCGCGTCTGCTGAGCGATCTTCTGCTGCTGATGGTCGATCTGTTGCTGCAATTCGGCGCGTCGCTGCTGTTGATCGGCTGTCAGTGGAAGTGGCAGTTTCGGGCCGGTGAAATTGTAAGTCACACCGTTGCCTTCAACTTCCAAAGGCGTGTTATTAAAGTAATCAAACAGCTGGTAATATTCGCGTTGGCTGAAAGGGTCATATTTGTGACTGTGACACTGGGCACACTCCAGCGTTGTCCCCAACCACACCGTACCGGTCGTATTGACGCGGTCGATAATCTGATTCGTACGATTTTCTTCGGGGTCAACTCCAGCTTCCACATTGCACGTGGTGAGCCGATGAAACCCTGTGGCGATCCGTTGCGAGAGCGTCGCATCGGGCAGCAAGTCACCCGCTAGTTGTTCGATCGTGAATTGATCAAACGGCATGTCCGCATTCATCGCATCCACGACCCAATCGCGATAGGGCCAAACATTACGATATTGGTCCGCTTGATAGCCGTTGCTGTCCGCATAGCGTGCCGCGTCCAGCCACTGCCGCGCCCATTTCATTCCAAAGTGCGGCGAGCTCAGCAATTGGTCGGCCTGCCGATCGAACGCGTCAGGGCGATCATCCGCCAGGAATTGATCGACGGAGGTAATCGAGGGTGGAATCCCCACGAGGTCCAGATAGAGTCGGCGCAGCAAGCGGGCACGTTCGGCACGCGGTGACATGTTTAATCCCTGCTCAGTAAGCTTCTGGGTTACATGCACGTCCACCTGGTTGCGGTGACCAACGCGAATATCCGCTGGGGTGAAACGGGTGTATTGAGGTGCTAAATACGCCCAATGCTGTTCTGCTGCCGTAACCTCAGCTCCTACACCTTCTGGCCACTCTGCGCCACCTGCAATCCAACGTCGCAGGATGGTGATCTGTTCCTCCGTCAACGGATCCTGCTCCAGAGGCATGCGGTCACCACGCGCCTCTCCAAGAACACGCGTCATGAAGAGGCTCTTTTCTGGTTTACCGGAAACGATGATGCTCCCGCTGACACCGCCTCGGCGCACCGCTTCGCGGGCATCCAATCGCAACTGCCCTTCCTGCGCATCCGGCCCATGACAATCGTAGCAGTGAGCGCGCAGAATCGGCTCTACGTCGCGGACAAAATCGATCTGAGCAGGGGCTGCGGCAAGGACCGACGGCGATTCCTCAACAAGAATTGACAGCGGCAAACCGAGCAGCAGCAGAACATGAATTGGTCGCATGGAAGGCATCAAAGTCGCAAGATAAAGGTGAAGCTCGTACTTCTATATTAGACCAGTTTTGCCGTGAAATCGAAAGTTCTCGTTAACTTGGCAGCCAAGCGGCAACACATGCAACTACAAATGCATTATTCTGAATTCTTGCGCCCTTTTTGACGCACTGGCCGCCCCATGCCCGCTCCCTCCACGTCAGCTGAAACCATCGAATACGTCCAGCTCAACGGGACGCGCACTTGCGTGCGCATGTGGACCCCCACAGGAAATGTTTCGGCAGCGATCACACTGGTGCACGGCCTGAGTGAGCACAGCGGACGCTACCAACCCGTCGTGCAGCAATTACTGAAGGCCGGATTCGCTGTTTTGGCTTTCGACTTGCCCGGACATGGACTCACCGAAGGCCGCCGTGGACATGTCCCGGCATACGCGCAATTGATGGACCGCGTGGGTTGGTTAGTGCAAGAATCACAGACACGTTTTCCTCAACAACCTCAAGTGTTGTTTGGACACAGCTGGGGGGGCAGCTTGGTGTTGAATTATGTCCTCCGGAAACGCCCCAACTTGGCAGCACTCGTGGCGTCCGCACCAGCTCTGCGACTGGCGTATCGCCCACCGGTGGCCAAACTTTTGCTCGGCCGCCTCATGTATCGCTTATGGCCAAGCCTGACGATGGCGAAGGATGTTGACACCAACTTGCTGACACGAAGTCAGGAAGTCCGTGATGCTTTCAAGGCCGATTCACTGAATCACGAGAGGATCAGCTCACGCCTGGCAATCGACCTGTTGGATACCGGAAAATGGGCTCGGGAGCATGCCGCAGAATTAACGACCCCCACGCTGATTCTTCACGGTGACGCAGATCAAATCACCTGTTCGCAAGCCAGTTGTGAATTTGCTGAGCAAGCTGGCGACCACTGCCAGATCAAAATCTTCCCCGGCCTGTATCACGAACCACATCACGAACCAGAGGCCGAGGAAGTGTTGGGGTACCTCATCACATGGTTACAAACCAAGCTCCCATCACCGCGCGCGACCGACTCGATCGCTTCCAGCTAAAGCCTTAAGCGCCTTCTCGCGGTTAGGCCTTGCTCGGCATACGCACCCGTGGCCTGGATCACGGGTCACGACCCGTCTGGCAGAGCCCTCTGGGAACCGATCCATCAGGCCCCCGAAATGCTGTCAAACGAACTGACAGGCGTAACAAATATCTTGCCATCCCCCATCCGGCCCGTCCGTGCAACTTCGACCAGCTTGCGGACAATCTCTTCGACCCGGGCGTCGTCTACCCAGAGAGTGATCTCGACCTTAGGGAGAAACGCTTGCGCGTATTCACTCTCGCCGTACTCACCCAGATAGCTCTTTTGTCTGCCGAAGCCTTTGACCTCACGTACGTTCAAAGCCTCCAGCGGCGCACGATGAAGGCTTTCGATGACCTTCTGAGCAAGGTACGGCTTGACGATGGCAACGACCTGTTTCACGTTGACCTGCGCAGAGCACTAGCTAAAGAAGTTCTCGCCAAACATATTCATCTCTGGCATCGTTTCTACCTCAACATCGCCGTTCACCTGCGTCTTGCAGGCGAGACGCATCGTATCCTCATGACCAATGAAGGCCATCGCCGGCATCGGATCGGGTACCGGGGCGTACTTGAACTTCAGCTGTTCAAGGGTTGTCATCTCGTTGACATTTTCCGCGCCCGCAGTGATGAGAACACGGCAGGTGCCACACAGTCCGAAACCACGGCAGTTCAACATCTTTCCAGCGTTGGCCGCGAACGCGTCAACACCTTCACTCACACCACAAACCATGTGATTCACATTGATTCCCGCCTTCAACGCTTCCGCGCGAAGATTCGCGCCGGGAGGAACCTCGATCTCTTTGTTCTCTTTCACAAACTTGATGGTCGGCATGACTACACTGTGTTGCTCTAAGGGATTCAAAACCAAAAGGCCAAAATGCAGTAACCGGCCCCCGGAGAAGCGCAAGCCACTGCCAGTATTTATTTTATCGCAGGATTCCCTGGCTGTTAAGACGGACAATTTGTCGCACGTCTCGGCGTACCAAGCGGAAGATTACCGCGAATTCTGCGAATCTGTCGCCAACAGGGGTGAAAGTCGCTCGATTTGCAGGCGCCGTTCACTGCCGGGAGCATGCGGATCGAAGTCGATCGGGCGCTGACACAGCTTGGATAAGCGTAAGGCGGCCGTCTGCCGAACACTCGCCTCGCCGTGCGCCAACAAGGAGAGCCAGATGTGCTTATCTTCACTCAACCAGCGAGCCATTCGGAAGGGGGTGTCACCTGCTTCTAACCGCAGACCTTGCTGGATCTTCTGCAAACGCTCTTGTTGTTCCGGAGATAACTGACTTGCCTTATAAGCTCTCAAGTGAGATAGCGCGGCGAAGCCACATGCGCGCAGGGCACTGTCCGCCTGATTGCGTTTCTGAAACTGGTCACTCGCCAGATCTTCGACCCATTTCGCCATCTGTTGATGATCGGGGCGCCAATCGTTGTCGGCCAGAGTTTGCAATTCCGCCGCCAGCCGTTGGGCTTGAGTATCCAAATGCCAGTGTGGCCGCAGACGCTCGATCAAGGGAATCAAGTGCTCTGCGCTCATCGCAGGAGAGAGCAGGAACAGGTGCCAGAGAGAGTCTGCCTGATACGTGGTCGTTTGCCCTGCCGTTTTTACCGTGAACACCACCGGTCCGATTTTCGGTTGGCGGTAGTGGAGTGTCGTTTCCTTGCCGGCCAAGTGTTGTGCAGACTCTAAAGAAACAATGTTGCCACTCTCCAACATCAAGCTGAACGTGCCTGTCGGTTCCGTCCGTCGCCACTGTATCGAGGGAATTTCACCTTGCGAAGCGAAGGTCAGCACTTCCTGCACACCAACGTCCGGTTTCTCAACGGTGAACCGCTGGTTTTTCCGACAACGTGGACGGGAGGCGGTGACGCGACCAAGGACAATTTCGAAGCGAACCCACTTCGAGCACGGAAGCGGCTCGGGAGGCAATCCTTCTCCCTGACAGATCACCGCAGTGTGAATGATTCCGACAACAACTAGCGTCTTAGCACCGAATTTCCGCATCGCGTGACTCCCTTGCTCAGCGGGCCCGAGAGGAGTACGCCTCCCAGTCTGATTGGGGGATTTTCCCTAAGCGTCTTTTATCGGCGGTGGCGAAATGCGAACAGATTGATTTCCAGGAGATTGCGGTATTTACCGGAAAAAATATGCGGCACGTTAAACTGGGATAGAATTCAGGTAAGACGCGGGACGCCGCATTGCTGGCAGCGCTAGTGCCATCCCCTGACTGCGCGCAAGTTGCTGTGCTTATGCGCGAATGGCATCGACCGCCTGACCTTCACGTTGTTCTGGCCCAAGTTGGCGCGGGCAGTTCATCGCAGTCAGCATGGTATTGTAGACATCGATGCCTTCCGCTCCCACATCCATGATGCGCCCCGTTTGGAAACGGCCATTGGCTCCTGTGATGGCATGAAAGACGCCTGACAATTCGCGTTGGACATTGTTGTGGCGTCCGTCTCCCGACTCGGTGGATACCGTGATCATCGAGTTTTCCAAGATGGTCTTGCCGTTCGATTCCAGCGAGGACTCGTCATCCAGCCGCGTCAAAAAGTAAGCGACCTCACGCATTTTCATATGCGCATGGGCGCGCAGCTGTTCGTTGCGTTTCTTTTCGTCAAACTTGTGCCACCATTCGTGACTGCAGCCCTTGTCACCAGAGGCATTTAGCTGGGCAGCGTCATCGAAAGTCCAAATCTTTCGCCCTCCATACTCATAGTCACCTGTAATCCGCAGACGTTCGCCAGCGGCCAAGAAGGTCAAAGACCCGAATCGCACGCGATCGAGTTGAATTGCCAGAGCGTAAAGATCTGCCATGAGCCGCCATTCGGTGGTCAATTCGTCCAAGGTAATATCGATCCCCTGTCCGCCTGGGTCGGCAGCACCCCCATGTGCAAGTTGTGAGCGGGCGGGGAGCGGCGGCGCACCTGGCAACCGTTCTTTCATCTCGTACGCGCGCTGTTCAAATTCGCGAATCCGATCCAGATGCTCGCCAACGCGAGTCCGCGAGGCTGTACCCAACGGAGAACGTGCACCGGTATAGTATCGATATTGCTCCACGACGGAATCCAAAACGCTCCGACGCAAACGACTGAGCCGGACGTCGCCATCGTCTCCCGAGGTCGGGATCGTGCCAAACACACGGTCAAACACATCGCGCGGTTTTTCCTGCATCAATGCGGCAACCGTACCGTCGAGGTTATAGCTGTGCACGTAACGTCCCACGCGACTGCGACGAAAGAATGTCCCGGCGACCAGCGTGGGGACCATCCCACTTGGTAAACCTTGGGGATAATGTGCCTGCCGCACGACCTGCTCAATCGACGGCCCACCAGCCCGTGCCTCCCCGTCTGGTGGCTCGGCAGTAAATGCCGCAGACGCCCCGTCGTAATGTGCATTAATCCCCCTCTCATCGCAGCGAACCTGGTCCACATTTCGCATAATCAGCAATTTGTCGCCCAACGGCTTAAGCGGTTCAAGAACCCCCTCGAACCCCTCTGCCTGGAGAGGGGCCGGCACGCCAAGACCAAAGAACACATTGAAAGCGCGCACCGGAACGCCTGCGCCAGCGGCCCCCGCAGGAGGCAAGATCATTTCCTCAAGCAACGGCAGGCCAATGGTGACCGAGCCAATGCCTTTCAGTAACGTGCGTCGACTGACATGTCGCTTGGTCATGGATCCATCTCCGTGTTGGTCATCATCACCAGATCGCTGGTAACAATCGCTGTGATCAGACTGGCATAGGTTCCGCCGGCCGCCTGCGACTTTTGATGCACTTGCCTGACCAGCGGTGCATCTGCAGCCGTTAATGGACGTCCTAAGGCGAATTGCGTCAGCTTCCAAGTCATCGTCTCCTGCACCCGCGAGCTCTTGGCCAACAAGTCCATCAGCTCGGAAGACGTTTTATACTTGACCGGATTAGCAGCCCCCGGGAACAGTATTTGCCCGTCTTCTCGCAGGCGATTTTTGTGTTCGTCGATATCTCGATAAGACCCCAGGCCGTCGAATTTCTCCAGTCCGAAGGCCAGCGGTTCGAATTTTGCATGGCAACCACCGCACTGGCGATTCGCGATACGCGCTTCGGCAATGCTCCGTTGCGTCAGCCCGACTTTGGTCGGTACCGGCGTTGTGTCAACACACGGTGGCGGATCCTTCACGATACCTCGCAGCAGATCATGGAAGACGAACAGTCCGCGGGACACCATCGAGGCATGGTCGCCCCCAACGGTCAAGACACTGCCTTGCGTCAGCAGTCCACCTCTCCCGGGAGTTTCCGTCAAGTCGATGCGATGCAACTCCGTGGCCGATGTTTGCAAACCGTAATGCCGCGCCAAACGCGGTGTGACAAACGTCACTTGAGCGTTCAGAAGATCCGCCAGGGGGCGTTTCTCATGCCACACAATGTGCTGGCAAAATGCGAGTGTCTCGGCGCGCATATCGGCGGCCAGTTCCGGAGACCAATCCGGATAGCGTTTGCGATTGGGGTTCATGTTGTCCAACCGACTCAAGTTGAGCCATTCGGCAAAGAATTCCAACGATCGGCTCACAGCCCGTGGATCCTGCAACATACGTTGTACCTGCTGTGGGACGCCCTCTGAATCCAGCGTTCCCTGGTCCGCCGCACGCATCAGTGCTTCGTCTGGAGGAGCTCCCCAGACGATATAGCTGATCCGCGTCGCCAGTTCATAGCTTCCTGCAGGCCAGCGACCACCATCACCCCGCTGGTTTTCGAGTCGGTAAATGAACCGTGGAGACTGCAACATGGCCTCCAGAATGAACCTCACGGCTTCCTCATAATCGCCACCAGCGCTGGCCACAGAGGTCGCAATTCCACTGAAGTTGGTCACTTCGCGATCGTCCAGCGGCCCTCGCAAAACCCACTTGCCCATATCGGCAACAAAGTCCCGCATCGTTGCGTCGGTGGATAGCTTGCGACTCTTAGAAAACTTCGTCGCAAACTTCAAGATGTCCATTCGACGCGTGATCAATTCAGCCAGCCGCGCATACGCTTCGACGTGTTTGAGATCGACGCTCAGGTTGTAAGCGGTGTTACTGAAACCGTCCGCCCGCAGGTCTGGCGGCAGCAGTTCCCGAGCTTCCTTGGCGATATCCACACCAACCGCAGCGTGTACAGTGGCAATGTATTCCGATTGTGTCAGCCGCTGAACCCACACCTTCTGCGATGCGTTGCCGTGCAAATAAAGCGCAGGGTCAATCGTCGCCAACGACCAGGTTGCCTTGTCCGCAATCCAGGACTTCAGAACTTGTTGTTCCTGCTCCGTTAAGGGTGGGCGATCCTTAGGCATCTCACCGGCAGCCACGTACTCCCACAACAGGCTTTCCTTCAGGTTGCCGGGCACAATCGCTTTGCCACTCTGACCACCAGCCAAGGCTCCAGTCTTGGTGGATAACACCAAACCACCTTGCCGAGTACTTTCGTCGTGGCACTCCAGGCAATGGTTGGCCAACAGAGGGGCAATCTTGGTCTCGAACCGGTGCCGCTTCTGATCGTGCGCTACTGCTGAGGGACTTCGTGCGGTGGGGCCTGCGGCAAAATTCACTTGCACTTCGGCAGCTGTCAGCTCGCGACCGTAAATCGCCACTAACAGCAAAGTACCTTCCCAGGGTCGATCTCCGCTCAGCTCATTTGCCAAGGCCAGCCGAAACGACTCATCCCAGTTTGTGGTTTGCCCCGCCAGCTGTTTTTCCAACACTTGTTGTCCATCGAGAAACATCCGCGTCCGCCCATTACGAGCATGGGTATAAACGAAGTGGGTGCGTTGGCTCCGCAAACTGCCTGCCGGCAAGCTCAAGGACGGCATCCCATTTTTGCTGGTTTTCGATGTGCGCAAACGCACGTCCAACCGATCCCCGTCTTGCCCCAATGTGAAATTGCGCTCACTGGAATTGCGAGACAGGGTCACAATACGTGCCGGACCATCTTGATCAAGTCGCGTGGGATGCAGCCAAGCCTCGACGGTCAAGGCACCCGTCCGTTGAATCGCACGGGTAATTTTCAACGCCGGCTGCTCGGAAGCCACCATCGTCCTGCCACGAATTTCTAAGCCGGTGGGGGTCTGCCTCGCCACTGCCGGATCGGTCACGCGCAGGGCAAGTGGTTGTCCCACACCACTGCGATCCGCAACCATCTTTTTGTTGGCGGACGTAAAATCATACAACGCCAGCAGGCCGCCACGAACTCTTGTGGGTCGCGCGACATCATCAGCATCTGCGACACGGCCTGACAGCATCAACAAAGTCAGGCAACAGATGATTGGTCTCACCGTTCTGTACACGTGGACTCCAACCGACTTTCGATGGGTACTGGTTACGATCCGGAAACACCGCACTGCTCAGGACGCCCGTTCATTGTCTGACAAAGGGCGACTCAACGCAATGGACAGACGCAATCGAACCAGGTTGCATAAGCCAGTCACAGCAGCATACGAAGCGTGTTGCCAAGCTACGCAGCACCGCGATCATCATCGTGCCCCGAGCGTTCGATCGCATCCTGACTGATATGCCCGTCTTCGCTCACATCTTCGAATGTGACTGACACTTTCTTAGACACACCCGATTCCTGCATCGTCACGCCGTACAACGTCGTCGCCGCAGTCATGGTCTTCTTGGAGTGCGTCACGACAACAAACTTCGTCCATTGAAGAAATTCGGTCAGCACATCAACAAAGCGCCCGATATTGGCCTCGTCAAACGGCGCATCGACCTCATCGAGCACACAGAACGGACTGGGCCGAAATTCAAAGATGCCCAACAGAAGTGCCACCGCGGTCAACGCCTTTTCCCCACCGCTAAGCAACGAATTGTTAAACGACGGTTTTCCGGGAGGAGTCGCAATGATTTCAATGCCTGCCTCCAAAACGTCAACGCCTTCTTCAAGCACGATATCTGCGTGCCCACCGCCAAAGGCGCGGCGATACAGGTTTTGGAAATTCTGCCGAATGGCTTCCAAAGTCTCGCTGAACAAGCGCCGACTGTCTGCATTGATCCGGTCGATAATGCGTTCTAACGCGTCTTTGGCATCACTGAGATCTTGAAACTGCGAGGAGAGCGAATTAAACCGGTCTTCCAATTCTTCCAGTTCATTCAGCGCTTCCATATTCACCGCGCCGATGTTATTGATTTTACGGCGCAGGTCGTCAATCTCACTTTCAATCTCTTCGCGTGCCTCGATCGGCTCAGTCGAGTCCTCCGCTTCGCGTGCGAGTTCGATACCATAATCATCACGCATCCGTTCCGCGAGCGACTCTCTTTTGTGACCGATTTGACCTGCTGCTAATTCGCGCGCATGCAGCGTCTCATCTGTTTTCCGAATACGTTGCCGCGCCGCCTCCGCCTGTCGCAACAGCTCCTTCCGTTTGACCAGCAGTTCTTCATTGGCAACGGTTTCAGTATGAATCGCGTCCGCCAGCTGTTCTTTGAGCAAGTACGCTGAAGCCAAATCGCTGGTGGCTTGCAGAATGCTGCGCTCTGACTGCCGGATCCGTTCCGTCGCATCGTCAAGCTGAGCATGCACTTGCTGCAGCGTGCGATCTCGTTCTCGTTTGTCTTCCTGGAACTGCAGCAGTCGGGCCCGCAAGCCATCGACCATCTGCTCGCTTTTGACGACTTCGATGCGTGCCGCCGTGACCACTTGATTCTGCTGCTGTCGCCGTCCATCAATACCGGCAAGTTGCTTGTCATGGTCGCCGAGAAACTGCTCGACTTCCGCCAAACGACTCTGGGAGCTTTTCAGTTGATCCTGCACGGTCCCGACTTGCTCGGCCGCGGCTTCTCGCTGCTGCTGATATTCTTCCAGTTCGGTGCGCAGCCGGGACTGTTGCGTATCCAATTGCTGCGAGCGATCTAGCAGCGTGCGTGACGTGACGCGCTGATCGGACAGTAATTCGTTCGCTTGCTGCCGTTCATCCTGCAGTTTCTTGCAGCCCGCTTCCTGCTGTTCCGTATTCAGCTTGAGGCGATCGATTTCGGCATGCGCCTCGCGAATACGTTCTTCCATCACAGCTTTTTCACGTTGCAGCGCGCGCAATTCACTGCGTCGAGACACCAATCCGGTGGAGGTCCTGCGAGGTCCAACCAGGATCGTTCCGTTCGTGTCCACCACTTCGCCCGCAACGGTAACAAAACGCAAGGTCGGGTATTGGTCTGCCAATTCGAATGCAAGTTGCAGCGACTCCACAGCCCAAGTCGTGTCCAACAAGTGCTGCATCAGCGACTCGTAAGCGGGTACCGTCTCGATCATTTCGTCGACGCGGCTAATCACCCCCGGAACATCGCGCAACGGCCCCGGGTCGGGAAGTCCACCTCGCCGTTCCTGTTGGGTGGCAATAAAACCAATCCGCCCACTCGCTTTAAAGCTACCTGATTTCAAAGCAGCCATCAGCTCGCTGCCATCCACGATGACACACTGAGCGGACAACCCGAGTGCCGCATCAACCATCGGCGCATTTTCCAAATCCACCTGAATGACGTCGGCAACTAATCCGCAGATATCTCGCAAAGCGCCCGTCGTGGCGTGACGCGCCTGCTCTAGCAATTGAGAAACGCCTTCGCTGATTCCTTCCTGACGACGCTCCAGTTCAGCCAGCAAGGTGGTACGTTCAGAGACAGCGCTGTGACGCGACTGTTGCGCAGCAAGTTCCTCTTGCTTGCGGGACACGAGCCGACGCGTCTCATCAAGTTTCTCACTTGCCGCGTTCAGGGCTTCGGTTTTCGCGGCCTGCTGTTTCGCCAGAGTCGACTCAGACGCGTTGGAAGCAGCGATCTCTTCCTGAACCTGCGCAACTGCCGCCTCAACATCCCCCAATTGTTGCCGCGCATCGTCGGCAGACTTATCCAGCGATTCGACCTGGGATTCCAAGGCAGCAACATCATTGCTGTAGCGAGCGGAGGTTTGCAGTAGCTGGACGTGCTCGGCGCGTCGCGACTTGAGCGTCGCCCGCAACTGCTGGAGCTCTGTGTCGAGCGTCTGCATCGCCTCTTCCGCCGCGGCGAGTCCCTGAGAAACTTCGGCATGCTCGTGTTCGGCAGTTGCCAGCGACTCCGCAGTGACTTGCACTCGCTGTTGCAAGTCTCCGGCGCGCGTCGTCATGGCACTTAGTTGATTGCGGTAGCGATTTTCCTGGCGAGTAAATTCTTGCTGAGTGGAACGCTCATGGTGAATCGACGATTCCAAACTTGCGATTTGCTCGCGGTTTTTGGATGCCACCGTCTCTTGCGAACGGATCTGAGCATGCGCGGCACCGACTTGTGATTCCAGCTCGTCTGCCTCCGCCTCCCATTGCCGATGCTCCTGCGTGGCAAGTTCCTGTGTTTGGCGAAGTTGCTCCAATTCCTCCGTCAGCGAGGTGAGTTCCTGGGTCAAGCGACGCCAATCGGTCAACCCAACTTGCGTGCGCAGGTCCTTCAGACGCCCGCTGTATTCACGATATCTCTTCGCTTTACCCGCTTGATTGCGCACGCTGCGAAAACGATTTTCTACTTCGTCGACGATATCCGATAGTCGCAGCAAGTTTTGCTCAACACGCGCCAAACGGCGTTGAGCCTCAATTTTTTTTGCCTTGAAGCGGCTGATCCCGGCCGCTTCTTCAAAGATGGCTCGTCGGTCTTTAGGCGAAGCCTGCAGCAGCCGATCCACCTTGCCTTGTTCGATCAGGCTATAGGCGTCAGTGCCGACTCCCGTACCCCGAAACAAGTCTTTAATGTCTTTCAGGCGACACGGTTCCTCGTTGATGAGATACTCGCCCTCACCGCTGCGAAAGACGCGTCGCGTGACATGAACTTCGGGGGAATCAATCGCCAGACGATTTTCCGAATTGTCAAAAACAATGGTGGCCTGAGCCGTATTGAGTGGTTTGCGGCCACTCCCCCCAGAGCCCTTAAAGATCACATCCGCCATGTCCTTGCCGCGGAGGCTTTTGGCACTCTGCTCGCCAAGCACCCATTTGATCGCATCCACAACGTTCGACTTACCCGAACCGTTGGGACCAACCACCACAGTGATCCCCGCTGGAAACTCGAAACGAGTTTTGTCAGCGAAGCTCTTGAAGCCACTCAATTCAAGTGCTTTGAGCATGGCATTTGGTGGGGCAGGGGACAGCGGGAATTAGACCAGGTTGACGACGGCGGTCGCGCAGTCATCGGGTTCGGTCAATTACAGGTTGGCATGTCAGATTCAGCGACCGAACCACTCACCCATTGTACTCAGGAAGCCGCCCTCAGAGGATCCATCCTCTTCTAACCGCGGGCGTTTCTGACCTTCTTTCTTGTTTTCTTCTTCATCTAATTTATTCGAAAACATTTCAGGGATTGGGTTTGCCGACTGGAAATGAGGACTCTCGCTTTCCTCCGACACATCCGCATCCGCGTTTCGCTCGTACCTGCGTCGCGTCCGCGGAATGGCGTCCACGACCACACGAGCTTGCAAGTCACCCTGTTTTTTCGCTGCGTGAATTGCTTCCATCACCTCCGCATACCCGCCACCGAGTTGTTCGATGGCACGGATCATGGAATTCAAATCAGCCGGACAAATCTCGTGGCGATCTTCGCCATCGCCAGCTTGAAAACGGGACACTTTCAATTCGCCCGTTTCGGTTCCCTTGATCAGGATGTTTTCACCCGCAAACAAGTACTTCGGGGGTCGCACATCAATCTGGTGGCCGAAGACAACAACCTCAGGTCGCTTGTAACGTGTGAAATGTACCAGCGGTTCGCCAACCGATGGCACCACGTGGTAGAAGTAATCGTCTCCCAATCGTTCGCCTGTGACCAGCGGGTCGCTGGGATTCCGCGTTCGCAGAGCATAAAACGCACCGTAACGCGTTTCCGCACTGTTGGCTTGTAAGAGTTCGGTCAACTCGTCATACGCAGCAACCTGGTCCATGGCTGCCAAGGCGGTCAATGCGTGCCAGCGGAATGCCGGTTCAACCGTTGCTTCCGACAGAGGTTTCGCCGCTTCCTCAACGTCCAAGTAAGCCAGCGCCTCAGCCGAATAGAACTTGACTTCCGGATCTTCTGAGACGGCACCACGCTGAAGAGTAGGAATCGCCTCGGGGCCAATCGCCTCCAGCATAATGGCAGCTTTGGCGGCGCTGTTCGGATCCAACAATTGGCGTTCCAAACGCTCCAGCCGTACCGGCATCTCGATACTGTTTTGACGAAGTGGGATCGCGCGCACCACACGCAGGTAACGCGACAAGTTATTGCGATAACGCGAGTGCACAGCCAACTCGATATAGTTGTCGCGTTTGGGTGTAGCGACCCCTTTCTTGATACCGTGCTCAAACCGATGGAAGCGGCGATTGATTGCCTTGCCAATCAACGTACTGACGGTGATGCTGCCTTTTTCAGAGCGAACGGCCAACCCGAGGGGCCGTGTTTTTCCGACCACGCCACCACCAAGCACGCGTCCTCGACGTTCTAACATTTCATCATCAGACCCTTCGAACATTGAATCCACCAAGACCGAGCCGGTGGCCATCGCGAGTTGCAAACTCGAGCGTGTGGAGCCATTGATCACCGCATGCTCACGAAGGCGTGTGGGCATCAACCAACCGCCTCGCAAACTTTCCGTTTCCGACCGCCGCGGTGTGCGGACCAGGACGTCGAAGCGATCGCCCTTCTGTGCTCCCGGAGGGATGATTCCCGTGACTTGCACCATGGCGGTGGAATTCCAAGAGAGGATCTCATTAGGATGATCCACGTCATAAGTTTGAATGTCATCAATTAAAGCTTGACGATCCGGGGTCGGGGGAGGATCGCTACCGGTTCCAGCCAGCCCATTCACGAGTCCGATAAACTCCACCTTCTGGCCGTTCAACCCAGTCGGCAGCGCCCACTTGCCAACAAGATTTGCGGCAACTTCGTCCTCCACCAATGCCTCCGTCGAATCCGGGCTCTGAGCGCGAAAGAACGAAGATTGGCATCCTGTCATCAGGCCTAAAAAGCCCACACAGAAAACGGCTAACAGTGTCAGACTTCGCGATACAACGTGCAAAGATTTCATTTCCCAAAACTCCATCGCCTGGCCAGCGACCGGGGCCTGACCGAAGGGCCACTCGAGTTGCCTTTGTGACAACCCGAATGACTGATAACGAGACAAGATCGGTGCGGACAGTATCGTGTCAGGTCGCAGGCGTCAATGTCGCTCGTCGTCAATATCAATCTGCCACGTGGATGCAGTGACAGCAGTGAAGCGATTCACCATCCGCCATGATTCTCAGGTTGACACTCCCTGGAGTTCATCGCACAATCACTTCCGTTGTTCGCATTTACGGTGTGGATGGATCCACACTGGCGAACCCGACCTGGCAATTCAATGGCAAGGAGGCCTTTGGATATGCAGCAAGCCACTATTCCCTCTCGTGGTTTGTCGCTTAACGAAGTGCTACCCAACGCGCACTTTTTTAACGGCGGCGATGTTCAGTTTTCTTCCTGTTGTTCTGACGCATATCAATGTCAGGACGGCGACTTGTTCGTGGCCCTCTTGGGCGACGAGGACGACGGGCATGAATTAGCTCGTGAAGCCATCCGGCGCGGAGCCAAAGGTGTGGTAGCAGAACGCCCGCTGCCACTAGAGGTCCCCGTCTGCGTCGTTCCTGACACGCGACAAGCATTGGGGCATGTGTGCCAAGCGTTGGCAGGCAATCCGTCTCAACGCATGGATATCCTTGGTGTCACAGGCACCAATGGAAAAACGGTAACATCCTTGCTGATGCAATCCGTGTTACATGAGGCCGGCCGCTGCGTCGGGGCCTCAACCACCATGGGATACGACGACTCGTTCGAAACTCGGGCTGCCAGCCAGACCACGCCTGCCCCCACCGAACTTGCCGATCTGATGGCACGCATGGTCGCCGCAGGGTGTACCAACGCAGTCGTGGAAGTGAATAGCCAGGCGTTAGCACGACATCAACTTGCGGGAGTGGAGTTAGACGCGGCGATCGTCACCAACGTCCGCCGTAACCATCTCGATCTCCACGGTTCGGTGATGAACTACCGTCGCATCAAGTCGCGGATCCTCAACCACCTGTCGCCAGAAGCTTTCTTGGTACTGAACGCCGATGACGCTGGCAGCAAAATGCTGGAATCCAAGTCTCAGAATCCGACGATCACCGTGGCCTTGCATGGCGACGCTGAAATTCGAGCAACCGTTGTCGAGCGTTTTCCGAGCGAACAAACGTTTTTGATTCATGCCGGTAATGACTCCATCCCGGTGCGTACGCAAATCATCGGCGACCAGCACATCTATAGCTGCTTGCAGGTAGTTGCCGCGGGTTTGATCATGGGAATCAGCTTGCCCACCATCGTCCGTGGTCTCGAAGCAATCACCACCTTGCCCGGTCGTATGGAGCGACTCGAGTGTGGTCAGCCATTTTCCGTATTCGTCGACTTGGCCAACACCCCCGATCGATTGGCGATGAGCTTGAAAAACCTCAAGCGTGTAGCGCAGGGGCGCGTGATCTGTGTCTATGGACCCGATGCTTACGGTGACCATGAACATCGCCCTTTGTTAGGACGCGTTGCAGAGAAAACAGCAGATGTCAGTATCATCACCAGCAACCAACCAGGTTTGGAGGAACCCCTCCAGATCGTGCACGATGTCCTCGATGGCTACGATCGTGTGGCAAGAGCGCATGTCATGCCAGACCGAGAACATGCGATCACTCACGCCCTGGAACAAGCGCGCCCGGGAGATGCCGTGCTGATTGCTGGCAAGGGCAACGTTGGCTATCAAGTTCACGGACAAACGCACGGCATCCTTGACGATCGGCAGATTGCCGAACGTTGGTTGTACCGCGTCGGCTCTCAGCTCACCTATGCCGACACCTCGCGTCCACGCATCTTGCCATTTTCTGCGCAGTTGAATTAAGCACCGACGCCAAGGCAAGCATGAACGAACTTTGCATTCGCGATCTCACCGACCTTACTGGCGGGACTCTCCACTTGGGAGCCATGCCGCCTCTCGCCGGCGCAATGGAACCGTTGGGAGAGATTCGCCTGCAGCATGACACAATTGAGCGAGGCGACGTCTACTGGCCACGTCCAAGCGAAGACCACGCCGCAGAAATGTACGCCGAGGCAGCGTACATGCAAGGCGCAGCGGGCGTCGTCATCACTCACCGGTCACTCGAACCATGGGCCGGTACGTTCTGCCTGCAGGTGGACGACCCACACAAGGCCATGTTGCGTTTCGCCAGCGCGATGCGTCAGCAGTTCTGTGGCAGCGTCATTTCGTTGCTCAGCGACGAACAGGAACTCCTGGGTGCTCTCTGCCATACGTTCTTGCGAGAACGCATGCAGGGAAGCTGGAGTGACACACCGGTTGCAGACCCCATGGATATCGCTTTCAAGATTGCAGGCTTGGTTGCCAGCGATGAATACACCTTGTTGGCACAGCCGTTTTTATCACATTCTCAAAAAGATGGCTTTTCGCACTTGTGCTCTCCGGACGTAGCCGTTATTACTCGCACTGCAATGACGGAGATCAATCCGGTTGCCAATGAGCGGCAAGTTCAACAGGCAACGCGGGAAGCATTGAAACGCTTACCCGAAAACGGTTTGGTCATAGTCAATGCAACCGATGCGGTGTTGCAGGATGCGGCCCGTGTTTCGAATGCACAAGTGATTTCGATCGCAAGTGACTGCGGAAAATCTGCGGTCGCCACCTTGCAAGCCACTTCAGACGCCATCTCTTTCGAGATAAGTCATGCTTCGTTTCACGTTCCTTCTGCTGCGAACATTCGCTGGGAAACGGTCGCTGCTGCTGTGACCCTTGGACGTGAACTGGGAATCTCCATGACGTCCATGCAAGCGGCATGGCGCACGTTTCAAAAGCAACGCACGATGGCTGCGGACCGCGCACTGTCGTCGCCTGCAAACAGCAAACCAACTTCGGAACCAAACAAAACTACGAAAGCCGCCTAACCTGCACTTTGTGCGGCCAACCTATAGAGGAGACTGTCGAAGCTTCACCGTCTGTGCCAAATTTGCGGGAACTTGGCACTACCCGCCCTCCTGGGTCGAAGCGATAGGCTTGTTGAAATTAGCAGTATCTGGGTCGACTGCTTCAACGAGTGCTTCACGGTGAAGCTTATACTGCGCGTCGGAGCGACTTCGGTCGCTCCGACGCCAGAGAACACGCAGCAGGCGAAGCCAGTACCGGGCTTCGCCTGTTGCATTTCTTGGCAGACGATGCGGCGAGTTTCACGCATCCTCGTCACCCGCCGCTTCGCACGTCGTGGACTACACACCACCACCGGTGAAAATCGTGTACGGCTGGCGATGCTTGTTCACGTCGTCCTCGGATAACGCCTGTGCCGTCCACACCTGGCGGTTGCGATGGCGTCCCACAAGTCGCTCCTGAGAGTGTCTCGCAAACGAATAATACCAGGCCTTACCGGCGCCGGCGTCGCGGGCCTCGATAATCAACAGGGCGGCAGGTTTCTCACCGTCAAAAAAGCCAAAAATGGCGCCATTGATTGCCCCGGCATCGGGCGCATCGTAACGATACAGGGGAGTGGTCTTCAGCTTTAAGGACTTGGTGCCCCGACGACCTTCCAATTGGACGGAAAACCCACGGGCCATCTTGGGCATCGCCGCCACACGACGGGTCCGCGACTCGTCCGGATCGGCAGTAAAAGGCACTCGAGCGAATTTGGTCGATTTACTCGTCGTTTGCCACGTTTTGCGACCCGAACGAGAACAACTGATGGGCGATTCACCAATGGCCGTGTAGTGAGCTTGCAGCGGCTTTTTCTGCGGCGCGATCACTTGGGTAAACGTCGCAAACAACTCAGGACGTTTACGGTAGGTCCAAATGCGAACGCTGCCGTAATTCTCCGGAGCCTCAGCCCAACGCACCGGAGCGTCATGCGAGATCTCGAGATGCCCGCTATTCTGCGTACGCACAAACAGGCTTTCATCCACCTGCTGACGAACGGCGCGAAAAAAAGCTTGCGAACGTTTGCGTTGTTCAAACGACGCCTCTTGCGCATCGACCGAAGGCGCGCAAGTCAAAATCATGGCCAACCCAAGAATTGCGGTGATCAACTTCCCCAACTGAAACGTCATAGAGCGATTTCCTTTGTATTCATACTGGAATGCCCATTGTCGGTTCCGGACACGGAAGTTGCAACCAGTTAAGACAGGCACTGACTTTCGCTCCATGATTGGGGGGTATCGACACGGTCACTACTTGCCGGTGAAGTACGTCCTGAAGATAGAACCGCTGAAAGCCTCTCTGNATAGCTGATATTGGCGCAGCAAAACGCTATGATTAACCCGTCTCATCCACGTTGAAGAGTGCATCTACATTCTGGGAGCTGAAGCCGTGAGTCGTTACCGCGTTGTCATTACTGATTTTCTGAACGATGGTCTCGAGCTTGAGAAAAGCTTGTTTGGTGATTTGGCAGACATTGTGGCATTGGACGCCTACCACGAAGACGAGCTTGTGGGGCACATCGAAGATGCGGACGCCGTGCTTGTCTATCACAATCTTGGGTTGTCTGACCAATCGATCCGACGTCTGACACGTTGCAAGATCATCGTGAGGGCCGGTGTGGGCATCGACAATGTGGACTGTGCTGTCGCCCGTGAAGTCGGAATCCCCGTCGTCAACGTCCCAGATTATGGAACCGAAGAGGTTGCCGATTCTGCGATTGGACTCACGCTGGCTTTGACGCGTGGCATCGCTCCCTTGAACTCCCTGTTGCAGCAGGGCGAACGTCTGTGGTCACCGGAGCATGTCTATCCACTACAACGTCTGCGTGGGCAAGTGTTTGGAATCGTGGGGTTGGGGAGAATTGGCATGGCAGCTGCCATACGTGCCAAGGCACTTGGCATGCACGTCAAGTTTTATGACCCCCACCGTGACGACGGCTACGACAAGGCAGTGGGGGTTGAGCGTACCGAGACACTGCAGGAATTAGTCGCGTCTGCTTACGTCGTCAGTTTGCACTGCCCATTGACTCCTGAAACACATCATCTGATCACCGCCGAAACCATCGCCAACATGCCGCCCCGCTCCTTCTTGATCAATACAGCGCGGGGTGCCGTCGTCGACACTTCCGCCATCCCACCTGCGATTGCCAGCGGTCATCTGGCGGGTGCCGGAATCGATGTCCTGGCCAATGAGCCACCTGCCGATGACGATCCTTTGATCGTCGCTTGGCGCGACCCCAATCACCCGGCACACCATCGCGTCCTCGTCAATCCACACGCCGCGTTTTACAGCCAACAAGGCTTGCAGGACATGCGCGAGAAAGCCGCACAAGCCGTGCGTCGAGCCCTGGTCGGTGAACCTCTGAGAAATGTCGTGAACCAAGTATCCTAGCGAACCGCGTCACTGCGTTGCGCTGACCCAACACCTGCTGCTCCAACACCTCACGCCGCACACAACATCGTTACCGCGGCGGTGGAGGTGATGAACAAGCTTCGCGAAACTGCCCGGGTCACGACTCCTGCGAATGTTCGTCCGGCAGGAAGGTCACTCCCGATGGGTCGGGCACTTCAAAACCAATACCATCATGCTCCGCTCGGTCTGCCCGTGCCCGCTCAACCATAGTGCGGCAGTAGGCACGACTTCCTTGGATCATCACCATCGACAAGATGCTACAAACTATTGCTAGTATGGCCACCGACATGCCCAGGAAATTTGCATCGGCCACCATTTGAATGAGCAGCCCTAAGGATAGGGGTATGGTTAAAAAAGATGCGACCAACTGTAGCGTGGAAAGATACGCCAGCGGCATGATCACACCAAGAAAGATCCAACGGTGCCACGTGTATGTCACACCGGCCCGGGCCAGCATCCGAACCCCATTAAACCACCAGAACACGATCAACAATCCCAAAGTGGCAATCATGGCAATGGAAATCTCGATGGAATCACGATCGGTCAAACCGACTGCCAGCGCGATGACGACCTGCAGATGGACTGCCAAGACGATCAAATCTGAGATACGAAACCGATTGTCTATCGCGAACAAGACATTCGGTTCATTCAGCGGTGCAAAATACAGGTGCCCCAATCCCCATGAAATAACGGCGGCGGGAGCCAACCAACAAATCGCCCCCGAGAGAAAGGTAAAAAAGATGAACCAGGGGGCTGTCTCTACAAACTGCATGGGCCGTCGCACCAGCTAGGTTTTTGGCATTTGTTGCTGCTTATTCTGCTGCTTTTTGTTCCGCTTGTTATTCGACTGTTGCTTTGCATCCTTGCTTTGAATTTTGGCCCAGGAATCCTTAAGTGACACCGTCCGATTAAATACCAGCTGTTCGGACGAGGAATCTTTGCTATCGACACAAAAATAACCTTGCCGCTCAAATTGATAACGTGCACCTAACGGAGCGTCGAGCAAACTTGGCTCCACTCGGCAATCGTCCAAGGATTCCAATGACTCCGGATTCAGGTTGGCCAGGAAATCCTGTCCCTCAGGCGCATCGTTGGGATTCTGCGTCAGGAACAATCGATCGTAGATTCGGATACGCGCCGGCAAACTGTGTTCAGCAGACACCCAGTGGATCGTTCCTTTGACCTTGCGTGGTGGTTGCGAAGTCGAGCCACTTTTCGTGTCCGGGTCATAAGTACAGAGCAACTCGACAATGTTTCCGGCATCGTCTTTGATGACCTCTTCGCATTTGATGATATACGCGTACCGAAGGCGGACCTCACCTCCCGGTTTCAGCCGGAAGAATTTCCGCGGGGCATCCTCCAAGAAATCGGCTCGATCGATGTACAGCTCCCGGCTAAACGGCAACTGGCGTTTCCCCGCGTCGGGATCTTCTGGGTTATTGATTGCTTCCAGTTGTTCAACTTCGCCTTCCGGGTAGTTCGTGATCACCANCTTCACCGGTCGCAATACGGCCATCACGCGNGGCGCAACCTGATTCAGATGATCACGCACACTGTTTTCCAGGACAGCAACATCAATGGTGCTGTTGAATTTTGCAACGCCGATCGTTTCACAGAATGCGCGAATCGACTCCGGAGTATATCCGCGACGACGCAAGCCGCTGATGGTTGGCATCCGCGGGTCATCCCATCCCGAAACATGACCGTCAGTGACCAACTGAAGCAGCTTCCGTTTGCTCATCACCGTGAAGCTAAGGTTCAGCCGGGCGAATTCCGTTTGCTGCGGATGGTAGATACCAAGCTGTTCCAGATACCAGTCATACAGCGGACGGTGATTCTCGAATTCCAGCGTACAGATCGAGTTGGTAATATTCTCAATCGAATCGGACTGACCGTGAGTGAAATCGTACATGGGATAAATACACCATGCGTCACCCGTGCGGTGATGATGAGCGCGCATGATCCGATACATCACCGGATCCCGCATATTGAGATTGGCGTGCCCCATGTCNATTTTTGCACGCANCGTNTGACTACCATCCGGAAAATCACCAGCCCGCATCTGCTGAAACAATGCGACATTCTCTTCAACCGGGCGATCCCGATAGGGGCTGTTCTTGCCCGGTTCCGTCAGCGTCCCACGATAGGATCGCATCTGCTCGGCATCGAGCTGACAGACAAAAGCCTGCCCGGCTTGGACCAACTGCATTGCCCACTGAAAAAGCTGTTCGAAGTAGTCCGAGGCAAAGTACTCGCGATCACCCCAGTCAAACCCCAGCCAACGCACGTCTTCCTTGATACTGTCAACGTACTCGACATCTTCCTTGCTGGGATTGGTATCATCGAACCGCAGGTTGCAGAGTCCGTGATACTTTTCGGCCAAGCCAAAATTGAGGCAAATCGATTTGGCGTGGCCAATATGCAAATATCCGTTGGGCTCGGGAGGAAAACGCGTGTGAACACGGCCTTCCCACTTATTGCTCGCCAGATCCGCTTCCACGATCTGTTCAACGAAATTAAGCCGCTCCGGCGTTTCCTCTTGATTCATCATTGCGTCCTCTCATGCGAGCCATCCTACTGTGCTACAGCAGGAATTGTACTGCTACGATGCGATGAGGAACAGGACAAGACCTCAAGTACTCAAGAGCGATTCACCTTCTGTCAGAAGCATGTCAACTGCGGCAGAAAAATCTCCATTTCCTGTCGAGCCGGTCGCTGACGATTCGACATGAGGCGTGCTGACGGCCGGCATCAGAGGATCGGCATGGGCAAAAACTTCGTCAATTCTCTCGGTCTCTGGCACCGCTGATGACTCACCTTCTAGACGAAGCGTTGCCTCGCTTGGGCCCGCAGGCAGCGCCAGTAGCGGTGCCGAAGGTTGCGAGACAGCAAAGGCTTCTCCTTCCAGCGCGAGCGGCGTTGCGACCGAAACTGCCTCACCTTCACTCGAATTGGACGACGCTGTCGAATCGACACCAAAGAATGCGTCGTGCGTTCCCAAGAGACGAATGACGCTGGCGTCACCGTTGTGGAACAAACGCTGCACCTTGGTCACGTCAGAAAACGATACAGTGCTCGTTTGCACATTACCCGCTGCGTCGGTTGCGGTCACGGTGACCTCACCTTGAGCGTCATCTATGTCTGCATCGAGTTGCCGGACATCTTCCCAACCCGGTCCGATCACTCGATACCAATGCGCGTCATCCAGGTGGGAATACGTCAACACAACTCGCGAATCAGGCAACGACCCCAGGAAGTCGAGTGGACTGACTGTCGCAGCCATGCGACCTCGCTCGGCAAACATCAAACTGGTGGCATTGCTTCCATTGTCAACTTCAACGGTAAAGTCATCATTTTCGGTGGAAATCAATTCTTCTGCGGGCGTCGTGTCTGCTCCATCAATCATTAACAGCGGCTGGGTTTGCCGCACGCGATAGACGCCGGGGACAAGATCCAGGAACCGATATTCACCCGAGGAATCCGTCGTCGTCGACAGTTGCACCGGATTGCCATTGATATCCGTACCGGTCAACACAACTTCGACACCACCAATACCAGCCTCCTCAAGACCGGCCGCGCCGTCGCCATTGGAATCCGTGAATACACTCCCGCCGAGCGATCCGGAAACGAACTGAGTCACCGCGACCGTAGCCGTAGCACTCGCTTCACCACCGTTACCGTCTGAAATCGTATAGGTGAACGTCTCGGTTCCTTCGAATCCCTGGGCGGAGGTGTAGGTCACCTGCTGCCCATCGCTGGCGATAACGACATCGCCGCCCTGACTGAGATTCTCGACTCGGATAATGCTAAGTGTCTCACCGGCATCCGGTTGAGTATCATCATTGCTCAGCAGATCCAACGTCGTCGCAACTCCACTGGCCGCAGACAATGCGGGATCGTCGACGGCGGTCGGTGGAGTATTCACTGCATTGACGTTGACGTTCACGGTGGCTGTCGCTTTTTCACCGTGATTATCCATCATCATGTAGGTGAAGGTGTCCGAGCCAACAAAACCGGGATTGGGGGTATACAAAAGTCGATCGTTATCGATCGTGACAGTCCCTGACGTGGGAACGGCCGCCGAGACGATCGACAATGTATCATTCGGACGAGCAGCGACATCATTTACCAAAACGTCAATGACGTTGTCTTGCGTGTCACGATCGACGTCCTGGGAATCGTCATTGGCAACAGGTACAAAACTCACCTCGCCAACAGTCAATGTCACGGTTGCCGTGCTCTCTAAACCTCCCTCGTCTTCCATGGTGTAGGTAAACGTGTCAATGCCCGAGTAGTTCGGTACCGGCGTGTATTCCAGTAAACGCCCGGCGGAGAGAATATCGATATTGGCACCCGAAACCGGGGCGGTGACATTCGTGATCCGCAGTTGAAGCTGTTCGCTTTCCGGGTCCGGCGCGACGATGTCATTTGCTAACACGTCCAATATTTGCGGAGCAGCGTTCTCTGGAAACGCGCCGGTATCGTCCACTGCTTGAGGTGGATCATTAACGGGATTGACGCTAAAAGTCACCGTCGCTTCATCGGTGTTACCCGCGGCATCGGTTGCGACATACGTCACGGTTTCAGTCCCGGCAAAATTAGGTTGAGGCCGGTAGAGCAACGTTTTCGCATCGGAGGAAATCTGAATCTCGCCACCCTGGCTGGGAACTCCCACCATCTTGATGGTCAGTTCACCCGTCGATCCTGGCAACAAGTCATCGTTTGCCAACACATCGTACGACAATTCGGCACTATCTTCTTCGGGACCAAATTGATCGTCGTCCGCGTTAACCGAGGAGTTGATCGCCAGCACGGCATGAGCAAAGTTCACCTCGTCGGCGAGTAACGGCTGACCTGGGTCAGAGGGGACATTTTCGTGGCTTTCCGGTGCGTTGCCAACGAAGGTCAGTTCCCCCGGATGATTCGCCGTAAACGCCTGACGGAACAGCAAGACTTCGTTGCTTGCCGTCGATGTGGAGACGCTGCCCCCCACCTCATCCAAGAGCCCCGATGTGGCGGTGTCTCCGGATTGATTGTTCGGGAACGATGTGCCGTATTCGATGGGGCCGGTAGGGCTGGCCAAACCAGCGTCATAAGCGACATCCAGATGCGCCGATTCGATACCCGGCTCGGTGTGACCGCGTGTATCGCTAACGTACACATTCAAGAAAAAGTCTTCACCACTGTTCACCTGCGTCACAACCTGACTATCGACATTGGTGAACTCGTAACGGTAGGTGAAATCTCCTGTTCCTGTGACCGTCAAATTGACTGCTTGCGAAACGGAGTTACCTGCGGCATCGGTCAAGCTGATATCAAAGGCATAGGAGCCAATATCTGAAGCCGTAGGCGTCCATTGAATCTCGCCCGTCGTCGAATCGATGGTCATCTGCTGCGGAGCCGAAGTGCCCAATGCGTAACTGCTTGTCGCGCCTTCTTCAGCGTGTACGGGGTCGTAGGTCAACGTTTGCCCAAATGCAATCGTATCGGGTGGCGAGCTGGAAAAGGCAGCAATCGTCGTATCCACGACGAGCGGGATTGCCGAAGAATCCGGACCGGCGACGCTATTGAAAACCTGTACGGCAGTAATCGAGTAAGAACCGTCCTGCAACAAGGTACTGCCGTCAGTGGTCACAACGATCGTGTCCGCAGAAGCAACCGCTTGACCGATCGTCAAGCCATCTGCCCGAATCAGCACGGTCGCTCCAACTTCCACCCCCGCGACCTCAAATTCAAGCGCCTGGGCGAGTGTCTGATTGTTGAACGAAGTAATGGAGTCTAAGGTGCTGCCACTATTGGTTGCATTCATAAGACTGACACTCGACGGGGCAGCGATGGCTGTGTTACCAAAGTTCACATCGGCCTGCTCGCGTCCAATGCCCACATTAATAATTCGCCCGGCATTGCTTCCCGGTGCCGTCTGCAACAAGCCGTCTGGAACCACTTGCCGAATCCGATGTTCTCCAAAGGTAACGACCAAACCGTAAGTGCCCTCAGCGGCAGTTGTGGTGGAGATCTCTCCTGCGTCCAGGCTGTTGTTATTATTGGCATCGCTGTAAACGACGACATTGGCCAAACCGGCTTCTCCCGAATCCAGATTGCCGTCCCGACTGGCGTCGTCAAAGACTCGCCCGCTGATCAAACCACTTCCCGTTGCGGATTGGATGATCACCAACTGGTCACCGGTGTCCACCGGCAACTGGCAGAACGTACCGCAGTTCAGCTGTCCACGAATGTCTCCGTCAGGGTGAGCGGTCGTGTGAACATTGACATACGTCAAACCGTTTAGCAGCGCGACCTCAGGTGTAATCGTCACCGGCTGCCCGCCGTTAGGATTGGTGACCGTCACATCTTGAGACGGCAACATGATATCTGTCAGCCGGAGTTCCAGACCACCTTGCACGGGTGTCCATTGTGTACCGTCTCCCAAATCGACGAGAACGTCCCCGTTGTCGCTGAACGATCCAGCGTGAAGGTGAGCCGCGGTCAAGTCCGCTTGATTGATCCCTTGGACAAATAACGTGATGTCGAATTTGCTGGTGGACGCGTCGTACACAACGTCTGCGATGCCGGAGGCATTCGTTGCGACTGCCGGCTGCTGCTGCTGGCCGCTGAGGGTCGCGTCCAACAGATCGATGGTCGATAGATTGTGAATCTGGTCAGCGATTCCCGGCACGGCACTGCCAGCATCCAGGACGCGACCGAATACAGTGAAGCCGCCACTGTTGGACGGGTTATCGAGCGCCACATTATCTGTCACGTTCACAAAGAACTGACTTGTGGCGCTATCTGGGTTACTCGTTTTCGCCATCGCCACGGTCAGGCGCGTGTTCGACAAATTAAATTCATTGGCGATCGGGGCATCCGTAGGCACCGAACTGAACTGGCTGACTGACTGAGCAGTCGTCTGTGGCGTGATAAAACCTCCACCTTGAATCACGTTGACACCCGATTCCTCCGTCGTTGCTGAGCGGTGGATAATCGAGTTGATATAGTCACCGTCGTTCACGTAGTTGAGGAAATTATCGACGGTGTTGGGTGCATCACCTGGCAGCAATTCAACTTCGAGAGCTCCCAAGTTGGTTTCGAAAGAGACAACGTTCAACGGTAAAGGAATACCGCTGGCCGAAGCCAACTCCTGAAGTGACATGAAGCCGGTAATGCGAGTTCCGTCCGGAAACTCCCACGTCGGAAACGCGTCGATAGGACGCCCCGTCGGGTTCAAAACCAGGTCGTTCCCCAACCCGACGTCATTGAGCACCAACGTGCCTCCGGTATTCGCCGGCTCATCCACCGTGACTTCGATAAACGGCAGCAGATCCTTGGCATCACCGAAGAGATTTTGCTGGCGGATACAATGACCACACCAGTGAGCTCCGAAGAATCGGATTCCATTGTCAGTCAGCGCCTGCGCGAAATCGGCAACCGTCGTCGGACCTTGCTCGCCTTCCGCCGCCGCTTCTCCTTCGATGGCTAACCATGCCGACGTCGGAGCTGGTGCCATGCTGTCAGGCGTGGCGTCACCTGGAATCAGCAGACCACTCTCCAGATCACCTGCCAATAGAGTCCGTGACTCGAGCGTTTCAAATCGGAGAGCTTGGCCCAAACGGGGTGTTTGCCGACCAAACATCAGTTGTCGCAACGCGCGACGACGCTTACGGTAACGCGATGATGGAGTGCTTTTCATCGTCAATCATGCCCTCACGATGCCTACTTTGTTCCTCATTTCAGCTTATTTGTGACCTCGTTTTTTTTCATCAAACTGGCACGTTTTTTTCCCTTCTGACCGGCGAGTCCACCGTCTTTGAGCGCCCTGAGCGACCCAATCGTCAGGATCCGCAGTCCTGAGCCGTCCGCTGCCTAAGCCATTACCATGCCGCCAGTTGCGGTCTTTCCCTGGTTTCGGGCAAGAAACCGCAGCTTGGCGGCAACCATCTGACGGTACGGTGGCTCAGGTACGTCTCGCTCCTGAGCAGCATTGGCATTCGTTTTTTTGACAGAGGAGTCCACATGAAACGCGTCACGCAACTCGGAGGCTTTGTATTTGCTGTCTTCATCGCTTCCGCCCTGGGAGCCGTTTTCACGCAGTCTTGGCTGGATGGGGGACGTTTTGCGTTTGGACAAGCCGCCAGCAGGCAGGCCGCAGTCGCAGATCTCTCCCGCGCCTTTACGGACGTCTCGGCTCGCTTGCGGCCGTCGGTCGTCTCCATACACAGCATCACCGAGGTCATGCCGGAAAAACGCCAGCGCGTACGCCCCGATGTACCGGAAGAGTTCCGACGTTTCTTTGATGACGATTCGCTCGATTTCTTTTTTGACCAGCAACCCAATCGCGGCTACCGTCAACGGGACTCGGTTCGGGAGTGATTGTGGATCGCCAGGGCTACATCGTCACTAACAATCACGTCGTGCGAAATGCCACGCAAGTACAAGTCACTCTCGACAATGGCAAAACCTATGACGCCAAGGTCGTGGGCAGCGATGCGAAAACCGATTTGGCGGTACTCAAGATCGAGGCCACTGGCTTACGTGCCGCTCCACTGGGTGACTCCGATCAGGTCGAGGTCGGCGAGTGGGTACTGGCAATCGGCAGCCCCTTCGAATATGCGCAAACCGTGACGGCGGGCATCGTCAGTGCCAAAGGACGAAGCATGCGTGTGCTGGCCGACGTCCAAGGTTACGAGGACTTCATTCAAACCGATGCCGCCATCAATCCGGGCAACAGTGGAGGACCGTTGATCAATCTGCGGGGGGAAGTGATTGGCATCAACACTGCGATTGCCTCGCGTTCTGGCGGCTTTAATGGGCTTGGGTTTTCCATCCCCAGCAACATGGTGCGGTCGATCAAGGACGCCATCATGCGGGATGGTAAAGTTCGCCGCGGTCAACTCGGCACACAAATTGGTGACCTATCCGAAGCGTTGGCGGCCTCGTTTGGATATCCCTCAACCAATGGTGCCTTGGTAAGTGATGTGGTACCAGGTAGTGCCGCAGAAAAAGCAGGTATCAAACACGATGACATCATCGTGGCATTCAACGGTCAAAAAATCAAAGACGTAAAACAACTGCGGTTTGCAGTGGCAGCAACAACGCCCGGCACGCGAACCCAACTGCAAGTCTTCCGCGATGGTAAAACCGTGTCTCTGGAAGTTGTCCTCGAACAACAAAGCGACCAACGAACAGCAACCAACAAGCCGCGAGAATCCAAACGTGACCGTGAAGAAAACGTGGCAGCCGACTTGGGAATGGCTGTTGAAGCGATATCACCGGATGCAGCTGCACAATTGGGACTACGGGAAAATGAAAAAGGCGTCGTCGTCACCGAGGTGCAAGTCAATCGTTTGGCTGCCCGAGCCGGACTCCAGAAAGGTGACGTGATCCTGTCGGTCGGTGAAATCGCAACGCCAACGCCCCAAGCATTCCAACAGGCAACCAAGGCTTTGAATCAACAACGGGGAATTCGCATCCGCATGCTGCGCAACGGTGCGCGACTCTACCTGTTCTTGCAAGATCGCTAGAGGTTTGCACGGTGACAACGCGGCGATCAACGACCCATGTCGCTGATCGCCGCCTGCGTTTCTTATGGTGTACCCGCCCTGTCGAAACGGAAGCTTAATCCCACCACCAGGCATCGTCTGATAGCTTGACTTGCGTTCCTGCCTGACGCTCTGCTTTTAGTAACCCGTAGTCGCTTTCCGCAATCGCACCGCGATTCACCAGCTGACTGGTATCCACCGTCACGCCGCCACTCACGCCTGCAATGAAGTGTTTTTTGTCGATGACGCGATAATTGACGATCGATTCGACCCGAGTGGGGGCCACGCCAACAGCGGGACGGTACCGTTGCTTATCAAGCAAATGCGAGGGGTGCCAATTCACACGATTGGGAATATCTTCGGCACGGATCAATGCGGCAACCAATGCCAGGTCGAAGATATTTCGCAGTTCGGCATAGACCGGGTATTTGGCGGCTAAGGCTGGAAAATGCTTGGTGAAACTATTCGCAAACTGCAGGTTGAGGACACTCGACTTGCCTGTGTGCTTTCGCTCGCCCCGTTCCGTTAACATCTCATTTTCACTCAACACCTTGACGCCCTGACCTTGCAGCGCATAGGCATCGCGCGACTTGCTGGCCTGAATGGCCTTATAGTTCAACGTGAACCACCACCGCAGGACATTCATATCCGGGAGCGAACCATCTGGGCCGGGGGTCACGGAATCCAGATAGCTGACCACTCCGAGCGTTCCTTCTTCGAGTCCCATGCCCACGAGTTTCATGCGATAGTCGGCTTCGACCAAGACCTTGCCAACACGCGTTTTCGGGTCGACCCCGTAAACCACAATGTCTTGTTTTCCCAATGTAGCGCGAAAGTTGTCGAGCCATTCATCTCGTTGCGAAGGACGAATCGCTTTCTGCGAGGATTCGGCGAGAAACTTCTGAGTGCGTGCCAAACCGGCTTGCGTGGGCGTGATCGAGCAACCGAAACGACCTTTCTCTTCGTAAGCATTCCGCAGCAACACCACGAAATCATCCAGTTGCAATACCGGCTTGCCTGACTTGACTCCAACCTGGCGACCCTCTTGATCAGCGATCCAATCACTGGCTGGACCAGCGATCACCACATCCCCCGTGTCAGGGTAGACGAAGACATATTGAATTTGCTGCAAGCCTGCCAGATTCCGCATCGTCTCCGTCGGGGCTTTGCCTTGCAGTTCGAGCAACTGCAATTCTCTTTCCAATCGGTTTAAGGAAACTTTGCGCAACCTCGATTCTCGCCGCGCGTCGTTATTTTGTTGCGTCTGCTGTGATTGCGAGCGTGCCGTTAATAGGCGATTGGTTGCCGGTGCGAACTTCATGCGGCGCATGACGCCAGCAGAATCGACGTAGACACCACCATCAAATCCATCAATGGCGCCCGCCCCGCCAACTTCATCCCATGACTGAGGTGCAATGGTGGAGGTGATGAGCTCAATCAGCGAATCAAAATCAGCTTGGGCAGCACCTCCACGAGCCGGGCCGTTGCGAAACGCATCCACGGCGCCCAGACGAGTGCGGTCATCCTGGATACTGCGCAGCGTACTAAAGGAAGCACCTGGCGCCCCGAAATTGCGCTGAGCTGCCGCGACACGAGCCAACAGTGCATCCCGTTTCTCTGGACCTGCATTCTCAGCGATCTGAGCGGCCAAGCCAAACTCGCCGGCTGCAAGATGCCCATCAAAGTCCGGCGCCTGGGCGTACACCACGGACGGAGAGAATCCGGCACTCGCCAAGATCAGCGCTGACAAAAAGAAAAATTGCTTCTGGCACGACATTCCACGATCTCCTTTGGGCTCTACAGGCGTCGCGCCCCTGTGGGTTCAGCATCGCACAGTTGACGACCCGCAGTCAAGCTTCCTTGCGGCAATTTGAACTCGTCAGCACGATTATGACGGTTGGCGAGCCGTTTTGCAGTAGTTCAACGCCGTGAACACTATGAATTCCACGCCTACGTCATTTTGGCGGGAATACTTGATTAGAGAGTGAGATCGGCAAACTTTGCCCTGAACGGACCATCCTGAATAAGCGGAAAGCTTCTTACATCCCTGCACTTTTCCCAGTTGTTAAATCTTTCCACTTCGCCAGGCCGATCGAACAGCTATCCAACTTCCCCAGCCTCAGTTTCTAGGAGTTCTCCCGGTGGCCAAGAACCAAACCGCAACACAAGCTGATCCCCAAGTTGACCGTCGCACCAGTTCGGACCGCCGCACGGACGATCGTCGCCAAGATGACATTCCGGTTGCTGAGAATCGACGCAAGGAAGAACGTCGCGTGCAGCGTCGTCGCCAGATCGATCCGACCACCTGCGAACGTGACTATTCGCAAGACGAAATCGAATTCATGCGGGCCCTGGATGACTACAAGCGAGCGAACGGAAGAATGTTCCCGACCTGCAGTGAAATCCTCGAAGTGATTCGAGATCTCGGTTACCAGCGCGTGACCGACACAAACGAGTCACCCGCAGAACTCACAGCTCAGGTCGCCCACGCTGACGACACCGACATGGAAGAAGGCTTCGAAGACTAACATGACTTGGATGCGACTAAGCGCATCCTGCAGCAAGCCAACATGCGCAGAGGCTGTTGCCGTCCTGGTTAGACGGTTGCAGCCTCTTTCTTTGCGCCACCGGAATCCTTGTTGGACTTACCCGTCATCCACAGCAACACCGGGGAGGCAACGAAGATCGAACTGTAGGTACCAACGATGACGCCAATCACTAGTGCGAATGCGAATCCGTGAATACCTTGCCCGCCCATCCAATACAAAATCCCAACCACGATGAACGTTGTCACCGAGGTCAGCAACGTACGACTGAGCGTTTGATTGATACTGGTGTTAATCATCCCCTCGTCGAGATTCGGGTTCTTACCACGGACTTCACGAATTCGGTCAAACACCACAATCGTATCGTTGAGCGAATACCCAATGATCGTCAGGAATGCCGCGACAATCGGCAGGCTGATTTTGAACTCCTCGATCTTCAAGAAGCCCAGATAGTCAGCCAAATACGCGCTAACCGCAATCGCTCCGAGCGTGATCAGGACGTCGTGAACTAAAGCCACCACGGCGGCGAGCCCAAAAATCACACGCTGGAACCGAATCCAGATGTAACCCACGATGCCCAACAGACTGACCAGGAGAGCTCCAATGGCTTTCTGCTGAGTATCGCCCGCCACACGTGACCCAATCTCACTCGCTAATTGCCAGACAGGCTCTTCGTCGAAGTGCTCTTTCAAGTTGGTGAAGATCGCATCCGTTGTTTCTTTGTCTGCATCGATGGTAACGTCCCAGGTCGTGAAACCTTCATTGCTCTCACCATCCCATTCGGCATTGCTGACCACAACATCGGCGACCGGCGTGCCGGCGCGATCCGCAGCCGCCTCGACTTCTGCTTTCAACGTATCCGCAGGAATCTTGTTGCCAAACTTCAGTTGACCAGTTGTCAGTACATAGTTGACCGAAACCGGCGGTGCCGCCTCTCCCGATCCAGCATCTTCGCTTCCTGTACTGTCACCAGTGGGCGTTGTATCCGCCGCTGCGTCGTCGGTGGTCGCAGCAACTGGTTTCGCATCGTCTGCAGCCGGAGCGGCATCGTCTGCTGATTTCCCATCGTCTGCAGCCGGAGCGGCATCGTCTGCTGCTTTCCCAACGTCTGCAGCAGGAGTTGCTTCGTCTGCTGGTTTCGCTTCGTCTGCAGCAGGAGCGGCATCGTCTGCTGGCGGATCATCGTCCGCCGGTGCCAACAGCAGTGCCTCACTCACCGCCAGGACATTCGCCGATGGCAGATCAATGCGAGCACCGTCACCTGTATCTGGGGTGGCTGCTTCTTCCGAAGCATCTTTGGCCGGAGTTCCCTCGGCTGGCGTCTCTGCGGCAGAGGCATCTTCGGCCGGCGTCGTGGTGGCCGCTTCAGCGTCACTTGGTTCGGCGGGAGAGGACGCTTCAGCTTCTGGACTGATCGGAATACTTTCGGCAGACACGGGCGCCTCAGCATTCGATGTATCCGCAACGGTCAACTGAGCCGGGTCATAATCCAATTCATAATGATCGAGTTTGAAATTCTTCTTCAAAAAGTCCTTCAGGCTCTCCACCTTAGGCATCGAGGTATCGATCTTCCAAACGGTGCCATCAGGTTTTCCCTCAACAGCATATTGATTCAACGTGTAGGTGTTTTTACCACCATTTTCGTTTACCGGAAGTTTCTCATCGAGGATCGCCTTGATATTCCCGTGCTCCATCGGCTCAGTCAGTTGCATGACGACCGAAGTCCCCTCGCTGAAGTCGATATCCAGGATACTCTTGCCACGCGAGAAAACTGCGACCAGCCCGATAATGATCAACACGGTCGAAACGGCACCGGCAATGTATCGCTTCCCGATGAAGTTGATATTCGTGGCAGACAGAATCTGCATCATGCTGAGTTTCGCCATCCAGCGATTACGCTCGGCGATGTCAAAGAAAACACGCGAACAGAAGATCGCAGTGTACATACTCATGAGAATGCCGAGGATCAAAGTGACGGCGAAGCCACGTACTTGATCAGTACCAATGGCATAGAGCACAAACGCAGTGATCAAGGTTGTCAGGTTGGCATCGACAATGGTCGTGGTCGCTTTCTGGAACCCGTTTCGAATCGCCATCCTGAGTGCCGCACCGCGGGCGAGCTCTTCGCGAATCCTTTCAAAGATCAATACGTTGGCATCGACGGACATACCGACCGTCAGCACGAGGCCCGCGAGGCCCGGTAACGAAACGGTTGCCTTCAGCAGCACCATCATCGCCAAGATGAATACCAGATTGGCGACCAGTGCGAGACATGCGATCAGACCGGCAAAGCGGTAGTAAATCAGAATAAAGATGAGCACCACCAAAAGTGACACCACGATGGCCGTTTGCCCCTTGCGGATCGTATCAACACCCAGTAGCGAGCCAATTTGATTTTCGCTAATCGGCTGTTTATTCAATGTCGCACTCAGCTTGCCTGAGTCCAAGATGTTCACCAAAAAGTCAATTTCGTCTTGGTCAAAATCACCGGTGATCCGCCCACGGTCACTGATGGTGGTGATCAGCTGAGGAGCGGAAAGTACTTTTTCGTCAAATAGAATCGCCATACGACGGTGAAATCCGGTCTGCGGATCGGGGCGGTTCTTGGTGGTAAACACCCGCATCCGCTTGGTCCCCTCAGCGTTCATCGAGAAATTCAACTGAGGACGCGCCGACTCATCATAGCCACCGCTGACGCTTGACAGGTCATTGCCCGTCACCCAATCTTTTTCGTTCTTTTCGACTGCCAGCAAGACGTCAACTTGCTTGAGTCCCTGGCGGTCGAGATAGTCTTCCAGATGATTCGCCTGACCATCAATCGGAGTGTCATTTTCATCAACGACTTGACCGCTCGCGTTGCGCCGCAACCTGATGATCTGTCCTGTCTTGACGTCACGAATCAGATCATTCGTAACATCGGTAGCAAACTTTCGGATACCTGCTTTACGGTCCGGCTCTTCACTTTTGACCACACGCCCCCAGACACCGACGAGCTTCCCGTCCGCATCGCGCACCTCATCCGACATCCGCTTCGGAGTATTCGCTTGGACTTCGGCTAACTCAATCAGTTCCGCATGATCTCGTCGGTTGGCCACGATACGAAACGTCAACTCACCGGCAGTGACGATTTGACGCTTGATGAATTCGATCTCTTGCGCATCCGCATCCGGAACCACGATTTCGATCTGCCGTGGCCCAAATTGCCGGATTGCAATCTCCTTGGTTCCACTTGGATTCAACCGCTCGCGGATCGCTACGATCAAAGCCGGCATATTGATTGCACTTGCACCAACTTGACCGCCTTCCGCTGCCGCATCGGCTGGTTGTTGAGCAGATCCCTGTTCATCCGATACTTCGTAAACCAGAATCACACCACCGCGCAAATCCACACCCCAATTCAACCGGGGCATGTTCTCCTCGCCATCCCAGTTGAAACCGATGATGGCACCGGCAACGGCAAGCGTGAAGAGAATCAAGCCGATTTTGATCCCGTAGTCTGACATTCTCACCGCTTTAGCGATGGCGAACCCCAGGGCAAACGGGACGATGAACACGGCAAGAAGAATCGCAACGTTCGTAGCAGCAGTTACCATGCTGCCTTCAGCTGCGGCCAAGAGCAATGAGTTATTCAACGTTGACATCATGAGAGGGATTCCTACTTCCCAACATCCTTAGCTGATCAGTTACACGTCTTTTTTGGCATTCGCGTCGTCTTCGGTGAGCACTCGCGAGATGGCACTACGGAGTACGCGCATCCGTGTATTGCTGTTTTCATCCGTCAGAATCGTGACTTCGTCCGTTCCCGAAGCGACATTGACCACTTTGCCGACAATACCACCGATCGTCACGATGCGATCGTTTTTCTTCAAACTATCCAACATGCTCGCGGTCTGAGCACGCTTGCGTTTTTCTGGCAAGATCAACATGAAGTACATCAAGGGCAAGATGATGACCACAGGAATGATCAAAGGGTTGGCCAGAATGGTTTCAAAAATCGAGCCGCCCGCCGCAGCATTCCCACCCTCGGCGTTTCCACCCGCGCCGTTTGCTGGATCGGCTTGGGCTATCAGCCAGCATGCATGAGCCAGGGATGTCATCGAACGTCATTCCACAGCGGGGGGTGAAGTCGTCCTGAAGCAAGCAGACAGCACGGGCTACGGCCCCACCTGCATTTCCAGGCCAAACGCGGTAGTTCTGGACTTGGAAGACCCAATTAAGTCAAAAGGCCCGACGAACAAAATCCCATCGGGCCGCAAGTCAATTACGGTAAGCGCGATATCATAAAGTCTTGCGCCACAACGGGCAAGGGCACCTTCCCGGGTGGCAACTGCCGCTTACGAACCGTATTTCTCACAGGTCACAGCTGCTACCGTAGACTCCTGGCCGCCAGGCGATCGCACACGATCTTGCCAAGCATGCTAGATCCGTAAGGCACTACTGCACAGAAGCTTAAGTGTTTTGGCCAGAAACGACGAGCGGAGTCAGTTCGCGCGGGGATGCGCTTTATCGTAAGCTTCGCGGAGTCCCGCCGTGCTAACATGCGTGTAGATTTGAGTTGTCACCAGACTCTTATGGCCGAGCAACTCTTGGACACTCCGAATATCCGCCCCGCAATCCAGCAAGTGCGTGGCAAAGCTATGGCGCAGGGTATGCGGTGAAGTGCGGCTATCCAGCCCCGTTTTCTGCAAGTACTTTTCCAGCATCCGGCCCACACTGCGCGTGGTCAGGCGTGTCCCAAAACGGTTCACAAACAGGGGAGCGGCAGGGCCCTTCGGTTCCTTGGGGGAAAGTTCACGCACCCCCATCCAGGTTTGAATGGCACGAATACAAAATCGCCCCAAGGGCGCGAACCGTTCCTTTTTCCCCTTGCCCCGCACGCGCACCAACCCCTCAGCCAAATCGAGGTCGCCGTCGTTGATCCCGACCAGCTCCGAGACCCGCAAACCGGCCGAGTACATCGTCTCCAGCATGGCCCGATCCCGCTTGCCTAACGCTTCGCGTGGTGAAGGTGACTCCAACAGCAAGCCAATCTGCTCAGTCGACAAAAAGTGGGGCAGCTTACGATCCGGGCGCGGGTTCCGCAGCGGCTTGGCTGGATTGTGATCTGACAGACCTTCACGCTGGCAAAAGCGAAAAAAACTGCGGAGCGACGCCAAGCGTCGTGAAATCGACGATTTGGCATATCCTGCTTCGTGTAATGCCGAAACGTATCCACGCAGTTCCAAAGGAGAAAGCGAGTTCGGCGACGGCTCAAGTCCGACCACCTCTTGCAGATACTCGGTCATCGATTCGAGATCTTCGCGATATGACTTGACCGTCAAATCGGAAGCATTGCGTTCAACCGTAAGATAGCGAAGAAAGCGTGAGATTGCCGTCTGCATGATGCCTGCACCACATGACTTTAATCTTCGATATCAAAGTTGTCTGACGGTAGGGGCAGGCTGAATCGAGGCGCGGTAGCCACTTCCTCTTGCTCGACACTTTGTCGAATCTTCTGGCTTAAGACGGCCGCGTCGTACCACGTAAAACTCAGGTCGGGATTGGAAGCGTAGCGGCCAAGGATTCGCAGCGTCTCCGCTCGATTATTGTCGTCAAACAAAAAGACGTAGCGTTCCGAACCTTTTACAAGCGCTAATACGTTGATGTCCTGAGTCACGTACCGGGATCTCCGTCTCTCGAGTCACGTTCGCTTGAAGGCAACAGCTGAGCGATCTACTTCGTGCGGATCTCTACCTGTGCTCGGCTGATAATCGCTCTATCGGCCGAATGAAGCGCTCACACCAGTTCACTTTGCGATCAGCCACTTGGGTAAACTGGATCATGCAACACTGTGAAAATACGGACATCAGCGGGGGCTTGGCCCCTGGTCAAGCCGTAACAGTTGTGACGATTGCCACTGACTTGAGACCTGCCGCGCTGCGCGCAGTGCGGATACCAGCACCCGCAATTCCATCGCAGCTGCCAGCATGCACTGTTAGACCAGCGCGGTCAGATCTTGCAGCCCAATCGGCTCACGGCAGGTGAATGGCTCGCCGTAACGCACGCCGATCGACTTTCCCCAATACGCAGCTTCGGTCGCCAAACCGTCGAGAAATGTAGGCGAGGCAGTCGGCCTGCCCGTCACGAACTGACTTTGATAGCACTCGATTGCTGCCAGCTTCTGTTCCCAATAGTCGCTGATGTCGAGAACAAACGCAGGTTGGATCGCGAGCTTGAGATGCACGCAGTAGTAGTGAAAGACACGCTGGGGATGCCACGGCTCGCCCGGCATCTCCGTCTTACTGAGCTTGGCCCAGAATCTCGCCGCTTCGACCAACTCCGTTGCTGCCAGATGATCAGGGTGAGCATCTTCCCAATAAGGTGCGAACAACCAACGTGGTCGCGTTTGCCGGATGACGGTTGCCAATTGCTGTCGCGCCTCCAAAGTTGGCTGCAGACTGCGATTCGGTAACCCCAGGTTACTGCGCCACGTCAGCGATAGCACTTCCGTCGCAGCAGTCGTTTCACGGGCCCGAATTTCAGGAGAACCGTGAGGCGTCGGTTCCCCGTCCGTCAGATCCAACACGCCCACCTGCAGACCGTTCGCCAGCATCTGCAAGATGGCACCTCCCATGCCTAGTTCTGCGTCGTCCGGATGAGGTGCAACCACTAACACGTCAAGTTTAGGCATTCTGCAGGTCCCTCAATCATCGGCCGACTTGGATGCTGGTTGACCAGAACATACCGACCTTGTCTCCAACCACCGCGTCTGTTAGTTACCGCACGCGAGGCTGTCTCTGGAAGCGTATTTTACGATTTTGCAACTAGGTTACTGGATGCTCTGCAGATTCTCCATAACCGGCATTCTGCTCGTCTTGGGTCTACTGATGGTGGACACCACGACTGGCTGGGGCCAAATCCATCAGCCAATAGGCGGGCAGCTGCCTCCCGGACCCGCGGTGGGCGTGGCTGCGCCATTCGGCGGCCAACCAAGGCACGCTTATTTCGGTCCCGGGGCCACGCCGGCGCTGCCAGTGGCTCAAGCATTCGGCCCACCGCCGGCACCTGGGTTAGTCCTCCCCACAAATCCTCCCGTTCCCAACGAGGGCGGCGGAACAAACGATCCACCGACAGTCACCGCTGAGCCATTTGCTTTCCCAGAGCAACCAACCTGGTACGCACCTCCGCTATGGTGGGATTGGAAAACGTGGGACGTGAGTTTCGAGATTGGTTTAAATGGCACGGAAGGAAATAGCGAGTCCGTCAGTTTTCAGACAGGCGGCGATCTGAAGCGAGAGACAGACACTGGCAAACTCGCGATCGAAGCCAAATATTTTCGCACCCAAGCTGACGGCGTCGAGTCGCAAAATAACGGTTGGTTCAAGTCACGCTACGACTGGAAGTTTGGCAAACCGCCCTGGACGATGTATTCCAAGAGCGAACTGTACTACGACGAGTTCAAGGTGTTTGACCTGCGTTTAGTGCTGAATGGCGGTCTGGGCTATCAATGGCTCAAGACCGACGCGACCAGCCTGGGGACCCGCGTGGGTGCCGGTGCGTCGCGCGAGTTTGGCGGCGTGGATGACGACTGGGCACCAGAAGCCAACCTGGGGATCGACTTCGAACACCAACTGACCAAAGTTCAAAAGTTGACCGCCACCGTGGACTACTATCCCGAATTCGGTGACTTCTCAAGTTATCGCGTCGTGGCAGATCTTGGCTGGCAGATGGTCGTCGATGCGGAAGCAAATCTCAGCTTAAAGCTGGGAATTCTCGATCAATACGATAGCACGCCGAATGGCGCACGACCGAACGACGTGAATTACACCATGTTGCTGATCTGGAAAAAGTGAGTCGCGACCACGTCCGTGACTCCGTCGCAGCGGCAGTCTGCGATCGGCTTTCCTCATGGCTGAACGATTGCCTAGCCTGAGTGATCCCCTGCCACCATGCTGGCGACGGCGGCAGGCGTGACCGGCTTGATCACGCCCCGCTCGGTAATGATGGCGTCAATGTATTCTGCGGGCGTGACATCAAACGCTGGGTTGTAGACGGCCACCTGATCGGGAGCCGTCTGTCGACCGAAGCCGTGAGTGATTTCTTCGGGCCGTCGTTCCTCGATCGGAATCCCATCACCGCTCTCCAGCGAGAGGTCAAACGTGTTGGTCGGGGCGGCCACAAAGAACGGGATCTGATGGGCTCGCGCTAAAACCGCAATCGAATAGGTGCCGATTTTGTTTGCCGTATCACCGTTGGCAGCGATCCGATCTGCACCAGTAATGACCGCCTGCACGCGTCCCTCGCGCATCACCTGCGCGGCCATCGAGTCACAGATCAGGGTGGCATCAATTCCGCGCTGGGATAGCTCCCACGCAGTTAGTCGCGCACCCTGCAGCAGGGGGCGCGTCTCATCAACGTAGATGTGTAGCTGCTTGCCAAGATCCTGGGCGGTAAAGAACACCGACAAAGCCGTTCCGTATTCGGCAGTGGCCAGTCCCCCCGCATTGCAATGCGTCAGCACACCTTGCCCATCGCGCAGCAGATCCGCGCCGTGTCGGCCGATGGCGTGACACATAGCGCGGTCTTCCGCGTGAATGGCTTGCGCTTCCTGCAGTAGGCGTTCCAAGATCTGCTCGCTGGGCAGTTCCCCACGCAGGGATTGCCCACAGGCGCGCATCCGGTCGAGGGCCCAGAACAGGTTCACTGCCGTCGGCCGGCTGCCAGCCAGATAATCGCTGACCTCATCCAACTTGGCAAAAAATACCTCGTCGCCATCCTGTGCGACATCTTGCAGGCCGATGCAAACCCCATACGCGGCGGCAATTCCGATCGCCGGAGCTCCGCGTACGCGGAGCATCTTGATCGCTTCCCAAACCGCCGCAACGTCGTGACATTCGATCTCACAAAACTCAACGGGCAGCAACGTCTGATCGATGAGCGCGAGAAAACCGTCCGTTGCGCCACACCAGCGCATCGTTTCGATGTTGTTTGTTGGAGAAGGCATGCGATAAAGTGACCGTCAGGCCGCCGTGA
This sequence comes from Blastopirellula sp., assembly GCA_002701545.1. GTDB lineage: Bacteria > Planctomycetota > Planctomycetia > Pirellulales > Pirellulaceae. The sequence continues at coordinate 83,460 of NZVR01000126.1, read as the reverse complement.
AATGGAGACTGCTGAAAATACCCGATGCCTGCAAACGCCAGCCGCTAGAGATTTTCTTGCAGCTTCGCGTCTTTGGCAGCGATCTTGGCTTTCAGATCTTGCTTGAATTGCACCAGTTTGGCCCGCAAATCAGCGTCCGCGTTGGCGAGGATTTGCACTGCAAATAGGCCGGCATTCCGGGGCCCACCCATGCCAACTGCCATCGTGGCCACCGGGACATCTCCGGGCATCTGCACGGTAGACAGCAACGAGTCCAAACCGCCCAATTCGGCCGTTGGTACAGGTAAACCAATGACCGGCAAGGTGGTATGTGCCGCGACGACACCTGCCAAGTGAGCGGCACCACCTGCGGCGGCAATGATCACTTTGAGTCCTCGATCAATGGCTGAGGTGGTGTAGTCCAAAACGACATCTGGCGTACGATGCGCACTCATCACGCGGACTTCGTAGCCGATCCCGAATTCGTCCAACGCTTTCGCCACAGCGTTAATCTTTGGCCAATCACTATCACTTCCCATCACAATGCCGACTTGCGGGCTGACCGCGTTCATGACTTTCTCCCAATGGTGTTTAGCGTTCAAACTCAGATTTGTATTCCATGTCGAACGTTTCGGCAACCGCCCGATTGGTCACATTTCCTGAGTGGATATTGATCGCGGCGGCAATCGGAGCCAGCTGACGCGCGGCTTGCTCGATGCCGAGCCCCGCCAATTGGGTGATCCAAGGCAAAGTCACGTTGCAGAGAGCGAACGTGCTGGTCCGGCCCACCGCACCCGGCATGTTGGTGACACAATAATGCACCACCTCTTCCTCGATATAGGTGGGATCGCTGTGAGTTGTCGGGCGGCTGGTTTCGATACACCCACCCTGATCGATCGCAACGTCGATGATCACACTCCCCGGCTTCATCCGCTTGAGATCGTCTCGACCAACCAGGCGAGGGGCTTTCGCACCCGGGATCAAGACCGCTCCCACCACCAGGTCCGCCAAAGCCAGTTCGTCGCGAATTACGTGGCGATCGCTAAAGAGCACATTGACATTGGCCGGCATCACGTCATCCAGGTAACGCAAGCGGTCGGGGTTGATATCCAGAATGGCCACGTCTGCTTGGAAACCAGCAGCGATCTTCGCGGCGTTCGCTCCCACGATGCCGCCACCAAGAATGGTAATGTGTGCCGGCGCGACCCCGGGAACACCTCCCAAAAGAATTCCCCGACCCATCTGCGGCCGCTCCAGGTATTTGGCCCCCTCCTGAATGCTCATGCGCCCGGCAACTTCGCTCATCGGCGTCAGTAAAGGAAGTCGCCCATGCTGGTCACTCAACGTTTCGTAAGCGACGCAGGTGGCCCCGCTGGATAACATACCTTCGGTCAATTCGCGGCTGGCCGCAAAATGAAAATAGGTGAACACCACCTGGCCCGCACGAATCAAGCCGATCTCCTGAGGTTGCGGCTCTTTGACTTTGACGACCATGTCCGACTGAGAAAAAATCTCATCAGCGCCGCTGACCAAGGTGGCTCCAGACGCCAAATAGTCGTGATCCGGTAGACCCGATCCGAGACCGGCACCCGCTTCGACCAGCACGGTATGCCCCGCCTGTACAAGTTCTTCGACACCGACGGGTAACATGGCAACACGATATTCGTCGTGTTTGATTTCTCTCGGAACACCAATGATCATGCGAGGCCTCCAGGTACGATACGGTTGCCCCCGCATTTCAGCAGACGTCGCACCAAGACGCAACCGTTGCCAACCCAAGCAAGACGCCTGAGTCGCGTGCGAAAATCGCCGCACCACGCACTTCCCATCATCTATCACGTGCGCCCCACACACGACCTGAACAACAGATCGCACACTGCGGCTCACCTCGTCAGGCGCGTCAGACTCAACGCTTGATTGCCACCGTCTCTACCAGCTGCGTCACACCCGATTCACGACGTATCTCGGAGCTTCGAAAACCCCACGGATCCGACCTCAACCGCAGTGCCCTCACAGGTTTCTGCTCCGCATGTCCCGAACGGTAACGCCCACGATATGCCAGCAATGCTAGCGACATTTTTGTGAAAATATGACGGCCGTGACCATTTTCGCGAACCAACCGGGCGAATCCGCCGATCACATCCAGAGAACGCATCACAGGACCTTGATCTAAAGCACATGTCACACGACCAACATCCTCAGCAGATCGCCCAGATCCGTCATCTCGTTTCCGCTCAATTCGCACGCATGGGCTGCCAGCCCGACGCATCGCTCTCAGAAACGCTGCTGATTCGTAACGGATTCTACTGTGGTCGCCGGTTCCGCGTATGCGGTCTCGAAGCAGTCTGGTTCTTTGAAGAGCAGCAGCTCAAATTCTATGCGGAAGACGGCTCGGTAGCTCAGGTGCTGGATGCGGCGGATTTACCGCAACTGCCAGCGAATCAAGCGGCCTGACCAAGCCACGGCAAGGCGTCTGCCCACTTCGCCTCCAAGCTCCACTGTCGCCGAAGTTGGTCCTACATCGCCGCGTGACGTCCGGGATGATGTTGCTCGATCCCGCAAGCGCCCGCGGTGGGCAGCATCTTGTCTGGGCTGAGGTTGTTCTGCGGATTGAAAGCCTGTCGCAAGCGTGACATGACCTCGATGTCATCCTCACTGAACATCTTGTGCATGAAGCCAATTTTCTCGACACCAATCCCGTGTTCTCCCGTCACACTGCCGCCACAAGCGAGACATTCTTCGAGGATTTCGCCGCTCGCTTGCAAGACACGTTTCACCTGGTCCGGATCCCGTTCGTCAAACAGCAGAATCGGGTGTATGTTTCCATCACCCGCATGAAAGACATTGACGATTCGCAAGTCATATTTGCTGCCGATTTCCGTAATGCGTTTCAGAATGTGGGGCAATTGTGTGCGTGGCACGACACCATCTTGTGTGCAATAGCTACTACTCAAACGTCCAATCGCGCCAAACGCCTGCTTGCGACTCTTCCAGAGTTTCTGTCGTTCTGCCGCCGTATCCGCCTGCCGAACTTCGCGCGCACCGCACTTCTGGCAAAGTTCCACGACCGCATCGCGCTGCGAATCCAAGCCGGCTTCGAGCCCATCCACCTCGATCAACAGCACAGCCTGGGCATCCAGTGGAAAACCGAATTGAAAGGCTTCTTCCACGGCAACCAGAATCCCTTGATCTAACATCTCCAGAGCCGCGGGAATAATCCCAGCCCCAATGATCTCACTAATCGCATTGGTCGCGTCCTCGCACGATTCAAAGATCCCCAGCATGGTCCGATAGCCCTGAGGATCACGCGTCAGACGAACCCACACTTGGGTCACGATCAGCAGCGTCCCCTCGCTGCCTACCACAGTCCCCACCAGGTCAAGTCCCGGGGAACCCTCCACGGGCCCACCCAACCGTACGATAGTACCATCGGCCAAAACACCCTCGACTCCCAACACGTGATTGACCGTCACACCATACTTCAGCGTGTGCGGTCCACCGGAATTCGTCGCCACATTCCCACCAATCGTACAGGCCCCCTGGCTACTTGGGTCGGGAGCGTAATGAAAACCTGTACCTTTCAGCGCATTGGTGAGCCAGACGTTGACAACGCCAGGTTGGACGACCGCATATTGGTCGCGCAAATTGATTTCGAGGATCTCGCGCATCCGCGTCAACACGATCATCACGCCGCCGCCAATCGGCAGGCAGCCGCCCGCCAGACTCGTCCCCGCCCCGCGCGGCAAGAAGGGGATTTCGAACTCGTTGCAAATCTCCACCACTTCCGCAACCTGCTGAGTGGTTATGGGAAAAACAACGACATCGGGGCAGTTTTTCTCAATCGTGAAACCATCACACTCGTAGACCAATAGCTCGGAGTGATTGGACAAAACATTTTCGTTGCCCACGACACGGCGTAACCGAGTGGTAACTTCAGGCGGAATCGTGCTCATGGAAATCTCTTTGATGACAACACACGGGATCATGATGATTNACGAAACGTCTATGATGGGACGGGACCTGGCAGGCGTCAACGACCCTTGAGGAGATCTTTGCATTCGGNAGGTGAACGCGCCCATAATGCCGCTGATCGACGTCACATCCCTTTCTCTCAAGAGACCACGCAAGATGAAACGTTCTCCCCTTACCCGTCGTCAATTTGTCTACCAGAATCTCGCGATCGGAGCGCTCGCTCCCACAATTTGGACCCGCCGCAGCACGGCAAACGACAAGACAAGTGCCAACGATCGGATCCAAATCGCATTGATCGGTAATGGCATGATGGGACGTGGACATCTCGGGCGCTTCCTGAGTTTTGGCGATGTTCAGGTGGTCGCTGTCTGCGAGGTGGAGCCAACCCGACGAGCTGCGGGCCAGCAGCAAGTCGAGAACCACTACGCCAAGGGCCGCAAAGGAGACTATCGTGGCTGCGACGTTTACACCGATTTCCGTGAAGTGCTCGCTCGGGATGATATCGATGCCGTGGTCATTGCAACTCCGGACCATTGGCATGCGATTCCCTGCATTCTTGCGGCACGTGCCAAAAAAGACATTTACTGCGAAAAGCCCCTTACGTTGACGATTGGTGAGGGGCGCAAGATCGTCGACGCCGTCAAGCAACACCAGGTGATCTTTCAAACCGGCAGCCAGCAGCGCAGTGAGTTCGGTGGGCGTTTTCGTTTAGCCGTCGAGCTGGTGCGCAATGGCCGCATCGGAAAAGTGCATACGGTCCGTATTGGTGTCGGGGGCCCGGCCGTTCCGTGTGATCTGCCCTCGGAACCTGTTCCGGAGGGGCTGGATTGGAACATGTGGGTCGGCCCCGCGGCCATGCGCGGCTACAGCCCGATCCTTTGCCCGCCGGGAATTCATCGACACTTTCCCGCGTTCCGCAAATATCGCGAATTTGCCAGCGGAGCCATTGGCGACATGGGGGCGCACCATTTCGATATCGCCCAGTGGGCCCTGGGGATGGATAACAGCGGTCCGGTCCGGGTCGAGCCGCCAGCCGGGGATGCAACCACAGGTTTGAAATTCACCTACGCGAACGGCGTCGTCATGCATCACGGCGGTCCAACCGACTGCACCTTCGAGGGCGAAAATGGAGTGATCTCCGTCAGCCGTCGGCAGATCAGTAGCAACCCAGCAGAGATTGTCAGTGACCCCTTGGCGAAAAATGCCGAACGAGTTTATCCATCCACGGACCACCGCCGGAACTGGATCGACTGCATGCGCAGTCGCCGCCAGACCATCTGTCCGCCGGAAGTTGGACAACGGTCCGCGGCCATTTGTCATCTTGGCAATATCGGCTACTGGCTCCGCCGTCCCCTCACCTGGGATCCACAAATCGAACGGTTCTCTGGCGACGAGGAAGCAAACCGCTACCTGTTGCGTGAACCGCGGGGAGATTGGAGTTACGGCTAAGTTGCGACACCTGCCCAAGTCCCCTTGGGCGCCACAGAGCGGCGACCGCTGCAACGTCCTGACAGACGACAAGGGTAGCACCGGAAACGCGGATGCGCTGTCCCAATGCCGACATAGCCGCGCCGGNTAGCGCGATGCATCTCATGTGCTGTCACCTCCGCACTGCCATCGTGAACAGACCCTCAAGCTCACTGGTTAGCAGGACTTACGCTCTGCGAAAACGACACACAGATTCGCTCTAGACAACCGCTCCCGCCAGCTGTATCCTCCTTCGCCACATGACCAGGGACGGTCTCGGCGCAGGCGGCACTGACAGCCAGCTTAAGGAGGACGAACAATGAGTGGCAGCAATTTCTTCTCTTGGATTCGGGACGGTGTGAAACAATCGGTGATGCTAGGCGTAGCTGACGCGATCGACGAACTCGGCACACCCGAAGAAAATGACGCAACGGGTCGAGTCATGTCCTTCATCGACGCCAAAGAAGCTGGTAGCGCGGGCCGTAGCGGTGCCAAACGGAAGCGTTTAGGGCGCTCGTTAAAAGACATGAACGCCAAGTAGTCGCCATAGCTTGCTGACACGAATCAGAGCGGGGTATCGCTCTCAAGCAAAACCTTGGTCAGCTGGTCGAGGTAAAGAATCCCAGCTTGTCGCTCGTCATCATCGACGACATACGCCATCTCCGTCTGCTGGCTTTGCATTTTCAACATGGCTGAAATGTTGGCCTCCTGCTTGGGCAGTGTGATCATCGGAAGCACATGGTCAATCGTTTCCTTGGGACTCAAGTACTGGTCGATGGTGCGCACGTAGCCGATAACCTCGCGGGTCTTTGAGTCGGTCACCGGAAAAAGTGCCTTGCGTTGTCTTCTGGCCAGCCGCAAAAGTTGGCCTTTCTTGGCTCCATTTGATACGACGGTCGCTCGCGCCAGGGGAATGGCCAGGTTTCCGACGGTCCCCTCACTGGCGTTGAACAAACTTTGCGCAAGCCGCTGTTGCGCTGGGCGCAAGACGCCAGCGTGCCCACCTTCCTCCAGGATCCGTTGTAACTCCTGCCGGGCCAGAGTCAGGTGAAGCCGCAACGGAGTTTCACCTAACACCGATTCCAACAAGCGTCCCAAAACCCACAGTAGCGCCGCGATCGGCGAAAATGCCAGAGCACAAGTCAGGAACAGCCACCCGGTTCGCTGCAACAACAAATTCGGAGCGTAATAGAAGAGGTTCTTGGGTAGCAACTCGCCATACACAAATACAATCGGAGCCAGCACAATCGGTATCGCGATCTCGATAGCTTGCGATTCGAATTGCAGGTGCCGCACGGCCAGGACGATGGCCAGGGAGACCAGATAATTCGCCGCGTTATTGCCAATCAGCGTGGTGGCAACAAACAGTGAGGGGTTATTGGTCAGCCAGAGCAACCTGCGAGCAATCCAACTGCCGCCGATCCCGTCAATCACGAGGCGAACGCGCGTGACACGATAGAAGCCGGTCTCCGAACCGCTAAAGAACGCACTGAGCAATAACCCGCCGAGGAAAAGCAAAGCGATAGGAATCATCCGTCTTCGCCCTCCGGGAGGTGTCGAATTTCAATCAACAATTGCCCTCGCCCGGGCGCAGCGACCACTCGACATTCAAAGGGTCCCCAAGTGCATATGTCTCCCTCTTCCGCCAGGCGTTCCAAAGCCTCTTGAACTGCGCCCCCCAGGGTCACACTCTTACCTCGCGGAACGTCGATGCCCAGGTACCGCGACAAACGACGGACGCTGGTCATGCCCGCCACGCGCCACACTCCTGGAGCGACTTCTTCTACGGCTTTTTGAGAAAGCAGGCGGTCACTTCGCGACGGCTCGTAGTTAAAAATCGTGTCAAGCATGTCGTCGAATGTCAGCACGCCAATCGTCTCGCCCAACTCATTCACCACCACGGCGACTTTGCGGTCGCGGCGGCGCAGCTCCTCCAGCGCGTCCGCCACGCGCATACACCACGGAACAACCACAATCTTTTGTGCCAAATACTCGAGATGATCGTGGGGAACGTCAAACAGTTCTTTCAGGTCGATCGCCCCTGTGACCTCTTCGCTGTCAGGATGAGTGACCAGNAGATACCCACTGGGAGTCAGTTTGCCTTCCAACTGATCCAGAGAAACGGGAGGGCGAAACGTCGTAAACTGCGTGCGCGGTCGCATCCATTCGTCAACACGGATTTCAGACAACAGCACGACATTCTGCAAAGCGGCTTGCTCTTGTGCTGCCAAACGGCCATCTGCCTTGGATAACTCGATGGCCCGCGTCAGGTCGGCGACGTCCAGATACGATTCTTCGCGAAATGTGGGCCAGATCAATCGCCGGGACAAGACATAGGTTGTCCGCAACACTGGCATCAAAGGATCCACCATCCGCACCAGCAACGAGAGAGGCACACTCACCAACGATGAGACACTGCGAGCTCGGATAACAGCCAGACTTTTCGGTAACATCTCGCTGAGAAAAATGATGGCCAAAACCGACCCGACGGCGAACAAAACCCCGCCTGTACCAGTTGCACCGCTCCGTGCCTCCAAATGTAATCCTGCCGCCGAGGCCAGCGAGAAGTACGCAATGTTCGTAACCAGGTTCCAGAACAGCACGGCGGTCAACAGCCGGTCGGGGTCTTGTAACAAGTCCGTCGCCAACCGTTGCCGAAATGACCCGCGACTCAATTCGCGACGGTCTTCGTACCGCAAGTAAAACAGCGCTGCCTCGCTTGCCGAAAAAAAAGCAGAACAAGCCACCAGCCACCCCATCGCCAACAGCCAGGGCCAGATATCGAACAACGATTGCATGTGGCTACGCAGACCTCAACTGACGAATCGTAAACACCACCACGCCAAGAACGATCCCCGCAGCGAGAAGGCTGCCCACATTCAACCAACTCGCGCTCGCTTGCCACACAATCGCATACCCTAAGGCTCCTGCCATGACGGCGTAGTAGCAAAACACAGGCAACGTTCTACGAATGATCTCGCCCTCTTTTCCGACCAGTCCGACGACTGCCGAGGCAGCAACCACGTTATGCACGCAAATCACATTACCCGCTGCACCACCCACGGCCTGCAACGCCACGACCCACGCCGGATCCACTCCAATCTGCTCACCAACGCGAAACTGGAACAGGGAAAACATCATATTGCTGATCGTATTGCTGCCGGCAACAAAGGCTCCAAACCCACCGATGGCAGGAGAAAACAATGGCCAGAAAGATCCCGCAGCAGTCGCCACACCGTCGGCCAGCACAATCGGCATCTTTTCCAATCCAGCGGTTCCCCCTGCCGAGTTGATAAAAACTTGAACCATCGGAACGGTGAAGATCAGGGCAACTGAGGCACTCAGCATGGTCTTGACCGAAGACCGCCACGCGCGACCATAGGACTGCAGGTCCATACCATGCAGGAACCAGGTCATAAGGGACACCACAATAAAGATCGTTCCCGGAAGTTGTAGTGGAGATTGCTTCATGCTGACCTCCGTTCCAAAAACATCTTTGAATTGGAACGTGGCCAAGTCCAACAGCCCCTTGATTTTCAACGGTTCCAGGCGTGTGATCACCAGCAGGGCGGCAACCAGCAGATAGGGCATCCAAGCCAATTCCAAAGACATGTTCGACGGCGGCTTTGCGGCGTCATCGCTGCGCACATCCACGCTGCCTTTCCAGTCCGGCAACCACTCGGATTCTTTGGGAAATTCCCAAATCCCGTCCGCAGGGAGAAACCAACCGAATCGTGCTGCGGTAACGACAATACTCAACCCCACAAGCCCACCCATGAGCGATGGGAATTCGGGACCTAAAAAGCACGCCACCAGATAGTACGGGATAATCATGGCCAAGGCAGCGAACAGCGCGAAACGCCAAGCTCGCAACCCCTCGGCAAAGGAACGCTTTTTGCCAAAAAAGCGCGTCATCGTCGCCACCACCAGCAACGGAATCAGTACGCCCGTGAACCCGTGAAGTAAGGCCACGCGGGCAGCGATCAGGTGCAACACCCCCGACGTGGAAGCGTTACCGGCGTCATCCACCAGCCCGTGGGTCAACGCATATGCCGCCACGCCAGGGTCGCTACCCAAGCCATTACCCACCCCCACCAAAATCGGCGTACCTAACGCACCAAAACTGACGGGNGTGCATTGGATCAGCATCCCGGCCACCACAGCTGCCATGGGTGGGAACCCCAGTCCCACCAGCAACGGGACCGCAACGGCCGCCGGCGTTCCAAAACCGGCAGAACCTTCGATAAACGATCCAAACAACCAAGCCACGATGATGACTTGGACGCGCCGGTCAGGAGAAATACTCGTAAACCCAGCTCGAATCACTCCCAAAGCTCGACTTTCGCGCAATGTGTTTAACAACAAAATCGCGCCAAAGATGATGTACAGCAGCGACGCCGCTACGACCAACCCCTTGACGCTGGCAGCAGCGATTTGGAGTGCGGGAACTTTCCAGACCAAGCCAGCTAAAAGCAGCACGGCAAGATACGACAACGGCATCGCCCGACTGGCTGGCCAACGCAGCACCACAAGAAACAATCCAACAATCAAGATGGGTGACAAAGCGAGTAATGTCAGCAAAATCTGCACTCGACGCTCCCGTGGGTAACAAGCAAACGCGAAAGAAGGGTAGAGCCTATGCGGGCATCATACACCTCCGCTGNCGGGCGTGCAGACGCANACCGCAATCTTACAAGATGTTGCTCCATCGCCGGCTCGTAAGATTGGCCAACCACCTGCGCTCACCCACCTCGGATATCAACCCGCTCTGAATCTCCAGTCGCAGCGGGTTGATTGGCCACCCATGCCCTGATTACGGGCGACAGCCCGTGGCAATGACGTACTGTTTGACCGGCTTACCTCCCAACAAGTGCTCGTCGATAATGCGATCGAGCACCTCAGGGGTACAACCGCCATACCACGTGCCTTCGGGATAGACCACGGCGATAGGGCCACCTTTGCAGATATCAAAACAAGCGCACTTGCTGCGAACNACCTTACCGTGCTTCTCGAGCTTAAGTTCCTTCAACCGGCGCCGCAGATGCTGCCAAGAATCTTGCATCTGTTTTGACGATGCGCATTTGCCTTCTTTCCGATCGTAGCAGAACAGGATATGACGACGACAATCGTCAATTCCCATTTTTTTCGCTTTGCGGCGTGCCGCGTCGATCGCCTGTGAGTTCTGCTTCATTCCTCTATTGTAGTTCGCGCGAGATTTGCTGCAGAAGTCCCCTAATCGGCCGCCGCGAGTGCCACATCCGGTACAGGGAGCTAATTGAACAGCGGAGTTTGCCCACCATCAGATCCATCCTCGGGTGGATCGAGTTTCAGATGCTGATAAGCCTTGGCTGTGGCCACGCGCCCCCGTGGAGTCCGCACGAGTAACTCAGACCGCAGTAGGAAAGGCTCGACTTCATCGGTCAACGTATCCGTCGCGGCGTTCATAGTATGTGCGATCGCCTCGATCCCAACCGGACCGCCACCAAAGACACGGATGATCGTTTCCAGATAGCTACGATCTTGCTGGTCCAGGCCAAGCTTGTCGATCGCTTGCATTTTCAGAGCATCCATGGCCACTTGCAGCGTGACTTGCCCATTGGCTTTGCTATCCGCATAGTCGCGTACCCACAACAAACGATTGTTCGCGATGCGCGGAGTACTGCGGCTACGACGAGCGACTTCTTCGGCAGCATCCGCCTGCAGGTCCAGGCGTAACTTACTGGCGTTGCGAAGCACAATCTCAGTCAGTTCTTCGACCGTGTAGAAGCCGAGGTGTTCCCGAATTTGAAAGCGATCCCGAAGTGGGCCGGTCAACATACCGGCGCGCGTGGTCGCCCCGATCAACGTAAACGGTTTCAGCCATAGATTATGCGTCCGCGCGTTAATCCCGTCGCCGATCACGATGTCGATACGNAAATCTTCCATCGCCGTATACAAGTACTCTTCGACTGGCGTCGGCAGCCGATGGATCTCGTCAATAAACAGGACCGAGTTCTCTTCAGCGTTGGTCAGATAAGGAACGAGATCTTTAGGCGCTTTCAAACCAGCACCACTGGCAAACTCCACCCGCGCTCCCATCTCTTGCGGGATACAGGTGGCAAATGTCGTTTTCCCCAATCCAGGCGGGCCATCGAAGAGAATGTGGCCCAACGGTTCTCCCCGTTTCATAGCTGCGTCGATCGCGATCCGCAGCCGTGCGATCACATCACGCTGACCGACCATGTCTGCAATGCGTTGCGGTCGCAAATTGCGATCGTCATCATCGCCGCCGCCGGGGGCACTGTCACCACTGAGAATACGTTCGCGTGCCATCGTCCGTGAACCATCGTTGAACTGAGCGTTTTCGAGGATTATATCAAACTGGCCCTATCACGGCAGGCCCGTGTTCTGAAGTGCGATGCTGGACTTCTGAGAACATATCGACAATGATAGAGCAGAGAGATTCACCTTGATTTATTTGCCCACCGAGAGAGATGCACCATGAACTGGCGATCGTTTACCGTTGCCTACTCGCTGATTTGCCTGCTCAGTCTGGCAGCAACCGCTCAAGACAAAGCACCACAAAAAGACGAAGGAAAAGCCAAGGCCAAGCCACCAGTCAAGGTCACGGGCTATTTCGAGCCTGTCGGAGCCCACGAGTTGACTGCGGGCACGAAAGAAGTCAAATCGCTCGTGATTAAGAAAATTGTCCCCCATGGCACGCGTGTCAAAAAAGGTGAGGCCATCGTCTGGTTCGACACGGAAGCGGTCGACAAACAGGTTTCCGATGCGGAGAACGCACTGCGTTTGGCCGAACTCGCCCAGCAGGAATCGGCCTTTGACTACCAGCAGTTTCTCGCCATTCAGAAGTTGGACCGAGCAGTGGCCAGTCGCACCAAACGCGATGCCCAACGCGCCTACGACAATTTTGTCAAAGTGGATCGCGATCGCAATGTCGCCTCGGCCGAGTTCAATCTGAAGTCGTCGCGCGCGTCGCTGGAAAATGCTCTCGAAGAGCTACGGCAGTTGGAAAAAATGTACAAAGAAGATGAACTCACCGAAGAGTCGGAGGAAATTGTCTTGAAGCGTGCCAAACGCTCCGTCGAGGGCGCGCAGTTTCGACTCAAATCCAGCGAGATTCTGACCGAACGCACGCTCACACAAAGCATCCCCGGTGAACAAGAGACGCAAGACGACACGCTGGCCCGCGCCATGCTGGCCTACGACAAAGCAATTCGCTCACTCGATCTGGCACGACAACGACGTGACATTGAAGTGGCCCAAAGCAAGAAAGCGTTCGCCAAGAAGCGAACTGACATGGAAGCGTTGCGAAACGATCGCAAACAGCTGGTCTTGCGGGCACCTGCCGACGGCATTGTCTACCACGGCAAACTGATCCGCGGCCGACTCGGAGAAAAACCGAGTGGCTTGGCAGCCGACGTCACGGTGACCAACAACCAAGTCCTGGTGACCCTCGTCAATCCTGCCGCACTGCAAATCCGTGTGGATTTGCCTGAAACCGCCCTGCAACGTGTCCAGGTGGGAGGAAGTGGTACTGCCACACCGAGAGCATTTGCAGACCGCAAGCTCCCGGTCACGGTCAAGTCAGTCTCTCAAGTTCCTCAGTCCAACGGCAAACACGACTGTGTGCTGAGCGTCAAACTGGGGAAGCAGCAGCCTGCCGTGATGCCCGGAATGTCTTGTGAAGTCGAATTGAAGTAGTGCCCTCACGCATGCCTTTGCAGTCGTTCATCCCTTACCTCTCGTCGAGTGATTCGATGCTTCGTTACGCCACCTTGTTTCTGTTGCTGTGCAGTTTTTCTTCGGCCAATGCCTTGGCCGAAGAGGATAACTCAGGCCGTAAGGGAATCCTCGCCGATCCGCTCGATTTCTCAAAACCGCCAACCTTGCCAAAGATTCAAGCTCCGACAAAGCAACAGATCCAGAGCAGCATGGATCGCGGCGTGGCGTTCTTGTTGAAGGTGCAAAACCCCAACGGTTCCTGGGGCTCAGCAACACAGACCAAGGGGCTAAACATCTATGCGCCCGTGCCCGGTGCACATCATGCGTTCCGTGCTGGGACAACCGGCTTGTGTATCGCGGCGCTCGTCGAGACCGCCGGTGATGATCCGGCTGCATCGGCCGCCATTGACCGCAGCGAAGCTTGGCTGATGGAACATCTTGGCGGACTGCGGCGCGCCACTGGGGATGCCATGTACAACATCTGGGGGCACGCCTACTCGATTCAAGCATTGGTGCGGCTACGAGGACGGAAGCCGGAAGATGTCGAGAGACGCAAGCGGATCGACGCCATGATTCGTCAACAGTTTGACATGTTGACGCGATATGAATCGGTTGATGGCGGCTGGGGCTATTACGATTTTCGTTATCAAGCCCGCAAACCGACGTCCAGTTCCATTAGCTTTGTCAATGGCGCCGTCCTGATCGCGTTAGCCGAGGCTCGAGACATCGGTCTTGAGCCGCCCAAGAAGATTGTCGACCGAGCAATCGCAGCGACCAATCGCCAGAGAAAGAAAGATTTCAGCTACCTCTATGGCGAGTACCTCAACCGCACTCCGATGCGAGGGATTAACCGCCCCGGCGGCAGCCTGGGACGAACCCAGTGTTGCAATGCGGCTCTGCGTGCGTGGGGAGACGATACCATCACTGACAACGTCACCGAAAATTGGCTCTATCGACTCTACGTGCGGAATGGCTGGCTGGACATCGGTCGTAAACGGCCTATCCCACACGAATCGTGGATGCAAGTGGCAGGGTATTTCTACTATTTTGGACATTACTACGCCGGAGTGGCGCTGTCACAAATACGCCCCGAGGAGCAGCCGCCCTATCAGGCCATGCTGGCCAAACTGATGTTGGATCGTCAGGAAAAAAACGGTTCCTGGTGGGACTACCCGCTATACAACTACCATCAGCAGTACGGCACGGCCTTCGCCCTGCTCACGCTTAAACGCTGTCAGTAAGTTCTTGACTTTCGCCGCCGGCCGGCGTCTCCAAAGCAAATTCCCGCGCGGCATTATCATAGAAAATTGCCCGCACATCGGCGTCCGACAAGCCGACAATTTCTGCGGCATGCTTCATCGCCAACAACTGTTCGTAAATCGCCAGGATGGGACGACCATCACAGTGCGGGAATGCCAACTCCGGCTGCAAAGAGCCAACATCCAGCGATTGCCAGGCGCGCCCCAAGGCAACGTATTGACCATGGAAGTAGGTCGCGTCAACACCATCCGAGCCNTAGAAAATGCGNTGGGGNTCTTCCTGGGAAAATAACGTGATCAAGGGTCGCACATCGGTCACAGCCGATGTGTCGTACCAAATGTTCGGCAAGTCGCGCAAACGACGAATCGCTTGCTGAATCGGCCAGTAAGTAAAACTCCGTGCACAGTGTGCCAAAATCCACTTGATGCGCGGATAACGCCGCGTCGTGTATTCGGCAAGATCCTCCAGATTCGATTCGTCAGCGCAGCCATGGTAGCGCGAGAGATGAAGCGTCACCCAGAGCCCTAATTCGTTGGCCAACTCCATCTGTTCCGGGGGCAGAAAATCACGGATTCGACACTGCGCTGCATCCCCTGTGGCAGAAAAGAGTCGATACGGCTTTAACCCTGTGAAACCGTGCTGGGAAATGCTCTGGCGGATCTCAGTAAGATCGCAGTTGGGTGTCACCAGTCGATGCATACGCGATTGCGAGTCAGGTCGTACTTCACCCGCCAGCCAGCGATTGTGGTTCTCGACATCGATACCAACGATCGGTGTCCCGAGCACCAGAAAGTTCACCTGCCTGCCAGGATACAAACGGCGGGCCCAGCGCTGCAGTCCGGACATATCCGTGTTCGTCCAAACAGTCGTCTGTTCCGCAGGAAGGTGCTGGCGATCAAACAAATGCACATGCGCATCAAAGACACGCAGGGGAACAAAACCAGCCAATTCCTCGTCCCAGATTTGCTGATCTGCCGCCGAATAGTCTTCTATGTTCGCAGGCATCACACGCGATCCGACTGGGTGTTAAGGCGGGCAGGCAAAGCATAGCTGATCAGCAACCCCACAACGAGATTCACCGAGAGTGCGACCGGACCGATCCACTGAAAACTGATCACGTCTTCTGCCGTCGTCCAAGATTGACCTGTGACTTCATCCACGTTCGTTATCAAACGGACGTTAAACCACCCGGGATCAACGTCCCACAGCGAATGCATCAAATAGACCAGATGCCCGGAGAACGCGATGCTGGCACCTGCGATGACACCGCAAATCGCTCCTACCCAGACAGCCACCGGCTTGGCTCGAGGAACAAACAGGGCGAAAAAGAAGAGAGCAAAAATTGGACCGGTCAAAAGATTGACCGTCTTACCGGTCACCACCGTGATATTGCCTTCGATATATTTCATCAGACCACTGCCCATGACGACAACCAAACCGATCGCCAGGGCCAACGCCTGAGCCATCCGCATTCTGCTTCGTTCCGACGCGGGGTGCCATCCAAAGCGTTCCAGAAAGTCCGTCATGACCACGGCGGTGATAGAATTCACGCCCGAATCAACACTGGACATTGCCGCCGCGAACATGGCTGCAACCACCAACCCGGAAACACCGATCGGCAATCGATTGGCGATAAACTCCGGGAACAGATCGTCGGCGTCGTCTTTGACATTCATGTCCGCTGGCAGGTACTCGGGATGCTGCATGAAATAGCCCAACAGCGCGAAGCCAACCAAACATAACGTGACCTGCACGGTCACCCCAGTCATCAGCTGGGTGGCCAACGCGCGCCGCGCTGCACGCACATCACGGGTGGCCATGAAACGTTGAACCGATGTCTGATCTCCCCCGAGCGTGGCGGTGTACCACACAAACACGGAAGCCCAGGTACCCAACACCGTCACTCGTGTTTTGGGATCTAAGCTGAAAAAAGGCTGCGTGTCCCAGTTCGACTGCCACAGGAACTTCATATGCAGCAGGCCATGTTCGCCTCCCGTTTCCAAACGCACCGGCAACCAACTCAAGCCGTGACATGCGAAAGTCACCGTAACAATGACCAGAATGGCGCCCCCAAANAACAGCACCGTCTGCATGGCATCGGTTACCACGACAGCACGTAGTCCACCTAAAGTCGTATAGACGATCGATACGATCCCGGTCCCCATGACAATGATGGGAATCCAGCTCGCGCTGATTCCCATCATGACCACCATTGCATTGGCAGCCAGATAAATGAGCAACGTCATCCAAACCAGTCGCAACGCCAGGAACATCGCCGCCCCGAGCAAGCGCACGCTCAGGCCAAGCCGTGTTTCCAAAAGTTCGTATGCACTCGTTACGCGGTGTTTCATGTACACCGGCAGCAGGCCGTACGCCACCACAAAATACACCAAGGGCAGTGCCAACATACCTAACGCCACCACAGGGCCCTTGCCGGCCGCCTCACCAGGCATCGAAAGGTATGAAATCGTACTCAACAATGTGGCAAACAAGGACACCCCAATCAGCACGGGATTCATGTGTCCAGAACCCACAAAGTATTCTTTTGCCGAAGTTTGGCGACGACTGAAATACACACCTAAACCGATGGTGACCATGGCGTAAAGCACGATCAGCACCCAATCGACAATGTGCAGCCCTTCAGGTTGCGAAATCACCATGTTCTCGCCTCCCTCACCATCGCCTCGACTCCGCAAGCGTTATGCGCAGCGGAATTCCGCGTGGAGAACACCAGCGAGCCGCCCAGTGGGGCATAACGAACAACAGGGTTCGGACGCGAAAATGAGCTGAACATGTGACGTATCGCCTGGTTCATCGACTTGCATTTCATTAAAGAGAGTCGCTTGATACCATAACGATGTCTTTGGTCAATCTCAAACTTCGCGTGTCTCTGATGGCAGACTCTTTCGATTCCCAACCAGCTGCATCGTCTCGTGTCGCGCGTTCTTCACAGCTCTTTGAACGTGCGCAACATCTCATTCCTGGCGGCACTCAACTGGTCAGCCGTCGTCCATCTCTCTACGCACAAGGCGTCTCGCCAGTGTACGCACGGCGCGCTCACGGAGCACGCTTGTGGGATGTCGACGGTCACGAGTACATCGACTGGGTCAGTGGGATTGGTTCCATCATCCTGGGATATGCCGACCCGGTGGTCGACGAAGCGGTGATGAAACAAATTCGTGACGGCACGGTCTATTCCATCAACCACGAACTCGAAATCGAACTTGCTGAATTACTGACCGAACGCATTCCCTGTGCCGAAATGGTGCGTTACGCCAAGGGCGGTGGGGAAGCTTGCAGCGTCGCGATCCGTATCGCACGGGGTACCACAGGCCGAGACAAAATACTTTGCTGCGGGTACCACGGCTGGCACGACTGGTATCTTGCCGCCAACCTGGATAGCGATGACGCCTTGGACCAGCATTTATTTCCCGGGATCGAGCCGATCGGCGTTCCTCAAGCACTCGCAGGAACCACAATTCCTTTTCCCTATGGTGACCTCGAAGCCCTCGAACAGGTACTTCTCAAACATCAGCACAACGTGGCCGCGGTGATTCTGGAGCCACTGAGGAGCGAGATGCCACCTGACGGATATTTGCAACAGCTGGCTTCGCTCGCGCGGGCACACGGTGCCATCCTGATCTTCGACGAAGTCTCCACCGGATTTCGTCCGAGTAGTGCGGGAGTCCAACCCGTAGTCGGCGTCACACCGGACATGGCGATTTTTGCCAAATCGATTTCGAACGGATACCCGATGGCAGCAGTCGTCGGTCGCCGCGACATCATGGAACCCGCAGCTCAAATGTTCATTTCCAGCACTTACTGGAGCGATACCATTGGTTTGCGCGCCGCGGTAACGACGTTGCGTGAAATCGAACGGCGAAAAGTACCTCAACAATTGCACGGCTTAGGCGTCACGCTACAAACGCGTTTGACACAAATCGCTGAAGACGTTGGCTTTCCGGCCAGATGTATTGGTGTCCCATTCCACCCGCGACTGCAATTTGACGTCGAAGACACCGAGACACAACGGCATATCAGCACGCTCTACATTCAGGAAATGGCCAAACGTGGATGCCATGGTCTGCCTGCGTTCTATCTGAATGCCGCACAACAGGATGCCGAAGTAGAACACACCTGCGAAGCGGCTCGCCAGGTCTTCTCGCTGATCGCCGAGGCGCTTGCAGCGAATCAAATCGACGCACGAATCGAATGCAAGCCACGTCGCGACGCATTTCGTCGACTGGTTCAGTAACCGACAAGCCAAGTGAAAACAGCGTGAACGACGATCGCCAACCGACCTTTCAATTCCACCTCGGAGACATCCTCTGGCTGGTGACCATCATCGCCCTGGCATTCGCCTTGTGGCGCTATGAAAACGAAGTGAATGCGGACCATTTGGGACAGGGAGGATTGCGGTTACAGATCGTGCGTATCACATGGTCTATGATCTTTTCCACAAATCTCTGCCTGATCGTCTGGGTACGTGCACGTGGCACAACTGCTCACAAACGAGCGCGGCAACAGTGGTATGCCCTGACCATCCTCAGTCTCCCTCAACTGATTTTTTTCCTCTTGATCTTGCTAGGAATGAGTTGGGGACCGGGCAGTTTGGAAATGCTGCGAGGATGGTTTGCGCTCCTCTGGTGTCTATCCGTCTTCCCCCTCCTTTTCCTGTGCTACGGTTTCATCGTCGAAGCAGCTTCACCACCACATCGCATGCTGCATCTGGCCTCTGTGATAAGCGCCCTCTGGGTCGTCTTTACCGCATGCTTCGGCTGGTAGGTCGCAAACGCGCGGCATCATCAAGTACAATGAGATTTTTCCACGCTGCGAAATACCTCCCCCTGACAAGGCACCCATATGCGATTCAACGATCGACACAACCCATCGACCGGTTACATGGTGATCACCCTGTTTATGCTGGGCATCTTCACTGAAATGACGTGGGCGGCCGACAAACCCAATTTCGTTTTCATCATTGCGGATGACTGTACCCATCGAGACTTGGGTTGCTATGGCGGTCAGGCGGCAACTCCCAATATCGACCGTCTGGCAACAGAAGGGATGCGTTTCCGACAATGCTTTCAAGCGGCTCCCATGTGTTCGCCAACGCGCCACAACATCTACACCGGACTGTATCCGGTAAAAAGCGGCGCCTACCCGAACCATACCTTTGCCAAAGCTGGCACGAAGAGTGTCTGTCATTATCTGGGAAAACTTGGTTATCGCGTCGCATTGAGCGGCAAAACGCACATCGGCCCCAAACCGATCTTTCCCTTTGAATATTCTGGCAATAAGAATCCGGACATGGATGCCATCGATCAACTGCTCGCCGAATGCCAAACCGATGATACCCCCTTCTGTTTGTTTGCTTGCTCGAACGAACCTCACAGTCCATGGGATAAGGGAGATGCTTCGCAGTACCCTCCCGAAAAAGTTAAGTTGCCACCTTATTGGGTTGACACACCGGAACAACGCGAAGCGTACTCAAATTATCTAGCCGAGATCACCTACTTCGATGGCCAAGTCGGCAAGATCCTCGACCTGCTCGACAAACACCAACACGCCGACAATACGGTGGTCATGGTAACCAGCGAACAGGGCAATGGTTTTCCTTTCGCCAAATGGACGCTTTATGACTCCGGACTACAGACAGCGATGGTCGTCCGCTGGCCGGGAAAGGTGCAGGCGAACACCGAATCCGATGCCCTTATCGAATATGTCGATGTATTGCCAACCATGGTGGACGCGGCCGGAGGCACCGTGCCCAAGGTGCTCGAAGGGAAAAGTTTTGCGCCGGTCCTGCTCGGCAAAACAACCGAGCACAAGCAGCAGGTCTACGGGATCATGACAACTCGAGGCATCATCAACGGGTCCGACACGTTTGGGATCCGTTCGGTGCGCACCAAACAGTACAAACTGATCGTGAATTTGACGCCGCAAATCAAGTTCACCAATGCGTGCACCAAATCCAAAGCGTTTCTCTCTTGGAAGCGCAAAGCGGAATCGGGTGATGCGGACGCGGCGGAAAAAGTCCGCCGCTATCACCACCGTCCCGCTGTGGAGCTCTACGACGTCACACAAGATTGGTATGAGTGGAAAAACCTCGCCGACGACCCCTCCAAGGCCGAAGTCGTTGCCGAGTTACGCGGAAAGCTGGACGCCTGGATGCAGCAGCAAGGCGATCACGGGCAACAGACCGAGATCGAAGCGTTTCAACATCAAGGACGGTATCGAAAAAAGAACCCGCGCCCCAACAACCCAAAGCCCGGTAAGAAATCAGCGAAGCAGCCAGCCAAGGCCACTTCCTGATCGTCTGGCGACCTGCAGAGACGCAGCACGACTACCAACGTGACGTCGGCCGCTTGGCAACGGAACGTCAGATACCAAATTGGCCCAAGGCATCCACCACTTTGCTCACCAAAGACGCGAGCCGAGGATGGGCAACGGTAAAATCCCGGTTCACCGTATCCAAATTGTCGATTAGTGCTTGGTGCTCCAGATCGTCCGGCGTTAACGCCTGGTGAATTTCCTGAGCTGCCTCCTCCAACAGTTTGCGAGTTGCATCGTCAATCTGTTCGAGGTTATCAAGCTCTTTCTCCAATTCGGTAACCGTGGCACGCAATTGTTCGATTCGGTGTGGCATCTCGCTATCTCCGTTCGCAGTATGGTCTCGCGAACCGCATTTTATGGCATGTCGCAGATCGTTGCAGCGGGGCATACCACGATCGTCGGCAATACCGAATCACACCGCTTGCTGGGTCAGATCACGGCATCGCCATGCTCAAGATGTTTATTCTGGTCAACTGCCTGCCGCCATCCTGAGCATCTTGAATTGCCCTGATTGATGCCGACAAAGAGCCTCGACTGACGAGTGAACGCCCGTCAAGGCACACCCTGTCGTTCATGCCTTCCATCAATCTTCCGGTCGACTACCATCACCGCACATTTTGACGATACGCGGGTCGAATCGGGCAATCGCATCCACCAGATCTTGCTGTTCACGCATCACCATCTCGATGTCTTTGTAGACCCCCGGGACTTCGTCCGCGCCCGCAGACAAGACATGTACCCCGCGCTGCTGCAGATCATTTTTCACCGCATTCCAGCGATACTTTTCTTTGGCCTTGCGGCGCGATAGCCGACGACCGGCTCCATGCGATGCAGATTCCAGACTCGTCGCTTTGCCTTTACCGCGGACAACGAATGCGGGATCTGCCATGGAACCTGGGATCACACCTAACACGCCTTTTCCGGCCGGTGTTGCTCCCTTGCGATGGACAATCAATTCGCGATCACCATGCTGTTCTTTCCAGGCAAAGTTGTGATGGTTTTCCACCCCCGCAATGACTTCGGCACCCAACAGACGGGTGACCAGTCGGTGGATGACATCATGATTGGCGGCAGCGTAGTCCCCCATCAAATTCATTGCCTCCCAATATTCCTGACCGGCGTCGCTATCCATCGAGAGCCAAGCCAGGTAGGCCAAATCCTGGTATTTATTGGGAAGCTGAGCGCGGGCAATGCCACTGTAGGTACTACATACGGCTGCGCCCGCACCCCGACTCCCACTGTGGCTCAACAAAGCCACGTATTCTCCGGCGTCCAGGCCAAGCTCCGGGGTGTCGTCAGAGAGACTGAGCACACCAAATTCCACAAAGTGGTTACCCGAACCTGAGGTTCCGAGCTGTCGCCATGCGGTATCCTTCTTCTCTCGTGTAATCCGAGTCACCGACCAATCCTGGTCCATGACATCGTGCGTTTGCCGCCGCTCATGCACCACCCCAACACCAAAGCGGGTCCCACGTTCCAGAGAGTCGCAATAGTTGGCAAAGTTGCTCTCTAATGTCTGCGGTGGTGTATCCAGCACCGAGAGCTTCATGCGGCATGCGATGTCCACGCCGACCGCGTAGGGGATCACTGCGTTTTCCAGTGCCAGAACGCCGCCAATCGGCAACCCATAGCCAACGTGCGCATCGGGCATCAACGCAGCACCGGCAGCCATCGGAACGCTGCAAGCCTGTTGCATCTGGCCGTGTGCAGCCGCGTCAATCTCGCTACCCCAAGTGCGATAGGCAATCGGTTCGGGCCGGACAAACTCGCGATCGGTGATCACCGCTTGCGCAAATGCACCAACATGCGGGTCCTCGAGATAATCCTCTGGTGCGACCAGAACTGCTTGGAGCAACTGCTTGACCTCTTTCTTGCCCCCACTCTGCTCACGCCTGATGCTGTGAATGGCTGCAATCGCGCTTTTGACGCAGTCCTCGGGAACACCGAGTTTTTGTAGTTGCCGACGGTTCATGGAGATTCCCTGCCTGAATGACCAACGTTTGCCTGCGAACACGACGTTCCTGTCTGCCGCAAGCTTCCTCATGGATGACACCGCGAACAGCAAAGGGTTCGAGCAGTTATACCAACAAAGATCGCAGCATTGGCATGACACCGAACGTTTCCTGCGCCTTCTCAGGTCCAGCTAGAACGGTTTTTCCTCCGATACGGACATCTCGCTGAAAAGCGACCCGGTCGATCCACGAATCGCACCGTTCTGGCCGCACCGAGCAACCTAACCTTCAATAACAACCGTTATGAGGGAGGTGACAAGGTGCAATGTGAGAATTGTGGTGGCAACCTGCCACACGCCAGTTCCAGCAAAACCCAACGCTGTGATTTGTGTGAAGCATTCCGGTGTACCAAAGTCTCTTGGAAGGGTGTTTCACGCATTAAGTTGCTGGCCGGCCGCACCCGGATCCCCTGTCCCGCATGCAGCCAGGAACTACGCTTCGGCAAGCTCAAGAAGGCCAAAGTCTTGCATTGCACCGCATGTTTCGGGTTACTCATGACCACCGGAGCGTTTCGTGAAATGCTGCGAAAACAACACACTCAAGCGGCAGAGGCGGACCAGACACCGCAAGCGGTTGAGGGCTCGAGTTTCCGTCCGAGTGTTCCCTGCCCACAATGCAATACGCTCATGGATTTCCATCCGTACCACGGACCCGGCGACGTGCTGATCGAATCGTGCGGTCACTGCAATCTGATTTGGTTTGATCAGGGCGCGGCATACGAGCACTCCATGGCGAGCACGATGGAGCTGCCGCTCGCCAATAGCTAAGCCAGCAACCGAGCGTCACTGCGTGCGCCATTGCCCACAAGTCAGCGGGTTGCATCCGCCTGACACGCTCCGGTAAAGACACGGATCTGCCAAGTCTCAGGATGCACGCAGGTCACCACAGGCAGGCGATCCATTTGGGCTGCATAGGCGATATCGTCACTCAAGCCCAGACGCAGCAGATTGCGGCCTCCCTGGCTATTCGCGACTGCTTGCTGCAGACACTCCCCGGAACCATCGCCACGGACCGCGTTCCACGCATCGGCGGCAATGCGTGCCTGATCATTCAATTGCAACTCTGCGTGACGCATCTCCATCTTGGCAACAATCGCGCCTGCCAATAGAAGATCCTCGCGTGTCACTTCGCCATCCGTCCCCGCACACAACACGTGCACCACAGGCTGGTTCGCCAGGACATCGCAGACAGCCGATAGGTTAACGAACGCCGCCAGCAAAATCGCATCGGCTTGACGACAGTGCTGCATGGCGCGTGTGCCGTTCGTGGTGGTAAAGGCGACGACCCGATTGGCAACCTTTTCAGGAGTATATTCCAAGGGTGAATTACCACAGTCAAAACCTTCAATGCGCTCGCCGCCACGTTCACCACCAAGAAGCACTTGAGGGTCGTCTTGGCGGATCCTTCGCGCGTCGTCAACTTCCAGACAGGCCACCACTGTCGACGCTCCGGCGTGCA
Source organism: Blastopirellula sp. (assembly GCA_002701545.1). Taxonomy (GTDB): domain Bacteria; phylum Planctomycetota; class Planctomycetia; order Pirellulales; family Pirellulaceae. The sequence continues at coordinate 59,254 of NZVR01000126.1, read as the reverse complement.
ATGCCTGGGTAATCGTGGTCGTCGCACGCAGCACGTCGATGACAACTGCAGTACTGCCGGCCAGCGTCTCGGGAGCAACCAACTTGGGCAATAGGTGGACTGACAATTGCATGGTAGACAAGACTCGTTAATTGCCGCCGGGCTGTCCGGTGGGCTGTTTCGGTTGAGCTTGTTGCGCTTGCAACGTCTGACGCAGCTGTTGGTAGGACCGATCCTCCGGGCGCAGACGCAACAAGTCGTCGCAACGCTCGATCGCTTCGTCAAAACGCTGTTGTTTTTGATACAGCAGGGTCAAGGCCAAGGCAAAGTCGGGCGTGTTGGGCTCCAGTTCAGCCGCGCGTTTAAGTGCTGCCTCAGCTTCCACCAACGCCCCGCGCAGATACAGTGCCAAACCATATCGATACTGAATCATCGCAGCTTCCGGCGCCAAACGGGCATCCCGTGCAAGGTTCGGCAGTTCCTGTTGACGATACTGATCCGCCAGTGCTCGGTACTTGCCAGCAGCTTCTGCCGCTTTCATACCTTGCTCGCGTTCTGCCGCCACCATCTGATCACGTTGCGCCGTGTCGGTGACGTTACGCATCTGCACCCGAATCTGTTGAGACCGGGTAATCGCCTGCCGCATCTCCTGTTCTTTCTCGTCTGCCATCCGATCATAGAGCGCCGCCAGATTGGTACGGGGACCTGTCACGGTCGGTTCCACGCGAATGGCCGTCTTGTAGGCGCGAATCGCGTCATCGCGCCGCCCCTGCGTCTCGTAAAGCACAGCGATGGTCAAATGCGCCGCGGCGCGATCACTGCTCAACATCAACCCCTTCTTATACTCTTCCAACGCAGCTTCCACCTTATTGGAAACGCGACCACGCACCTCGGCATCGGGGATGCGTGCCAACATGCGAGCGGCTTCGGTTCGCACCAGGCGCACGGGATCGTCCAACAAGGGTGTCAAGACTCTGAGTAATTTCTCGTTGGTCAGTCCGGCGAGGTTGGGAATCGCGGCGGCACGTATCTGAGGATCTTTGTCTTCGAGCGAATCGAGTGCCGTCTGGACGGTCGCATCGGAGTCAAATTGTGCCAGTTCGGCCAAAGCGGTCGCCCGTACAATGGACGGCAGTTTGTTCTGTTTAGCGAGTTGGATCAGTGCGTCTTCTGCTGCCGGTTCGCCATCCCGCGCCGCAGCGATCGTGTAGGCAAAGTGCTGTTCGCGATCAGGCTTTTCGCCATACCATTCCCGCGTCTTGTCCGCAGCCCACTGATCTAATTCGCTCAGGTAATCTGCGACCTCTTGATCGCCGTTCTGTGCCGCTCGAACCCATTCCGCATAATCGACGAATTGGTCGCGTTTCGGCTTCTTCGGATTGGGGTCATTGAGGTGGCAACGCGTACATGCGTTGGGAGTTCCCAAGGCGACGCTCAAATCGGGACGGGGTACGCGCAAACTGTGATCTCGGCGTGGATCCACTTCCATGTACGTGGTTTCCGGCATATGGCATTCAACACACGACGCGCCCGTCGAACCATCTTTGTGATGATGATGGATCGCACCGTCGTATTTACCCGGGCTGTGCTGATGGCACGACGTGCACAGGCGATTGTCGTTGTACTTGAGCTGCAGCGAGTGAGGATCGTGACAATCCGTACAGCGAATGCCCTTGTGGTACATCTTGCTCTGCGTAAACGAACCATGAACGTAAACTTCATCCATGATTTGGCCGTCGCAAAAATACGTCTGACGTCCCAGTAACTCGTTGGCAAAGAAATCGTACATCTCCGCACCCGGCTCGTAGTCATCATCGAGCAAGCGGCGGCGCGAGTGGCAGTGGGCACACGTTTCAATCTGGGGGTGTGAATCCTTACCCTTCAGCTTGGCTAAGCCGTAACCTAATTTACGATCCCAGAAAAACGATTTGCTGTTAGCCAGCTTCACGTGCAGGCTGCCCGGGCCGTGACAAGCTTCGCAGCTGACATCGATTTCCGAGAAGGTCGTATGATAAGTAGCCGTTTTGACATCATATTGCTTTTTGAGATTCGTCGAATGGCAATCGGCGCACATGTTGTTCCACCGCTGAGCGACTCCCGTCCAATGCAAATCGTCACTCGGATCGAGTGGTTCATCTTTGACGTCCGGGGGAGGCAGATAGAACCATTTCTTTTGCTGGGTATCCCACGCAATACGTAACACTTGCACCCGCGCAACTTCGTCCTCTGGCATGTCCGCCGGTCGATCAAACTCGACCATATATTGCTGTAGCGGATCGACCCCAAAAACATATTTGATTTCGAAATCGGTCGGCTTCCCGTCCGGCCCCTCAGTGTTGATCATGAACTTGCCGTCACGCCGGAACATCTTCGACGTTTTACCGAAGACATCGATTTCCGCATCATCAAAATCAGCCAACACCGTCTCTTCTGTAGCCAGATCCATCGCCAGATCGTGATGCGAGCCGACCCAGGCAGCGTGCTCCGCAGTGTGGCATTGAATGCAACTGTCCCGACCGACGTAGCTCGCCGTAGCATCGTCGGGTAGAACCGTCCACCAATCGGCAAACACGAAGCCGCCAATAATCGCTGTACCCAAGATCATCCCGACCACCAGCAAACCGGTACGACCGATTTGAAGAAGCCCCCGTTTTGCTGTTGACTCGGTTGCCGTTGCCCCAGTTTCCGTTGCCCCAGCGTCTTGGGACGTCTGTTTTTTACGTTTTTTCATTTGCATCTATTTGAGTTAAGTTCCCTACTTGATTATCAGCAGCAGTCCGGGAGATAACAAGCGGCTGAGACAGGGGTGCGTCAGATCGTCACATCCTGACGCCCTGCCAGACTGTCTTTACCAGTTGTATCACCTACCCAAGTTGCCCCATCCCAAGAGACGTCGAAATGCAGCTTCAAAAAAAGGTCGCGGTCATTACAGGTGGCGGCAGAGGCATTGGACGAGCCATTGCCTTGGCATTCGCCGAGCAAGGTGCAAGCGTGGCGGTTGCAGCACGGACTTCCGAACAAATCGAGTCTGTAGCAGCTGAAATACGTCAAACAGGTCAGCCAGCGTCCGCGCACTGCTGCGACGTCACCGATCGGGCGTCCGTGGAACAAACCTTCGCGACGGTGGCTCAGGAATTTCAGCATATCGACATCGTTGTCTGCAATGCAGGGGGCGGGCGCGAGCGAACCTACGTGGGACAGGATGATCCTGATGCGTGGCAGGCGGTCGTCGAACAGAACTTGCTCGGCACCTATCACGTCTGCCGCGCAGCGCTACCTTACCTCCGCGAAGCGGGTGGCGGAGCGGTGATCAATGTCGGCTCCGGGATGGGGCATCAGGCGCGCCCCGGTAACAGTTCGTACCATGCCGCCAAGGCTGGGGTTTGGATGCTGACGCGCTGTCTGGCTATGGAAGTCTGGGAAGACGGGATCGCGGTCAATGAATTGGTCCCTGGCCCGGTGGCCACGGAGTTGACCTCTGGGCTCCTGGAACTCGGTGCGCCTCATCCCAAAATCCCCAGTGAGTGGACCAAAGCTCCCCAGGACGTCGCTCCCCTGGCGGTCTTTCTTGCCACCCAAGGGCGTCAAGGACCGACCGGACAATCGTTCAGTCTCGCCCGGCGACCACTCTAGGCCATGCTACCTGCCGGCACCTGCTCAGCCACACACACCGCTGGTATGCGCCGGAAAGACATCGCCCATTCCCCCGGCCTCCAGCACGTGTTGATCGATGCGCCGCATCCACGTGATTGTCTCCGCAACTGCTGCCAACAGAGCTTGGTAGATTTCTCGGTCCGTCGTCTGCAGTTCTCGACCACGTCGATCCTTGAGCCATTTCCGAGCGACTTGATGGCCCCCCACACGAAACTCCCAAACTTCAGGGCGAACAGGCGCAATCCAACGTTCACCGTTAATAAAAACCTTTTCTTGGCGGTACTTCGGATACCCTTTCTCGAGGTGATCGTCCCCAGCCCCTTCCCAGCAACTCTCCGAGGANCTGAGNCGGCGCAATAAATGCAGCTGGGCCAGGTGTTCGCCGGCTNCGGCNANAANGCTGAAGAGTTNGGGATTGCGTGGCAACATCACCCGGGGAAATGCCCGCCGCAACTGATGTGCGTAACGGCTCCGATAGGCCGGCAGATGAAACAAACCGTAGAGATAATGCAACGCGGTCTCCGGAGGCACACCTTGCAACTCGGAAACGGCTGCGAAATTGCTTGCACCGTCCGTGGGGTCATGCAGCGGAAAAATCGATTCACTACCGCGGTTGTCGGAACGAATGATTCCGTCCAAGGTAATATCATCCGTGATCCAAAAGAAATTACATGGCTGAGACTGCAACATTTGCCGACGTGCCACCAGGGCGAGTCTTGGCTGATCGAAATATTGCATCACCTGACTGCGTGGCCAGTCAATCATCCAATCGGCCCAGAAGATCTGCCGACGGTCGAACGGACGATACCAGCAAGCCCGCACGTGTTGCTCAAGATNCGTCTGCTCTGCCATCCGCCGCCGCGCTGCAGCCAGTTTCCAACTGCGAGTGTCCCCCGGCGGATATTGCCGGGAACGATTCGTACTGAAGAATTGTTCGCGAATCCGTTCGTCAGGAATAGATAGGTCGGCGAATTGTTCGAGGCGGTCAACTAATTCACGTTGCGTGAACGCGATGACAAATCCATCTCGGGCGGTCACCGGGGCGGTCGTATGGATCGGCATGAGATCCGTCAGCTTGATGCCCATATCATATTCGTGGCAGACGCNTCCCTTGCNGGGAATCCACTCAAAATCCGGAGCAACCGGCGTGAGAGGCTGCAGATCCAAATCCTCTAAAGAACACGTCCCAAGNCACTGCTCTTTATGCGTGCGCTGCCCCCATAAATCCAAGTGACCTACGCTGGGTGCTAATTGATTCCGCTGCAGGAAGCTAATCGCAACCCCTTGTTCAATGTCGAACACATTCTCATCGGATTCGCCGGTCGGTGTGGTCTCATGCGCCTTGCGCCCACCATGCAAGTCCACAATGGCAATCCGGTTAAACGATTGCATGAGCTGGTAGCGCACACCTCGGAAAGTCACATTATCCAGAAAGCCACGATTGGTAATCAAAGCCACCAGACCTGCCTCACTCCGCTCCATCAGCCACTGCGCAAGTCGCAGAAATTTGACATAGTCGTCATGCAACCAGACTTTGCGCTCGGCCAACGGCTCACCCGCCACTTCAAAGTAACTGTGGGTCGGCTGCTCGCGATCTCGCCCGTGAAGCAACTTCGTGATCCAATCGTCGGTATTCTGCGAGCGGGCCGAGTAGGGTGGATTCCCCAGAATGACAGTGAACCGACGATCCTCATACGAGTTCGGAAAAGCCAGTGAGTTCCTCCAAGAGATCTCCGTTCCTTGGTTCGTCTGGAAGTCGAATCCGGTGTCGGCCAACTGGCATGCCAACGCGAGGTGAGCCAACGCGGCGGCAGGCAAAATGATCTCCCAACCGTGCAAATGCGGCAGCAGATCCTGTTCGACGAAGTTCTGCCAACGAAGCATCTGTGATTCGCCAGGCACACCTGCCGCGTTCCATACTCCCAACAGATAGTCGTTGACCTGCCGCACCACCTCAACAAAAAAAGCACCGGTCCCCAAAGCCGGGTCAAGCAACGACACGAAACGGCTGTCCCCTTGAGTCGCCGCCATCGCTGGCATACTTCCCTGGCGCTGATGCCACTCACGCCACGTCTGAGAATCCGCCAGACCATCAGTGAGTCCGTAATCCTGCTGCAAGATGCGGTGCGTGGACCTCACGATGTGCGAAGTCACCGAACGGGGAGTGTAATAGACTCCATATTTTCCTCGTCGGCGACGATTCTGACGATGCAGCAGCGACTCATACGACTGGACAATGCGGTCCGCCGTAGCCAGTGAGGCAACTTCCTGGAACCCCAACGAGTCGCCGAGTGCAGCCAACTGGTGGTCGTCACAGGCGGTTGCGAGGCTGCGGGATAGCAGAGTGCGTCCGTTTCGAAATGGCGATGTCGCTTGAAACAGNTGACGAAAGGGCGGCCGAGACGTGCGGCATAGCCAGTCCCACAGCAGCGGGACATGCGGTTCGCTGGCAAGCGTTTGGCCAACGATTTTGAGGCACACCATGGTTTCGGCCAGGCGCCGCGCAAACACCTGTTCGCATTCGGCTTCCGGCGTACTTGCAGGAAGCGCAGCCGACAAAGACGCCCATTCCTGGTGGTGTGCGGTTGCCGTTCGCTGGCAAAGCAATTGCTGGGCAATATCGGCGATCACCGATTCCCAGGCTGTGGTTCCGGTCTTGGCCACGCGGACCCCCTCCTGTCAGGTCGCAATTAGATCCAAGCACTCGTGATGTGGCAATCCGTTCGCCAGCAAGGCTAGCGAAGCCGCGCGGGGTGCTGGCCAGTTCTTGGCAATTGGAGAACAGATTGGTGTTTGGGTAATTCGGAGAATCGGTCACAATGTGGGGTGTCTAGACAACGGATTTCAGACTCCATCGACGCATAGGAGGCGGACATGGCGAAGAAGAAGCGAGGAATTGGCCCGCTGGGCTGGTTCGCTCGAGCATTTGCTGCGGGTTTCGGGGCCGTTGGCGGGGCCATCTTGGCCGCCGCACTCGGGGGATCGCTGCTCAGTGGTGTGATCACCACCGAGTGGCAGTTACCTGCCGTGACCTTTACCCAGAGCATGCCCAACCAGGTGGTTCCCGCTCCGATGCTGGGCCCAGAATTCTCATCTCCAGCGGAGCGAACTGCCAGTACGGCCCCCATCGGCTATCCGGTGCCCCGGTTCCCGGCGATCACTCCCCCCACGATTTCCGGATTCTCGACGGGCGAAGATGAATTCCCACCTGAACCGGACATGTCACCTCAACTGGAGTTGCGGTAGCGTTGACTGAGAAGAGGAAGGATTCAGTAAGCAGCCACGCAATGCACCAGACGCACCGAACGCGAAACCGTTGCTGTGATGCTGGTATTGGAATACACTGCCATAAGCATTGATTGGCACAATGATGTACAACTTGGACTGGGAGTGTCTCGATGCCCAAACGGAATGGAAAAAGGGCGAAAGTCACGAGTAAAGAAATCAGCAGGCTCGACGACGAAAGTCTTCTCAAGCTCCGTTTCTGCGATCTCGACCTGCGCATCGAAGATACGGTGCTGCAAGACCGGATCGATCAACTGTACGAAGAGCTGGAGGGGCGAGGCATTCGTTTCCGTCCCCATTTCTGGTTAGCTGATGAATGGTTTTCACCGGACGGCGTTCCAGGTGTCGCCATCCCGTTTTATCTTGCCCACCCCCGCCTGCTCCGTCTGGAACGCAAGCAGATGCTGGAGGCGGAAGGCAGCACGCAGCAAATGTGCATGAAAATCCTGCGTCACGAAACGGGCCATGCGATCGACACCGCATTCCGCTTGCGTCGCAAGAAGCGTTACCGGGAAGTCTTCGGGAAAGTCTCTCAGCCGTACCCTCGCTACTACCAGCCGCAACCGTACAGCAAAGAGTACGTACTGCATCTGGACATGTGGTACGCCCAGTCACATCCGGTTGAAGATTTTGCCGAAACATTCGCAGTCTGGCTGCGCCCGCGCTCGCCCTGGCGCACACAGTACCAAGGCTGGCCGGCACTCAAAAAATTGACGTATGTCGATTCCGTGGTCAACGAGGTCAAAGAAAAGCGACATCCTGTTTGTACGCGAGAATTTGTCGAGCCCATCAGCAAGTCTCGCAAGACGCTCGCCAGTCACTACGCCAACAAACGTCAATACTACGGCGTCGAGTACCCCAGTTTCTACGATCGCGACCTCCGCCGGTTGTTCTCATCGTCTGAGTGCCACCGCCGCAACGTCACCGCAGCCGCGTTCCTCAAACGCAACCGCTGTGAATTACGGAAATCGGTCGCCCGCTGGACTGGCGAGTATCAGTACACCATCGATCAGGTTCTTTCCGAAATGATTGATCGGTGTCGCGACCTGCGCCTTCGCGTTGGCGACTCACAAGACACCGCCATGCAAGATGTTCTTGTCTTGCTGACAATGCAAACCATGAATTATTTGCACGAGGGGCACCATCGCGTGGCACTATGAAAAAACTACGGATTCTGGCGCTGGTCCGTGAAGGATTAGTCCCACCCGAAAACATGGAAGGATACAGCGAGAAGGAGATCGCCGAGTGGAAGGCGGAATTCGATGTTGTGTCAACGCTGCGACAGATGGGGCACGAAGTCAACGCCATCGGTGTTTATGACGACCTCGCCCCCATCCGCAAAGCCATCCGCGAGTGGCAACCGGATATCGCCTTCATGCTGCTGGAAGAGTTCCACGGTGTCGCCTCTTACGACCATGCGATCGTCAGCTACCTGGAACTGATGCGGCAACCGTACACCGGTTGCAATCCGCGAGGACTCTTACTGTCGAAAGACAAGGCGCTCAGTAAAAAGATCCTTTCCTACCATCGGATTCTGACTCCCAAGTTCGTCATGTTCCCTCGAGGCAGACGAGCGAAAGTCCCAAAGCGGCTCGCATTTCCGCTGTTAGTGAAGGCCAATCTCGAAGACGCCTCGGCGGGCATCTCGCAAGCTTCCATCGTCACCACGGAAGAGGCGCTGCTGGAACGAGTCAAGTTCATTCACGACAAAGTGGATTGCGGCGCCATCGCCGAACAGTACATCGAAGGCCGCGAACTTTACGTCGGTGTCATTGGCAATGCCCGGTTACAAACCTTTCCTGCCTGGGAAATGCTGTTCAAGAACATGCCCGACGACGTGGCCAAGATTGCCACCGCCAAAGTCAAATTCGACGAAGAGTATCAGAAACGTCATGGCATCGAAACGGGCTTGGCGCAAGGACTCGACGAGGAACAGCAAATGCAAGTCACCCGACTCTGCAAACGCGTATACCGCGCTTTGAACATGAGTGGTTATGCGCGAATGGACCTGCGAATGCGTGCAGACGGGAGTGTGTTTGTGCTGGAAGCGAATGGCAATCCCAATATCGCCTACGGCGAAGACTTCGCAGAATCCGCCGAGAGCACGGGAACTTCCTACGAGGCATTACTGCAGCGAATCATTAACCTCGGCCTCAATTACGAAGCCCCCTGGAGACGCTAGTCCGTCCTCCTGGTGCAGCCGGGGCACAATGCGACCCAGCCGTTCCCTGTCGTCGTGGCCGGCAAAGATCGCGCCGCGACCTCGCTAATAAGCTTCTTCGAGAAGTGCCAGCAGATCCGCTTCGGTAGGTCGTCGCGGGTTAACATCCATCAAGCGTTTAATCGCAAAGGCCTTACTGGCGAAGACCCCCAGCTGATCCTGGCATTCGCCAAAGTCACGTATACGATGCGGGATCCCAATATCGGAACGCAACTGGATGACCTGTTCCACAGCGAACGCGGCAGCTTCTGATTGAGACAGGCCCCGCGTGTCGGCACCAAGCAACTCGGCGATTTTCGCAAACTTAGCTTCGCGTTGAGGCATGTTGTAGCGCATCACATATGGCAGCAGCATGCCGTTCCCCGCACCGTGGGAACAGTGGACGGCGGCACCGATCGGATATTCCAATGCGTGAACCAAAGCGACTCCACAGTTGGAAAACGCCAGGCCTGCCAAGGTAGCAGCCAGCGCCATCGCGTCCTTGGCCGCGTGGTTCTCGGGCTCTTTCACAGCGGCTACCAGGTGCTCCCCGATCAGCTTGATCGCCTTTTCCGCCAGGACATCGCCCAGCGGATGGCTACCATCGTATGCCGCCGCCTCTCCCTCTGGCACATTCAATTCGCGGTAGTCGGTGGCGGTATACCCTTCAATCGCGTGAGTTAGCGCATCGATGCCGCTATCTGCCGCTACCTGCTGGGGGCAGGTGTAGGTCAATGTCGGGTCCACCAACGCCAGCGTGGGACGGAGATGGCGGCTAAGTGTGCTGACTTTGATATTACTTGCCGTATCGGTCACAACGGCAGCATGTGAGACTTCGCTACCCGTGCCAGCAGTCGTCGGAATACAGATGAGCGGCAGAACCGGACCAGGGACGTTGTCAAAACCAAAGTACTGCTGAGGTTCGCCGCCATGGGTGGTCAGCACTGCCGTGAGCTTGGCAAGATCCATATTGCTGCCACCGCCCAGCCCCAAAATCGCATCGGGGCCAAAATCACGAGCCGCCGCCGAAGCAGCCTGCGCAATCGACAATTCGGGCTCCGCCTGCCCACCATCAAACACATGCGTTACGACCTGCGCCGACTCAAGCGATTCCACTGTTTTTTTGATGATCCCCGCCGCTGCCAAATGGCGATCGGACACAATGAATGCGCGGGCTATACCACGATCTGCGACGAGCTGACCCAACTGACGAATCGAACCCGGACCATAGGTCAATTGGGCTGCACTAAAGAAATTCCAGGTAAATCGCATCGTCATCTTCCATTACTGCCTTGCTCGTTTGTCGAATGCTCGCATTGTGACGCGCGACGTGCACGACTGCAACGTGTGCCAGACTTCTCGCGTTGGGCAGTTGTGACGGTTGTATGAGAGCCCATCCATCCGTTGCTCTGTGAGCTATGGTTTCGAATAACTGCGTCCCCTTCTCGGGACGTCCCCCCTGTGCTTACTATCGCCTTGCAAGCGTATTTATGTATCGGCCATCGACAAGTTTCCGAATCTCGCTCGGACTCGCTTGCCTGACAACAAGCGTTTTATTTCTCGCCACCATGCTGGGCTTGATCCCGGATCCGCGCGGGACTGCCTTGCGCGACCGACATGCCCTCGGTGAGGCATTGGCGATCTCGACATCGTTGCCGACCGCCGATGACACGATAGCGAGCACCGCCGCCACGCTGCAGCGCGTTGTCGCAAGCAACGACACATTGCTTTCCGCCGGTATTCGCACCGATCACGGGGAATTAGTGGTCGAGGCCGGAGCACACGCCAGTCACTGGGATGTGCCCGTGACTGGCCAAACGGAGAACTTGCACNTGGCCTACCCACTGACGGGTGACCCTACTACCAGGGGGACGCTGGAACTAAGGTTTGCCCCGTTAGAACCCAGCGGGTGGATGGCCCAAATCTGGAACCCACGACGCCGCTTGTTTGTCTTCGTCGCGGCGGGCAGCATGTTTTTATTCTTCGGCTATCTGACCATCACGCTGGCTGATCTTGATCCTCCCCGCGTCATCCCAGAGCGTGTCCGGACAGCCCTGGATGCACTAGGTGAAGGATTACTCGTGCTGGACCAGGACGAACGCATCGTGCATATCAACAAAGCGTTCAGCGAGACGATGGGGTATGCAATGGAGGATTTACGAGGCAAGCCGATCACGGATTTACCCTGGGACAACTCCACCGAGGGGCCATGGAAGACCGCACCGAAAGGCGAAGCCACTGCTGGCATCGTCATGAAGCTTCGCACAGCAGACTCAGAAACGCGCACGTTCAAAGTCAACGCCTCTCCCATTCTGGGGCAGCAGGGCGAGTATCGCGGTGCACTCACCAGCTTTGATGATATCACCGACATGGAACGTAGTCGGATGGACCTCGAACGCATGTTGGATGACCTCAGCAAGTCACGAGACGAAATTCGGCGGCAAAATAAAGAACTGGAAGTCCTGGCCACCCGAGATCCACTCACCGGCTGCTTGAATCGCCGCTCGTTCTTTACCGAATTCGAAATGCACTGGAGCATGGCTGAACGTTACGGACAAACGCTCAGCGTGATGATGGTCGACATCGATCACTTTAAATCGATCAACGACAACCACGGCCATAGTACCGGAGACACCGTGCTGACCAAGGTCGGGGAAATCCTCACCAACTCAGTCCGCAAGGGTGATCTGGTCTGCCGTTACGGTGGTGAAGAATTCTGCGTGTTGATGCCCTTTGCTACGTTGGAAGCGTCTCTGGCTGTCGCCGAGCGGATGCGGATGACCATTGAAGCAACCCAATTCGGCAACGTGCAGGTAACGGCAAGTATCGGCCTATCGAACAGCATGCTTGGAGGCCAGAACCCGCAGGAAAGCATCGACCAAGCGGACCAATGCTTGTACCTTGCCAAGCGTCAAGGGCGCAATCAGTGTATAACTTTTGACAGCCTTCCCACCGAGAACGTACGCGACCAACGGCATACAGCGCGGGCCGCAGAAAACACCCAAGATCGCCCGGTCACGATCCCGTTCCACGCGGCACATGCCTTGATCTCCGCATTAGCTTATCGTGACAGCTCGACCGCCGAACATAGTCGGAGAGTTTCCGATCTCTGCGTCGCCGTCGGCGAAGGCCTTATCCCTGCGAGCGAAGTTTACGTTCTCGAGATTGCCGCCCTCTTGCACGACATTGGCAAGATCGGTGTTCCGGACGCAATCCTGCTGAAACAGGGACCGTTAAACGAACACGAATGGAGCATCATGTGCAAGCATGAGCGCATGGGAACGGAGATCATTCGGGCAGCGTTTGACTCCCCTCTGCTACACCAAATCACGAACTTCCGGCAGACCTGGTATGCCAAGTCACACAAGGACGACGAAACACCCAACAGGGAAAGCATCCACATTGGCGCGCGGATCTTGTCCATTGCCGATGCTTACGATTCGATGGTGTCGGATTGCGTCCACCGCCAAGGGCGATCTCCGGTCGAAGCGTTCGCTGAGCTGCGACGTTGCGCCGGAACACAATTCGACCCGATCCTTGTCGAGCATTTCATCCATGTCGTCAAGGCGCGCGAAGGACAACAGGAAACCCCGTCGCCAGAGTGGTCGCAGGCGGCTGCTCTGCGGATCGGGATGCAGATTGAACGCCTGGCCGTAGCCTTGGATTCTCGCAACCTCGCTGATCTCGAAATGCGTGCCGGGCGCCTCAAACAGACGGCCGGAAAATGTGGGATCGACCACATCGCCACGGTCGCTGAAAAATTGGAGCAAGCTGCTGGCGACTCCTGTGACCTGAAAGAAATCGTGGACCTGACGACCGAGTTACTCAAACTTTGCCGCACGACTCAGCGTGCTTATCTCGCCGAGGATCCGTCCACCCTGCCCAGCTCGTGAACGCCACCGGACAGGCACCGGCAGGGAACCGAGAGTGGAAAAACGACGATCCCGATCGGCCCGGCGTTACGTTTCATCCGCCGTCGCGTACTCGTTGACGTGAATGCAGAGATACGACACACCCAGCATCACGGCGGTGTAGCCCCCCAAAAAACATAGATGCTGCCAAGACGGCTCGTTACCGAGTGTTTCTTTGGGCAGCGGAAGTTCCGCGGTGTTGATTGCCATCCAGTGAATCAACAAGCCTCGAAGATGGTAATGCACGGTCAACTGATTAATGACCGCCGGAATCAAAGAGACAATCCCCTCGAAGAGGATGGTGTATGCCACCGCCACAACCATCGCTCGCTTTTGAAACACAACGCCCAGCAGAGTAAACAACGCTCCATAAGCCAAGCACGACAGCACAACCAACGCACTCATCGTCAGTAACAGCCTGAAGATGTCGTCGGAGTCGACCAGACTGAGTGAAAACAGCAAGCTGACGAACGCCGACATCGCCGTCCAGATGACGGCCGAAATATATTTCCCCCACAAATTCGCAGCCTTACCACCGGGTCTGACAGCCAGGTACAGCCAAGTTTTCCCCTCCAGTTCGCTGGACAAAATGGGAGACGCCCACAGCAGCAATCCCAACAGGCAAGTCACTTCGGGGATAATGAAGAACAGCAAGACGCTCCACCACGCCGGTGATAGTGCATTCGCCGTGTTCCGAATCATGGCGAACAGAACCGGTGCAAAAAACATCAACAGCGCACAGGCCAAAAGGCGCCCGGGAGTGATCGAGCGAACGCTCTCAAAACGCAAAACAGCCAACACATGACGGACATTCATTTCAGCTCTCCCCGATGCATCCGCATCAATGCGTTGAACAAGGCTTGCAGTGAATCCTCGGGGGACCGAATTTCATAGATTTCGACACCTGTCTCACGAGTCCACTCGGGAAGCAGCTCACAAACGGCACGTGCATTATCAACCGCACACGTCATGGTGCCCTCGGAAGCGGAAAAGCGAATCGACTTTACCGCCGGTAACTCCAGCAATCGCGTCGCCACCCGTCGCGGATCGGATGAGCAAATCGTCAATTCGTTGGGAGTTTCGGCAAGCATCCGGTGAATCTCTTGCGAAGAACCGGAAGCCAGCAAGCGTCCGCCACGAATTAAAAGAAAGTCAGGCGTGATCGCTTCGACCTCGTGCAGAATGTGGCTGGCAATAATCAGACTTCTGCCGTCGTCAATCCAATCGAGTAACAAACGTGTCATTTCGTAGCGAGCGATCGGATCCAGACCGTTGAACGGTTCGTCCAAAATGAGCAGTTGAGGATCGTGCGCAATCGACTGGGCCAGTTTTGTACGCTGCCGCATTCCCAGCGAATAGTTGCCAATCTTGCGTCGCATGGCGTCCTGCAACCCCACCCGACAGAGCGCCTCTTCTGCTCGCTGTGCCGCTTCCTTTTGGCCAAATCCATGAAGTTCCACCAGATAGGTCACCCAATCCAGAGCAGATACGTTGGGCAAATAGACCTCGCCCGCAGGGCACAACCCAAGAAGCTTCAAGAGCTGATTATTTCGCCACGGATTCTGGTCAAAGATCCGCACTCGACCGAGCGTCGGACGCAGTTGCCCCGTGAGCAAATTGAGTAGCGTTGTCTTGCCAGAACCATTGGGGCCGAGCAAACCATACGCACCGGCGGGGATCTGCAACGTGATATCGTTGATCCCAATGACGTTGCCGTACAATTTGGTGGCACTCTCAATTTCAATCATGGCGGCGACCTCATGCACGTACGACCGAAGCAATGCGCGAACGCAGGAGAATCCAGGAAAACGCCGTCGTCACGCAGAGCGCGATAACACAGTTGCGTGCCAGCCTCACGTTCACATCGACCGCAAAGATCCAGGCCTGAGCGCGGCCTAGAATGTGGTAGGGCGAAACCAGCACCCAACGATCCACATCGATCGCTTGCAAGTCACTCACACCAATGTTCGCAGTGGACGTCAAAGCGTTATAGGTCACTGACCCGAGCACCCAAATCACAAACCACGCAAAGCCTGCGTATCGGCTTTCTTTGGTGAGTGACGAAATCGCTAACGCCAACAAGCTGGTCGGCAAGATCAAGGCAATCGATGCCAGCAAGATACGTAAGGGAATATCCCAAGTATCCCAAACGACCGACAAGTCGGGAGACAACAAGACACCAAGCACATACAGGGCCACTGCCGGCAACGTGGTCACGCCGGTCAAGAACACCCAGAGAACTGTCAGCTTTCCAAGGATGTACTCCGTCGCGGTCAGCGGTCGCGAGAAATACAACAAATGTGCGCGGGAACGCAGGTCCTGGGAGATCAGGCGGGGCGCAATCAATCCCACCAGCAGAACGATCATCACGCCTTGAGGGTTACGAAAGAAAACCAAGAGCAAGTAAGACCAGACCGTATGCCGAGCCTCAGCGGGATCATCACGCAAAGCCGTGACAATTTCCCGAGGCGCATTCAATCGATGCTCAAGAACCCTGACAACAAACATCCGCGTCATGTCGTTGTTGACCGACGATTCCATCGCCGCTTGTTCATAAAAAAAGAACAGGGAACCGAAAGCGGCAGCGGGCAGCCAGGCAGCAACAAGCATCCGCCGCAGCCACATATTTTTCCAAGCAATACGAATGCCGGTCCAGGCAATCACCCACCAACGGAAATTGTCCCCGCGAGTTTCCCCTTGCCATTCCCGGTAACCAACGTCATGCAGAGGCATTCGTCGCGTCTCCTACGGCATGAAGGAATACGGTTTCTAACGAATCCGCGGTGGGCTGAAGCGAATGGATCGTAACACCTGCCGTCCGGGCAGCAGTCCACAAGGGTTGCAACTGGCCCTCTTCGGCAATGGCAATCAGCACGGTGCCTTCAGGCGTAACTTCCGCCTGGTGTCCATCCGCTGCCAGGGTCGACACGAACCCATCGACCGGACCATCGAGGCGGACGGCGTACTGACGGATTCTTTTCTCTGTCAGTTCCGCTAACGACGTCTGTAGACTGACCTGGCCGCGAGCAATGATCACAATCGCATCCGCCACCGCACGCACATCGGGGAGGATGTGAGTGGAGATCAACACCGATTTCCCGAATTGGCTCGAGAGAATGCGAATACGACTCAACATCGCCTCCCGCTCTTCCGGGTCCAGGCTAGACGTAGGCTCATCCAAAATCAGCAGTTGCGGATCATGCACAATCGCTTGCGCAAACTTCAATTTCTGCCGCATCCCGGTGGAATATGTTTCGACATCGCGGTACCGTTCCTGGTCGATCCCACAGAAATCGAGTATTTCATGCGACCGCCGCATACTTTCGACTCCTGGCAACCCGGCCAGACGCCCCGAGAAACAAACCATGTCGATGCCACTGAGCCCGGCAATGTAGCAGTCGTCCTCAGGCATGTACCCCACGTCGGCGCGGATGCGGCGGGCATGGATACCTAAGGTGTGACCTAATACGTGACCGCTACCGCGATTCAGCTTGAGCAGCCCCAGCAGCGTCTTAATCAGCGTGCTTTTGCCACTCCCATTAGGCCCCAGCAAGGCGGTCACACCAGACGTAATCTCTAACGAAACGTCCTCCAGTGCCGTTACCGAGCCAAATCGTTTCGTGACGTTGTGCAACGAAATCAGCGGAGTCACGTTATCCGTCTCTCCCATAAAAGGAACTGCCAAGCCCTCAGATATTGAACGATGCGACGCGGAGACGCAAGGACGGGACTTGACGCACGACCGTCCATGCCCCACCATCATCGAAACACTTTCCACGCAACGGGCGGCGACAATCGATGGTAGATTCAAACAAAGTGTACTTGGCGGTTGATCTGGGGGCCTCAAGTGGTCGCGTGCTGGCCGGAATCTTCGATGGCCAGCGATTGCGTCTTCAAGAGGTATTTCGGTTTACCAATGGCCCTCATCTGGCAGCAGACACGATGTACTGGAACCTGCTCGGACTGTGGCAGAACATCCAGGAAGGCCTGCGCGCCAGCCAGGCAGAGTTCGGCGAACAAGTAACAAGCATCGCAGTCGATACCTGGGGCGTCGATTTCGCACTGCTGGGACGGCATGACGAACTCTTAAGCAATCCGGTCCATCACCGTGACCAGCGTACGGCAGGCATCCTCGAAAAAGCCTTTGCGATCGTGCCACGCGAGGAAATCTTTGCCGAAACCGGTTTGCAGTTCATGGAATTCAACACGTTGTATCAATTACTTGCGATGCAACAAAACCAGTCGTGTATCTTGGACGCAGCAGAATCGTTCTTGATGATCCCGGACCTGATGCACTGGTTGCTGACTGGGGTCAAAGCCAATGAAATCACCAATGCCACCACGACCCAGTTTTACAACCCCAAAACCGAATCCTGGGCGAACGGGTTACTGGAAAAATTCGGTTTGCCGACGGATATCCTGGGCGAATTACTGCCGCCCGGCACGGACATCGGCTGCCTCCGTCCAAGCTTGCAACGAGAAACCGGCCTTGGATCGACTCGGGTCGTGCTGCCTGGCACCCACGATACGGCGAGCGCTGTCATGGCCGTGCCTGCCGCAACACCACCATCAGCCAAACCAGATTGGTGTTACATCAGCAGCGGAACCTGGTCGTTAATGGGAATCGAAGTGCCCGAGCCGATCATCAACGCAACCTGCCAGTCACTGAATTTCACCAATGAGGGCGGCGTAGGAGGCACAACGCGCGTCCTGAAGAATATTGCCGGACTCTGGCTGGTCCAGGAATGCCGCCGCATCTGGAAACGCGACGACCGGGACTACTCGTGGGATCAGTTAGTCGATCTAGCCTCCTCCGCAGCACCGCTGGAGTCACTGATCAATCCCGATGCGCCGCCTTTTATCGCGCCCAGCAACATGCCGAAAGCGATCCAGGAGTATTGTCGCGACACAGGCCAGACCGAGCCGGATTCGGTAGGCGCCGTCATTCGTTGCGCACTGGAAAGTCTGGCACTTCGTTATCGCCAGGTCCTGGGCTGGCTCGAAGATCTCACCGGCAGCCGACTCGAGACCATTCATATCGTGGGCGGAGGAGCTCAAAACCGATTGCTGGCGCAAATGACTGCCGACGCTTGCAACCGACAGGTCATCGCCGGACCAGTCGAGGCCACGGCCATTGGAAATCTGATGATGCAAGCAGTCGCCGCCGGCGATGTGGCAACGGTTCAAGATGCACGCGAAGTGATTCGCCAAAGTTTTCATGTGGAAGAATATGCGCCGCGCCACACCGAGCAGTGGGACGCAGCCTTCGATCGATTCAAGCAATTAGTGCTCGGCTAATTTACTCGTGGAGAGTTCCCATGGTACGTGTCGGAATCGCTGGGGTCGGCTTTATGGGCTGGATCCACTACTTGGCCTATCAACATGCTACCGGAGCCAAGCTCACCGCCTTCTGCTCGCGCAGCGAAAAGAAACGAGCTGGTGACTGGCGCGATATCCAAGGGAATTTCGGCCCTCCAGGGGAGCAGATCGACGTCTCCGACTTGACCGCACACGCCTCCTATGAGGCACTGCTGCAAGATCCAGACATCGATTTAGTCGACATTTGCCTGCCTCCCGACCAACATGCGGATGCCACGATCGCTGCCTTGCAAGCTGGTAAACACGTCTTGGTTGAAAAACCGATGGCACTGACAACCGATCAGTGCGAACAGATGGTGAACGTCGCCCAAGAGGCTGGCAAACAAGTGTTTGTTGCCCACGTGTTGCCCTTTTTTCCGGAATATGCACACGCCCGGTCTGTGATCGCAGACGGGCAGTATGGTCAGCTGATTGGTGGCAACTTCAAACGCGTGATCTCAGATCCTCTCTGGCTGGAGGATTTCTACGATCCACAGCGTGTCGGCGGACCGCTCGTCGACCTGCACGTGCATGATGCACACCTGATTCGCATGCTCTTTGGCATGCCCTCCGCTGTGACCAGTACAGGTCGGATGCGCGGTGAAGTGGTGGAGTATTGCGACACGCTATTCCATTTTGACGACAATCCAACACTGGTTGTGCGCGCCACAGGCGGCGTGATCAATCAACAGGGCCGACCATTTACCCACGGGTTTGAAATTCACCTCGAACGTGCCAGCCTGCACTACGAGCTGGCTGCATTTGCAGACGAAGTCGAAGTGATGCCTCTAAAAATTCTGACCGATGATGGCGAAGTGGTACGACCGGAACTCGCGGCAGGCGGAGAAATCCCGGCCTTCACTGCAGAAATTGACGAAGTCGTAGGCGCACTCGAGCAAAACGAGCCTTCAGAAATCCTCGCCGGCGAGTTAGCACGAGACGCCATTCGACTATGTCACCGACAGACGGAATCAGTCAAGTCAAACACGCGCGTGCGTGTTGACTGAATCCGATCTCTGGCAAGCTACAATGGTTCAACTCCTGGGACTCATACTGCGAAGGACTCCCGTAGAGCACGAAGCAACTCACTGAGATGTCACTCGGTTCGTGATAACAAAACAATGACTCCATGTGGGTAACCGTCGCATGCGATGGCACCGACCGGCCGTCAAATTCCTCAGCCCTATCCCGCGCGGTCTTGACGTTGTTGACGAAACCTGAAGAAACAGAACATGCCAGCGATGATCGGCGTTGGCGTTGAAAACCCTCGTGACCGAAAGGTGGATCCACCGAGCGTCTGCGCACTTACTGCCAACCGCTCCAAGCAGCCTCTAGACTATGAAACCGACCAATTTGCTCCAACTCGTGAAGCAATTTAGCGGGAGTTCCAGGGCGATCGCCAGGTTTCTTGGCCATCGCCCGAAGCAGCAAGTCGGCAAAGTTCGAGTCCATCGCAGGCTGAAAAACAGAAGGGCACTGCGGCAGAGATTCCTGAACTTGCTTCAGCAACCCGGACGGTGTCTTGTCTTCAAACGGCGCACGCCCCGTAACCAATGAATATGCCGTAGCCGCCAACCCATAGATATCCGATCTCGCATCAACCGCCTCACCCCGTGTCCGCTCAGGTGCCAAATAAGGTATGTCTCCAACCACGTGCCCGGGGCGTGTGATCTGTCGCGACTCGAAGCCCTCCAACGCCTTTGCGAACATAAAATCGCCGAGCATGCAAACCTTGTCGGCACTCCGGCGAAGGATGTTGGTCGGTGTCAGATTACGGTGCACAATCTTCTTTTCAGCCCCATAGTGGAGTGCCCGACCAATGTGGACAACCATCCGCCATACTTCGCGCCAATCCAGGATCCCAGCCACACCGAGGCGATCGATGAGTTGCATCAGATCTTCGCCTTCGATCCATTCCATTGACGCCCAACAATACGGTCCGTTCTTACCTGCGGCGTAAAGACGCACGATGTTCTCGTGTCGCACCGGCAACATCGTTTTCATCGCCCGTACAAAGCGGTCTTTTTGCTCTTCACTCCTCATAAAATCGGGCGTAAGTACCTTGATCGCGGCCTGACGTTCCTTCTCCATGTCTGTTGCCTTAAAGATCATTCCGGAATTGCCGGCGGCGACAACATCGTTAAGCCGATACTTCCCTAGTGCCTTTCCAATAAGTGCTCTCAAATCAACAACAGGCGGCCCTGAGGCTTGGGGATGAATGGTAGAAGCATCCAACTCGTGCAACCCATCCAACCGGATGTGAGTATCGCCAATTTGAAACACATCGCCATGCGCCAGCTTCTTCCGGGAAATCCGATTTCCGTGCCAAAAAGTTCCTGAAGAACTGTCGAGGTCCACCAACCAGACTTCCTGATCTTGTACTTCGACAAGGCAATGTCTGCGCGAGATCGCAGGATCGTTCACTTGCGTATCGCTGGCCGAACCACGGCCTACAATTAGTACCGCCGCATCGCGCAGAGCAAAAGAACGCCCCTGGTCAGGCCCCGCAATAATGTGCAGTTTGCTTTCGATCATGGATCACCTGTTCCGGTTTCGTCAATTCTTTCAGATTCCGTTCGTTGGCGACGATGCCGCCGCTCAAATTCCACCAACTGTTCCGCTTTGCCAAGCTGCTCTTTGAGGCCGAAGATTACTTCTTCTAGCTCTCGCCGTTGTGTTGCTTCGCGATAGTACCCAACCGTGATGATCGAGGTCGCAGACAGCAAAAATATGACAGCGGAACCAGAGACACTCGCCGCCAAGAGATGCGTTTGGCACCAGCTCAGTCCTGCCTCCAGGAAACTGCGGGGGCGAGCCAAAATCGGTTCGTTTTCAAGATAACGGCCGAGATCCTGCTCGAATTCTTCCGCTGTGGAATAACGCCGAGCCGGGCTCTTCTCCAGACATTTCATCGTAATGGTATTCAAGTCGCGCGAGACTTCGGGGTTAAGTTGTCGCGGTGGGACTGGGTCGTTGGAAATCACCTGCATGATCGTGTCCAACGAAGTGGCAGCCTGAAACGGCGGACGACCGGTAAGCAACGCATACAGAATCGCGCCCATCGAATAGACGTCGCTCCTGACATCCACGCAGGTGATTTGCCCATCAGCTTGTTCAGGAGGCATGTAGTTGGGAGTTCCGATGACGTCGCCATCGCTCGTCAAATCGGCACCAGCCCCACGAATTTTCGCGATCCCGAAGTCGGTCACAAACGGGGTTCCGCTGGCGTCGAGCAAGATATTTGCAGGCTTCAAATCCCGATGAATGACCCCTTGCAAGTGCGCACAATGCACAGCCCCGGCAATGCTTTGAACCAACCCCGCAGCCTCACGCTGCCGTAGAGGAGCCGCCAGAATTCGTTTTGCCAAACTTTGCCCGGCAATGTAGGCCATCGACAAATACTGCTGACCGTTTGCCTCGCCGACTTCAAAGATAGGCACAATGTTCGGATGCGTCAGTTTCGCCGCCGCATTCGCCTCGCTCTGAAAACGCTGCAACTCGCCGCTGCTGGCATGCTTGCCTGTCAACAACATCTTGAGAGCGACGACTCGATTTAGGCTACGCTGACGGGCCTTGTACACGATACCAACACCGCCACGTGCCAATTCCTCAACAAGCTCGTAGTCTCCAAAATCATCACACCCAATCGAAGGTACAGTTGAGGATGTGGAACTGGGAAGGATCGTCGGTGCATCCAGGACCACATCGGAATCGCGCGGAGCAGTCAAGCCATCTTCGTCTCGTTGCATCATCATCTGTCTGAACGGATCGCCAAGCACCATTGGTGTCCTATGACACGCTACCTATGGCGGAACGTAACCGATTTCGATAAAGACAACATGATGCGAGTATGAACATTGCTGACGCCGCAACCGCTATCACCTGGATGCCATAACCTGCGCAGGCGCGAATGATCACTGGATTTCAAGTCCCCAACGCTCCGGATCCCCAGCTTGCCGCGCCCACCCTGGAGTAGCGAGCATGCGAAGCTTCGCTGACCGGCGTTCACGAAGAAACACCTCGCCGAAGAAACGCCTCGCCGAAGAAACGCCTCGCGCAACACAATCCGTGAAATATTACTGGAACCGGACAAGGCGTGGTCAGGACGCCCGCCGCGTGTCGAGCACTCTTAGCTGGGCAGGATACCGCCCTAAAAATTCGGCAGCACGCCCCAACCTGAGCTCGCCCAACGTCGGACGCGCGACAGAATACTAAGCCACGGGGTCTAACTCATCAATGGAGTCACCGAATGGCAGAATGGGCATCGGACGCCCACTAAAATCGGGGAAGGAATCGTCGTAGTTGATTCCCAAGTGCTTATACACACTGGCCCACAAATCGTTGGGAGAGAGCGGACGGCTGACGGGTTCTTCGCCACGCGTATTGGTGGCCCCGATCACTTGCCCCGTTCGCATACCGCCCCCAGCGACAATGAAACTCATCGAGTTCGGCCAATGGTCTCGACCAGGTTGCAACACCTTGGTTCGCGAGCCAGGCCGTTCGGTAATCCGTGGGGTACGCCCAAACTCACCGGTCACAACCAACATGACGCGTTTGTCGAGCCCCCGATTGTAGAGATCCTCAATCATGGCCGAAACGACCTGATCATAAATGGGGAAACGCACTTCTGAGTCACGGAACAGGTGGCAATTCACCGCATGACTATCCCAGTTGTAAACTCCCCAATCCGGCATGCTGATTCCGGAAACATACGGGTTTTCCATCACAATCGTCACCCAGGGAACGCCGGCTTCTACCAGACGTCGAGCCAGGATGGCCCGCTGCCCCCATTCGTGACGCCCATAGCGATCCCGCAGCGCGTCGGATTCGTGAGATAAATCGAAAGCCTCATGTGCTGCGGTAGACGTCACCATGGAAATTGCACGCTGGTTAAACGTGTCCATCGAATCCAGCACTCCACTGGCCTCGACGTCTTTTCGCAGAGAATCCAAGCCACCAAGCAGGGCCACTCGGTCATTCAATCGTTCTTCGAACAACCCGGCATTCAATGACAAGTTCTGTACTTTGAATGTCTCGGAATTCGGGTCGCCAGACACGTTGAACGGATGCGTCTCTGTCCCCAAATAAGCTGACCCAAACGCGAATGTGTCCACCGAGTTCACACGACCGTTACCAAGCACGATGTAATTGCAGAGCCCTTGCGGGTTCGCGTAGTGCTGGAGCTTCTTGGTCGCGATGGAACCGACACAGGGAGCATCATTAATCGTACCCGTCGGGGTAGCAGGAACGCGTCCCGTCAAAAATCGCTTGTGGCCACCACCGTGATCCGCGAATTTATGGTGCACCGACCGGATGATATTAAACTTATCGGCGACCTTCGCTTGCCGCGGAAAAAGTTCGCAGATCTCCATGCCCGGAACGGTCGTTTCAATCGGCTTGTAGATACCCCGATAATCTTCCGGAGCATCAGGCTTCAGGTCGTACATCTCCATATGGGGAGGACCACCTGGTAACCAGACAAAGATAACTGCGGGGTGATCGACGTGTTGCTTGGCCGTGGATTTCTCTTGTGCCTCGAGCAACCGAGACAACCCTAGTCCACCAAGTGCACCACCGCCTGCCTGCAACACACTCCGACGACTGATTTGATGCTGAGCTTTCATGCGTAGATCTTAACATGCAGGAGAAAGGACTACCACACAAGTTTAGTTATCGACCCTTTCCCAGTCCGGACTTTGGCCGGAAACAACCTCGCAACTTGCGTTTCCAAGACTCGCAACGTAATTCCGTCATCTACATCAACTTCGCCATGCCCTGGCAAATGTCATCGCCCGAAATGCCCCCAGGCAGAGAGCGAGGAACTCTGGGTCGCACCCCAGGCTGGCTGCGGCTGATATCTGATCAGCGAAAACGCTGTGAAAACGGCGATGAGCACAACGAAGATAATTCCCGCTCGCGACTTAACTGGATGATCCTCCGTCATTTTGCCTACCTTTCTCTCGAATGGTACACGATCAACCTCGGTGCTGACCATGCTCGATCAGGAAGATTTCCCCATGGGGATCTTGCCCCGACGCCGGACGACCATCGGCCATGACAGTGTCCAGGCGTCGTTGCAATTTCCGGCAGCGATTTCCAGAACGTCATCATCGCCAGCTCATCACTTGGAAGACGCCTTGCCGATTGGCGATCCTTTCGGGTATTCGGGTCAAACGTTCACGATAAATCGCCAGCATCAACCCTATCGCAAATACGACGCCTCCTCCGATCGCAAGATAAATGCCAATGGCCACTTGCGGTCGATAGATCAACGAGGCGACCAAAATCAACAAGTACAGGAACAGTGAGCCTCCGCCAATCGCTGTCGAACCCTTGACTTGCCAAACCAGCCCCGTCATGAGCATTAAGAAGGTCAGGGTGATCAGGGCGATCTCATCGTACACGGCGAAGCTCGCATTGTTCGACCAATGATGGAAGACGGTAATCAGAATGGGCAACGCCACGAGCGAACTGCCTAACCACAGACCGCAGGTAACGACATCATCAACTGCCTCACCAAGTCCTTCACGAAATCTCGCAATGTAGCTGGCGGACAGCATGACACAGCCGGCAACAACGAGAAAGATCTCTAACTTACGCAACGGTGTCAGGTCCAACGCGACATGGATTGTCAAGCATACCAAAGCCATCATCGCAACCGTGCCAACACTGTAAACGCGTGTCCATGTACCACGTGGTGCAATGATCGCAGCCAGAGCGGCTGTGAAGCTGACGATGCCCAAATTCCACCAGTCGACGATGGTGGGTAATCGTCCAGAGATGTTGACTGCAGCAACATGGGCCAATCCGCTCAGCAAAGCCACGATCAGGGCTACGGACAACGCACCATGCCCAAACCACAAGACGGAAAATCCGAGTCCACTTTCAGCACCCTGCGATTTCACTGGTTGCCGAGGAAGGCCTGTTGCGTTGGCCCCCATGAATCTGGCAATGATGATCGCTGCCAAACCAATCGTGGCAATCAACGCCGTGAGCAAACCGTGGGGGAATTGAAAATGAAGGACAAACTGCCAGGTCGCCGCACACAGCGCGGCTGCAGAAATATAGCTGTATCGGCTGGTCCTGAAAAACACAGACGCTAAACCGTAGAACAAAGCTGCTTCCAGCAACACCACCGAAATCAGCAGATGGCTCAGCGAACCTGGAACGGCCTCGGACAACTGTTTCAGGGTTCCGCATAGCAGTGTCACCATCAGCAAGACGGTTGTCGCCTGAGCCACCAAACCGACGGGCCTCTCCGACGGATAACCTCGCCACAAACGGGATGCCAGCAGATATCCCAACGGGATGACCATCAAAATGGCAACCTGCGTCAACCAGGCAATGCCTTCCAGTTGAAGATATCCCGCAGCTGCCAAAACCAGGGCACTCGCGGAAAAGAAAATGTAAGTCGCAGCCAAACGCTGACTACTCGTTTGAAATAACCATCCTGACACTCGATTGGCTACAGCAACAACGAGCGCGGCGCCAACAAATTTCCAACTCATGCCGTAAGACAACGCCATCGGCAATGCCAACTGCAAGTTCGATTGGATGTACAGCAAAATACCCAGGAGCACGGGACCAACGCTCAGCAACAACGCCGGGGGAGCGATCACGCGTGCATAACGGTGACCACCAGATCCAACAAAACGCGCCGTCAAACTCACACCACATGCGGTCAGAGCGAGAATGGCCATCACGCCTTCGGCACCCAACTGCTCGATGTCCAAGAGAGAAATTTCGGCCATCACCAAAGCCACGGTACCCGCGTAGATGTAGATGCCAATTTTTCGAATGACAAGATCACTACTGAAGTACAGATAGGCTGCAGTCAACCAAATCATGCCACTCACCTTGGCATTGGTCAGCAACACACCACCATGCGGCATATCAAAGAATTGACCAAGTGGTTGCATCCAACCAGCCAGTTGTGTGGTGAACAGTACCATGAGCCCAGCCGCTAACTGCAAATGGCCGCACCAGAACGCAGGCAGCCCGAATCGCTTCCGGTCAAAGAGTTCGGCCACACCCGGGAAGGCGTAATACGAGTGAATCGAGATGAATCCCAGGCTCACAAGCAGCAAGCTGAGATTCGTTGCCGTTCCAACCTGACCGACACTGCCCAATAAAAGAACCGCAGTCAAGGTGATTCCCGCCTCGACGGCATACACGAAAAGTGGGTCGCGGAGCACCATCAAGGTTACTAAATACATGATCACGCATCCCACACCGGCGCACCACAGGCCTTCAGACAACAGCAGCAACTCCTGACTATGGTAAAACCAGAGATTGAGTGGTAAGACGACACAGCCCAAAAATGCCAGAGCGCGCCCTGCCATTTTGAAACGCGTGGACAACGCCACCCACCAACCCGAGACCAGGATGCCAAGACTTGCTGTCCCGAAAAGGATCGCCAGCGGCACGGGTCGAGTGAAGATCCCTGTGCTGACCAACCAGATCAACAACCCAAGAACCATGAATCCACCGCCCAGCGTCAACAACCACTGAATGCTGCGAGGGTCCAGAAACGCATTAAGCATCCGAGCGAACCAGTCACTTTTTGCATTCGATTCATCGGACTCACCCGCCGGATTCCGCGAGCTTCGAGATGATGTTTGCTCAACGCCCGAGAAAGTTTCCGTTGCACCGGCCTCTTCAGCCGACTCTGTAACCGCAGTCGCAACATAAATTGGCTCGGCGGTCTCCTGGTCCTCCGCTGCGGGGTCATGCGAGTTTGACGAAGACGAGGATACAGGATCAACCGCCTCTGACGCTTGATGCAGCGCGTCGAAAATGACTTTATCCCAGGAACCATCTTCGCGATCCGATTCGCTATCTGTTGCGTCGCACGATTCCGCAGGTGGTGCGTGATCGTCAGCGTCGTCCGCACAGGGCACGGCAATCTCCCCCCCGCAGCTCGGACAAGTAGAAACTCCTCCCGCATAACGTTCTGGTGCAGAAATTCCGCGTTGACAATGTTCACAATAAAAATGGATGGTCATGGCAATGCCTCTCCAGTTCTTGGCGAGTGCCGGTCAGCCAGTCCCTCATCCATGAGAAGGACAAGCCGACGACAAATGGTGAATCTGAATCTGATTTGATGAACATGTGACCATTGAGGGTGGCTGCCGTTACAAACCACGAACTTGGCAGAGGAAACAACATCAGTTCGCACTTCTGCCACTGGGGTCCACATGGGAAATACTTCGCTGGCTGGCTAAGTGAGCGTTGACAACCGCAGTCGCTTGTACAACGCGACCACTGGTGCCGTGCCGGCATTCGGCCCGACAATGAGTAAGGCGCAGAAAGGCACAGAAAAGGCTAATCCAGCTGGAAAAACCGTCGCTTTTCCTGTTGTTTAGGCACGGAACGTGCTATCACCGCAAACCCCTGGCCCGCCGCGATCGTCTAAGGCAGCAACGGTAAACCAGCCACATCGTCGGCCGAGAGATCCCCCGGGACTTGCCTGGCAAACCGTGAACAGGCGCACCAAAGAAAATACAGCTGACAATCAAGCGTCGGTTGTCTGGCCAGAAAGACGCGTCCGAATCTGCGTCACGATCCATTCAAGTTCTGACTTCTCAAGGTGATCAAACCATTGCCGTGACGTCTCCGCATCCGGCCGCACCTGGACGAAGTGATCCCAACTCGCCCCATCCTCCGACTCGTATTTTTCCACGCCAACACGCACCTCTTCGATTGTCGCCAAATCCCATTCGGCCCGCTGTGTGCCGAAGAGGCCACTATCCGTCAGCTGCAAACTCTGGCGGTTCACGCAAATCGAACCCTTTCGAATCGCGGCACTGAACCGGCTGAGAACAATCCCGATAGAGATCATCGTGAACACCGCAAAGATCACCCAGCCCGCAGCCGGTTGCCCCCCTACTTTCCCGGCCAGCAACGCCGGAACCAGGGTCACCGTCAGACCGAATTGCATCAGCAAAAAACCCATGCTCCACACCGCGAAAGCCTTGCTTGTCGACTTGCGGAAACCAAGACGCGGTGCGCGTATCACAAATCCCTCACCTTGGTCTTCAAAAACCAGCCGGCTGCCGATCGGCTTGTCAACTCGATCCAAGACCTCCTGAGGGTGCATCGCCACCGTTTCCAATCCCAAATCGGTCGCCCGAATGCTTTCCATTCCAGCCTGAACGACGCGTCCCGTAAGCCGTTCAATTCTCGCTGGCAACTCCTCCGCCAACTGCTGAATGATCGCGTCAGGGTACACCCGCAAGAGAACAACTTCCCGACCATTCTTCCGCACTGCGACGAGATTCGACCGCTCCCCCAGACTTGCGAAGGCAGGTGAGGACCTTGAGACGGCGGCAGTAGCAATCCGAAATCCTCCCAATTGAGAAAGCGGGCAGCGGCGCGTCGACCAAATCGGCCCCGCACTCGTGACCACGCGCAGTTTGCTGCCATCAAGCAGAATGTGCGTCTGGCCAAACAGGACCAGGACACTCCAGCGAATAACCAACGCAGAGAAAGGAAAAGTAAACATCCCGACAAACACCAATGGGCTGAGGGCAAACCACTTAAATAGCTCGTCTGCCTGGGCTTCACGCGGCGTCACGAAGAAAAACAATGCCGACATCAAGAACGGCAAACTTCCCACAAATAGTCCCAGCAGGCCGGCCAGACCTGCTGGAATAAGAACAAATCGAGGAACGCTCTTGGACACGCGGCAACGACACGAGTCGATACCATCCGTCCAGCTAAGTTGTTTTGTATCGTGCATCAAATCATTCACCGTTAACAATCATCGCCACACTCAACGCGACTCATCCTCTGATGAATTCGCCACCAGTGGACAAATATTCCTATACTCATCACCATCTCTTGCCCTGGCCAGTCGTGCTATCGCTATTTTAAGGGGCACCCCCACTCTCATTCGCAGGTTGGCATTTCGATTTCGCGTAATTGATGGAAAATCCGTATTCTCTTGGGTACACTCACCTGGGAGTTGCATCTACGAAATACGTTAACGGACGCACGTAAGCATCTGTTCTCGTTGCAACCACAACGGATGTAACTCAACTACATCATCCTGCCAACGTGGTTTCGGACCTCACCTGCCTCACACCTGCTACTTTGCACCGTATTCACAGCGCCCCATGCGCGGTCGCCAGACCATGAATCCCTTTGCATTACCCAGCAAGTTGCCGTGTAGTTCCAAGATGACAAAATTTACCAGTAACCATCACCAGCCACGACTCCCCAGCATCCGCGTCCACCACTCTCGCCGACGATTGCATTTTGAAACACTTGAATCTCGGAGACTGCTGACTCTGGATTTCGGGGATGCTCCCTCACCCTACCCGGTCACGCTACTTGAGGATGGAGCACGGCATAACACGGATACATGGCAACGACTGGGGCCTGCCATCGACGGCCAGCCCGGTGATTACTCTGGTGATTCGGTTTCACTGAACAGCGATGGAACGCGGCTGATCGTTGGATCAGAGGGCAATGCTCTGGCACGAGTGTATGAACAGGATGGCGTTCAGTGGTCACAACTCGGGAATGACCTCGTCGGTCACGGTGTCTTTGGTCGCGTCACATCGATCAATGCTGCGGGTGATATCGTTGCCGTCGGTTCTCCTTACTCAGGGATGGGAGGACGTGTCAAAGTTTATCAGTTCGACGGTTCGAATTGGAACCAGCTTGGTGCGGAAATCAACGGCGAACAGTGGGGCGACCAGGCGGGCAGCGCGATTTCGCTGAGCGCTAATGGTCTCACGATTGCCGTTGGGGCCGCCTGGAATGACGGCAACGGGAATGCGGCAGGAAACACGCGGGTACATCAATGGAACGGCAGCCAATGGGTACAACTCGGTGCCGACATCGATGGTGAAGCAGCAGATGATCGGTCCGGCCAAGCTGTGTCACTCAACGCCTCTGGGAACACCATCGCCATCGGAGCTCCCGACAATGACGGCAATGGGAGCAATTCAGGACACGTGCGGGTCTATCGATCGAATGGCAGTCAATGGACCCAACTCGGCACTGACATTGATGGCGAAGCAGCAGGTGATCGTTCAGGCGGCGCGGTATCGTTGAGTGCAGACGGAAACACCCTTGCCATTGGCTCTGCTTGGAACAACGACAATGGGAACTCGGCAGGACACACCCGCGTGTATCGATGGAATGGTAGCCAATGGGTACAACTCGGTGCCGATATCGATGGTGAATTAGCAAACGGTTTGTCGGGCACTTCGGTTTCTTTGAGCGCCGATAGCAGCCGACTGGCAATTGGCGCCCCTTGGGGAGCTGGAACGGGCCAAACTCGCGTTTATCATTTTCACAACACGAACTNGATTCCGTTGGGCACCACCATCGTCGGCGAAACCGTGGATGAAAATTTCGGCGAGTCCACTNCACTCAGCGGTGACGGCAACCGCCTTGCTGTCGGTTCACCTTTCAAGGGCCTGGTGCCTGGTGATGACAACAACGTCACGGGATCCGCGAGCGTTTTTTCCATGGTGGATCAATCCCTGCGTCTAGGCGGTTTACGCGACGCAGAAGCCGATGGCACCCCATCGAACTTCGCCGACGGAGACGGCGAGGATGAGGATGGCATCACGTACTCAGCACTGATTGCAGGCACGACGGCAAACATCGACGTGAGCGTCGCCGGACGCGCGGGCCAACTTGATGCCTGGATCGACTTTAACGCGGACGGAGATTGGCAAGACGCGGGAGAGCAGATATATAGCTCAGAACCGGTCAGCGTGGGGGTCAACAGCCTATCATTCGCAGTACCAAACGATGCGATTGGCGGTGGGTCTGGAACCACCTTTGCCCGCTTCCGTCTCAGCACGCACGGTGGCTTAACTGTTACGGGGGCATCCCCAGATGGTGAAGTCGAAGATTACCAAATGGTCATCAATGCTGCGCCGACATTGAACTCCATTCCTGATCCACCCAAAATCCGCATTGATGCAGGCCAGCAGGTCGTTACTCTCAGCGGTATCACTGCCGGCGGTGTCGAATCTCAACCGTTGAAAGTGGAAGTCGCAAGCAGTAACGACGCCATCACCGGCACTCCGACGGTCGCTTATGTATCGCCAAGCAGCGCCGCGACGTTAAGCTTCTCACCAACCAGAGCTGAGATTGGCATCGCGACCTTGACCGTCACCGTGACAGATGGAGGTCTCGACCAAAATCTGGCAACGCCAGACGACAATGCAGTCACTCAGCAAACATTTCAAGTCGAAGTGATCCAACGCGAAGATCCGTGGACAAACTCCTCGTCCGTCTTCGACGTCAATTTCAGCAACAGCACATCGCTGCTGGACGCATTGCTGCTTGTGAACCTGAGCAACCGCTTTCCACAGTATTCGTTTGGCCTACCAGATCTCAGCCAGAAGGCGGGAGAAGATATTAACGGAGACGGAATCAGTGATCCTTATCTTGGCAATTTCTACCCGGATGTTAACGGCGACAACAAGGCCACACTCGGTGATGCGCTAAGTATTATCAACAGAATTCATCAAATCGCGAATTCGCAGCAAGCG
This sequence comes from Blastopirellula sp., assembly GCA_002701545.1. Taxonomy (GTDB): domain Bacteria; phylum Planctomycetota; class Planctomycetia; order Pirellulales; family Pirellulaceae. The sequence continues at coordinate 27,347 of NZVR01000126.1, read as the reverse complement.
GCTTCTGAAGGTGAAAACGTTGCGAGAGATGTGCCATTCACAAGTGCACCCGAGAATCTCATCCAACTGGATACCGCCACACGATCCGTCGTAGCCAGTGCGATCCGTCTGCCGTGGAACACCATGGAACCACGCCGCGAGACCAGCCTGCAAACGATGGCAATCAACAGCGCACTCAACGCCACCCAAAGCGAGCCGAAAGATACAAAGTTAATTGGCCTCCTGGCACACGCTGCTGAGAGACGCCCCTACTGCATCTCTGAACCTGAAGTGCGAGAGCACGCCGAACAGACTTGGGACCTGGCGCTGACATCCTTTACAGAGGCAAACTGGCTGCGTTTCGACGCGAATTCTGAATCATCTCTCGCCCAAACGAACCACCCCGACACCAGAGACCGATGAGGCGCACGGACGCTGGTCGTTCACGGCGTCGCCTCAGCCAGTTTCTGATAGCGGTCTCGGGCGCGGCGAAAGAGCCGTTCCACTGCCTGGCGTTCACTGGCGGAAGCATAGCGATCCCGAGCAGCGACGACGCGCAACAGGCGGTCAATCCAGTCAACAAAATAAGCTGCGTCCTGGGGCCGTGCGATGGGTTTGTCGTCAATCTCCACGTACACCGGACTACTGTGAGCGAATGCGGGGCCATCAAAAATTGCCGGGTGATCAGGACCCTGCACTCGCAAAGCCACCCAACTGGAATGCTTGATGGGTATTGCAACCTGGAACTGCTCGGTCTGGACGGAATCTGCTTTGGCGGGCGGCGCGCATTTCCGCTCCTCGACCACCTCCCCATTCACAATGACCTCGATCTGCGTAAACGGCACACGGCTTTGAACACGCGCGCGAACATCCAGTTCGCCAGCGGCGCGCTGACATGTCGCTCCAATGCGGGTCTCGTCGACGGTCAACTCCAACAGAGGTCCGTTCGTTACGAAGGTCCGACCGGCTCGCAAACCGGCAAGCCAGTTCGCGTGTGAAAATTTCCCGGCTGTCTGCACGTACACGCGGCCTCCACCCAAAGGATCCGTCGACTGGTCTAACAGGGCATCGGTTCCCACACAGGCTGACAGTTTGAGCCCGCAATTCAGCAAACGATACCACAAGTCCGTGGAACGCTTTTCGTCGCTGTTATAGCAAATCAAATCAACTGCCTGGACAACCCCCAACATCGCATCCACCGGCAATTCCCGTGCGGCACCATTGGGCGCGGTGGGATCATCTCCAAACGGTAACGGCTGATCTGCAAACATCGGGTGCGCGTACGTCACCAACCCACCCTGACGACAAGCTTCCGCCGCGAGAGTGTAGTTGGCAGGAAAGTCATTTTCGTGAGGCGTATTGTCAAAACCGGTGTATTGAGGTTCGACAAGTTTCCGAATCCCAAAAAACTGCATGTGCCCATAAATGGAACTGCGCATCTCTTCGCCGAAAAATAACACGTGTTCGTCCGTCGAAAGAGGATGCGGTTGTCCGTTAATCAAATCGGCGTCCCGAATATCGTCTCCCAGGTTGTTGGAAACACAAAGGTTGACGTAATTCACTCCTTCGGCGCGTGCCGCCACCAGCGCATCTTGCAGATTGACGGGGTATTTGCCTCCCGTATGCAGATGGACGTGCGAGTCACCCGAATACCAACCTTGCGATGGCATGTCGATCCAACGCTGCAAACGCATTCGCAGTTGAGTCGCTTGTTGAACGTTGATCACCGCAGATTGCGGAATCACCTCCAATCCACCGCTCAGATGCACTTCCGTCTTGCCAGCGGGAACGGTCACTCGAAACGCTTTGTCGGCATAGAAATATGCTTGACCTCGCTTGGTCTTTCGCAGCGCAATGCCCTCGGGCGCCACAAAACTGCCATCACTCGCCCGAACCACGACCCGCGCCGCCGAGCTCTCACCTGCCAGAGTCACCTCAAGCGCATGCTGTGCGTCGACCGCGACCGCCGGCAACATCAACAGCGACTGCACGAACAAAATAACGGACCAGGAGCCAAGGTAAGTGGTTTTCATGTTTCCCTCTGAATTCCATTCGTCTGTCTGCAAGATTCTAGTGCGCCGCGAGTCGCTCTGCAGCAACGCCATGCCAGAATCTTGGGACAGAATGCTCCCTCAGCAAAATGGGGCACCCGACTGGTGCGCGCCCGTTCACCTGTCGAATCAAGAGGGATAGCCACCGCCGGTCCGCTCAGCGGGCCGACATCTCATCCGCGCGACGCCCACAGTTCCATACCGTGGCCCAGGTTGCACCAACGGAGTCAATCTCCCCGCAACGCCGACAAGAGAGGAGCTTGCAACACCGAACGAATAGTCCACAGCGCCGTCACAACTCCGACCAATAGAACTAACAACAGCATGGCGGTCAGTTCCCAACCCGGAATCGATGCCTGCCCAAACAGGTAGTGCGGTAACACGGCAAACAGGGCGGCGGCAACTCCAGTCGCCAGACCTCCGAGTAGCAACGTCATATTCTCGAGCATGACAATTTGACTTAATCGACGGCTCGTAAATCCAGCCGCGCGCAGCAACGCCAATTCAGAGCGTCGCTCCAAGATACTTCGCAACTGGACGGCAGCCAGCCCAAAGGTTCCCAACAACAATCCGAGCGCGCCCAAACTCTGGAACGTACTCAGGTAGGTGTTTTGAACTGCCATCAGGTTGGTCAAAATTTCCGCGGTCGAACGCACGTCCATCCCTTGATCTCCAAAAGCATCTTCCAAGGCTTGCGTCGTCGCTTGCTGGGATGCAGGGCTGGAAGCGATCAAAAAGTATTGGTGGCCACTTGTCTGGGGAAACAGCTGTTTAAAGTGCGCCTCGGAAATCAAGAGATTACCTTGCAACACACTATTGGCCAGCATCCCGACGACGCGAAACGTGACATCACCGGCACCTTCGTAGGTAAACGTTTTCTCCTGCCCCAAGGCGTAAATCTGCAAGCTGTACATGGCGGTGTTCTTGTCAATGATCACGGGAATCGCGCCATCATCCAAGGTTTGCTCAAGTAATCGCCAGGGGTTCTTCTGGTCTTCTTCTGACTTGGCAGTCGACCCAGCCCATTCAAACGCAAGGTCGGCGTTGTCATAAAACCGGACCATCTCCTCCGGCACGCCTAACACACGAGGACGTGTAGCACGGTACAGATTATTGCAACTCGCATCGTCTCCGGGTTGCAAACGCAAGGCCAGAACGTCCGCGTCCTGCAATGGGTCCGTATCGCTCGCTAAATACTCTGCCCGGACTTCCGCGTCATTCAAATCCACAAAGATCGGCTCGGAAGTTTCCCCGACCAACTGAAATCCACCGGCACCCTGCAACGAGGGGTTCAACCGAAATGAACTCATGGCAACAATCAGAAAACTAGCCGTGGCGATCAAACCAATGGTCATCGTACTACGGCCCGGATTACGGGCGGTGTTTTTCATTGCCAGATTTCCGGCCGAGAGCGACCCGGCAGCACGACGCCGCGGAGCGCGAATCTGCGCGCGGATCAGGAGCAACATCCCGGTCAACAACATGACCCCACCGCTAACGAAGCAGATCGCTTGCATTTCGCCTCCAAGTGCCGTTGCCGCGAAAACAAGGCAAGCCAGACCCAGCACCACCAGCACGGGCACCGCGATCGTGATCAGTTTGCCTCTGCCGCCAGAGCGAGCCACCATCGCTTCTGCCGTCTGACCAGCCAGCAGGCGGCGAGTGGAAACCCATCGCAAGCGACGCATGCTCAAGGCAATCGTAATCACGCAAATCACGACTCCCAGCATGTACCCCATCACCAAGCTGACCGGCGTCCAGTGGAATTGCAAAAAGGCGACGGTGATCGCACCAACCCAAATCGTTCGCAAACCAGCGATCATCAACCACGCGTAAGCAATACCGCAAACCAATCCACAGGCAGCACCCACCAGCGCGACCAACACACCTTCGCCGACAAAGAGCCGTGTGACTTTTTTCTGCTGAAAACCGTTTGCCAATAACAATCCAATCTCAGCAGCCCGACGATCAACACCCAACTGGTACAAGATCGACACCAGCATCAGCGCGGCGAGGATAATGAACAAGCTCAAGCCGAGAAATAACCCATTGAAAGGGGTCGTACCCGCCGCCGCCGCGAGCGCCTGCGCCTTGACGGGCATGAATTGCAGTCCCAACCGTGCGCGATCACGGCGGGCCTGGTCGAAAAACTTCTTGGTCAGCTTCTGAATGTGGCGATCGGTCTGATCGATCGGTAGATCGTCTGGAGCAGGAATCCGAATCGAGGTCACTTTTCCAAATCGACTCCCCCACAAACGTTGCCCTGTTGCCAGCGAGACGAATGCCTTGGGAGTCAAGCGATGGCGTTTGTAGTAGTCGTCATCCTTGACCCGAGTCTTGCGCGTCAGCTCAAACGGGATCTCCCAGTTATCGATACTCTCCTGATCCGTGATTCCGTCTACTTCAGGAGTCAGCCAGGGATCGTTCACCAGCGTGGGCATGCGGCTGTAGTGCGGTGGTTCATCACCGTCAAATTCGTCGTCCGGTTCCGTCAGGGACACAATCGCCCGCACTGTGAAATCTTCGCTGACTTCGACTTCCACTCCGTGTGTTGTCTCTGGCTCAAAGTAGATCAGCTTCACCCGGTCACCGACTTGGATTCCCTGGTCTTCGGCGGCCCAGCGATTCACCACGATCTCGTCGTTCGCCAGGTCATCCAGAGGCGAACCGTCGCTGGACTGCAGCGGCCCCAACTGGGGCGTCGCATCGACTGCCGCCACGGTCGAATAGGGGATGCCGGCAGTCGCCAGTTCATCGTCCGAGACCGGCAACTTGATAATCGCATTGGCCAGATAGGTCAGCACCGGCTGAGCATGCTCGACAGCAAAAGCTGCTTCCGCCACCGTCGCAGCTTCGTCATGCATCACCATTTGAGCGCTGGTCAGGCTGAAGTAATCGAAAGCCACACGCGGCTCGCCATCCACTTCAAATGGCAGACGAACGCGTCGCAACGACAACCCCACATCCGACAAGGTAGGACGCAACCAACCACTCAAGGCATCGCATTCGTCCACACCCGGGGGCCGCACACCGGACTTGCCCGCAACCAAAATCGTATTCACCTTGCCTTCCTGATCCAACGGATCCTGCAAGGTCTGCAGACTGACGAAGCATGTCAGCGGGCGAGCTTGACTGGCCGTCAGGCTGAATCGCCCGAGACCTTGAACCGGCACCACATCAACCACCTCCAGTTCCGTAATGCCACGAATCCGGTCTTCCTTTTCACCTAAAGGACTGTCAGCGGGAATCGCAAGGCTGTCGGGCAAGCGAATGGTCACAACATCACCAACCGCAACGCCCAACTCCTCCGCCAAAGCCGCGTTCAAGACAATTTGATCCTCACCCGGCAAAACACGCGGGCGAACTCCTTGACGACAGAGGTCCCAGAACTGGCCCTCCTGACTAGCAACCACCAACACACGTGAGGCACGATGGGTACCCTCGTCGCGCCGCCATTCGACCGTACCGCGTGGAAACACAATGGCTGGAACCGCAGCGTCATAGCGTGAAGCAAACTCGGGCGATTCCACCAGTTGGTCGACCAGTTCGACCCGGAAAAAATTCGGCGAAATCAAAAGCGCATCGACACGTCCCAACCGAGCCAACGATAAATCACGCAAACTGCCCGTCATCGAGTCCCCAACCAGCAGCGCTCCTACCAGCACAGAGGTTGCGGCTGCAACGCCAAAGACAACGGCCAGATTAATGCGCCAATGATGCAACAGGCTGCGGTGGATGAATTGCCAAACGGTCATGCGATCGTGCCTCAGGTCGACGGTCCAACGATCGCTCATCTTACTCGCGGCTCAAGCACGACTTCAACCGACCATCACCAGAGAGATGTGCCGCTGGGGAATAAAAAAAGCTGCTCGCTTCATCGAAGCCAGCAGCTTGAAGTTTTCCATTTTCGGTTAGAGCCAAAGAGGACAAGTCCTCCCAGTCAACTCTAGTAACCGCCTGTGCTTCCCTGATAAGGACTCGTGGCACCTCCCGTGGGAGTCGTGCCGTAGCCGCTCGTACCCGACTGCGGGGCAGCCTGATAGGGATTGCTCGCAGCGCCGGTGCCGTAGCCACCCGACGTTCCGTAACCAGAAGTGGCCGGAGTTGCCTGACGTGATCCCTGATAAGCAGCCGGTTGAACGCTTTCCCCATCTAAGGCACCGGTGTTCGCACCTGAGATGCTACCAGGTCGATAGCTCCCCGCGGTGCTGGGGCTCGCAGCTGGCGTGGTGGTGCCCGTTGCACTCGAAGCACCTTGCGTTCCATATCCGCTCGTAGCAGCCGTTGTTGCTGCAGGAGTCGTACCGTAAGTTCCCGAACGGTAGCTGTTCGCCGTACCGCCGTTGGCATATCCGGACGATGTCCCGTAGCTGGCGGGCTGACCGTAGGTCGCTCCACTGTTCGCGGCACCTGCACCGTAGCTTGGTGTCGCAGGCGTGCCACTCTGTGTCGCAGCGGCACCTGCGCCATAACCGGCCGCCGAAGTCGGCTGACCGTAGCTGGCCGGTGCCTGACCTGTGCTGGGCGTTGTCGATCGATAATTGGAGGGAGTTTGACCGTACGCTGCCGGGTTAGCGCTGCCACTTGCTGACGTTTGACCGTAGCCCGTCGTGGCCTGCCCACTACCTGCAGACGTCTGACCGTAACCCGTGTTACCCTGACCGTAACCTGTCGTAGGTTGTCCGTAACCTGCCGTGCCCTGACCATAGCTCGTAGCAGCTTGTCCGGAGCCCGCAGCAGCCTGGCCGTAACCCGTGGCAGCTTGGCCATAACCGGCAGCAGCCTGGCCGTAACCCGTGGCAGCAGCTTGGCCGTAGCCAGAGGCGGCTTGTCCGTAACCGGCGGCAGCTTGACCATAGTTCGACGCACCGCGTGCATCAGCGGTCTGAGCATATCCTTGGCCCGCAGTGCCATAACCGTTGGTCGCACCGTTGGCTCCCGTCGCTTGGCCTTGTCCATAGGTCTGCTGATAGAAGCCACTTTGCGTACCAGCATTGTTGGACGCAACCGCGTTGGTGTTGTAATTTCCTGTGTAATAACCTGCTCGCGAAGCTTGACCGTAACCCTGTGCCGCTCCAGCGGTGCCATTGGTTGCCAATTGCGACGGTGTCGTCGGCGTGACCGTTGACGATGGGCGAGGAGCAATCGACTCGGGTGGCTTCTTGCCTCCCCAACTCAGCCATGATGGCGAGGGGATGGACCAACTCGGCGTCTTACACCCCGTGGTGGTGACTGCGACACACGCCATCAGGAAGATGGCAACAGTGGTTGCGTTTGCGACCTTTACTCGCATGGCTACAAATCCCTTTGTTTTCGGTAAAAGAGTTGTTTGCTGGTGCAAACCCAGCAAAATTCCCTCTTCCATGAGGCCTAGAGAATCTTTGAGATATTCCGAATGACATCGGAGCGCGTCGATTAATAGCATATGTCGACCGCCCAAGCGTCATTTATCACTTAATCCGCAAACTTTACCAAGATTCCAAACGCGACGATTTGCCGCGTTCTCTTCTGATAAGCGGGGAGACTGTACGCGAGCAAGAACGGGCCGTCAACGCGAGTTTCTCACGGAATTGCGACCATCCCACCTGCGCGCAATGACAGCTTGGTTACTCGGCGGCGCTGCCGGGATCATCACCAGAAGCACTGGGCTCGCTGGAGTCGCTGGAGTCGCTGGATTCAGCGGGTGCACTGGAGTCGCCGGGGGAAATCGGTTTGATACCGAGCAGCCGTGCCCCACCGATCGCAATTGCACCAGCAAAAAAGCTCAGCAATGCCCCCATTTTCACCGAGTCCCGCACGAAACTCCAATCCGCTTGCAACACATCGTCCGGCCGCGAACTGTCTGCGTAGGCGGCATCAGAAACAAACAGGGCGACGGTAAATCCAATCCCTGCCACCAACCCCAAACTGACAATGTGTCGGTAAGTAATCCCCTTGGGAACCTCCAAGCCAAAGACCCGTTGGGCGATCCAAGTGAAGAACGTGATCCCCAGCGGTTTACCAATCACCAAGCCGGCCAAGACCAGACCGGTGCCCGTGGCCGCACTGGCGAACATGACCCCCGCATTCGCTAAACCAAACAGACCAAGAATCAATTCGACAGGATTTTTCCACCAGGCGGCAAACGCATTCAGCGTATCCGTTTGTTTCATTTCATCACGAGCAAAAATACCGAGATCGGTATGCGCATGAGGCATCGCTGGAATGATGGGTACTAATCCTAAAGCTGCGTGAATGCCGGCAAAGTAGAACGAGATCCAACTCAGTACACCGGGAATCAACAGGTACCACCAGAAACTTTTGAGACGCATTTTCCGCATGCCAAAACCAATGGCAATTGCCAGCAGCGTGAGCAGGAACCAAACATATTGCAATGGCTGCTGTGGGTAAGCCACTGCCAGGATCGCCAAACCTGCTGCGTCATCCGCAATCGCCAACAACAGCAGGAACGCAATCGCCGGATGTCCCACGCCAAAAATCCAGCGTGCCACTAAATAACTAAAAGCAATATCGGTTGCACACGGAATGGCCCAACCACGAATCAGCAACTGCTCTTTGAATAACCAAGCCCCCACCAGATACAATCCCGCCGGTCCCACAATGCCTCCCAACGTTGCCAGCAGAGGTGTCGCCGCTTTGCGAAGATTGGACAATGCGCCTCCTGGGAGCATAGATTCCCAGTCTTCCATCGCCGCGATGGCAAAAAACAAAGCCATCAAGACGTCATTGATGATGAAGTGAATGGTAATGTTATGTGCATGCCCCGCCTCATGGCCAGCATGCCCCGCCTCATGACCGTGCTCCTCTTTGGCATCTCCGGACGCATGCTCGTCTGCCGCATGACTGTCCTCTGCATGCGAACTTTCGTGCGCAGCCTCATGCCCCGAGCCATGCTCTGGCTCTGCATGATCCGCCGTCCATAACCGAGAAATCTCGAAATGGATGAAGTTTTCGTAGGACTGATGATCGACGTTCGCCCAGACAAGTGCTAAGACAGCACCCGCGACAAGAAAGATCGAATTCTCGAACAGGAAGCGGATGACTGGGGGCTGATTACTAGAATGAGAATGAGACATGGGATTCGAGGCAGGTACTCGGGGGGAGTAGAATCAACGTTGTGGGAGGGTAACAGAATTTCGCGTTGTCGGAAATGCTGTCCCTAGCCGACCACAAGATGTTCGCCGTCAAGCATAGCACTTGGCTTCCGCTCCTATGCAGGATAATTAAGATCACCTTCCAAGGTAAGCAAGAATGAACGTCAACAACCCAAGTGGTGGTGCGACGCTGGAATTGGCGGATCGCCGCGATCAGCACCGCGTCGCGACCAATGCGGCCTGGCTTTTGAGATTACGCTGGGTCGCTGTCGTGGGCCAATTACTGACCATTGGGGCGTCCCATCTCGTTTTAGGTGTCAATCTCCGGGTTTATCCGCTGGTTGCGATTGTGGCTTTCACCGCAGTTTCTAACCTTATTTTGACCATTTGGTACCGCATACGTCTCAGCGACGAACGGTCCTTGTCGCCACGCCAAGAGTATCTCTACTTGGGGATTGTGATGACGGTCGACCTGCTTTCGTTGTCTGCACTCCTGTTCTTTGCAGGGGGCATTGGTAACCCATTTGCCATCTTTTATTTTGTCAATCTCGCCTTGGCAGCGGTCATCCTCCCCTCCCGATGGGGGTGGACTCTCACCACGATCGCTGTCGTTTGCCTGATCGGCTTGCTGTTCCAAGCGAATCCTTTGGCCGAGCTGACGGCACAACCGCTCGTCGCCTGGCAAGTCGCTTTGACGCTGCAGCAGGCGGGATTGATCGTGGCATTCACCACCAGTGCCGTCGTCGTCGTCTATTTCATCACTCGGCTGACGAGCGAATTGCGGGAGCGCGAGGTGGAACTGCGAATGGTCGAACAGCAGCGCTCGCGCAGTGAGAAACTGGAGGCACTCGGTACCCTGGCAGCTGGAGCGGGTCACGAATTGGCCACCCCACTGTCGACGATTGCCGTGGTCGCCAAAGAACTGACGCACCATTTACAGGGTGCAAACGTTTCGGACGCCGTCATTGAGGACGTCACACTGATCCGCTCTGAAGTGGACCACTGTCGCACCATTCTGGATCGCATGACTGGCAACTTCGATGAAGAACGCACCGAGGGTTCGACACGGATCTCCTGCACGGAACTACTGGAACACGCGTTGTCGGAATTGTCCGATCGAGAACGCGTCCGTGTTCATCACCAAGATGCCGTCAACCAAGCTCAATTGCGTGTACCGCTGGAAAACATTTCGCAAGCGATTCGGGGCGTCATGCAAAATGCTTTGGATGCATCGGAAACGACCCAAGCCATTGAGTGCCGCGTCGATGTGCAGGGTGACTTCGTCGAGTTCGTGATTGTGGACCACGGGACGGGCATGAGCGAAGATGTGCTGAAGCGTGCAGGAGAACCATTCTTTACCACCAAAGAACCTGGCCAAGGCATGGGACTCGGGCTCTTCCTGACGCGGAGCGTCATTGAGCGTCAAGGCGGTTCTCTGGAACTTCATTCAGAACCGGGCAAAGGCGTCACCGCCTCAATTCGCTTGCCCATTTCCACCTAATCGCGGCAGCACGTGCGCGTCCCAGTGGTTCAAGCGACCGCTTAAGCACTCGCGTTGGGCCCGATGGTAAACGTTGTATTAGGGCTCAGCGGATAGCGGCTTAACACTGCGTTGACGTCATCGCAAGTCAACGTCTGATACGCTTCGAGGACTTCGCGCACACTTCGGTAGGCTTGCCGTTGCACCCAACCACTGCCCACCGACATCAAACGGTGCGCGGGGCGTTCGCTTTGCAGAACCACTTGAGAAGTAATTTTGTTCTTCGCCCGTTGTAGTTCCTCTTCAGTGATTCCTTGTTGGGCCAGCACTGTCTGTAAATCAGCCAGGCGTTGCAAATTGCCTTCCGCCTGCTCAGGCGAACTACAGATATCGGTCATGATGATGCCTGTTCCTTGGAATTCGTAACAATGCATCCAGGCATATTCGGCCAGCCCGGTGTCGACAAACTCCCAGAACAAGCGACTACCCCCATCATCACCGAAAATAGTGGCTAGTGCGCGCGCCGCATAGCGATCCTCGTCGGCGGCCGCAGGGCCATTACAGATTTGGATCATGTAGTGTTGAAACGAGGTATCTTTCTGCATGTGCACGCGTGACGAAGCTTGTGCCGCACGGGGCGTTGCGCGTTCCGTTGCGAATGCCTGCCAACGCCCGCAATGAGAGTCCGCCTGTTGCACGAGCTGTTCGAAATCCACGTTACCCGTGGCGACCAGGGCGATATTCTGTGGGCTGTAGCGTTGTTGAAAATAGGCCTCCATCTGCGCGGCGCTCAACGCGCTCACGCTTTCCACCGATCCCAGCACGCTGTTCGCCAGGGGATGCTCACCGAAATGCGCTGTCATACATTTTTCATGTGCCCGAAACGGAGGCTGATCCTCATACATGGCGATCTCTTCGAGAATCACCTGCTTTTCCATCTCGAAATCCGACGCGCGCAGGGCCGGTCGCATAATATCACTCAGCAATGCGACAACATCGGCTTGCCTTTCCGGCAAGAAGGTCGCGTGATACACCGTTTGCTCTTCGCTGGTGAACGCATTCGAACCGGCACAGATCTCGTCCAGCTCACGATTCACATCTTCAGCGCTCCGCCGCTCCGTCCCCTTGAACACCATATGCTCAAGAAAATGACTGACGCCTGACAGTGCATCCGTTTCATCACGCGACCCCGTCTTCACGAAAAAGGCGAGGGCGGCCGAATACGCCTGCGGGTTGCACTCCGCAACGATCTCTAAGCCGTTGTCAAGTGTTTGCTGTCGGAACTCCAAGAGGTGTCTCCAAAGGATTCTCGCCGAGTGTCACAATGGTGAAGTCGCGAGGCGGGTTGGCAGCCAGATATTCATTGATACTGGCAGCGGACAGGTTGTCCAGAATACGGTTTAATTCATCAAGCTGTCGCACACGTCCGAGGTGATACCAGTCACCGGCAATCGCCCCACTGCGGGACGAGCTTGACTCTTGCTGGATAATCAGCAGGCTTTTGATTTTCGTCTTCAGACGATCGAGCTCCGCCTCTTCAATGCCGTCACCAAGACGATGCAACTCGGCCAGAATGACATCCAGGGTTTCCTGGGCCCGTTCGGTCGTCGTACCCGAGTAGCACAGTACGCTGCCGCGATCACGTAATGAATGACAGGAGGCGTATACGCTGTAGCACAGCCCTCGTTTCTCTCGGACTTCCAAAAACAATCGCGAGCTCATGCCGTCACTCAGGACACCGATCGCCCCTCGAGCACGATAGAAATCAGGGTGCGACGAAGGGACATTGGGGTAGGCAATCCCAATGTGCGTTTGCGTTGATTCTTGTGCCACATGATGGTAGCCACGCTGCGGTGGCAATTCGCTCGGAGTGGGCAACTCGGCGGCGTCCCAGTCTCCCCACAACTCGCCAACGTGCGCGACAAGTCGCTCCCAGTCGATTTTTCCAGCCACACTCAGAATCGCGCCGTTCGGTCGATAATGGGTCGTAAAAAACTGTTCTACATCAGCTGGCTCGATCTGCTCGACCGACGCAAACGTCCCTTCGCGTGACCGACCTAAAGGATCGCCGTAGTGCAACCGCCGTAGTTCCGCCATGAGCTGCTGCGGCAACTCGTCTTCCAAAGCCCGCAGCTCTTGCAGACAGACCAACCGGGCATCCTCAAACTGCTCCGTGGGCAGCTGCGGTCGACGAACCACGTCGGCATAGATCGACAGCGCATCGTAAATCTTGTCTGCCGGCATCGCGCCACCAAAACTCGTATGCGCATTGCTGACATTCGCCGAACTCAGCACTCCCAACGTCTCCAACGCTTCGACAAACTCACGACTATCTCTGCCACCGCATCCGCGCTGCACCATTTCGCAGGTGAAATTACTGACCCCCAACTTCTCCCGAGGATCAACCACACAACCGGCCGGTAGCAACAATGAGAAGGCGGCGGATTCCAACCAGTCCATCGACTCAGCGACCAAAGCCAACCCATTGTCGAACTGGTGGGTATAGATCGATTGCGACACGTTGAGCTCACAAGAGGCGCGGACTAGGAACGGACGGACATGCACAACGTAGCGTTGCCGTTACGCATACGCAACCTCGGCAACCTTGTACACCGTTTTGACGCGTCGAAAGCCAAGCCGTTCATAGAGACGCACCGCGCCCAAATTCTGAGCCGTCACTTCGAGTGCCGCGCGCTGCAGTCCAATTTCACGAAACCCCAGGAGTGATTGATACATTAAATGCGTCCCTAAACCGCGCCCGCGATGCAACGGCGTGACGCCAACATTCTGCAAAGACCCCATGCCACTCGAATCAACGATGCCCTGAATCGTACCGCAGTTTTCGCTCCGCCCCAGACCACCGCCGTGGTACTGCAACAACCAGGTCGCTTGCGGCACAAAACTCTCGCGCCGCGCAATTTCTCCCATCAAACGCTGACACCCCTCGCGATCACCAAGGCAAGGAAAGACATTCGCATCAATCTCGTAACAAAAACTACGAAACTTGACCTCGGAATGAGCAGCAACATCCGTGTCTTCCCAAGCGACCAAGCGGTAATCTGACGGCAATTGGCCGATCGCGAACAACGGATCGGTCAGAGAAACTTCCATCCGAAAACGTTTGAAATAGGTCACACCCATGAAGACCTGCTCGATGCCAGCAATTCTGAAGTGACAGCCTGACGCTGCCAATCGTATCCACCCCCGCAGAGCAGGTCAACGTGAACGGCTGGTGGCCGTCAGCAGGCGGGGGAGGCCATGAGCGGGCAGAGCCTGTCTCTGGCAAGCGGAGCCAACGGCGGAGCAACAACTCGGAGGGAGAACTACGAGTCAATCTTGTTGATTCGGACTTTGGTATACATCTGGCGATGGCCCGTTCGCCGGCGCGAGTTCTTACGGCGTCGGAATTTCTGGACGTAAATCTTGTCACCCATCTCCACGCCGACGACTTCGGCCGTCACAGAAGCGCCGTCCACCGTCGGTTTCCCGAGCTGCAAACCACTGTCGCTGGAGACCGCCAACACGTTCTCAAACTTCAATTCGTCGCCTGAAGAGGCGTCACGATAGTCCACGGTCAGCTCTTGACCTTCTTCGACTTTGTATTGGTTGGAACCGTCAGAGATAATCGCATACATGGTGACACGTCTTCTCGCAGGGGATAGTCAACGATTTCGAATCCCCCAGCATATCGGATCGTGGCCGAGGCGTCTAGCCGTGCTGGCCTCCGGAAACCAGGCAAAAACCGCCCAACATCCACTGGATCCTGGCCGGCCTCTGCGGCCGCCGTCCCCACAGTGCCGCTTGCCAGCGTCAAAACCAAGGTCTACCATCGACCAGCAAAATTGCACCACGTCGCCGAGGCTCTCGCATGTCCAAAGCTCGTCAGCCCACACTCCCCGGCTTCGAAGAAGCCACGGATGCCCCTCAACCAGAGCCGCCTGCTGCGGATCCTTCCCCCCAAGGGTTCACCGATCTGGATGGGCAAACCGTCTATGTCGTCGATTCCCACGCGCTGATTTACCAACTGTTTCACGCCATGCCCGAGATGACCGGGCCGAGTGGACAGCCCGTGGGTGCGATTCACGGCTTCGCCCGCGACATGCTCGATTTAATGGACAAGCGCCGACCGGACTTTCTGATCTGTGCGTTTGACCATTCCGAAATCACGTTTCGTAACGAGATTTTCCCCGAATACAAGATGCACCGCGATCCGATGCCCGACGACCTGCGGTCTCAGATCCCCGAGATCCAGCGGATGCTGCACGCCATGCACATTCCCGTGCTATCCATTCCGGGCTACGAAGCCGATGACATCATGGCGACCATCGGCCACGTCACCGAAACGCTCGGAGGGCGTTGCGTCCTGGTCACCAGTGACAAAGACTGCCGCCAACTGATCACGTCCAACGTCAAACTGTACAACATCCGGCGAAACCAGATCATCGACGAAAACTTCGTCGTCAATGACTGGGGAGTTCGTCCCGATCAAGTGGTCGACATGCAGGCGATGTGGGGAGACTCCACGGACAACGTCCCGGGCGTCCCCAAAATCGGCGCCAAGACCGCAGCCAACCTGCTCAACGCGCATGGCACCCTGGACAACATCTTGGCGGCCACCGATGAGATGAAAAAGAGCAAGGTGCGCGAGAACTTGATTGAGTTCCGGGAACAAGCCTTGATGAGCCGTGAACTCGTGCGTCTCAAGACCGATGTACCGCTGGAAATCGACTGGGCGACCGCCCGCGTCGGCGGCATGGATCTCCCGGCAATTGGCGAACTATGTGCCGAATTCGGATTTCGTCGCCTCGCCGAGATGATTGGGGGCATGGCCGTTGCCGAAGCGCCGGAAACATGGACGGCCGACTACCAATTGATCGAGTCCCTCACGGATCTGGAGTCACTTGTCGCGCAAATTCGTCAGGCCAAACGTGTTTCCCTGGACACCGAAACGACCTCGACCAGCCCACGCTTCGCCGAACTCGTCGGCTACTCCTTTGCCGTCAATGAAGCAGAAGCGTTTTATGTCGCTGTGCGAGGTCCCGAGGGAGACACCGTCTTGGATGCTGATGCAGTGCGCGCGATCCTGCAACCGGTCATCGAGGATGCGAGCATCGAAAAGATCGGCCAGAACCTCAAATACGATCAGATCGTGTTACGCAACGCGGGCATGCGTTTGGCTGGCATCGCGTTCGACACCATGGTTGCCGACTATCTACTCGATCCTGGCGAAAGAGTGCACAGCATCGACGACATGGCCAAACGCTACTTCAACCATAAAACCATCAAGATCAGCAGCTTGATCGGCACAGGAAAAAAACAGAAACGGATGGACGAGGTGCCCGTCCCGTTAGTCGCTGACTACGCTGCAGAAGATGCCGATATCCCGCTGCGACTGACACAACCATTGCAGCAGCGTCTGCAAGAAGAAGAGTTGCTCGAACTCTACCACGAGTTGGAATTACCGTTAATCGAAGTGCTGGCCGAATTGGAGTTCAACGGCATTCGCGTGAACACCGAGCGACTCGCTGAGTTGAGCGCGCGTTATGGCGAGGAGTTAGCCAGCCTGCAAACGCAGATCTTTGCGGCAGCCGGCAAAGAGTTCAACATTGACTCACCCAAACAGTTGGCGGGAGTTCTGTTCGACGATCTCGAATTGCCGGTGATCAAGAAAACGAAAACCGGCCCCAGCACGGACATGGAAGTTCTCACCGAGCTTGCCAATCACCATGAACTGCCGGCGCTGATGATGGAATACCGTCACTTTGCCAAACTGAAAAGCACTTACGTAGACGCGCTGCCTCAACTCGTACATCCAGAAACCCAACGTGTGCATACCTCGTTTCGCCAGGATGTCGCGGCCACGGGACGCTTGAGTTCCACCGAGCCCAACCTGCAGAACATTCCGGTGCGAGATACGCGCGGCAAAGAAATTCGCTCGGCATTCGTGCCCGGCGAACCCGGATGGAAACTGGTCACTTTTGACTATTCGCAAATCGAGTTGCGCGTGCTGGCCCACTTCTCCGGCGACGATGCGCTCTGCCAGGCCTTCGCCGACGATGTCGACATTCACGCCCTGGTCGCCAGCGAGGTCTACAGCGTCCCGCTTGAGGAGGTAACCGTCGAGATGCGACGGACGGCAAAAGCGGTCAATTTTGGGGTGATTTATGGCCAAAGTGCATTTGGGCTGGCCAAAGCGCTGGATATCCCCCAGGAAGAAGCAGCAAATTTCATTGATGCGTACTTCGCCAAATACCCGCAAGTCGACAAATTCATGGAAGATCTGCTGGAAGGTTGCCGCCAGAAAGGGTATGTTAGTACTTCGTTGGGCCGACGTCGGTCGGTCCAAGGTGTCAGAGATTCCTCGCGGCGCCAGTCCTCTCGTCAACGAACCCTCCCCGAACGCATTGCAGTCAACACGGTCATCCAAGGATCGGCTGCAGACCTAATCAAACAAGCGATGATTGCCGTTCACGGTCGGTTACAGCGCGAAGGCTTGCAAGCCAGGATGCTTCTGCAAATCCACGATGAACTAGTCTTTGAATCTCCCTCCAACGAACTGTCACAGCTAATCGACTTAGTGACGCAAGAGATGACGGGTGTGAGTCACATCGATGTGCCTCTCAAGGTGGACGTCAAATCGGGCGACAATTGGGCTGAATGTGAAGCGGTGACCTAACCACAATTCACGACTTGCGTGTCAGCGATGGCTCCCTGCCAGGGGGCGTTCGCGGACAATCCAGGGCGGCGCTCGTCGTCCGGAAAGTACAATCCGTTGGCCAGCGGCAAGATTGGCGGACATTCCGCGAATCACTTGCTGATACAACTGGCCAGCATACCACCTTAACCTTACCTCGCGCAGTTTGTTCAAACTCGTGAAAATACCAAATCATGTTGGTGATCGGCATTTTGGGCGGCGTGGCAAGTGGCAAGAGTCTTGTCTCCCAACAACTCGTAGCGTTGGGCGGCCGGCTGTTAGATGCCGACCGCGCGGGGCACGAGGTCCTTCGCCAGTCGGATGTGAAACAGAGCATCCGAAACCGATGGGGCGACACGGTGTTTCATCCAGAAGGCGAAGTGCATCGCGCCGCGGTCGCAGCCATCGTATTTGGCCCTCCTCCAGAAGGCCCACACGAACTTCACTTCCTCGAACAACTCACTCACCCCAGGATACGAGAAAAACTGACCACCACAATTACCGCAGAACGTGCGGCGGGAACCACTCCAGCGCTCGTCCTGGATGCGCCCGTGATGCTGAAAACTGGCTGGGATGCCATTTGCGATTCCATCCTGTTTGTCGAGGCAAACCGCGAGAATCGACTGCAACGAGCTCTCACGCGAGGCTGGAGTGAAGCAGACTTCGACGCTCGCGAAGCCGCGCAAACCGCCCTGGAACTCAAACAGAAACGAGCAGACTGGATCATCGACAATAACGGGACCGTGGAGCAAACCAAGCTCCAAATCGAACGCATTTGGAAGTCCTTAGGACTTCGCACCCCAGAAACACGATCGTGAACACTCAACCCAAATCCCCTTCTCCAAATCATCTCGCGGTGGCATTCCATGCCCATCGCAACCCCATCCAACAACCTTTTCTTACATCATTCCTTTCGGATCACATCCCCGTGATCGCAAGCCATATTCTTTTCAGGAGATAGCCCATCTCATGGCTATTCAACGCAGTCCTGCCAATCGCAAGAAACATCGAGACGAAGAACGTTCGTCAGATGCTCAGCCTCCACAACCTGACAAAACCAAGTCCGACGCGTTCGACGCCGCCAACGAGAGTGAACCACTTTCATTAGCGGAGGAAATTGCTGAGGAAGGCGGCCAGATCCGTCCTCCCAGCCGCGGTGACGAGACGGACGCGCGCTACGAAAAAATCAAACAGGGTGAAGTCCACATCGCTGAATTGCAGCGCATGAACATGAACGAGCTGATTGAGGAAGCTCGTAAAGAAAACGTGACCGACGTGGCCGGTCTGAAAAAACAAGATCTCATCTTCAAGATTCTCAAAGAACGCGTGAAGATGAATGGGTTGATGTACGGCGAAGGCACGCTGGAAATCTTACCCGACGGTTTTGGATTCCTGCGCAGCCCGGACTACCACTATCTGTCGTGCCCGGACGACATCTATGTGTCACCTAGCCAGATCCGACGCTTCGGACTGCAAACGGGCACGACCGTCTCAGGCCAAATTCGCCCCCCCAAGGAAAACGAACGCTATTTTGCCCTGCTGCGTGTCGAAGCGATCAACTACCAGGACCCCAACTCGCTCCAAGACAAAGTGGCCTTTGATGATCTGACACCGATCCATCCCGCCGATCGGATTGTCATGGAACACAATCCACAAGATGCCTCTACGCGCGTGGTGGACATGATCACGCCCATTGGTTTTGGTCAACGTGGCTTGATCGTCAGCCCGCCGCGCGCTGGCAAAACCATTCTGTTGCAAAGCATGGCCAAAGCCGTGCTGCACAATTTCCCGGATGCCTACGTCATCATGCTGCTGATCGACGAACGTCCTGAGGAAGTCACGGACATGGAGCGGGAGGTCAAAGGAGCCAACTGCGAAGTCATCAGTAGCACGTTCGATGAACCGTCTTCACGCCATGTGCAAGTTGCTGAAATGGTGATCGAAAAAGCCAAGCGGATGGTTGAGTATGGTCACGACGTCGTCATTTTCCTTGATTCCATCACGCGACTGGCACGTGCCTGGAACCAGGAGTGTCCCCAGTCAGGCAAGGTCCTGACGGGCGGCCTGGACTCGAATGCCCTGCAACGCCCCAAAGCGTTTTTTGGCTCCGCTCGAAAAGTCGAAGAGGGTGGGTCACTAACGATTGTTGCCACAGCACTTGTCGACACCGGAAGCAAAATGGATGACGTCATCTTTGAGGAATTCAAAGGGACGGGCAATATGGAAGTCATCCTCGACAGAAAGCTCGTCGATCGCCGCATCTATCCCGCCATCGACATCAATCGCAGTGGCACCCGACGCGAAGAAAAACTGATGGATCCCGAAGAACATCGCCGCATCTGCGTCCTGCGCAGAGTGCTGAATGACATGAATCCTCCGGACGCCATGGAGTTGTTGGTCACCCGACTCAACAAGACCAAGACGAACGCTGAATTCCTGATGAGCATGAACATGAAGTAACGCCATGGCACACATTTATGAAGGCGACGCAACCGTTGCCGACGCGCGTTTCGCAATCGTCGTATCGCGCTACAATCAGAACATCACCGGCAAACTGCTTGAAGGTGCGCTCGCGACACTCGGCAAACATGGCGTAGCAGATGACGCCATCGAGGTCGCCTGGGTACCGGGTGCCTGGGAAATCCCGCTCATCGCAGATCGGTTCGCCCAAACTCAGCAATTCGCCGCCGTGCTGACCCTGGGTTGCGTGATTCGTGGCGAGACCACCCACGACCAGCATATCAATCAACAGGTCTCGGCCAGCCTCGGTGAAATTTCGCTGCGCACCGGCGTCCCGGTCGCCTTCGGAGTGCTGACCGTCAATTCACTGGAACAAGCCATCCACCGCTCGGGTGGCAATGTGGGCAACAAGGGAGAAGAGGCTGCGAACGCCGCCTTGGAAATGGCAAGCCTGCTTCGCCAACTGCCTTAACCGGTTCCACCCCAGCCCACCACAACGACGCACATCCGCTGGCATTTGCCCGTTCGTGCCCTTTGTGAAAATCAGTGATCCCTAAAAAACAAGCCGCCGTGCGCTGGCTGCGCACGACGGCTTGAATTGATCAACAATGTGGACGTGCTGTTACTCTGCCGAGAACTTGTGCACGGTCGTTTGCTTAAACGTCTCGCCCGGCTTCAGGATCGCTGTGGGAAACTTCGGTTGGTTGGGCGAGTCAGGATAATGTTGCGTCTCGAGACAAAACGCTTCGTGTTGCTTATTCCCAGCATCACTCTCCAATCCCGCCAGGAAATTCCCGGTGTAGAACTGAATCCCCGGTTGGGTTGTGTGAATCTCCATCACACGACCGGAATCGGCATCTTTGACGCGCGCGGCAAATGACAACTTGCCATCTTGTCCACGCAACACAAAGCAATGGTCGTAGCCTACCGGGTCCCCACCGACTTTGACGAGATCGTCACCGATTTTTTTGGATTTCGTAAAATCCAGTGGCGTGTCGGTAACACTGGCAGTTTCGCCGGTTGGGATAAGCGTGTCATCAACCGGCAAATACTCGTCTGCCGCCAACATCAACTCGTGATCTTTAATGGTGCCCGTGCCTGCTCCACCCAGGTTCCAATAGTTGTGATTGGTCAGATTCAGAGGGGTCGCAGCATCGGTCGTTGCTGTAAAGACAATCTTCAATTCATTGTCGTTGGTTAACGTGTAAGCCACACGCGTTGTCAGATTCCCGGGATAACCTTCTTCGCCATCTTTGCTGACGTAAGTGAATTCAACCCCGACTTCCGAGTCGTTCTTGATACGCTTAGCTTCCCAGATCCGTTTATCAAACCCAGCGTCGCCACCATGCAGATGATTCGGCGCATTGTTCGTAGCCAGCGTGTACTCTTTACCACCCAACGAGAATTTGCCTTTCGCAATCCGGTTACAAAAACGTCCCACGGTGGACCCAAAGTAAGGATGACGCTGTTCGTAGCCAGCCAGATTGTCAAAGCCCAGCGTGATGTTGGCTAGTTTGCCATCGCGGTCCGGAGTTTCGATGGATGTCATGATGGCACCGTAGGTGATCAAAGACATCTTCAATCCGTTCGCATTCGTACAGGTGTACTGCTGGATCTTTTTACCGTCGACTTCGCCATACTCTGATTTCTTGATTGTCATCTTTCGATTTTTCTTTTTTTTCTTCTTCGCGTCATCTGCCAACGTGTTGGTAGCGACCGCGGTCAGCAGACACACGGACAGCATCGCACACATGGCAAGGAGAAAGTCACGTCGCATTACAAATTCCTTACAGGGGATCAGCGGAATAAAACCAAACTCAGAACCGCAGAGGCATTATGGCAAGGGGAAATGGTGGCGTCTAGCTGCGCCTCGCCAGACGCCAAACACCAGACGGCAAACGCGCGTAACTCGCCCACCATCGGAAGGCAGATACACCCCACAGGAGCAGTGCATGACCGTTAGCGGCTGAGGCTTGTGCCCCGTTGCCCGCAGTCACGGCCACTTTCGCTTCATCCCAACTGGAGCGCCGCAGTACTATCTCCATAGCGTTGGATGGGCACGCCCATCGTCTGCGCCAGCGCCAGCCAGAGGTTTGCCACCGGTGTCCCTTCAGCAGACCGCAAATGCACATCCGTCCGGATCGCTCCTTGTGCACTGCCGGCAACGACAATGGGCAAATCTGAGTACACGTGCGTTTTTCCGCTGCTCAATCCTGACCCGAAAACAAACAGCATGTTGTCCAACAGCGTCGATTCACCCTCCTGGATCGCATCCATTTTTTGCACCAGTTGCGTGAATTGCTCGACATGATAGCGATCTAATTTCGCCAACTGGTCTCTGACGTGCGGATTGTCTTGCTGGTGCGTCCAACTGTGGTGCAAAATCGGTTCGTCAAAGAGCCCGTGCACGCGCTGTGGCGTACTCCAACGTTCTGGGGCAACCATCAACGAAGCCACGCGCGTCAGATCGGTTCGCAAGGCCAAGATCATCAAGTCTCCCATCAGCTGGATGTACTCGTCTCGTCGCAGAGCCGTCCAGGGAATCTTGGGCGCCTCTGGCTGCAGCTTATCCACTTCCGCTTGCCGGTCGCGCAAACGAGAAATCTGCTGTTCCACAACGCGAACAGAATCCATGTACTCGTCAAGTTTCCGTCGATCGATCTGGCCCAACTGAGGGCGCAGCGACTGGGCGTCCGCCAACACCAGATCCAACACACTGCGCTGCCCCACTTCCGACTTCACCGCGAACAGTCGATTAAACACGCGTTGAGGATCTCGCATCGAACGCGCAACATGGCCATGTGCATACCATGAAATGTTGTCGAAATAGACGGACTCTTTATTGTCTTGGTAAGGATTACAGCTCAACTCCAGCGAGCGAAACGCGGTATGCTTCCCCGTCTCGGCAGCCATGATTTGATCGAGTGTGATCTTCAGTGGATATCCAGCCGGGGAGAGTTCGTCTGGCGCGGCACTACTCAACCAGCAAGTACTCGCTTGAGCGTGCCCATCCGTACCGGCAACTTTCACGCGATCCAGGTGCGAGTAGAGCGCGATCTTCTTGCGCACCGGCGCGAGTGGCTCCAAGGTCGGACTGAGCTGGAAACCGACTCCATCTTCTGCCGGGTGCCACGCGGCCTGCACGACACCATTGGGGACATAGAAGAAAGCCGCCCGTTTGGGGGCCGACCCCACCTGGGCTCCGCGCGCCGAAGGCTGCATCACTTCGAGCAACGGCAATGCCAATGCCGCCCCACAACCGCGTAACAGGGTGCGTCGGTGAATGGTTCTCTTGGTCATCGCGCATCCTCCTTGCGGGAAGCAGTGGAACTCTGGTTCGATTTATGCCGGAACGGTCGGCTGTGAACAATCTCGCGTACAATCGTCGACAGTTGCCCGTCAGCCGCCTGGCCACGACGGACGATCCGATCGACGGCAGGTTTATCAGCCGGCCCCAACTCGCGGCCCAAAGCATACGATAGCAGATGTTCGCTGAACGCGCGAATAAAGATGTTAGGACGGTCGAGCAGTACGTCTTTAAAGCTCTCGATATCGGTGAATGCGACGTCACCAAACAGCTTGCCGCTCGCATCAATGGCCAAACCCGAGCGATAGGTATCGCGCCACCGCCCCACCGCATCGTAATTCTCCAATACAAATCCGAGCGGATCGATTTTGGCGTGACAAGCTGCACACGATTCATTGGTCTGATGTTGCTTCAGCCGTTGGCGTAACGTAATCCCTTGCGCCTCGATCGCCTTATCATCGGCCTCGATTTCCGGCACGACGTCCGGTGGCGGGGCAGGGGGCTGATTAAGAATCACGGTGGCCACCCAGGCTCCGCGGGTGATCGGACTGGTACGCAGCGGCGAGGACGTCATGGTCAGCACGGCGGCAGAGGTGATCACACCGCCTTCGCGGCGTGTTGCCAGTTCGCGACGCACAAAGTTCTGTTGGTTGGTATTGAATCGATTGATATTCCCACGTCCACCAAAGGGGTTTTTGTCCTTGTACCAGCTCTCCAACTCATCTGATCGATAGCTGTAATTGGAATCGATCAGCAACATGATGGAACGGTCTTCGACCAAAATGCTTTCGAACAGCAACAAGGGCTCGACCATCGTCTGCAGACCAAACTTCCACTGCTCGCACCCAATGCGCGAATAGTAGGCGGGAAAACGCTCGAAATCGGGAACCGCGGTAATCAGTTGGTCCAGCCGCAACCATTGCCGTGCAAAATTCTCCGACAAGGCCTGGCTCTTCGGTGACAACAGCATCCGATTGACTTGTTCCGCCAACACCTCCGGTTGGTGAAGTTGTTTCTTTTTTGCCAGTGTCAGTAACTCTTCATCAGGCAGGGTGCTCCACAAGAAGAACGCGAGTCGCGTTGCCAGCTCGTAATCCGTCAACTTGGCTGTGCCTTCCGTACCGCGACGTTCCACCAGATAGAGAAAACGAGGCGACGCAATCATGGCCGCCACCACGCGTTTCATGCTGTCCGCAAATGACTTCGTACGTTGATACTCACGTTCGAAGTAGGCGGCGTAGCGCTGGTGCGTCGTTCCGTCTAGCGGCTGCCGGAACGCCCGCTCGAGCAAGGCTGCGATCCGCACTTTGGCCAGCTCTATATCACGCTGCCTCTGAGGCGGGTCGCTACCGCGAAACACCGCCTCGTAGTCACGGCAGTAATTCGCGAATTGGGGACTGTTCACAATCGAGTTACCCAACTCCACGAACGCTTCGAGCAGAATAGGGGAAATACTCAGTTGCTCGCCGCGATTATTAAAGCCGTGTTCCGCTTGCAGATCGATGGCAAACGGCGAGACCCCATCAAGAATCTGCCGTTCCACTTGGTTCTTTCCCAGGGTGCGATTGCCGACTTGGACCACGTCGGGCAACAATCCGCTCTCTGGCCGAAAATAATTCTTACCACCGCGCAACGTCCGCTCGGGAAGCGGGTAAATATCACCCTTCAGGTTCAACAGGTCACGCACGGCATTGTTGTATTCGTAGCGATTCAAACGGCGCATGACGACCGGAGCGACATTTTCGGACTTGGCGGCGTACTGGTCGATCACCGTCGAAAAGAAGCGGGCAAGCTGCGTTCGCTCCTTGGCGGTAGGCTGCTGTGCGTCCTCCGGGGGCATCGTACCAAACACGATCGCGTCGGCCACTTTCTCCGTGACGGCAATCTGTTTTACGAATGCCGACTCCGTTTGCAGATTGGAAAGCAGGACATCTCCGTTGCTTTTCTCTGCGTTGTGACACTTCCAGCAATACTTCATCAGCAACGACTTGGCGACTGAAAAATCGACCGGCTGGGTCAACACAGGCGTTGCCACTGGCTCCTCGGTGACCTTGGGTGGGGGGGCCAAGTCAATCAGCTTGAAATAGTCCAATCCCAGCAAAAACCCTTTGTCGCGAAATTTTTTAGCTCGTGGATTACCACGTACCAATTCGAATACCAGTTGGTGTCGCCCCTCGGCCAATGACACCTTGCCCAAGTCAACGACAGGTGCAAGTTCTACCTTGGTCGAAAACAAATCCACTTCGTTTCCGATTGGCTGGCCGTCGAGATAGATGCGAAAGACACCGTAATCCACCGCGCGCGTCAGCTGCAAGGTGAGTTGAAAGTGCGAAGCACGTGGCACACGAAAACCTACTTTCGCCTGGTCACCAATAGCCCCGTCCCACAGGAAGTGCGCATCGCCACTCCAATCGCGACCGTAGCCTGCCATACCCTGAATCCGAGCATGACCGTGGCGTTCGAAATGCGTTTCACCCTCGTACTTGCCGTCGGACGTTGTCGCCCGAATGGGACGACGAATGGCGTGATAATCCACCCTTTCAACCGCAGATACCAGGGACGCCAAATCTACCGGGGCAAGTAACCCGAGCGCCAGGCCGAACGTTAGAGTTAGATAAACGGAAAACCAACGAAATGGTCGTGACATGGAAACACTTTCAAGGAATGTTGAGTCGCCTCATTTTCACCATGATCTCTCCGAGGATCAACCAAGTTACCCGGCACATCGTCAAAATCGCGGCCGAGCAGCGACTGAGGCCAGGCGTGCGAACCTGGTTTAGCCTCCTGGCATCTGAAAGAAGATCTGAGACACTGTCAGGAAATCAGGTGGAGGCGAGCGCGTGCTACGAAATTGGTGGACACGAGAATGCGGCGGACGCGATGTTTTGAACATCGCCTTGCCGTTAGTCATTTCGACTGGCAGCCTGTCCCTGATGCTGTTTGTCGATCGCATGCTGCTGCTCTGGCATTCATCGGCCGAAATGGCAGCTGCCATGCCGGCAGGCATGACCTATTGGACCATGACCTGCTTTCCGCTGGGTGTGGCCAGTTTTGTGAACACCTTTGTCGCACAATACGACGGCAGCCAACAACCTCAGCGCATCGGTCTGGTGACCTGGCAAGGGTTTCGCGTGGGGTTGTACTCCACGCCACTGTTTCTGTGCGCGATCCCGCTGGCACCGGGAATATTCCAATTTGCAGGCCACCCTGCCTCGCTGCACGTCTATGAAGTGCTCTATTTCCAGATTCTTACCGTGGGCTCCGGCGCAGCCGTGATGTCGGAAGCTTTGGCAGGTTTTTTTTCAGGTCGCGGTTCCACCCGAATCGTCATGTACGTGAATGTGGCGGCCACACTGGTGAATATTGTGCTGGACTACCTGCTCATCTTCGGCAAGTTCGGCTTGCCAGAATTGGGGATTGAGGGTGCTGCCTGGGCAACCGTCGCTGCGAATTGGTTCAAACTGCTGGTGTACTGGTGGGTCATTCACTCGCCTTCCTTGG
This sequence comes from Blastopirellula sp., assembly GCA_002701545.1. Taxonomy (GTDB): domain Bacteria; phylum Planctomycetota; class Planctomycetia; order Pirellulales; family Pirellulaceae. The sequence goes on along the minus strand of NZVR01000126.1, from coordinate 781 downwards.
TTGCAACCTACGGCATCCGCAGTGGCCGCCGCTGGGATCCCAGCCTGTTTCGTCGCTTGCTGGTCTTTGGGGGCCCCAATGGCCTGCAATATCTGGTGGAGTGCACAGCATTCACTTTGATCACTTTGAAAATGGCTCAGTTTGGTGAGAGTGAGATGGTGGCCACCTCGCTGGCATTCAACGTCAACAGCGTCGCGTTTGTGCCGATCATTGGATTGGGAATCGCCATCAGTACCTTAGTTGGCCAAAATCTGACGCGCGGTCATGTTGGGCTGGCCGCGCGCGCAACCTGGACTGGTGTCACCCTGGCGATTGCCTATAACGCCGCTTTCGCCTCGCTTTACCTACTGGCACCCGATTGGATCATGTGGGGACACGCGGCTGGCATTCGCGGTGAACGGTTTGCCGAGATTCGTGAGCTGACCATCATCTTGCTACGATTTGCGGCCGCTTTCTGCTTGTTTGACGCCATGCAGGTGGTCTTTGTCGGTGCGATTCGCGGTGCCGGAGATACATGGTTTGTACTCCTGAATACACTCGCTTGTTCCTGCCTGGCACTCACCGTTGGATACCTGGGAGCACCTTGGTTTGACGACATATTTTGGTGGTGGAGCATCACGACCGGCTGGGTCTTTTTGCTGGGGGTCACCAATCTGGCTCGCTTTCTTCAGGGCCGTTGGCGTAAGATGCGTGTTATCGAAACACCGACTTCCGATCTGGCATTTAAGTAGCCGATCGGCCGAAATCTGCTTAGAATACTCGCATAGGACTGCACTGATCA
>NZVR01000125.1 GCA_002701545.1 Blastopirellula sp. | reverse complement strand
GCCGGCTTATCGTCTGCGGGTTTTTCATCCGCAGGCTTTTCGTCAGCAGCAGGCTTTTCGTCAGCCGGTTCTTTGGCTGGTGCGGGTTTGTCGTCGCCACCACCGAAGAGATCTTCAAAGCTGCCATCAGCCGGTTTGTCGTCCGCGGGCTTTTCGTCAGCCGGTTCTTCTGGTTTGGGAGTGGTGGGCTCTACCGCCGGAGTGGTGGTGTCTTGGCCTTGGTTACCCACCTTGCCGACTGCATCATCACCTGCTGCGGGAGGTGTGGGCGCAACGGCAGGAACCACAGGTTCCGTAACCGCGGGTGGCGGGGTGACTGGCATGGGCGGATCTGCGGGGCGGGATTCCACGACAGGATCTGCAGGCGTTGGCACGGTAGGTACTTCCGCTGCGGGAGTCAACTCGGCGGGTGCTTCGGCCACGGGATCTGCGGGCGTCGGTTGCATGTCCCCATCCGAGTGATTGGATTGTGGGGTTGCTTCTGAGGTGGCCGGTTGGCAGCAGTTGGGTGCCGGTTGGCAATGGACGGGCGCGTAGTACATCGGTCCGTAGTACATCGGTCGACAGGACAGCGGTCGATTGTGGGCCGGCTGGCAGTGCGACGGTGGGCAATACACGGGCTGACAGTAAACAGGCTGACAGTCGACGGGCTGACAATAGACTGGTCGGCACGCGCGTCTCGCCCAACGACCTGCCGATGCGAGGTCAACAGACATCATTGATACCACGACAACGATGAGCATGAGCTTGGAGAATCTTCGCAACGACTTGAACATACTTCGCTCCTGAGTGGAAATGTACGGAGGGTGTGATCAGCACCCCCACGGTAGCTTGGATTGCCTCATCATCCGCCCGCCAGTCGGCCGTGGTCGGCTAGGATGGAGAAGGTGGATCTACCGGGTGCGCAGACATTACCGAGTATGCTAATCTGAGCACTCGCGCTTGACAACTCTTTGGCCTGAAAGGCGGGGCGATTCGGCCTGTTTTCGAGGGCGAATCGACCGTGGCCCAAAGACCATGGCCCACGGAGCTGGTCGCACGGAGGGACTCACCCAGCAGGCCGCGGCTGGAGAAGATTGGTTGTGGTGTTACAAAAAGTGGATTTGCCAGCGACGACGGTGGAACCCAACGTCCGGCGGCTGATTGGTGATGCCGAGTCGCGTCTGCAGCGGTATTACGATCGCAGCGTGCTCAGCGAGCAGCAGCGTGTCGGACGGAGTGATTTTTACCAAGTGGCCGAGGCGTTAGCCGGCTTGCGGGTGGTCCTCGGGCCCGACCCGCGTTTTGCCGAATGGGGGAGTGGCTTCGGTATCAACACGTGTGTGGCAGCCCTGCTCGGTTACCAGGCGGTCGGTATCGAGCTGGATCCGGAACTCGTCTCGTACTCCCGGCAACTGGCGACAGACTACCAGTTGTCAGCAACCTTCTGGCAGGGGAACTTCCTGCCCGCTGAGGCGCGCCAACTGCTCGATCCAGTGGATCGCATCTGGATTACCTCTTTGGAGGGGGGTGAGGTTTATGCTGCAGAGACCTGCAGCTTGCAAGATTTCGACGTGATCTTCGCCTACCCGGCGCCGGGAGAAACCCGGTTCCTGTTTGATGTGTTTGAGCAATTTGCCGCAGCGGATACGCGATTGATCAGTTTTCACGGTGGTGGAGAAATGCGCGTTCAGCAGAAAGTGGTTGTCCGTGGCGCCGCCGATGGCGGGCAGCAATGACGGTGTCGAGCACGTGGGACAGTCACTGCGTGGGAGTCACCCTGTATGCTAGAATGAGAGCGTCTCTTTTCTTGACTGTGATAGGACTCATCACGTGTATCCTTGCAAACGCATTCGCTCGGCCGGTATTTCCCGGCGTCAGGTACTGGCTCGCATGGCGGGCGGCTTTGGGACCGTGGCGCTGGCATCTTTGCTTCCGGAATACGATTCACAATCCGTGATCGCTGCGGATCCACGGACACAGGGTAAGGCACTGGATCCGTTATCGCCCAAGCCAACGCACTTCCCGGCGAAAGTCAAGCACGTGATCTATTTGTACATGGACGGCGGTCCGTCGCAGGTGGATACGTTTGACCCCAAGCCGATGCTGGCCAAGTACGATGGCAAACCGTTTTCTCTCAAGATCGAGCCGACGCAGTTTGACAACATCGGCAAGACCATGGCGAGTCCCTGGAAGTTCCAGCAGCACGGTGAGAGTGGGATTCCGGTCAGCGAGCTGTTCCCCAACATCGCGCAGCACGTGGATGACATGGCCGTCGTGCGGTCGATGACGTCGCAATTCTCCGAACATACCAACGGCAATTATTTTCTGCATACCGGGAGCGGTTTGCAGGGCCGACCGAGCATGGGAGCATGGGTCGGCTATGGTCTGGGCAGCGAGTGTCAGGACCTGCCTGGCTTCATCGTGCTCAATGGCGGCCTGATTCCACCGGGCGGACTGGATAATTTCAACAGCGGTTTTTTGCCGGCCGCCTATCAGGGCTCGGTCTTCAACTCGGGAAATCCGATCGTGGCCGATATCAAGCCGACGGAAGCCAAGGTGGGGCTCCAGAAGAACAAACTGGCTTTAATGCGGCAGCTTGATGCGGAAGTCTTGAAGCGGGTCGGGCAGGTGGATGAACTTGAGTCGGCGATCGCCAACTATGAACTGGCGTTCCGCATGCAGTCGGTCGTTCCGGAGCTCACGGACCTTCACGACGAGAGCGAGAAGACGCGGGAAGCGTACGGCATGAATGCCAAGACGCAAGGCACGGCCACGTTCGGCCGCCAGTGTCTGTTGGCCAGACGACTTGTCGAACGCGGAGTGCGTTTCATTGAACTCACCTGTCCCTCGGTCGGCCATGACCGTTGGGATCAACATGGTGGCTTGCGAAATGGCCATACGAAAAATGCCCAGGCCGTCGATCAGCCGATCAGTGCTTTGTTGGCGGACCTCAAACAACGCGGTTTATGGAACGAGACACTGGTGATCTGGTCTGGCGAATTTGGCCGAACTCCCTTTGCTCAAGGGAGCGATGGACGCGACCATAACCCGTTCGGCTTTAGTCTGTGGCTGGCAGGTGGTGGCATTAAGGGTGGTACGGTTTACGGTGCCACCGATGAATTTGGTTACAAGGCGATCGAGAACAAGCTGGAGATCCACGATTTGCACGCCACCATGCTGCATCTGCTTGGGATGAATCATGAACAGCTGACCTTTCGTTTCAGCGGTCGCGACATGCGTTTGACCGATGTGCACGGACATGTGATTCACGACATTCTGGCTTAACCGACTGGCTTAACCGACTGGCTTAACCGACTGGCTTAACCGACTGGCTTAACCGACTGGCAAGCGACCTGTCACGCGTTTGCCGAGCTTTCGTATCTTTGGGAGTTACCATGCGTTTTCCAATCACTCTTGTCTGCTTGATGGTGTTATTCGCGACGTCGTTGTGGGCGGATGATAAATCCCAGGGTCCCGAGCGTTGGGAAGCGGATATTCAAAAATTCGAAGCCGAGGATGCGCGGGTCCGACGGCGCCCGAACCCGACGCTTTTCATTGGAAGTTCGAGCATCCGCAAATGGGATCTCAATCAAAGTTTTCCAGGCGCGAACATGATCAACCGGGGATTCGGGGGCTCGGAAATCGCGGATTCCATTCACTTCGCCGATCGTATTGTGTTTCCCTACCGGCCGGTCAAAATCGTTTTGTACGCGGGCGATAATGACATCTCACGTGGCAAGACCGCAGCGCAGGTGGTCAAAGACTTTGGCACGTTTACGAAACGCGTGCATGCCAAGCTGCCGGAAACGAAGATGATCTTCATCGCCATCAAACCGAGCATCAAACGGTGGGCTCTGGTGTCTCAGATGCGAGACGCGAATCGACAAATCCAAGCGATCTGCGAACAGCATGACTGGCTGGCGTTTGCTGACATCGATAAGCCCATGATTGGGAAGGATGGTCAGCCCAAGCCCAAATTGTTTGTCAAAGATGGTNTGCACCTCAGTCCGGCCGGCTACGCCGTCTGGAAGAAGGTTTTGGCGCCGCACTTGCGCTGATGGGCAGGCACGTGTTGCCGCATGGCTGCTGGCCAGAACGGCATTAGGGATCGAGTTTGCGAACGTAGATGTTGGCCAGATCCAGCGGCCCTGAGGCCATGAACGTCAGTGGATGTTCACTGGGTTCAAAGTGCGCGTCATGGCGTTTGCCGTTGATCGTGATCTGCGACTGCGCACCGTCCTTGGTGCAAATGATCCGATTCCATTTGCCTCGNGGCAAAAGATGTTGCGCAAAGAGTGGATCCTTTTCCGCTTGAATCTCCAGCGGCTTGGGTTTGCCTAACTGCAACTGGAGGCGTGAGGTGGGTTCCAGCAGGCGCACATCGAACACGATTTGCACGCGGCCGAATTTCTCATTCGAGGTGAGCTCCGACTGAGCTAGCGGTACTTTTCCGTCAAATTTGAGAACCCAGTCTTGCGGGTGCCAGGCTTCGGTTGCCTGATCACCAACTCGCCAGCCGTTTAAATCGAGTCCGGAATAGAGCGAACGAAAACCCCGAGCGGCGGTGGCGATCTGTTGGTCGTCGATCGGCGTGGCCGGCAGCTCTTTAATGCGCAGGTTACGATAGTGCACGATGCCCCCTTCGGACTCCAGGCAGATGTAGCCTTTGCTGGGACTGGCTTGCTGTCCTCGGGTGACGACCTTGCCATTCACGGCGAGCGAAATGTTACCGGCGTTGCATTCGATGCGATAATGATTCCACTCGGGGCTGGGGTTGGAACGATTTTCGGTGGGGAAGGCGCGACTGCCACCGCGTCCATTCACAGGGGTCATTTTGGCCCCATGGATGGGAAAGATGTCGCCATGCGTTGTGTACCCGCGCGTGTTGCCGTAGGCGTTTTCCAGCACCTGGACTTCGATACTGCGGTGGAAAGGGACACCGCGTGCGGTGATGTCATCCGCCCAGACAAAGATTCCCGCGTTGCCTCGCGGCTTCATATGCCGCCACTCGACTTCCAGGATAAAGTTCTGGTACATCTTGTCCGTGCGAATCTCGCCAATCGGCTTGCCTGTGCAGATCAGCATCTGGTCTTGGACCGACCAGGTTTGGGGCGGCGTATTGACCAGTGTCCAGCCACTGAGGTCACGGCCATTGAACAGAGGGACAAAGCCTTTTTCGTCGTCGGCGTGTACCGCTGGGGGGCGCAGGCAGGAAGCGGTGATGATCAATAACGCAGCGAGCAGACGAGGGGTGTGAAAACGCATCGGGCGTACCTCTGTGCAGGAGGGAGGGTTCAGCAGTCCGCCTATTCTACGTAGAACAGGGCGCGTTTGCAGCATCCCGCTCGTCGCCACGAGGCTGGAGGGCAATCTGGGGCTCCGCCGTCCTGCCTGACTGCGGGCGCAGCCGCCCGTCAGCATGGGGTGGGAATCAGAACCGGAGCAGTTCCCAGGCAGGTGAGTGCGCAGAGCAAGGTGAGTGCGCAGAGCAAAGTCGCAGCAACTTCCAACGTGCGTCTCTCGCGACGCTTGCGCGTTGGCAGCTGCTGCGACTTTGGAGTGTCTCAGTGCCGTGTCGTTATTTGCGGCGACGTTATTTGCGGCGACGTTCTTTGAGGCGAACCGCCTTGCCGACGCGATCCCGCAAGAAGTACAGTTTGGCTCGACGTACCACGCTGGAGCGTTTGACTTCGATTTTGTCGATGCGTGGCGAGTGCAAAGGGAACTTGCGTTCGACACCTTCGCCCGCCACGATCCGCCGGACGACGAACATTTCCCGTGTGCCGCTTCCGCTGCGAGCGATCACGGTCCCGGAGAACACTTGGATCCGCTCTTTGTTGCCTTCCATGATTTTGGTGTGCACATCGACGGAGTCGCCGATTTCAAACTCCGGAGGCTCGGACTTGAGGCTCTTCTTTTCCACGAGATCGAGGAGCTGTTGTGTCATGATTTGGTTCCTTTCGCTACGTTTCCCACACGGGGGTGTGGGGCTAGTTTGTATCGTCGAGCAAATCGGCTCGTCGTTGTTTTGTTTTGGCCAGGCTCTGTTCGGCTCGCCAGCGTTCCACCTCCTGGTGATTTCCGCTGAGCAGGACATCCGGCACAGTCAAACCTCGGTATTCGCGTGGTCTGGTGTATTGAGCAGATTCGAGTAACCGGTTGCCGGACGAAAACGAGTCATCGACATGGCTCTCGGCGTCACCCAGGACACCCGGTATCAGTCGCAGTACGGCGTCAATTAGTACCATGGCCGCGACTTCACCACCATTCAAAATGTAGTCACCAATCGAGATTTCGTCAGGTTCCAGGAGATCGACGACGCGTTGGTCGATGCCTTCATACCTTCCGCAAATCAAAATCAGTCGTTCTTCGGTTGCCAGTTCTTCAACAACCGGTTGTGTCAGTTTTCTCCCTTGTGGCGTCAGCAGGACAATGCGTCCCGCCTGATCTGCCAGCGGTCGCACGCTTTCCACGCATTCGACTACTGGTTCCGGTTTGATTACCATCCCGGGACCTCCGCCAAACGGTCGGTCGTCCACAGAATGATGTTTGTCTGTTGTCCACTGGCGAAAGTCATGCGTGTGAATCGAAATGATTTTACGCTGGATGGCTTTTGCCAGAATGCTCTGACTGACATACCCCGGGAACATTTCGGGGAAGAGCGTCAGAACATCGAATCTCACGTCACTGCCTGTCCTGTCAAATTTTGTTCCAGTTCACTGGAACGTTCCAAGGGGAACCCTCACCAACCCGCGCACCGTGTTGCTGCGAGCCACTGGGGTCACGCAGCTTACTCTTCCGTCTTTTCTTCGCTGGCTGCTGCTTCAGCCGCGGGTGCTTCCGCTTCGGCTGCTGCTTCACCTTCGGCTGCTGCTTCACCTTCGGCGGGTGCATCACCTTCGGTGGGCGTTTCGCTTTCAGGCACTTTCGCCGTGATTTTTACTGGGGCGGGTGCGGTCGGCTTGTTCGCTTGCAGGCGTTGCAAGGCTTCTGCCTGCGCTTCGAGGTGTGTCCCACCGGTGCCATANTTCTTGATCAGNGTACCGACCTTGGGAGTCGGTTTCGCTCCCACGCTGAGCCAGTAATCGATCCGCTCGCCGTTGAGCACGGCGCGGGCATCCGCTTCTTTGACCATCGGGTCGTAGAAGCCGAGTTCTTCAATCACACGGCCATCGCGTGGAGTGCGTGAGTCCATTGCACAGACGCGAAAGAACGGTCGATGCGTGCGACCCATCTTCTTCATTCGAATACGTACAGCCACTGAAGTCTCCTTGGGGTGTTATTTGCCGCGACGCTTCCGTCGTAGCTCTTTTTCTCGTTGTTTTTTCATCTTGGCACGTTGCTTCGTGGAAAGCCGTTTTCCCGTGCTTTGTTTCGTTTTTGGGCCCCGTCCTCCGGGGTCCATCAGGCCACTTTGTTGTAGTTCGCGAATGGCGTCCATCCGGCCCCGCATGCCTTTGCCCGCCATGCTCTGCATCAAGCCCGCCATCATGTCGTATTGCTTGATCAAGTCGTTCACTTGCCCGACCTGAACGCCCGCGCCCTTGGCGATCCGATTTCGACGACTAGGGTCGATGATCTTGGGATCCGTCCGTTCATCTTGAGTCATCGAGTTGATGATGCCGATGAGTTGTTTGGTGTCTTTTTCACCATCCGCTTGCTCGAACATCTGGGCCATCTCACCCATGCCCGGCATCATTTTCATCATCTGCTGCATGATGCCCGGTTTGGCAAGTTTCTCGACCTGATTCTTGAAATCTTCGAGCGTGAAGCGGCCCTCGGCCATCTTCTTTTCGAGCTCTTGTTGCTCCTGTTCGGTGACGACCTGGCGTGCCAGATCGACCATGCCCACGATGTCGCCCAATCCCAGGATACGGCTCGCCATGCCTTCGGGGCGAAACGGTTCGAGGTTGTTGAGCTGTTCCCCAGTACCGATGAATTTGATGGGGACGCCCGTAATATGTTTTACGGACATCAATGCCCCGCCACGCGCGTCACCATCAAGCTTGGTCATGATGGCGCCATCGAGCTCGAGCGCTTCGTTGAAGGCCTGAGCGCTGTTCACCGCATCCTGACCAGTCATGCCGTCGACCACCAGATACACCTGATGTGGTTTGACACGATTGTCGATGCGGGTCAGTTCGGCCATCAGTTCTTCGTCGATCGCCAACCGTCCGGCGGTGTCGAGGATGACCACATTGCAGCCGTCGCTGGCCGCCTGTTTGACGGCGGCCTGACAGACTTTGACCGGGTCTTTGTTTTCGCGATCCGAGTAGACCGGGATACCTAACTGATCGCCCAGCACATGCAGTTGGTCGATGGCTGCTGGTCGTTGGAGATCCGCCGCCACGAACATGGGCTTGGCCTTGGCATCCAGCAGCATGCTTCCCAGTTTGCCGCAGGTGGTCGTCTTGCCCGAGCCTTGGAGACCGCACAACATCAGCACGGTCATGTCTTTCTTCAGGTGGATCGTGGGATCGACGGGGCCCAGGATCTCAATCAGCTCGTCGCGAACGATACCGATGACTTCTTCTGACGGATTGAGCGACAGCAGGACTTTCTTGCCCAACGCTTTCTCTGTCACGCGGGCCATGAAGTCTTGCACGACCTGATACGAGACGTCAGCTTCCAGCAGCGATTGCTCGACCAGCTGCAAGCCGTCGCGCATATTGCCCTCGGTGAGCTTGCCTTTACCACGCAAGCTCTTGATGGCACCTTTTAATCCGTCTTGCAACGACTGAAACATGAGGCATCCGCAGTGGGATGGCGGTCGATTCGAACCGAGTCCAAGCCACACACCCGGCGGGGTGAGGGCAGTCGAAACTCATAGTTTAACGGATTGCCAGCAGGGGTGTAAGTCCTGTTAGCCCCCTGTTTTACCGTTGCTTTTCCGGGGCCGTCCCGGGCCCGATTCGGGGCCGAACTTGCCGGTCACGGAGTGCGTTTGGCCTTGGTCGGCCCCTGCAAGTCGCTCAGCAGTAACGTTTGGGCGATTTGCGTATCGCCCGCGAGATCCCGAATCGAAATCTCGATCCGAGCAGGGGATTGGGTCCAGTCGATCTGCAGGAAACCGTAGTTTTCACGGTGAAAAGTGCCCGAGTCGACGCGATACCGATTGGCGGTGGGGGTGCCGCGACGGTGAATCTGATTGATGCTGCTGGAGGTAATGTCGTAAATGAAGTACGGAGTCTGCTCGTTGGTCCGGGAGATTTCCGCCCAGTGCCGGTCGCCGCTGAGCAGCAGGACCCCGCGCGCCTGGGTCTCGGCGACCAGTTTCAGGAACCGTTCCCGCTCCCGTGGCAAGTTTGCCCAGGTTTCCTGTCCGGACGAGTCGGCAACCAGCTGAATGCTGGAGCCGATGATCCGTAGCTCGGCAGGCTGACGCAGTTGTTGACCGAGCCATTGCCACTGAGCTTCTCCCAGCATCGTCTTGTCAGGACTGGGGTCAGGGTAGTAGGGTCCGCCCACGCGGCGTTCGCCCTGTTTCAAAGGACTGCGAAAATATCGGGTGTCCAGCAGGATCACCTGCACCCGCTTGCCAGGTGGCCCCCAGATCCGGGCGTCGTAGACCCCCGGCCGCCGGCGTCGCGGCGAGTTTTTGCTGTCGCCCCAGAAGTCGACAAACAGCCGTTGCGATTCCACCCGTTTGCTGTAGTCCGCACCGGCGTCGTTTTTGCCGTAATCGTGGTCATCCCAAGTTGCCAGGATGGGGCAGGTCTGGAGCAACTGTTGGAAACCGGCGTCTCGCTTCAGTTTGGCATACTTGGCTTGCATGACCTGCATATCAGTCGTGTCGGCGTAGATATTGTCTCCCAGCATGAGCATCAGCTGCGGTTGCTCGGCAACAATGGTCTTGAGCAGGGGGATGGCACGCTGTTCCTGAATACACGAGCCGAAGGCGATNCGCTGCAGCGGACGCTCGTCAGCGGTGCTCGAGAGGCCCTGCAAGCAGACCAGAAAGGTGAGGNTCATCGCGAAGAGGGGGTTGGTTTTCATGCGCAACGCTTGTCGTGAGAACTTTCGGATGGGACGATATAGAGGCACATGAAGATTTTACCACGAGACATCACCCGATTGACATAACCGCTGGACGGAGTCATGAGATCGTTCTTCAGAAACCTTCTGCCCATACTTTCCATCGTCGGTAGCTTGCTGTTGTTGGTGGTCGTGATCTTGGCGATCTGGTTATCCGATCGGGATGCGGCGGACCCGCGTCGTGATGCGGCGTCCGGGCCGGGACACGGCGAGCGTACAGCAGAGGAGGTGCCGCAAGTCGCCGCTGTGCCAGACGAAGTGCCGCCGGAACCTCGGCTGCCAGTCACCCCGTCTACCTCGGAAGATCCGCCGATGGCACAGACCACTGGAGCGGAACAGGATGTGCCCGACGCCGAAAAACCTGCCGAAGACGATCCGGCTGTCGGGCTGCCACCCGGGCCTTGGCAAGCCACCTTGGGTGCGGGGGTGGAGCCCATCGCACTCGATGCATTGGCCTTTCGAGATTTCGATACGACGAAGGCGCTGCCTACCATCCAGGATCTGAACAGTTGGCTGGAACCGCTTGCTGATCAGCCGCATGCGGTGCAGTTGGTCTCCACGTCGCTCGGGAAGACAGCCAGTTTCGAGGGCCTGATGAAGCTGCGNTGCCCGTGGCCAGAAAACGCTGCCTGGCGGATNGGGTTGACGGGGGTCAAACGTTTTGCCTTGCATCTCTATCACCAGCAGCAAGGGCTGACCTTTGTCTATTATCCGGGACTCCGCGATCAATGCGCCGCGTATCGCACAACGCGAGAACCTGACAAGGCACTGCCGGCAACCACGACACTGGTCGCCACCGACGGGGATCGATGTCGGCGGACCGAAATGCGACCGGCGGCGTGTCTCATGTTTCGGCATGAGGCGGGTGAGTTGATTGTGTCACGGGGGGATATCGAAATTCTGCGAGCGCCGTTGCCGTTTGCCATCACGGANGCGTTTGTCGAAGGGGGCGCTTCCATCTACGGTCTGGAAATGGTGCGGTTNGACGGNGGTGCGGCACCGGTCGCTGCGTTTCCTCTGGTCACTACGATCGACCAGCCNGCCACGCTGCCGTGGGAGCAGAAGCTGGGTGAGGGTGCGGTGTTCGAAACCTTNCCCGATGGAGCGGTGCGTTTGGTTGCCAACCAAGCCAAACAGCGGGGGTTTGTGACCACGCCACTGCCGCAGACCGGGATTCACGAATACATTTTCGAGGTGGAGGGGGCAACGGTCGGGAGTGGCGTCTTTTGTGGATTGGCCAACGAAGCCCCGCAGGTCGTGGTGCGCTTTGTACAGAATACGAATGACCAGCAGATGAGTCTGTCGGCACATGGTAACGATGACTCGTGCCAGGTCGGGCTGGGGACATTTCGTGACCGTGTCGTCGCTGGCGCGGATGCGCATCTGTGGATTCGACTGGTGTACGGCTGTGGTGCCTTGCGTTGGTGGATGAGTGTGGACGGCGTGCATTGGGCCGAACCGCGCGAATCGTCGAACAACCTGGCGTTGGGAGTCACACATTTTGGCTTGCACCACGTGGCGCAGCGGGAGGATTGTCAAATCACGCTCCGCCGCGTGCAGATCCGCCAACTCGACACGCTCCAACAGTTGGTTCCCGAGTCGTTGTTTGCGCTGGCTGGGGTTCAGGCCGAAAAGCAGACTTACGAGCAGTGGGTGCAGAAAGTGACGGAGCTGCGGGCGACGTTGCCTGCCGTTCCGGCCGAGACAACCGCAGACGCGTGGTTGAATGCATGCACACTGAAAACACTTGCTGCCGGTTGCGGTCGCGACCTGGGGCAAGCATTGCTGGTGCAGTTGCTGGAGCGAACGCTTCGTGATCCAGGTTTAACGTTGGAACGCAAGTTGGCCGTGTTGCGCGATGCCTGTCTGCTGTTAGATCTCCGCGACAATAATACCTGGGTTCTTGAGCACCTGGCACGGTTTCATCAACTGGGACGAGAGGCCATTGCCGCCGGAATGCCGGATGCGTACGGCCATCTGGAACGTGCATTGATGACGATGCCGCTGCACACGCGATACAACACGTACTTGATTGCGGATCCGGTGCTGCTTCAGCACGAGTTGTTGCAACGCATCTATCAGCGGGATTTTCCTCGCGCTGCAGAGCTCAGCAAACGTCTGCGGTTTTTCGGTCAGCACGAGAAGCTGACGGCATTGCCGTGGTTCGAAGCGGTGACAGCCAANGCGTTGGATTTNCCGGCCCTGCCGGGGCTGGCGCCTCAACAGAATGTCGAATGGCAGCATCCGTTGATCGAGCAGTTGGATAAAGAGGCCTACAATGCCATGGCGGAGTTGTATGGCTTGGCAGCCAGTGGGACACCGGAAGAAGCAGCGACACAGATCGGCGCGATTCCTCCCGAAGCGTTCCTNGGACTGGCGCCAACNCCCGATCCCATGTTGATGTCGGGAACGGCGGCTGCCATTCAAGGTTTGGTCACGGACAGCCCTCCGTTAGCGGCCGCTTTGGAGGCACAGCACGGCGCTTTGGCCGAATTGCGGGTACGTGAGGCCATCGGCCAGCACGATGAACAAGCCGTGCGGTTAGCCGCGATGCAGTTTGTGGGGACGTCGGCGAGTTTCACCGCGCATCGGTGGTTAGCAGACCGTGCTTTGGCCAGTGGCTGGTTTCATCATGCCGTCGATCAGTATTGGCGAGCTTTGCAGACGGCGAGCCCGACCTATGCCGGCGAAGTGCAAGCTCGGTTACGCCTGGCGTACGCCATGTTGGGACAGGAAGTCGGCCCCGCGATCACACAGCCTGTGCGGTTGGCAGACGAACGCATGCCGGCGGCAGAGTTCGAAGCCATTGTCCAAGCCGCAGTGGCGCGCAGTCGTCAGACCAATGTGTCACTGGATCAAGAGGCTTCGCAGGCGACGCTGCCGCCGCCGGCAGAGTTGACCGTGCAACCGCGAGGGCGATTGGATGGGCAGGTCGGGCAATCGCCCACCGCGCAGGTCACCACGGGGACGACTCAGCTCAAGGTCGATTGGGCGGGCGAGCAGATTGCGATGCAGTTGGATCGAGACCGTCTGTTCGTGACGAATCGTTTTCAGATTGCCGCTTACCGTGTTGCCGATGGTTCGCGTCTTTGGCAATCAGAAAAGCTCCCCGGATCCTTGCGCCGCTCACGCGATTGGACGTTGATTCGCATGCGGCCGCTGCTCACCGCAGAACGCATTTATGCCCGCATGCTCTACGGCGAAGGCCCCAGTTTGGGGTGCTGGAACAAGGAAGACGGTAAGCTGATCTGGGCGTCGCCCATGCAACGCGGGTATATGGTGTTGTCGGATCCGATGATCATTCGTGGGCAATTGCTGGTGCTTGTCGGGCACCGCAACGAGCAAGCGAATTGGCTGGTGGATCTGGTCCAAGTCAACCCGCAGACCGGTTTGTTTGAGACAGAACAGCGCTTGTTAGAATTGCGCTCCACTTGGGAAACTCGCAAATGTTGCGAAGTGACCGTGGTCGGTGACGAGTTCATTGCCAGTTTCAGCGGGATCGTTTTGCGCAGTAACGCGCAGGGGCAGATTCGTTGGTTGCGGAAACAGGAATTGGTTCCTGCGAGTGTGGATTCGACGTGGGTCCAGCAATCGTTTCAGCAGCCTCTGCTGGTGGACGGCAAGTTGTTCTTGGCGCAACCGGGGGTCCGCGCTGTGGAGTGTGTCGAGCCGGATACGGGGCGTTTGCTGTGGCAGAGCGTGTTGCCCGACTTGCGGCGCCTGGTTGGATGGTCCGGTGGGAAGCTGATGGTGCAGACCGGAAATCAGCTGGTCGCTCTGGATGCGGTGGACGGCACACAGCAATGGCAAGTCGCAGAACGTAACTTCCTGATGGCCTGCCTGTGCGATCAACAGTACGTTTTGGCGCTGACCACCGAGCCGACGAATCCGCAACAGAATAAGTTCCAACCGAAGTTAGTGTGGTACAACTGCGAAACCGGTTTGCCGGCAGGCGAGGCCGTTCTGGATCTGTTTAACAGCCCGGACGTCTGGGTCGGTCCGATGTTCGCCCATGCCGGCAATCTCTGGCTGTTCAGCGGCGAACCCCGGACGTCCGGGAACCGCGTGTTGATGCAGCTGGTCCCCAAGCCGGGGTCTTAGGGCACTGCGGTGGGGCAATCCGGCTGCCAGGCGGGCTGACGCGGGCGACTACGACTTGCGGTAACAATACAGGGCATCGTCGGTGCGAAGGTACATCTGACCGTCGACGACGGTCGGTGTGGCCATGATCCGTTCGCCAAAATCATGCGACGAGAGGACTTGCCATTTCGCTTGCGCTTTGAGAATCGTCACGACTCCGCGTTCACTGCAGAGATAGACTTTGCCATCCCCGGCGACCAGCGACGCATAGTAGTTGCCGCGTCCGGCAGGCGCGCGGCCTGTCTTCAGCAGCTTGCCGTTCGCGACGTCGATGCTGGTGATGATGCCCCCGTCTTTCATCATGTACAGCGCGTCGCGATAGACGACGGAACTGGGGACCGTAGGTAAACCGCGACGATAGATCCAGTCGATGTTGGAATCGGTTAACTGGCCACTGCTGCCGAGCGTCACGCGCATGGCGGCGTTCCGAGCGCGTGCGAAGACCGACGCATGCTTGGCCCATTCGCCGGCGTCCAGCTGTTGGTTCTGATCCAGGTCCATGCGAAAGAACCGCGGCACGACCGGACTGTCTGCTGGCAGTTCCGATTTGGCGATGCCGCCATCCTGGTTCTGGTCGTATTTCTTTAATGCCTCAGGAAAGGGCTCCATGGCAATTCGCTGAGTTGCATCGCCACCAGCCGTTTGCGTGGCGATGTAGAGATGCTTGCCCGCCACCACAGGGGTCACGTCGACAATGCGAGAGAGACCGTTGAGCCACCACAGGCGTTTGCCGGTCAGGGCATCGTACCCGGTCAATTGCAACGATCCGGCGACAATGATTTGCTTGCGACCTGCGTGCTCCCAGACAACCGGGGTCGCGTAACTGCGTGTAAAGCCTTGGCGAGGTACTCGCCAGACGGTTTCGCCGGTCTGCTGATCGATGGCGATCAGGAAACTGTCGATGTCGTGGTCTTCGTTCAAGATGACAAGGTGATCGACCAGAATGGGAGAGCTGGCGGCCCCGAATTCATCTTGAAACGGTCCCAGTGGTTTCTTCCAAAGTAGCTTGCCCTGCAGATCATAAGCCAGCAGGCCGAAGCTGCCGAAGAAGGCGAAGACCTGTTTGCCATTGCAGGCGACAGTCGAGCAGGCGGGGCTGCCAGTGCGATGGAATGGTTCGATGGTTTGGGTCGGGCAAATCTGTTTCCAACGCAGTTTTCCACTGGCGCGGTCCAAAGCCAGCGTGGCCAGTTCCTGCTGGTCCGCATCGTAGGTCGTCAGATAGATGGAGTCGCCGCAGACGCAGGGCGAAGATTGGCCGGGGAGCAGAGGCGCTCGCCACACTAATTTCGCGTCCTGCTCCAAGTTCTCGGGCAACGGGTGCGTGTCACCCGCCTGCCCCCAAGCGTGACGAAAGTATGTCGTGGGGAGTTCCTGAGCAAACAGGTTGCCGCGCAAGAGACAGGCAACCACGATGAGGGACAAGGTACTGGTTCGCAATGACATCAAGCTGCTCGCCGGCTGAAGGAGGGGACGGAACGCAGTGCGTGGACGCACGTCGCGACCGAGTAGGCGCGGAGCGCATTGTAACCCAAGTGAGACGTCGTGTCGCAATCCGCGCGTCGGAATGCGCGGGTCGGAATCAGCCGCAGAAGAGTCAGGCTGTCGAGTTGGCTTAGCGGAGCGAGTTGGCTTAGCGGAGCGAGTTGGCTTAGCGGAGCGAGTTGGCTTAGCGGAGCGAGTTG
>NZVR01000124.1 GCA_002701545.1 Blastopirellula sp. | reverse complement strand
AATAACTCTACTTTTAATTTGTCCGCAGCCAGATAATGTAAATTAATGTCAGTAATCTCTAGTTCGCCCCGAGCAGAAGGTTTCAGGTGTTCAGCGATGTCGATGACCTCGTTGTCGTAAAAATACATACCGGTAACGGCATAATTAGATTTAGGCTCTGAAGGCTTTTCCTCGATCGTCAAGACTCTGCCGAACTCATCGAGTTCGACTACGCCATAGTCGCTAGGATTCTTGACGTAATATCCGAATATCGTTGCACCGCTTGGCTGCATAGTGACGTTATTAAGGAGTTCTCTCATGCCTTGAGAGTAAAAAATATTGTCCCCCAAGATAAGAGCCACATCGCTGTCGCCGATGAACGGCTTGCCAATAATGAAAGCTTGCGCAATCCCATCTGGATTTGGCTGTTCGGCATAATCTATTTGGATTCCTAATTGCCTTCCGTCTCCCAACAAGTTCTGAAAAGACTTAATATGGTTTGGATTAGTAATAACTAATATTTCTCGAATTCCGGCTAACATCAAGGTCGATAGCGGATAGTAGATCATCGGTTTGTCAAATACAGGTAAGAGTTGCTTGCTAACGGAGTTTGTCAGTGGGTGAAGACGTGTACCTGAACCTCCTGCGAGTATGACCCCTTTGCGAGACATTTGAAATTTCCTGGAATTTAGATGTTTCAGATACGTTGATTATACCGCGATAAATCCTAACTTTGAGATAGAATGTCGCTAAGAACTATTAAGTTGTAGACGTATGTTATTTCGTAAGAGCAAATTAGCTACTTTGACCTTGGTCGCCTGGGTGTTTTTTCCGCTCTCAGGCCTAAGTGATGGCGCTCATTCCGGAAAATACTTTCAGTACATGCTTCAAGAAAGCGGAGGGATTTTTTCTCTGGACCCGAAGCTTAATGCTTATATTGAAATGATCGGCAGACGCATACTGGAATCTAGCGAAGAAGAGGAAAAATCGAACTTTTCTTTTTACTTGATAAATAATGATCTTCCGGATGCATGGTCAGCCCCCGGTGGCAGGGTTACAATTACCAGAGGCATGCTCTCCATTTTGGGCAGTGAGGCGGAGCTCGCCGCCCTATTATCTAGGGAAGTTCAGCATGCGAAAAAGATCTACTCAGAGTCTTTAATTGATGGAAGGTTTTTAAGTGGAACGGCTTCATTGGCTCGGACTTTCAATCAATCGGAAAACTTCGCGGTGGGACAAGCGAGGCCGGCGATAAATCGCTTGTCTGCGATAAAGCATACAAGAATCGAAGAATTGCAAGCGGACTTGCACGGTCAAAATGCCATGACTGCCGCGGGCTACCATCCTGAAGCCTTTGTAATACTTTTAAGAAGTTTGCAGGAGATTGATTATTCAAAAGGGAATATGAAAATAAGCTTCCCGAGCGACGAAAGGATTGCACGAGTAACAGAAAATGTGGCGCGACTCTCGAGTAGAAATGATCCCGATGATTGGGTTTGGAATATTGATGATTTCGATCAGCAATTACTTACATACAAGAAAACAGTAGAGTCATTTTCTTACGCTAATGAGTCACGTTCTAGGCGTTGGTCTAGTGCCACTAGACTGTTGGAGCGCGCTTTTAGTACTTGGCCTGAAAATATTCCAGTCGACGTTTCACTGTTGTCCCTTAAATCGTCATACTTAATTGAAAATAGAGAATGTGGAAACGCTTTAAGAATCTTGACGTCGGAAATGGTCGCAAGAGAAAAATCTTATCAGGATTGGATAGACGAGGGCTTGTGCTACCAGGGTTACGGAAATGTTGAGGGGGCAATTGCTGCTTATGAAACCAGCAACAATTTATTGCCTAATTCTTTAGCGACGAAAGCGTTAGCCGAACTTTCCTTTCTAACCGACGATCTAGAGAAAGCAAAAATTAAGTATTGGAACCTGATGACTGTAGGAGGCCAGTATGCAGCTCATGCCCAGATGAATTTCGTCCGGTTGGATATTGAAGATAACCCTGAGAGGTATTTTATTACTAGCCATTCGGCCCATACTGGTGAGTTCGTGGGGTATGTAAAAAATTTAAGCGAAGTACCTGTGAGATCTTTAGAGGTCGAAATTGAAGCAAGCATTAAAGGGAAGAAATTTAAGAAGAAAGTCAGTTCTGGACCAGTACTTAGTTCTGGTTTAACGGTGCTACGCCCAGGTTGGCCTGTTTCAGATCTGCTGGATGATGCGAAGTTAAGTGATGTGAGTATTGCGATAATTGATGTCATTGGAGTAGAACAAGGTTCTTAACGTGACTGTATTAGAGTCTATGTGCCTCCTCCAAAAGTATCATTTGTGTTATTACACAAAAAGGCTCCATATAAAAGTGAATAGAAGAAACCTGACTCTATGTTAAACGAATGAAAAACGTTTCTGTTTTGATTGGGCAGCTATTGATTGAAGAAGAACTCGTCAGTGCTGAAGATCTTGATAAAGCGCTCCATTTAAGCTCGATAAGCGGGGGGCGTGTGGGTGCAGCCTTGGTTCGGATTGGAGCGATATCAGAAGAAAACCTTCTTAGCATGTTGGCTAGACAGCTTGAATTGACGATTTTGAAATTGGACGACATCCCTGACGCTCAGAGCCTTCATCAAACCATAGTAAAAAGCCGGATAAACCTCGACTGGTTTCTTGCGCGCGAAGCTTTAATTTGGGAGTCGGCAGCAATGCAAGTTTCGTGCATTGCTACAGACCCTGTGAACCATGAAATTAGAGAAGTTCTAATTCGAAATTTTCCCGACACTCAATTGATCTTCTACTTAGTTTCGAACTATACGTTCGAACAAATCTCAAGTCAGGTTTTGCTGGAAGCTAACGTTGATTCGATAGTACGTAGTTCTGACGATACAATATACTTGAGAGAAATTGCTGAAGAAGCTCCTGTAATAGATCTTGTAAACAATCTCTTGTCGCAGGCAGTAGATTCGGATGCTTCAGATATACATATTGAACCTGAAGACACTTATTACAAAGTTAGATTTAGAATAGATGGGGTCTTGGTAGATAGGCTTCAGCAGTCGATTGAAAGGTTTCCAGCGGTTGTTTCAAGGATTAAGCTGATTTCAGGGTTGGATATAGCGGAACGCCGCTTACCCCAAGACGGTAGAATTACAACTCGCGTGGCTGGGCTAGATATGGATTTGAGGGTCTCGACCCTGCCAGGTGTATTTGGCGAATCAGTTGTATTGAGGTTGCTACCAAAGAATCGGGAGAGCCTAACATTAGGTCATTTGGGACTTGAGTCTGATCATCTTCATCTCCTAGAGAATTGGTCAAAGTCAGCAGGAGGTATTGTACTTGTCACTGGACCCACGGGGTCAGGAAAGTCTACAACACTTCACGGAGCTATATCTGCGACGAACGACGGGATACGGAAAATTGTCACAGTGGAGGATCCGGTAGAGATTCAAGTTGTCGGCATTACTCAAATCCAAGTTAATGCAGAGATTGGATTCACCTTCTCGCGCGCTTTACGCTCGATCCTTCGTCAGGATCCGGATGTAATAATGATTGGCGAAATACGAGACCTCGAAACCGCTGAGATTGCTATTCAGTCGGCGCTTTCCGGACATCTAGTGCTTTCGACTTTGCACACTAATGATGCGATATCATCGTTTACAAGGTTGATCGATATGGGCCTAGAACCGTTCTTGGTAGCAGCTCCAATGAAAGGCGTTCAGGCCCAGCGTCTCGTTCGACGCTTGTGCCCTCATTGTTCTGAGCCGGCAGTGCCAGATCCAAAGATATTAAATGATATTTTGGAGATGGGAGTTAGTGGCATAGGGAAAAATTGGCGATCACCTGTTGGTTGCGATAGTTGTCAAGGCACCGGATATAGAGGACGACTGGGCGTTTATCAGATGGTCCCGGTAGATGAGAAGCTGAAAGAAATGATTGTTCGTGGTGCTACGTTATTTGAAATGCAAAACCATGCCGCGGAAATGAAATATAGAAATTTGTATCAGGACGGCCTGTTGAAGGCTTCCAAAGGAGAAACTTCTGTGGAAGAGCTTTTAAGAGTTCTTGTTACGGAGGATATCGTTTGATTTTCTCTTACAAAGCAGTAAGTAGAGATGGCGGTCGGGTTTTCGGAGAGTTGAATGCTCAAAATAAACGGGAGGCAACGCGCGTGGTGCTCGCCAGAGGCCTAACCGTTGTAAGTATCGAGCAGAGTAAATCAAATCAGAAAGTTTTAAAAAAACGAAGTAGCCCCGAGGACTTGATGCTCTCGCTTCACGAAATGGCTACTCTGTTAGAGTCGGGAGTCAGTGTTGCTGAAACCATAGAGGCTCAATCAAATAGCCACTATCCCCCCGATTTGAGCGAACGCTATTTAAATATGGCGGATGAAATAAGAAAAGGTAGTAGCTTTTCAGATGCTATGAAGACAGCAGACTTTCCAGTTCCCAGCTATTTTTTACAATTACTTAAGGCTGGTGAACTGACTGGGAATCTGGGATTGAGTCTGCGGAGCGGAGTAAGTCAGTTCGAGTATGATATGAAGTCCCGCGAAGATATTGTGAGCGCTTTGATTTATCCGCTCATTCTCGTGGGTTCTGGTATTGCTGCAGTATTGCTAATCTTCCTGTTTGTCGTCCCTAAGTTCGCGCCCTTAGTAGACAGGTCCTCTGACTTGCCGCTTTTGTCGCTTTTAGTCCTAAATGGGGGAATGTGGTTCAATGAGAATGCTTCAATTTTTTTATTCTTTGCGTTCCTCTCCTGTGTGGCTGGATATTGGTTATTTCAAAGAGACGACGTTCGACGCGGCGTCAAGTCTTTTGCATTTCGTATTCCTATTGTTGGTGGTTGGCTTGATGAAGCGGATGTGGCAATGTGGACGGCGCAAATGTCTACGCTTTTAAGTGGCAAAGTTTCTTTGCTGGAGGCCTTGGATTTGTCCTCAGTGTCGGTTTTTAGTGAGAGACGACGATCACTGTTGAAAGAAGTGGAGAGAGACATTAGGGCGGGGGAGGGCTTAGCCGATTCATTAGAAAAAGCAGATTGTCTTAACACGACGGGCTACAATCTTTTGAGATCTGGTGAGAGGGCCGGAAAGTTGCCGGAAATGATGCTTTCGTTAGCGCATCTTTATGAAGAGGCGTCAAAAAGAAGGATGCAAAGAATGCTATCGTTATTGGAGCCTTTGGCGATCATAGGAATCGGTTGTGTCATAGGCATGATCATTATAGGTGTCATTTTAGCTGTAACTAGTGCAAACGAATTGGTTATTTAAAATGTCGGCCAGAAAAAATATTCGCAGTATAAAAGGGTTTAGCCTGATTGAACTCTTGGTCGTGCTTGTGATTCTCGGCTTGTTGGGTGGGCTCGTCGGGCCTAGATTGTTTGATCGCGTTGATTTGAGTAAAGTCGACACAGCTCTTTCCCAAGTTAGGATGCTAAGGTCTGCGATGGGGACATTCAGATTGGATGTGGGTCGTTATCCAACTACAGATGAAGGCCTTTCAGCGCTTTTATATGAACCAGGCTCTGTTAGGGGTTGGAGAGGGCCATATCTTAGTGATGAAATCCCCCTGGATCCTTGGGGTAACGCTTATGTATATGCAGACGAAGCCGAGAACATACAGGGGTTCGCGCTATACTCGTTAGGTGCTGATGGAGCAGAAGGAGGTGAGGGCTTGGATGCAGATGTCGGCTTCACCAAGTAATAAACACCATGGGTTCACTCTTATCGAATTAGTCGTTGTCTTAATTCTGATTGCTCTAGTTTCAGGGTTGGCCCTTCCGAATCTTTCTAAATTTTACTCTGGATTAGAGAATTCCGTTCAAGTCTCGGAATTTATAAATAGCGTCAATGACCTTGGCTTGCTCGCTAAGCAAACATCCTCTAGATACAAGATAAATAGCGCTCAAGGGAAGATCATAGGCGGACCAAAAGATTATTTTGGTTTCGCCCCTGATAGTTGGGATATAACTGTTACAAAGCCAATCATCTATTTAAGAAACGGTGCATGCCGTGGCGGTGAAATAAAAGTCGTGTCTCGGGGCAATGAAATACTAAGCTTAAAGCTTGAAGCGCCGCTATGCAGAGTTAGCCTTGATTAAACTTACAACAAACGGTGGTTTTAGTCTTCTCGAAGCCATGGTCGCACTTACCATATTCTCGGGTGCAATTATTGCATTGTACGGATGGTACGACGCGGTGCTTTCATCGATGATTCGTGCGGAAGAACGACTGGAAGTCATAACCTTTTCAAAAAATTTCAACTCATATGTTGTCATGATGAATCTTCGACAAGAATCTAGTGGAGAGTATCGTTCTAATGGTTTTCTTGCGAGGTGGAATGCAAAGCTTATTGAGGGAAAAAAAGAAGGACGAACTTTGATAGGTGCACTTGGCCACTACCGGTTGGGATTGTACCGAATTGAGGCTTTGGTTTTTGACGAGGAATCAGGCCGAGATATTGAGGTTCTTATAACTCGGTCTGTAGGTTACGAGGGCGTTCGTCTGCCGTCTACTGGCTTATAAGGTGAAGCGAAGGTCAAATCTACAGGCTTTCACCTTGATGGAAATGCTAGTGGTGCTTGTTCTTATAAGCATCATAAGTGGGTTGGTAGTTCAAAGTTCAGGCATCTTGTTTGGTCAATACTCGAAAGTAAACCGTTACCTGGGTGAGTTGCAAGCAAATATCCTTCCCGAAGATTGGTTCCGTGCCTCTGTTGAGTCGTTGGTGGCAAGTCCTGAGGGTTTTGGGGCTTTCGTGGGCAGGGCTGATTATTTTGAGGGTTACACTCTTAGCGCTGTCACTCAGGAAGAGGGTGTTTTGACGAGGGTCAAGTGGTCGCTAACACAAATCGAGAACCATGTAGAGCTTAGAGTTCTTCAAAACGATCAGGACTCGCTCTTGATAAAAAGGTGGTCCGCCCGTAGAGCGAAGTTTTTTTATTTTGCTAATGCGAATAGTTTTACATCAGAGTGGCCAGCTAAAGATGAAAAACTGGGTTCTTTGCCTGCAGGGATTTTATTGGAAGTTGAAAAAATAGATGGTTCCTCTTACGAGATTTTGGCTGCTGCTAAGATGCGCCTTAATCCGACGCCCCAGCCGAGTGATATTCTATGAAACAGTCTGCTGGCTTTGTCTTGATGTTAACTCTGTGGTTATTGGCTGGAATGACAATCGCTTTAGGATTTGTTGCTGCTTCGGCGACAAGAATACTGGAGTCAGTGCATGCATTTTCTGAGGAGAGCCAGTGGGAGGTCGACCTTTGGTCTACTCGAGCAACGATATTGTATGTGGGTGCTACAAACTCGCTTAGCTATGCTGGACTAAGGACGTCTTCGAGAGGTGGATTAACAAAACTTGAAGATGAATTTAACCCATTCTCCGCTGACTTGTTTGCTGCCTCCGGTGATGAAATTAGACTGGACGGGCGCAAATACCGAGGCATGGGTAGTGTAGTCTTTTCAATGCAAGACTCTGGTTCTCTCATTGCGCTCAACGGGGGTGTTGCATCGGATACTTTGGAGAATCTGCTTGTTTCGATGGACATTTCGGAGTCAGCAATTCCGAGCCTTATCGCGGCCCTTAATGATTATAAAGATCGGGATGAAATCCCCAGTCTTGATGGTGCGGAAAAAAACCAATATTTGAAGGCAGGAATGCTTCCTCCTACTAATCGTCTCCTTGTGAGTCCTACTCAAATATTAAATGTGCGAGGTTGGGGCTCTGCCTTGGAGGATCGTTACGCCGACTTTTTGACGGAGGTATCGGTATTGGCCGGGAATAGATTGAACTTTAATACGTTAACTCCCGGCAGATTGATGTTACTCGATGGATTGACTCAAAATGCGAGAAAAACGATATTGGATTATCGTATTGACGGGCACTTCAGATCAGTAGCGGACGTCAATGAGGTCACCGATCTAATTATCCCTTCGGATGAGTTTTCTCGCGTTATGACCCCGATGTCTAGTTTTAGGATCGTATTTAGTGGTCAAAAGCAAAGTCGATTAAGTTGGTTAGGAGTTAAATTTACGCCTATGTCGGGTTTCGCTCCATGGCAAATCGACTACAATGTGCGAATAAAACCGGGCGAAAATACAACGCACCAGCAGGATATAGTTAATCTTGATGCTTCAAAACACCCTAAAAAAGCTATTTTCCGGTAGGCAGTATTTCCACTCGCTCGAAGGCGTGCGATGCGAAGAGGTCAGCCGTCCTGGCAGCGTCTGGGTTCTTAGTCGCGCTCATACTATTTTCCAGAATATTGATCTCAGACACTTAGACTCCAAAGACAGGTCTTTAGCACTATCAAATGTTATTCAAATTCAGTCACCCTTCGAAGAACCTTCTTATTGGGTTAGTTGGGAGAAAGGGATCGCGATGGTTTGGAGTTGGGACAAAAGGATTGTCGAGGAGGCAATCTTGGAAAATTTACTGGAAGCTGATGATTTAGCATTGGTAGATATTTTACCCGAGAGCATCTTTTACTCTTCAGCGGAAAATGGCCTTCAAATTTTTGAATCTATGGACGGAATTGTTGGCCAGCGATGGTTGGATGGAGTACTTCGTTCTGAGACTCTTTGGCGGAATTCGCCAAATGAAGCTGATTTAGACCTTTTTGCTCGATCATCGGGTTTAGAGGCGCGGCCAATAGAAATTCCAACGGTTAAATCACATCCACAGGCCTGGGGTTTCGAAGAAGGCGCTGCTCGTAAGTTGAAAGTCTATGAGCCATTAATCTTCACTTGTGCAAGTCTTCTTTTGGTAGTTTTCTTGTCCTTAGAAGGCGCTCGGTGGATTGGTCTGAATGCACTGATTTGGTCCGCAAATTACAATATAAATGCTACCAAAGAAGAAGTTCGTCCCGCTTTAGAAGAAAGGCGAAACGTTCTGAATTTGCGCAGTGAAAACCAAGCACTGGCCTCGCTGATGGGCAACTCTCAGCTTGAAATGATGGCTGCAATCGTGAGGGAGATTCCGCAGTTAGAGGG
>NZVR01000123.1 GCA_002701545.1 Blastopirellula sp. | reverse complement strand
TCTCACCTGGCTTTTGGCCTTCTTTCAACTGATTGGCCTGCTGGGAATTATGCAGGATCACCAACCCTTGATACACGATGGGCGATGTCCCAAAGCCGTGCTGGCTGACCCAGCGCCCGAGATCTTTCGACCAAACCTCTTTCCCTTGATGATCAAACGCCTTGAGCCAGGTTGCATCCGGAGTGGACCAGGCAAAATAAACATGGTCAGCGTCGCAAGCCGGCGTGCTGCTGGCAAAGCTACTTCGCGCGTGCAGATGATGCACCGTCGACTTGAATTCACGCTGCCATACGATCGCCCCGGTCTTCGCATCCAAAGCCAGGCAATAGCGAGTTGCATTTTCCGGGTCAGCACTCAGAACAAAGACCCGCTCGCCCCAAATGACCGGTGATGAATGACCAATCCCCGGTAACTTGGTCTTCCAGTTATAGTCGGACTCATCAAAGCGGACCGGAATGTTTTTTGCCTCGCTCGCCCCGGTGCCATTGGGACCATGGAATCGTGTCCACTCCTGGCCGACGAGATCACTGTGAATTGCTGACAACGCAACACAAACAACGAAAAGTGAGAGCCGTTTCATAGCAAACCTAATTGAACGATTCGAGGAACTACTTCGACAACGTCAAATCGTAATCTACCAACGCCTGACTTGCCACTGCGAGCAGAATTCAGTGGCAAACACGCGACTTTACCCTGCCAAAACGTGTGTTCATGCAAAGATCTTTGCCAAAACATCGTGGCGATATTGAAAGATCCGGATTAACTCCGGACGTACCAGCGGCCGGTGCAGCAACACCCCCAACGGAACTCGGTAATTCACCACATCGCGCACCACGGTATGCTGACCCTCCTCCAAAAACAGATGCTCGTGATGCCACAGGCGGTAAGGCCCGCGCAGTTGCTGATCAACGAATCGAACGGACGGCTCCCAAACAGAAATCTCCGTTCTCCAGAAAATCGGGAGCCCCCGCATTCGCAGCCGGTAGTCAATCAATGCCCCCGCACGCATCTCGATAGGCAGCTCAGAAACGATCGAAAAATGCAACCAAGGCGGTGTAATGCGTTCCAGCTGATTCGCATCGGCAAAAAATTGAAACACCTCATCCCGAGGTTTGGCAAATCGCTGCTCCGCCAATAATTGCCAGAGCCCGGGATCTCCGGCAACGGGTTGAATCGTTATCATGACGTGGCTTCCTGAAAGACCTCACGGCTGGAACGCACCCACAGCGAACCGTTCCATCGGAGGCGTTACTGATCCATCAATGTTTGCCATATCCGAGAGGCAAAATGAGTGACTCCGAGACAACAGTTTCCGATCTTCGCGAAGTCGTGGCAACCTTTGTCAACGAACGCGACTGGAAAACGTTCCACACCCCCAAGAACCTCACCATGGCTTTGGCAATCGAGGTCGCTGAACTCATGGAACACTTTCAATGGCTCACGCCTGAAGCGTCACGGGCTGTTGCTGCGGATCCTAAACGCTTGGCTGCAGTCCGCGAAGAACTCGCCGATGTATGCTGCTATGTCCTGGCGATTGCCAACGAACTGGAGATCGACGTCAGCCAGGCCATGACCGACAAAATGGTCAAAAATCGGCTCAAATATCCTGTGGAAGAATTCCGCGGGCGTTACGGGCCAGAAGACGACGGCGGCCCAGAGACATGAAGCTACGGGAAACGCGTGGCCGTGGGCCGTTACCTGTCGCCCATGGATTCCGAATTGCTGTCGCTGGCCGAAGCCGGATCGTCCATATACGAATCGACCACATCAGGGTCGTCTGCACGCTGAAAGCCCGGGCCATGCTGCGGGAACGAAGTGATTTGAAACCTTTCCCGAAACCAGCGCGCTAACACTTGGCGGTAAACGGCACGACACTGTGGTAACAGCAAGGACAAGCCAAACAAGTCGGTGAGTACTCCGGGAGTGAACAAGAACGCTCCCGCAACGAAAATCATGATGGCATCCACCAGTGAAGCCTGCGGCATCCGCCCTGTCGCCAGTTCCTCGCGGATGCGGCGGTAGGTACGGAGCCCTTGTGAGCGAGCAAGCCACCAACCAGTGATCGCCGTGACAACAACAATTGCCAACGTCCACATCGTGCCGAGGTACTCATGAACTTTCAGGAGCAGTGCCAGCTCGATGAACGGAGTGCAAATAAAAAGGACCAGGAGCCAGAGGAACACAACGTTCTCGAATAAAAATAGAATCGACGAAATGAACACGTAACCTGACCGTTGATTGTATTCCATTCAGTACGGGGAGCCAGTGAGTTACGCTCACAGATACTGGGGCTGATCAGACCAATATCGCGGCGCATCGCACAAATCCAGGTCGCACCAGAGAGAATCCGCTTGGTGTCCTGATGAAGAACACTCTGAATCGCGATATACTTGGCACCGTTGCAACGCCTGACGCGATCCTTCAAAATCGGCTCACCAGACGGAGTACCCTGCCATATGAAGTGTCCCAAATGCGAAGCCGAAGTCGTGAGCGATGCGCTGTTTTGCCAGCATTGCGGTGCCAGCCTGCAGCCCGACAAAGCGGCAACCCCGGCAGAAAAACTCAAGGGTGCGGCGCCAACTCCTCACGATCAGGACTACGATCCTGAGGAAGAATTATGGCAAGGCGGCTACTCGGCCAAAGCCATGTACGGTATCTGGCTGGCAGCCGGACTCGCGAGCTTCGGCCTGCTCGCCGCCGCCATTTTCCTGGCCCTGACGGGTGCGGGTATGCCGCTTGCTCTGGGCGCAGGTGGCGTGGTGCTTTTGCTGTGGATTGCCATCTTCGGCATCTTCCTTTATCGCAAATGGAGCGTACATTACGAACTCACCACCCAGCGTTTCATTCATCGTGAAGGCATTCTCAAGAGAACAACCGACCGCATCGAAGTCATCGACATGGACGATGTGACATATTCGCAAGGGATTGTCCAGCGGATGCTGGGGGTGGGCACCATCCAAATCACTTCGACGGATCGCTCCCATCCCGAACTGACGTTGATCGGGATCGACGATGTGCAACGAATTGCAGGCTTGATCGACGACGTGCGGCGCACCGAGCGTCGGCGACGCGGCCTACACATCGAAGCCATCTAGAACCCACTTCCCTCCACTTATGAACAGAACAGGCTGCCAACCTCACGCAGCCAGTTCCCAGCAGCTAGTTCCCAATTCGCAATCACCCCTGCAAGTATCAGATACGTTTCATGAATAAGTCACTGGACATCAAGATCGATCGCATTCGCAACGACTCCTCCTGCCAAGATTTTATTATTGCAGACGCAAAAGACGGCGACATGGGATTCGGTGTGGCAGCACCCGGCGTCAATCAGGGTGACGACCAGGCCCGTTTTCCTTATCGGACGCTGGCGTCGTACATGCAATCAATGCGTGAAATTACCGAAGCTGGACTGGTCGACATCATGTTGATGAGCGCCAGTGTCAATGAACAACTGACGATCGACGAGCGCCTGTTTGACGACACGCCGGTCACACCCGCCGTACGAGCGAATGACACGACCGACATCTGGCTCGGCATGAGCGGCGATTACAAACATCAACCTTCTCTGTGCTTCCGCTCCGCCACCATCGACCACATTCAAGCGGCGAAGATCAACCCCACCGATGACGAGCGGCAGCGAGGTGCAAACCTGGGTCTGTATTCCATCACCTTTAACAACGACGCGGTTCTCGATCGGGAAGCGTCAGAAGCTTACAAATCCTTTCGCCTGGAAGCAGAAACCAAAGGTTTTCGCCACTTTCTCGAAGTGTTTGCTCCTAATGCGACAGGCACTCGCGAACCCGCCGACGTCGGACGNTTCGTNAACGATTCGATTGCCCGCGTGCTCGCCGGCGTCACCCGCAGTGCCCGCCCGTTGTTCTTAAAAATGCCTTACTTTGGTCCNGCTGCTATGGAACGCTTGGTCCACTATGAACCCGCATTAATCCCAGGGATTCTGGGTGGGCCGGCCGGCACCACGCATGACGCTTTTCAGATGCTCTGGGAAGCCAAGAAATACGGTGCACGCGCCGCTTTATTTGGCCGCAAGATCAATCAAGCCGAAAACCAACTGATGTTCGTGCGCGTGTTACGAGCGCTTGCCGACGGCGACATCGAACCTGCAGAAGCAGTCCGCGACTATCACGGCCAATTGCAAACCGCCGGACTGAATCCCCACCGCTCGCTGGAAGAAGACCTGGTGCTAACGCAGGTCTAACGCGACCACGTTTGCCGGCCACAGATGGGCTGACTCGATCAATCCGCTGCAAACGCCTGGCGTAGCAACCCAAGACTCTTGGGGATGGCCGTCAGGGGATCTTCTTTGCCTTCGAACTCGAGTGAAACATACCCTCGATAGTTNTGTTTCTTCAGCATCTTGGCGATGCGNGGGTAGTCAAGATCCAATTCGTACCACAGACCACCACCATAGTAAGTCTTGGCCTGCACATAGACCGTCTTGTCTGCCATCTTTTCCAAACGATCATACGGATCTTCGAGAAAGTTGCCTGTGTCCAGCGTGACCTGCAACCATGGATTGTCAATTTCATTGACAATCCGCATGACACCTTCGGGCGTTCGGCCCAAACCCCAGTGATTCTCCAAACCCAAAGTGACTCCACATTTCTCTGCCGTTGGAAGACATTCNGCAAGGCTGTCGATCACCCACGGATATCCATCTTCGTCCGTGTACCCTTCTAACGGCGGTTCAATTCCGCGATTGGCCATCAGCGCATCAAAGTTTTTGCTTGTCCCCCACCGACCGGTATTCACGCGCATCGTGGGGATGCCCAACTTGTATGCCAATTCGATGCAATGAATGGTGTGCTTGATATTCTTTTGCCGCACTTCGCGATCGGGTGACAGAAACCCTTGGTGTGTTGAAAATCCACAGAGGTCCAACCCGTTGACGAACGCCCGTTGCTTCAATTTCTGCANATAGCCATTCGACTCATCGGTCATTTGGACGTGCAGCAATTCGACCGCATCAAAGCCCATTTGCGCAGCCAGATCGATGCACTTGCCGACATCACGCAATCCTTTCCGCCGAAACTGCCAGAAGGAATACGTCGAGACGGCAATGCGATTCGGCACTGGCGCTGGCGCAACAGCGTGCAGGTCTGGTGTGGTAATACAAACTCCTGCGGCCGCGGCCACCGATTGCAGAAAAGTACGTCGTTGGATCATGACAAAGCTACATTGTGAGAAATGGAGGGTTTAGGAATATCCAAGCAGCTGGCGGGGGACTTACGGGTCTTCCGAGTGGAGACTTCGTTTAGTTCTCCAGGCCAAGATGTTCGGCGGGGACGTCGCGCAAAATCTCTTCGGTACTGGTAATCCCCTGAGCCACTTTCAACATGGCAGAACGCCGGAATTCAACCATCCCGTTACGGATCGCGGCCTGCTCAATCTCACCGGTCGTCGCACTAGCCGCAATCAGCCGGCGAATCTCCTGGTTCATCGACATGACTTCGAATAGCCCTGTGCGGCCAGCGTATCCCACACCGTAGCATTCGTCGCAACCACTGGGACCAAAGATCGACCGTCCTTCGCCTTCGCCGAGTAAATCCTTCACGTCCTCGAATGTTTGCGGCGAGTCGCTGATGTCGTAGTGCACACGACATACTGGACAGAGTGTTCTTACCAGACGCTGGGCGACCACACACAACAAGCAGTTCGACAGAAAATAGGGACGCACTCCAAGTGCCAACATACTCTGCACTGCAGATGCNGAAACCGGAGCATGCATGGTTGCAAACACCAGATGCCCACTNCTGGCCGCGCGGACCGCTGTTGCAGCAGTTTCTTCGTCGCGAATCTCACCAATCATCACCACATCGGGAGATTGTCGCAAAACACTTCGTAGGAGTTCCGGAAAGTCCAATCCGATCTTCGAATTCACTTGCGATTGCCGAGCTTTCGACAATTGGTATTCAACCGGATCTTCCAAGGTGTTGATTTTTCGTGTTCCATCACTCAAATCGTTCAATGCTGCATACAGCGTGGTCGTCTTTCCCGTGCCCGTTGGGCCGGTGACCAGCACCAAGCCACTGGGACAGGTCATCATCGACTTGAGCTTGGCAAGCTCTTTTCTGGGCATGCCAAGTTCATCCATGGAGAGCAACCCCACGCTACGGTCCCAAACGCGCATGGAAAGATCTTCGCCATGCAATGTCGCAATNGTATTGATTCGCAAGTCCGCATTCAGATCATCGAATTCAGCAATCCAACGACCGTCTGCCGGGCGACGGTTTTCGGCAATATCCATTCCCGCTGCGGCCTTGATGTAACTGATCATGTGCTTGCCCAACTCAGAAGGGACAGCACTGACCTGTTCCACCAACCCATGACGTCGGATGGAAAGGCTGACCGATCGAGGCTCGGTCAACACAAAAAGATCGCTCGCCTTGACGGCGAGAGCATGGCGAATCAAGGCTTGCACAGCCTGATCGGCCTCCATATTCATTAACTCTTCGGCTTGAAAATCGATATCAACCGAGTCAGCCATCACAGTCCTCACAGAGTTTTTGTGCAGCGTCCTCATCGTCTGCCAGATTCAATACCTGGTCCATTTTCAACACGCGCAGAATGTTGGTGACCGTCGGTAGACATGAGTGCAAAACCAGCTGACCACCCGCTTCGCGAAAACGCTTGTGGCAGTTAAGAATCCAGCTGATCCCACTGGAATCGACAAATTCGACGTCTGTCATATCAATCACAACACACCGTCGATAGCTACTATCCTTGATAGCTTCGGCGAGAGGATCCGCAAAAGGAGAAACACCCGCTTGGACAATTCTTCCCTTCGCTTTGACCTGCATCTGGTGATCGGTTTGCGAAACGATCGAGAACTCGAACATAAGACATCTTTCACCATTAAGGATGAGGCCCGCGAGCGTATCGTAAACACACCAACCTGCAGAGGCAAGCGGATAAGCCTGTCACGATGTCCACAGTCGGACCGCACGAGGGGTAGAAGCGTCGTCGACAGACGCANCCTCCGCCGACACAACGCACTTGCGCCGCANTCGGCCCGCAATGCACCCGAGTGCACCACGCTGCATTACCAGAAGAACTAGTTTTCGTACTCGACCACCTCGAGTCCGTCACGGGCGTTCAGTTCGTCGACGACATCGAAGCCAATGCTGGTATTCGCCACATTCAATTTTTTCAGTTTCGGCAACTGTGCAAACTGCTTAAACCCTTCGTCGGTGAATTGCGTCCCTGCCACGTTCAGGTCCGACAACTCTTGGAACTGCAGCAACGTCGCCACGGAAGCGTCTGTGACCCCCGTCGCTTTCAGATTCAGTTTGGTCAGCTGAACCAATCCCGACAATGAGTCGAGTGCTTCGTCATTTAACTTGGTCTCCCAGAATCCTAGTTCGGTTAGCCCCGTCAGCTTACCGATCTGCTTCATCCCTTCTGGAGAGGCAAGACGGCACTCACTGATGTCGAGCATCGTCACTTTGGGAAGTTGGCTGATCACCTCTAATCCAGCATCATCGATTGAGGTGCCGCGCAATTCGAGTCTTTCTAAGTTCTGCAAGCCAGCAATGTGAGCGAAGCCAGCTCCGGTCACATCCGTGTCGCGGATGCGCAAACGCTTGAGCTTGGTGAGGTTCGCCATCGCAGGCATACCTTCATCTGTAATCTTAGTCGCATCCAGTTGGATCGATTCAAGTGTGGTGACTTCACCCAATGCCTTGAGACCCGGATTGCTGACCGTCGTACAGTAATTCAAGTTGATCGAAGTCAATGGCAGCCCGGTCAGCTTGGCGACTCCTTCGTCCGTGACCGAAGCTTTCTCTAGCTGCAAGTCGCGCACATTCTTCAAGCCACCAACGTGCGTGAGTCCTTCGTCGGTCACATTGCTGTTTCGCAAATCGAGAGCGCGCAACTTGGTCAACCCGCTGATCGCCGCGAGGCCAGCATCCGTGAAACCAGTACGACGGAGACGCAAAACNTCCAGCGAGGACAAGTCACCAATCTGTTTCATCGTCGCATCGCCCACAGCCGAATCGGTCAGATCCAGCCGCTTCAGCTTGGCGAGTTGCGTGAGGTTTTCCATACCCGCATCCGTCACGCCAGGACCGGAAAGACGCAGTGTTTCAATATTTGGCAGGCCACCCAAGTGCACCAGTAAACCCGAGATATCGTCATCACTGGACATCGCACATTCGGTCACCACGCCAGCGTCGTTGGTGGTCAGAACGAACCCGGCATCTTGCAATGCGGTCACCGCTGCCGGGTCATCCGCCTTGACCTCCTGCGGCGGTTTCTCCTCAACGGGCTTTTCACCCGTCTCAACACGGCAGCCCGCACACAACATGAGGGCGACAGAAAAAACCAGACTACATGGGCGAAGGAAGCGAAACATGGGGGTAAAACTCCGGAGATCAAGGCTTTGCTGTGTAGCCAGCGTAGATGCGAAACAGGGAATTGGCAACGTGTGGTCGGCAAAACGCGTCAGCACTTTCCAACCCAAAGAATACTCGCCGCTTCCGGCTTTTCGTAGTGGTTTGTTGCCAGCTGGTTTGTTATATAGTGGGGTTCGCGTAAAATACGGTGGCGAGCGATCTACCAGACCCTGGCTCTCTCCCCCTTTTAATCACTCCCCGTCCGAGGTAATTCATCATGACTCGAAATACAACGCGTCGTACCTTCATTGGCCAAACTGCCGCAGTGGGAACTGCGGCTTTGGTTGGCACCCGGCTCTCACGGGCCGACGACTCCCCGAACCAACAACTGACTGCCGCCTGTGTTGGCGTCGGCGGTAAGGGCAGCAGTGACACCAGCCACATCGCCGAGCAAGGCGTGAAGATTGTTGGTCTCTGTGACGTCGACGGCGGAACACTGACCAAAAAAGGACGCGAATTCCCTGACGCTGTCCAGTTCACCGACTACCGCGAGATGCTGGACAAGCTCGGCGACAAGGTCGATATCGTCACGGTCAGCACACCGGATCACAACCATGCTGCGGCTGCAGTCAAAGCGATGCGCATGGGCAAACACGTCTACTGCCAGAAGCCATTGACCTGGTCGATCCGCGAAGCGCGTACCATGCGCGAAGTCGCAGCCGAAAAGGGTGTNGTGACTCAGATGGGCAACCAAGGAACCTCTGAGAATGGNCTACGNGAGGCAGTCGAGATCATCCAGTCCGGAGCCCTCGGCGACGTCTCCTCCGTACACATTTGGTCAAATCGCCCGATCTGGCCTCAAGGCACTGGACGTCCAGCTGGCGAAGATCCCATTCCAGAAAACCTGAACTGGGATGCCTGGATCGGTCCAGCACCGATGCGACCGTTCAAGCAAGGCGTTTACCATGGCTTCAAGTGGCGTGGTTGGGTCGACTTCGGTACTGGTGCTCTCGGTGACATGGCTTGTCATACGACCAACATGCCCGTGATGGCTCTGAAACTGTGGGATCCTGTTGCGGTCACCGCCGTCAAGAACCCCGGTCTCTTTGAAGGCGAAACGTATCCTGAGAGTTCAAGCATCAAGTTTGAATTCCCAGCGCGTGAAGGATTACCTCCGTGCGAATTCACCTGGTACGACGGTGGCAATCTTCCTCCTAACGAGATTATCAAGCAGTTGCCAGAAGGCTTCCAACGGCGCATCGAAAACCAAAAGAAAGGTGGCCGCAAAACGAGCGGCGCCGTCGTCGTTGGCTCCAAGGGCTTGCTCTTCTCGCCCGATGATTACGGTGCCAAGTATTACCTGTTGCCGGAAGACAAATACAAAGGCTTCGAAAAGCCTGAGCAAAAACTTCCACGCATCCCGTTCAAAGGCGGTGGTGACCAACGTCAAAAGTGGGAATTCGTTTCCACCATCAAGGGCGACTACGGCGGCACCATGTCGAACTTTGGCTATGCCGGACGCCTGACCGAAACGATCCTCGTTGGTAATCTGGCTCTCCGAGCTGGTGAAGGTCAACGCATCGAATGGGATGCCAAGAACCTGAAGAGCACCAACGTGTCAGCGGTTAACGAATTCGTACACCGCGATTATCGCGAAGGTTGGACTCTCTAGGATCCCTCCTAAGACAACTTCACAGCCACCGTGGAGACACTCCACGGTGGCTGTTTTTGTTTCCTGACACCCCCACCACTGGGCAACTTTGGACATCTGACACCTCGCCGTATGCACCAGAAGAGGATAGGATGAGATTCTCACTACCCCCCTTTTTGCGGATCAAGTCGTGCTGACACAAATCTCACTCCCAAATCAACAACAAACGCCCAAGGGGACCTATGCCTTCGTCAGCCTGGGGTGCCCCAAAAACACAGTCGACAGCGAGCGCATGCTGGGCTTGTTGCAACTCGACGGCTACCAGCTCGTGCCAGACCCCGAAGGCGCCGACTTTGTTGTGGTCAACACCTGCGGCTTCATCGAACAGGCTCGTGAAGAGTCGTTTGCTTCCATCGACGAGATGCTGGCGTTGAAAAAGAGTGGCGGCACACGGGGCGTCATTGTGACTGGATGCCTCGCCGAAAAACAAAAGGAACAATTGCTGGTCGATCGACCACAGATCGATTCGCTCGTGGGCGTCTTCGGTCGCGAAGAGGTAACCGCGGTGGCCGACCGGCTGGTTGGCAATCTCGATGAGCAACGCTCCGTTTTTCAACCCGCTCCCATTCGAGCCCTGCCCGATACAAATCGGCTACGGATCACCCCACAGCATTTCGCCTATCTCAAAATCTCTGAAGGCTGTGATCGCCTCTGCACCTTCTGTGCCATTCCGCAGATGCGAGGAAAACACGCCTCGAAACCAATCGAACAAGTGCTCGAGGAAGCAACGCAACTTGCTGCAGATGGCGTACGTGAACTGATCATCGTAGCGCAAGACACCACGTATTACGGAATCGACATCGATGGTCAGCCGCGCCTGCACCAACTTCTGCAGCAACTCCAGGAGGTGGACGGCATCGAATGGATTCGCCTGATGTACTTTTATCCGATGTACATCGACGACCGACTCATCGATACCATCGCCGGCAGCAGCAAAATACTGCCCTATATCGATATGCCACTTCAGCACATCAATGACGAGATGCTGAAACGCATGTCGCGGCGCGTCTCTCGAAGCGAAACCTTACAACTGCTCGATAAGCTTCGCGATGGCATCCCGGACTTGTCCATCAGAACAACGCTCATCACCGGGTTCCCTGGTGAAACCGACGATCAGTTCCAAGAATTGGTGGAGTTCGTGCGCGAGCAACAGTTTGCACGCCTGGGAGTCTTCACCTACTCTCTGGAGGAAAC
This sequence comes from Blastopirellula sp., assembly GCA_002701545.1. Taxonomy (GTDB): domain Bacteria; phylum Planctomycetota; class Planctomycetia; order Pirellulales; family Pirellulaceae. Next base: position 97,667 of record NZVR01000123.1, on the reverse strand, counting down.
AACTCCTTCGTCAAAACTCTCCGGCCATCTTTCGGAAGAAGTCAAAGAGCAGCGTCGCGAACAGTTGATGCAAACTCAGCAAGAGATCGCTTTCCGTCGCAATGCCGCTCAAACCGGAACCCAACAAGAGGTGATCATTGATCAGCCCCTGCCAGACCAAGCAGGTGTCTGGATTGGCAGAACGACTGCCGACGCCCCTGACGTCGATGCCCTGGTCTTCGTTACGGAGACGGAAGAGACACTGGCCCCCGGCGATATCGTGACCTGCGAAATCGTCGCCCACCAACAATACGATTTGATTGGAGTCGCCACCAGCAAGCGGTGACGATGCAATATGAGCGAAACACCCTCCGATGCGGCTGAATCTCAGACGCCTGCTCCAGCTCCACAAATGCTGAATGTCCCCAACGCACTCTCGATGTCGCGGCTGATTCTGGCCTGTGTCGTCTTTGCTCTCATTGAATTCGATTGGTTCCTGGCTGCCTTTATCCTGTTCGTGATCGCCGCCAGCACCGATTGGGTCGACGGATGGTGGGCACGCAAATTCAATCAAGTCACCCAATTGGGACGGATGCTGGACCCCTTTGTCGACAAGATCATCATCTGTGGCACCTTCATCTTTTTGAGCGCCGAATATGATCAAGGGTCAGGAATTGCCGCTTGGATGACAACCATCGTGGTTGGCCGAGAACTACTCGTCACCGCCTTACGGAGCATGATCGAAGCGTCTGGAGGAGATTTCTCCGCGGGCATGTCGGGTAAACTCAAGATGGTGTTCCAATGCGTCGCTGTCGGTGCCAGCCTGATCACGTTGAGCTACGGTGTGGACGCGGCGCCGGCCTGGTTGACTACCACGTTGTTCATCTCCGCCTTCGTGGCAGTTATCTCGACCGTCCAATCAGGCATCGGCTACGTCTTTGCGGCCATTCGGATGACCCAAGCGAAGGAAAGTCCTGCCACATGACCCCGCCCACGATCATCCAGGCAGCTTGCGCCTGCTTGTTGTTTGTGGGTTGCTTCGCCATGTGGATCCGAGTCATCCTGCGGTATCGGCGTCATGGAGATGTCATCGAGATCGAACCACGCACGGAACCCGCGTGGTGTCTCGCTGATCTGTTCGTGGTTCTCAGCGTCCTCCTGCTATGCCAATGGACTGGTGCACAGCTCGTCCGCCTGGCAGGCATCACACTTGAGGGTTCACTCAGCGAACTTGCTCCGCGAGAGCGCATTTTATTCCTGCTGATTGACTCCGGTAGCAAACTCGTGACCGTTGCCGTTTCGTTGGGCATCATTCGCCTGCGCAGTGGATTCAGTCTGGCAACACTTGGCATCACAACGCATCGACTCACTTACGACCTCCGCCTTGGTGCCTGCACGTTCTTGCTGGTGGCCCCGTTGGCTCTGCTGGTACAAGTCGTGACAACGCTCTTTCACGAATCCTCTCACCCGCTCGCTGAGATACTGAAGCAAGAACCGGACGCAGGATTTATTCTGATGGGCACGTTTTCGGCAGTGATCACTGCGCCGATTGCGGAAGAATACGCCTTCCGTGGCTTGCTGCAAGGACTCTTCGAACGTTTCAGCGTCGGCAAATACACAGCTTCCGACCCGATTCTCGGCATGTCCCTGAAGCCAAACGTCGACGCGGAAGACAACGCCCCTGAGCCCACCGAGTCGGAAATCGCAGCGAAGAAAAACTTCCAACCGCCACTCTGGCCGGTCATCGCTTCATCCATCCTGTTTGCACTGGTGCACTATAACCACGGCCCGGACTGGATTGCCTTAATCGTCTTCGCATTGGGACTTGGCTACGTCACACGTTGCACAGGTCGTTTGTTGCCGGCAATCACCGCTCACATGATGCTCAACACTTGGTCCATCATCATGCTGGTATTGAAACTGGTCTCAGAATGATGCCGCCAGTTCCACTAATGCACCATCAGCCATACAGTTGAATCGCCTGGATGATCTCACCCAGATCATTATCAACGGCAATCGCGCGATTGGCGAAAGAAGCCGTCTTCACGCCTCGACTTCCCAAGACGTCATTAAACAGTTTCTGGTCGGTAGAGTGATATGCTACCGTCGCCGTCGGGTCTTTGAGCACATGTCCGGTCAGAATGCACACGACGCGATCACTGGCCCCGATCACACCCTGTTGCCGGAGTAACTTTGCCCCAGCCACACTGGCGCCACTGGCTGGCTCGCAGCCAATCCCACCGGCACCCACTTGCGCTTTGGCATCCAAGATCTCCTGATCACTGACTTGACGCACAACGCCGTCACAGACGGCCAGCGCCCGCAGGCATTTCTTGAGGTTGACGGGGCGGTTGATTTCGATCGCACTGGCAATCGTATCAGCCTTCTTGTGGAGGTCATCAAGCTCTTGGTAGTAGGCGGCAATTTTTTCTTCGTCCGTCTGACTGTCGTTCCACCGCAGGTCGCGTCGCTCGACCAGCTGACTGAGCGTGTCAGCGCCCGCCGCATTGATCACTGCCAGTCGGGGCACTCGGTCAATTAACCCCAGCTGTTTCAGCTCCATGAACGCCTTACCAAAGGAGCTACTGTTCCCCAAGTTCCCCCCGGGGACGACAATCCAATCAGGAATCTCCCACCGTAGCGCTTCCAGAACGCGGAACATGATGGTCTTCTGACCTTCCAGTCGGAAGGGATTGACGCTGTTGACGAGATAGATTCCCAGCTCTTTACATACCTCGCGCACCCGCACCATCGCGTCGTCAAAATCACCGGCGATCTGTACCGTCAACGCTCCATAATCAAGTGCTTGCGAGAGTTTCCCGTAGGAGATCTTTCCAGATCCGATGAAGATAATCCCCCGCATCGCTCTGGTCACCGAACAGTACATCGCCAGCGAAGCGCTGGTGTTGCCGGTCGAGGCACATGCGGCGCGCTGCGCTCCAATCGTGTGAGCGTGCGTAAACGCTGCCGACATGCCATTGTCTTTGAAGCTTCCGGAGGGGTTCATGCCCTCGTATTGGAGGTAGAGGTTTCCGGGGTCAAGTCCGACATACGAGGCCACCGCATTCGCTTGCTGCAAAAGGGTTTGTCCCTCGCCCACCGTGACAATTTCGTCATCGCTGACGTACGGCAGAAGGTCGCGGAACCTCCAGACGCCGCTGAAGTTCAACGGGTGATGACGTTCCGCCCAGTACTTCTCCAGATCTTGCAACCGGCTTGGAGGTTGCGCACGATCCCATTCGTAGTCGACATCGAGTAATTCCCCGCATTGCTTGCAGGCAATTAAGACCTCGTCAGCACCATATGTCGCGCCGCAGTCCGCCGAGAGGCAACGTTGAAAAGCAAATTCATTCAGCGGCACAAGATCGCTCGTTTGGGACGCAATGTCGAGAAATAGTGAAAATTTGGACGCCTAAGTCTAGGTCAGGGATTGTTTTGCGGCAAGGTCGACAGCGGCACAGCAAGGCGTTTTACGAACCTGTCGGATTCTCGATCCAATCCCGATAACAGGACAAACACAGCTGAATCGTCAACTTGCGGTGAACTTGATCCATCGCTTCCTGAGGAGACAGATCTCCCATCTGGGAAACAAGTTCATTCAGTTCGCTGGTGATATCCGCACTCCGCGCGTGTTCGATCAAGCTAGGTGGCGTCGGATCGGCCACTGCCTCGATCTGAATCAAGTAAAACTCGCCATTCCCAGGTGTCAAACCTTTTAAGCAACGATCGCAAAACAGCGGAGCGTCACCATGCGTGGCAGGTTGGTCGTTGGTCATTTCGTTCCTCACAGTCACCGCGTGACCGATAGCAAACCCCAATCGAACCGTTAAAATCAGAACCATTGATCGTCGCGTGGCCCATATGATCTTCCACTGATTATGCAGAATTACGACAATCTGGGCGTCTTTTATTTGGGTCGCAAGTACGATTTGGAGACAGGAACCACCATTCCTGACCCCGTACTCTACGATTCCAAGGACCTCACCACCCATGCGGTTTGCGTGGGGATGACGGGAAGCGGTAAGACCGGGCTCTGCTTGTCCTTGCTGGAAGAAGCTGCAATCGACGGGATTCCGGTCATTGCGCTCGACCCCAAAGGGGACATCGGCAATCTCTTACTGACCTTTCCCCAGCTGCGCGGCTCAGATTTTCGCCCCTGGGTCGACGAGAGCGAGGCGACGCGAGCCGGGATGACTGGCGATGAATACGCCACCCATCTGGCCGAAAAATGGCAAAACGGCCTGGCAGAATGGGGGCAAAGTGGTGATCGCATTGACAAACTGCGTTCGACCGTCGACCTGAACATTTACACGCCCGGCAGCAACGCCGGATTACCGCTGAGCATCCTCCGATCGTTTTCTGCTCCACCTGCGGAAGTCATCCAAGATAGCGACGCCATGCGGGACCGCGTTGCCTGCTCTGTTTCAGGCTTACTCGCCTTACTTGGAATTCACGCCGATCCCCTCCGCAGTCGTGAGCACATTCTGCTCTCCAACATCTTGGATCGCGCCTGGCGCGACGAACGCGACGTCGACTTGGCGGGTTTGATCCAAGCCATCCAGCAACCTGGATTTGACACGGTGGGATATGTCGATTTGGAAACGTTCTATCCGAGCAAAGAGCGTCTGGAACTCTCGTTGATGCTCAACAACCTTGTTGCTTCACCGTCATTTCGAAGTTGGACACAAGGCGAACCACTCGACATACAGCAGCTGCTCTATACCGCAGAAGGTCAACCGAAATTATCCGTTGTTTCGATTTCCCATCTCTCGGACTCGGAACGCATGTTTTTGGTCACGCTCATATTGAACGAGGTATTAGCGTGGACCCGCTCCCAACCTGGCACTTCCAGTCTGCGCGCAATCTTGTATATGGATGAGGTATTTGGCTTCTTTCCACCGACCGCCAATCCGCCGTCCAAGCAGCCCATGCTGACGCTTCTGAAACAAGCCCGCGCTTTTGGTGTGGGCATCGTTCTGGCAACACAAAACCCAGTCGACCTGGACTATAAGGGTTTGTCGAATACGGGAACGTGGTTTTTGGGTCGCTTGCAAACCGAACGTGATAAAGCACGTGTGCTTGATGGACTCGAAGGCGCTTCAGCAACCTCGGGATCGACCTTCGATCGAGGCCAAATGGCAGCCACACTCGCGGGACTCGGCAACCGCAAATTCCTCATGCACAACGTTCACGATGATGAACCTATCGTGTTTCAAACTCGGTGGGCATTGTCGTATCTACGTGGACCACTGACGCGCAGTCAAATTCAGCTTCTGATGGATCCGAAGAAAGCTGCTCATCAAGCGGCAGCGCCATCGCATGCGCAAGCGGCCACCCCACATCAGGCAACGGCGGCAACATCGACTCTCGTGCACGAGTCAGCAATCTCGACGTCCCGTGCAAGACCAGTCATTCCCCCCGAGGCCCACGAGCAATTTGCCACTGTTCTACCGGAAGTGCACGCAGAGACGCGACTACTGTACCGCCCAACGCTCATGGCCACGGCCCGATTACACTTCTCTCGTGTCACCTACAAGGTGGACCAGTGGGTGGAACTCACCTTAATGCGGTGGCTAGATGCTGACGACAGCTTGCAGGACCTGTGGGAGACCGCGGACGTTTGGTCTCAAGAACCGGCGTTGGTCAGCACGCCTGCGGAGGGAAGCCAATTTGCGGCGGCGCCTGCCAAACTGACGCATGCCAACAGTTACAAGCGCTGGCAAAAATCACTGATCAATCACCTCTATCGCGAACAGCGACTGACGATCTGGAAATCAAGCGAATGGAAGCAGTACTCTCGTGCCGGCGAAACGGCCGGTGAATTCAAGATCCGCTTACGCCAAATCGCGAAAGAAAAACGTGACCTCGCGGTGGAAAAACTACGCAATAAGTACGAATCCCAAATGGACTCACTGGAATCACGACTGCGCAAAGCGCAAAGCAAAGTTCAAAAGGAAAAGGAACAATCGCGAACACAGATGTTCCATACCGCCGTCAGCTTTGGAACCTCGATTCTTGGTGCCGTTCTCGGTAACAAGATTGCCTCACGTACTAACGCTCGTTCTTTCGGAACGGCCATGCGCTCCGGCGCACGCGCGGTATCGGAACAAGGAGAAGTTCAGCAGGCACAGGCGAACGTTCACCAAATTCGCTCGGAAATGGATTCACTCGAAGATAAGTTTCAAGTTGACGTCAACGGACTGACAGAAGCGGCCCAAAATAATGTGCCACCACTCGAAGAACTCAAAATCAAACCAACCAAGTCAGATATCGATGTAAAACAACTTTCGCTTGTGTGGATGCCGTGGGCATTCGATGCCAAGGACGAGGCCCGCCCGGCCTACCACTGCTACCAACGCAACGCCGAAGCACAACCACCTACAAACTCACCCTGAAGTCAGTCAATCGATTAAGGAAAATAAGCACGATGGCCCAAATCAACGATCACTACCTGAAACTGAAAGCCGGTTACCTCTTTCCCGAAATTGGTCGGCGGGTGTCAGCTTTCTGCGAAGCAAACCCCGATGCTCAAGTCATCAAGCTGGGAATCGGCGATGTTACCGAACCGCTCGCACCAGCAATCCTGGAGGCAATGCACCAGGCAGTCGATGAAATGTCACAACACAGCTCCTTTCGCGGCTATGGTCCCGAGCAAGGCTACGACTTCTTGAGAGAAGCCATCGCCGAGCATGATTACCAAGGCCTCGATGTGTCGGCAGACGAGATTTTTGTCTCCGATGGTTCGAAATGCGACAGCGGGAACATCCTCGATATCTTCGGTCCCGACAATGTCGTCGCCGTCACTGACCCCGTCTATCCGGTCTACGTGGATACCAACGTGATGGCAGGACGCACTGGCGAGGCGGATGATGCCGGGCGCTACGCAGGCTTGGTCTACATTCCTGTAACCGCCGAAAATGACTTCACACCCGCCCTGCCAGATCAGGATGTCGACCTGATCTACCTTTGCTACCCCAACAATCCAACCGGCACCGTGGCCTCACGAGAAACTTTGCAATCGTGGGTCAGTTATGCCCAGGAACGAAATGCGGTCATTCTCTACGACGCAGCCTACGAGTCCTTCATTACCGAATCTGGGGTACCTCACTCCATTTTCGAGATCGAAGGCGCTCGCGAGGTCGCCATCGAATTCCGTAGTTTCAGCAAAAAGGCCGGATTCACCGGTGTACGCTGTGGTTTCACAGTCGTCCCGAAAGACCTGCAAGGGAAAACCAGCTGCGGCAAAAATGAGGCGATCCACCCACTTTGGAATCGTCGCCAAAGCACCAAATTCAATGGAGCCTCGTTCATTGTCCAGCGTGGCGCTGCTGCCGTTTACAGTGAAGCGGGACAAGAACAGGTTAAAAACACGATCGATTTCTACATGGAGAACGCAAGATTGTTGCGGGCAGGCCTCGAAGCGATCGGCATTCGTGTCTATGGAGGCGTGAATGCCCCGTATGTCTGGCTGAAAACTCCCGGGAATGCCACCAGCTGGGATTTCTTCGATGACCTGCTCACGAAGGCTCACCTCGTTGGTACGCCCGGAAGCGGTTTCGGGGCCAGTGGCGAAGGATATTTCCGACTGAGTGCCTTCAACAGTCGTCAAAATGTCGAAGAGGCGGTGAAACGATTCCAAGGTGTTGTTGCTTCCTAGGACGCCTTTCGCGAACGCCTGGATGCAACATGAGCCAGGTCGACCGGCGGGTGCCGCTTTACAGCCATGACAACAAAAGTTTGGTAAACGCAACATGGAGATGGCTCGCAACTACGTGTCAGTGACATGCTTTCCGTGAAACTCGGGAACGTGTGCTGGCATGACGCATCCCGCTGGAGGCTCAACTCATGAGACCGGTAACAATTTGGCTCTGCTTGCTCTGTCTCGTCTGCCTCTGCGCAACATCGGTCATGGCGGACGACGAAGCGGCAAAACGTGGGTACCAGCTACTCACAACCAAAGCATATCTCCCTCCGGACTTCACGCAGGAGACCTTCGACTCCGTCTGGAAAGTTTGGCCGGAACCTCTGCGCAGCCGCGCCGAAAAAGCGACGCTAGAGGAACGACGCTCGATGGCGTTCCAGCGGTATGGATTGACTCGCCGCCCCAACGATGCTTCGGGAAAACCGCTGCAATACGTTGTTGACGATGTCACTNNTAACTGGTCGATGAACTGTTTCGCGTGCCATGGGGGCCAAGTGAATGGTAAACCGTACCCCGGAGCACCCAATACCGATTTCGCTCTGGAAACCATGACACAGGAGATTCGCCTCACGAAAATTCGAAATAAAGTGCCGCTCACCCGGATGGATATGGGAAGCATGGTCATGCCTCTGGGCAGAACGCGCGGAACGACGAATGCGGTCATGTTTGGTGTCGCATTGATGAACTACCGAGATCATGAGCTCAACATCTATCCCAACCGTCTGCCACCTCTCATGGTCCATCACGATATGGACGCGCCCGCCTGGTGGCACTTTCAACGCAAGCGGATGCTGTACATCGATGGGTTCGCGGAGAAGGGCCACCGCGGTCTGATGCAATTCAATCTGGTTAAAGAAAATGGACCGGAGAAGTTTCGTCAGTGGGAAAGTGACTTTCGGGACATTTTCGCCTACATCAGTTCGATCCAGCCTCCCGATTATCCTTACGCCATCGACCGGAAGCTGGCGAGTCACGGCGCGACCCTCTTTAACAAGAATTGCGCCGAGTGCCATGGAACCTATGAGACGCCCCGATCTTACCCTGAACGGATGATTGAACTCGATGAGATCGGTACGGATCAGGTACGTCTCCGCGCTCTGACCCCCTCTCACAGATCATCCTACGGCAAGAGCTGGTTCACCGACTTCGGTAAGCTGGACAACGTTGACAAGCCACGCGGCTACGTTGCACCCCCACTGGATGGTGTCTGGGCCTCGGCACCCTACTTCCACAACGGAAGCGTTCCCACGCTCTCTCACGTGCTTTTCCCCGAGAGTCGTCCGGTCGTTTGGAAACGCACTTCCGGCGAATTCGATCAAGACCTGGTTGGGCTTGCGCATGAAAGTCTTACTGAGATACCTGCAGACTCATCAGCCTCCGAACGTCGAGAAGTCTTCAACACCAAGGCCTTCGGCAAGAGTGCAGCTGGGCACACGTTTGTCAATCGTCTCGACGCCTCAGAAAAGGAAGCCGTGCTGGAGTATCTCAAGACGCTCTAAACCACTGGATCTCTCTGGCCTTGCCATCAGACACGCGATCTTGCCTGTGGAAGTGACTGTGTCAACGCGTCGCACCAGGCTAAGCCATATCCGCCTGCCGCGAAGCCTGCGGCTGCCGCGAATTGACAATCGTCCAGCGACCGATACCATGTCACATTACGGTAAGCGCCCTGAACCCAACCCTTAGGACGAAGAATGACACAGCTTTTGAAGGCTCGCGCTGGCGAAATCACCCCGGAAATGGAATTTGTCAGCAAACGGGAAAATCTGCCGGTTTCGACAATCCAGGAAGAAGTTGCCGCAGGGCGCATGGTCATCCCAGCGAACAAAGTCCATGCTGCGGGAAGACTCGAACCGATGTGTATTGGCATCGCTGCCAAATGCAAAGTCAATGCGAACATCGGTAATTCTGCCGTCACGAGCGACATCGGAGGTGAATTGGAGAAGCTGCATACGTCCGTGCACTACGGCGCCGACACGGTTATGGACCTGTCGACGGGCAAGGACATTGATGCCATCCGTCAAGCGATCATTGAGGCGTCGCCAGTTCCGATTGGCACCGTTCCGATCTATCAAATGCTGGAAGAATTAGGTGGTGAAATCGAGGACATGCGGGCACAGCATTTCCTGGATATGGTCGAGCATCAAGCCAAGCAGGGGGTGGACTACATGACCATTCACTGTGGAGTTCTGCTTGAGCATTTGCATATGACGACCGAACGGGTGACGGGCATCGTCAGTCGTGGTGGATCGTTGATTGCCAAATGGATGATGGCACATCGCAAGCAGAATCCACTTTACGAATGCTTCGATGAACTTTGCGAGATCATGCGTGAGTACGACGTCACATGGAGCCTCGGCGATGGCTTGCGCCCCGGTTCCATTGCCGATGCCAGCGACGACGCTCAATTCGCCGAACTATCGGTACTCGGTGAACTCACCCAACGCGGTTGGGATCACGGGACACAGGTCATGGTCGAGGGGCCGGGACACGTGCCCATGGATCAGATCGACATGAACATCAAAAAGCAGATCGACCTGTGCCAAGGCGCTCCCTTCTACGTGCTGGGGCCGTTAGTCACTGATATCGCGCCGGGTTACGATCACATCACGAGTGCCATCGGCGCGGCGCTTGCCGGATGGAGTGGTGCGGCCATGCTGTGCTACGTCACTCCCAAAGAGCACCTGGGTTTGCCCAACAAGGACGACGTTCGCCAAGGGGTGATTGCCTACAAGATCGCTGCTCACGCCGCTGACCTTGCCCGCCATCGCCCAGGCTCTCAGGATCGCGACAATGCGCTTTCCAAGGCGCGCTTCGAGTTTGACTGGGAAGCCCAGTTCCAGCACTCGCTCGACCCCGACACGGCACGTGCTTACCACGACGAGACATTACCGCAAGACACTTTCAAGAGTGCTCACTTTTGCAGCATGTGTGGCCCCAAGTATTGCTCGATGAAGATCACGGAAGACATTCGTGCGATGGCACAACAGGACCAACTGGTGCAGCTGGACGCTGATAACGCCAGCTAGTTGATCTCCAGGATCCCGGCTCCGAACGTGAATCCTCCGCCGAAGGCACAAAGGCCGAGTTTCTGGCCGCGTCGGCTGTTGGGTAAAACATCTCGCAGACACAGCGGAATGCTGGTCGACGAGGTGTTGCCGTGATGCCGGATATTGCTGAAGACCCGCGGTGCAACCCGACTCTGAATCGCGTCGATAATGCGTTGGTTCGCTTGGTGTGGAACAATCATTTCCAGATCATCCACAGCAATTCCCCGGTCGCGACAGGTACGTGTCAGGCTGCTGATCATAGACCGCACTGCTTCGGAAAACACTTTCTGTCCCTTCATCTTGATGTATCCATCGTTGAGAAAGGGGACGGACAGAGTCTGGCCCACGTCGCCACGCGCTGAAAGTTTGGGGCGATGCACCCAGGCTCGACTGCGGTCGCAATGAGCTTCACCATACAGAACCGTTGCTGAGGTCGCGTCGCCAAACAGAATAGAAGTGTCGAAATCCTTGAGGTCCAGCAAGGGAGACAAGACTTCTGCAGTTACGACCAACACCCGCCCCTCTGGATCACTTTGCAGGTAATCGTAGCCCGCTTGAAGCGAGTAGAGATATCCGGAACACGCAGCGTTGATGTCGTACGCCTGGATAGAAGTTTCCGCATTGCCCCCTGACAACTGACTCAACACGTGGCATGCCATCGACGGTGTCATCACCTGCGGGCTTGTCGTCGCGCAGACCACCAAGTCAATGTCATCGACGATCAACTGCTCCTGGTCGAGCACTTCCCAACAGGCTTTGGCAGCCAGCGAGACAGCATCTTCTCCTTGGCCAATCCACCGACGACTTTCAATTCCTGTCCGTCGCGAAATGTCGGTTGACCCTCTGTCCGGTTGGAACGCGGCAAGTTCTTCATTGGGAACAATTCGACTGCCTTGGGCGATCGCAATCGAAGAAATCCCTACATCAAATGCACGATGCTCAGTTCGCTTCGTGCGGACTGCCAGATTTTTCTTATCCGCGACTCTCCGCAACTTAGCGATCGCTTGAGTGACCTCACAGGCATCAGTGGTTTCCACCTCTGCATCGAGTTGCAGACGCACCAGGGGTTTGCCGACGGCAATCGTATCCCCCTCGTTTACCAATACCTGCTCCACGATACCGCTGGCTGCCGAAGTCAATTCAAAAACACTCTTCGTCGCCTCGAGAGATGCCACGACATCGCCCGGCTGGACGGTCTGCCCGGGCTGAACAAACAGTTCACAGACCACGACCGCTTCATCCGCAGGACCAGAACCGACGGCCTCGACAAAATACACCCCTTCTTCTTCCGGCTCGGGCTCCTGCCAATCGATTTCGAAATCCAGCAATCGCGCGGCCGCCGTCAGGACACGTTCATACGACGGCAAGACCTCTAATTGGTTGGCAAAGTTGCATGGAATGTGCGTATCCGGTCTCGCGACACGTTCCATCGACACCGGAACACGCGCTTGCTCGGCGACAGTAGCCAGCACCTCAGCACCAAAACCACTCGTCTGATTATCCTCATGTACCACTAACAACCGAGCCGTCTTTTCCGCGGAAGAGATCACCGCTCGTTGATCCCAAGGCGAAAGTGAGCGCAGATCGATCACATCTGCTTCGGCACCAGACTCTGCCAACGTGGCAGCCACTTGCTCACACACGTTAACCGTGTTGCCCCAGCCAACCAGAGTGATCTCATCACCCGACCGCACTTTTCGCGAGACTCCCACTGGCACAAACTGCCCGGCGACATCAGAACTCGTCCTGTGCTGAGGGTCATTGAGACACGCTTTGGGGTACAGGAAAATCGTGGGACGTGCTGTCAGGAAGGCTGCGTTGAGCATGCCCGCTGCGTCAGCCGCCGTCGACGGCATCAAAACATCAATGCCAGGCACCTGGGCCATCGCTGAGTCGAAGGTCTGCGCATGAAACGGCCCCAAGCCCGGTCGGTATCCACCACAGGCAATCATCAAGATGACAGGCGACGACCAAGCTCCCGCCGTGCGCCAATACATCGTGCCCAATTCGGATACGATCTGGTTATAGGCCAGTGGCAGAAAGTCGGCAAACTGGAGAAATGCGACAGGGCGTTCCCCCGCAAGTGCGCGCCCAATGGACACTCCGACAATCGTGGACTCGGTGAGTGGTGCGTTCTTCACGCGCTCGCCAAACTGAGTGCTCAAAGTGCGTGTGACACCGAACACATCCCCTTTCGGGTCTTCAATATCTTGCCCAAACAGCGTGACTCTGGGATCGCGTTGCAGATGGTCTGCAAGCACGTCGCGCAACGCTTCACGCATCGTCAGCTCACCGCTTGCTTCCGCGCCACGTTTCTCGCGTGATGGATGCGTCAATTCAATGGGGATCGGCTGTTTCACCGTGACAGACACACTCGGCTTACCGCCATTGAGCGCCGCGTTCTGAGCCTCGGCTACCTGAATCGCAACGTGATCTTGAATCGCAGACAAGGATGCTTCAGAAACCCCNCCATCGAGCAACGTCTGTTGCAAGTTCAAAATAGGGTCGCCGCTTGTTCGTGCTGCCTCAATCGCCTCCGAGCTTCGATAAACTGTCTGGTCATCCGCATTCGTATGACTCGCCAAGCGCTCGACATCAAGCACAATACAGGTCGGTTGCCGGGAGGCACGCATCTCGGCAATCACCGCCTGGAAGGCCTCTCTCGTTGCAACCGCGTCACATCCACTCACACGTTGAATTGGGACACCGCAGAACGACGACGCAGCCACCTGCTGATAGAGCAGTTTGCCTTGCGTTGAAGTCGAAATGGCCAAACCATTGTCTTGGATCAGGAACAGCACCGGCAGCTGTTCACGCCAAGCTTCCGCGCAGCCTTCCATGAATTCGCCTTGCTGAGTGGTGCCATCACCAACCGAGCAGACGACGACTGGATGCGTCGCCCGATCCTTCACAGCCGCAGCCACGCCAACACTCTGCAGCGCGCTGTTGCCCACCGGGCAGACCATGCTCAGCAAATGCAATTCACGGTCCGAAAAGAAAGCGTTCATTCTTCTGCCGTGCGAACTTGAATCGTCGTTGCACAACAGGGAGTCGAAAAAGTGCTTGGGGGTTAACCCGCGAGCCAGCATCAGGGCCTTATCCCGATAGTGGCAATGCAGCCAATCATCTGGCGACAAAAACTCGGCGAGCGCTGCAGTTGCCTCATGCCCCGATCCTGAGACATGAAAATGCGCAGCCCCGCGCTTTGTGAGTTCCACTTCTGCCTCGTCGACCAAACGTGCGGTGAGCATGGTTTGGTAAAGCTGAAGAAGCGGTTGGTGTTCGATCGCAGCTCGCATGATATCTGGTGGTTAACGTTGCATGCCCACGTGCCAGCCGAAACTGGAAGACCAGGTAGCCTAGCAAGCAGATATCGGTTGTCCGGATGGTTTTCATTGTGCGATTCATGGCGAACAAACAAGATTCTGTTGTTTGCCGGCTATCAAGGCTAGCACTCAATGCACCCCCGAAGCTTGCACGCAATGGAGAACCTGGCACGCCTCAAAGAGCTTGCGATCTCGCTGAAGCTCACCGAGTAGGGTGCACGTTTGAGGGAGCTGACATCGCTTGCCCAGACATGCTCTGACCTACCCCTCGGACCAAGCGGCGCACTTCACCTGCGATAAAAAACGAGCCGCTGACCACAATTAATTCACTGCCCCCCTGCTGCGCTTGCCGCCATGCCGCGCTGGGATTCTCTGCCACTCGCACCTCCACCTGCTGCGTCGTATCCACCAGATCGTTGGCCACGCCCGCAATCTCTGCCGGAGAAACAGCTCGAGGATTATGCAGATAACGAGTACAAATCAGCCTGTCGAAATGAGGCACCAGCAGTGCCAGCATTCCTCGGAGATCCTTGTCCTGGCTGGTCGCAAACACCAGCGTACTCGAGCGCGTCTCCAGCAGAGGTTCAAGCGCTGTCACCAAAGCCGCGATGGACGCGACATTGTGAGCCGAGTCAATGATCGTCGTCGGATCGCGTTGCACCACTTCGATTCGTGCAGGACACTGCGTCTCAGCGACCCCCCGCCGAATGGCCTCCTCGGGAAACGTAAAACCTCGCTGCGCAAGCTGTCGTACGGTGGCAACTGCGACCGCCGCATTCAACGCCTGATGGTCGCCTATCAGCTGCGACTTCATCTCCTTGAGAGCATACTCACCCTCAAAAAAATCGAATCGCGTCGGATACTCTTCGACCAAACTGCCAGCGTGATATTGGTAGGCATAATCCTCGTCCACCAGAAAGCAGGGCGCGCGTTGCCGCTCAGCCTCTTCCACGATGACCTTCCGAGCCGCAGGATCACGCGCTCCACAGACCACAGGAACGGACGTTTTGATGATGCCAGCTTTCTCCGCGGCAATCGCTGCAACTGTGTCTCCCAGTTGGCGCGTATGATCGATGCTGATGGACGTTATGGCCGTTACCAGCGGGGCACAGACGTTGGTGGAGTCCAAGCGACCGCCAAGGCCAACTTCACAAACGGCAAAATCGACACAACGCAACTCGAACAACAATAGCGCGATGGCGGTGGTGATCTCGAAGTAGGTCGGTTGGATGAGGTCGGAATCGTCCGATTCGTGCTGCATCGCCTCTNCCGCAGCTGCCACGCGCTGTACCGTTTCAACCAGATCCTGTTCGGAACAAGGACTTCCGTCGATCAGAAACCGTTCTTCGATGCGCTCCAAATGCGGAGATGTGTACAGCCCAACTCGGTATCCACTGGCTGACAGAATGGAAGCGATAATATGGGATGTCGAGCCTTTCCCCTTGGTCCCTGCCAGGTGAACCACCTGCAGGCGCAAGTGAGGGTCCCCCAGATGTCGCAGCAATATCCGCATCCGATCCAGCTTGAAACTGCGGGAGCGATACGGGATTGCAGATGTTTGCTCATAGTTGATCCGCTGCGTCAGGAACGCCACAGCAGCTTCTCGATCGCTAATCTTCATGGGGAGAACCCGTTCGACTTGGCCCATATCACTGACGCAGACAGTCTAGCGGCAACCGGGAGCGTTGTCGTGGGGGACGCACCCGCCGCAGCAAACCTTCCACAGAATCATAAACCGATTACNATCAATGACTTACGGCCCGCAAACCAGTTCGATCGTCGACCCTGAACGGGAAAGCCCGTTCGGCAAACAGTTTTTGTCACTGACAGCTGAACTTCTGGCCGTGCTCTGACGTAAACAAGGGATCAAGTACTTGTGTCGTGGTCGCTTACCACTTTTCACGCACCCACAAACTGGATCTCTTCATGTCCGAAGCCGAAGCAGTTGGCCCAGGGAATTCTGCCGACGACTCCGACGTTGTCATTGAGACGCGCAATCTCTCCAAGGTTTATCGAGACTTCTGGGGTCGCCAAAAGGTACAGGCTTTAAAGGCACTCGACCTGGAAGTACGTAAGGGCGAGATTTTCGGCCTTCTCGGCCCCAATGGCTCGGGCAAATCGACCACCATCAAACTACTGCTGGGGCTGCTGTTCCCGACCAGTGGCCGGGCGCTCGTGCTCGGTAACGATGCGACGAACGTGCAAAAAAACGAGCGCATTGGCTACTTGCCCGAAGAATCTTATCTGTACAAGTTTCTCAATGCGGAAGAAACACTGGACTTCTATGGTCGCTTGTTTGACATGCCGGCCAGTTTGCGCAAGCAACGCACTCAAGAGTTGATCGACATGGTCGGCCTGGGCTGGGCAAAGCGTCGCCAGTTAAAGGAGTACTCCAAGGGGATGACGCGGCGAATTGGCTTGGCACAAGCGCTCATCAACGACCCTGATTTGATTCTCTTGGATGAGCCGACGTCAGGTCTTGATCCGACCGGCACAAGTGAAATGAAGGACATGATTCTTCGCTTGCGAGACCAAGGCAAGACCGTGCTCATGTGCAGCCACCTGCTCGGAGACGTGCAAGACGTCTGTGATCGCATCGCCATTCTCCACCAAGGCGAACTGAAGGAACTCGGCCGCGTCGACTCACTGCTGAAAGTGAGAGATGTGACACAAATTCAAGCCAAGCAGCTTCCACAGGAAGCGTACGCCGCAATCCAAGACGTCATTGCAAAACACGGCGGTGAAGTGGTGTCGATCGAAAATCCAACGACTACGCTGGAAGATCTCTTCCTTAACATTGTCCGCGAAAGCGAGGAACGACCTGGCAAACGTGCCTCGTCGAGCAAAGCTTAAGTTTTGTCTTCGTGTTCACCTTCACCTCCCGCTTCGTGCTCGAACAACAAGATTCAAGATGGAAGTCAGACCCGACGAATTCCTTACGTATCTCCAATGGTTGACACCGGGTGATCATCACGCGGGTTCCCTCAAGATTGGTGCCTTCTCGTTGTTCTTGCTGATCAGCATGGTGTTGCTGGTTCTCGGCACATTCATCGGCTATCTGGTCGCAGCTTTGCGTCACGGTCCGGGTGAAGGTTTTTATGTAGTGGCTCGTACGTTTGCAAATGCCGTCATCGACCTGGCACACCTGTCGTTCCGGCGCGTTTTCGCGGTTGCGATCCTGGCGATTCAAGAGGCCGTACGGCGGAAAGTGCTGGTTGGCTTCGCAATTTTCATGGCGATCTTGCTGTTTGCCGGTTGGTTCCTCGACACGGAAAACGACAATCCGGCGCGGCTTTATCTGAGTTTCCTATTAACTTCGTCCAATTATCTCGTTTTGGCGTTGGCGCTATTTCTGAGTACCTTCAGCATCCCCAACGACATCAAACAACGCACCATCTTTACGGTTGTCACCAAACCGATCCGACCGGGTGAACTGATCTTGGGTCGGATGCTTGGCTTCATCACCATTGGCACTTGCCTGGTCTCGTTGATGTGCCTGATAAGCTACTTGTTTGTCACGCAAGGATTGAAGCACAGCCACGTCGTCGATCCCGACCGGATCGAGGCGATCACCGATTCCGAGGGCAAGGTAGTGGGCTGGAAAGGTCGCACCAGCGAAAGCCTCCGACATTTCCACGAATTCAATTTACAACTCCAGGAAAACGAAGACGGATCACTGCTCGCCGTGGGGGTGACTGAACTGGAACTCGGCCATTCCCACGCCATTGAAATTGATGTCATTGCGGGAAACCCCGCAGCATCTGACAAGGCATCGCGTGAGCCCCAACTGGACCTGAAAACCGCTTCGATCGGACCGGCTCAAGGCATGCTCACCGCTCGGGTCCCCCGCTATGGTCAACTGCGATTTCTCGATCGGGCCGGACGCCCTGGCACCGGCATCGATGTTGGCGAAGAGTGGCAGTACAAAGGCTACGTGGAAGGCGGCAGCCGGTCCGCCGCGATCTGGACCTTCGGTGGAGTCACCAAGGCCAACTTTCCTAACGGCCTGAACGTCGACAAGAACATCCAGGTGTTTCGTACTTACAAAGGTGATATCGTTAGCGGCATTCGCGGCGGCATGATCCTGCATCACCCCGATAGAAGCAAAAATCTTCGCAGCGAACCGTTCATTTTCACCGCGAAAGAATTTCAGATCGACGAGCAAGCGATCGACGAAAACCTCGTGGTTGTCCAGCGGGATGGCAAGTCGCGGGATGGTAATCTGTTTGAAGATCTGGTCGACGATAGAGGCAGGATCGAAATTGAGATCCAGTGCCTCGAACAGGGCCAATACTTCGGCGTTTCACAAGCCGACGTCTACTTGCGGGCGAAAAACGGCGCCTTTTGGGTCAATTTCATCAAAGGTTACATCAGCATCTGGCTGCAAATGGTGCTCGTCACCTGCTTTGGTGTGATGTACAGCACGTTCGTCAGTGGGCCGGTAGCGATGATCGCCACAGTCAGCACTGTCATTCTTGGATACTTTGGGGACTGGTTGAGCAATCTAGCTTATGACCCCGACCTCGGTGGAGGACCGTTAGAATCGCTGATCCGAACTGTGTTACAATCGAGCATCGCAGCCCCGTTTGAAAACACATTTGCCAACAACCTTATCAAAGGGTTCGATCAAACGGCCCTGTACGTATTGCGTCTGCTTTGCGAAGTCCTGCCGAATTACTCAAACTTTGATACAAGTGAACGCATCGCGTACGGCTTTAATGTTGACTTGGACTTGCTGGCTCGCCATTTTTCCTTGGCGCTGGTTTATATCGCCGGGACGACGATCATCGGTTACTTCTTTCTGAAAACTCGTGAGATTGCCAGTGCCGACTAGGCGCGGAGATAATCTGTTATGAACTGGAATGCTTCCTTCACTCGTAAAGTCGCCTACATCTCTGCGATTGCAGTGTTGCTGTTCCCGCTTTTCTCGCTCGGAAGAACCGCCACGACGAAAAACCCGGGAGGTGAATTATCTCGCATTCGACGCGACCATCAACTCGCACAAGCACAACTCGGTAAGATCGATCCCGCCAGTGAAACGATGAAGCTGGCAACACTTGGCATGCGCGGTGTGGCATCGATGCTGTTGGCACAGCAAGCGGCCGAGCAGAAGAAAAAGAAGCAGTGGCATCTGCTCTCAGCAACCAATGAAACACGCACCAAGCTGCAACCCAACTTCGTATCAATCTGGGAATTTGAAGGACACAATTTGTCCTACAATGTTTCGGTCGAGTTCGATAGCTACCGGCAGCGGTACCATTGGGTCAAAAAAGGTATCAACTACATGCAGGACGGCACTGCGTTCAACCGCAACAACCCGCGACTGCTGTGGCAACTGGGATGGTTTACCGGGCAAAAAATCGGCAAGTCGGACGAGCGAGTCTTCTTCCGCGAACTGTATCGTGCGGATGACGAATTCCACGCCGAGATGGCCCAATCCATTCCTCGGATTGATGACGCCATCGCACTTGGCTACGACTACCGACCTGACAACTGGCTTACTGCTCGCCTGTGGTACGCCCAGGGACTGCAAGCAATCGCCTCCAAGGACGTGCCACTCACCAATCTCATGGTGGTCGGTCGAAGTGACCAATATCGGCTCTACCAAGGTAAAAGCCCGCTCGTTTATGAAGACAACGCGCACCATCAGAAGATCAATTACGCCAAATCCTTGTCCGAAGAAGGTGTGCTGGATGAGAAACATCGGTACGCTTGGCTTTCCGCATATGATGAATGGACGGACTTCGGTAACCGGGACATTGCAACCACATGGGGAACCCTGATTCGACTGGGCAACATGAGCATGTACGCCCAGCAACGAAGCGATGCCCACGATCGGTTGTCCGAAATCCAACCGGGCTTGCGCGAGCAACTGCGAAAAGAGCGTTACGCCAAATTACCTGAGAAGGAGCGCAAGGCGTACGAGAAAGCGCCTCTGGAGCGTAATCAGCAAGAGTACATGGACGCGTTCAGCGCGCAAAACAAGCTCGAGTTCAACGCCGCCGACTTCATCGCCAGACTTCCTCAAAATCTCAAACCAGAGGCTCGAAAAATCTCTCGGCAAATCGAGGAGTTAGACGAACGCCTGCGACAGATTAACGCCTACCGATCACAATGCAATTACAAATACTGGCTGCACCGCTGTCGCGCCGAGCAGATGCAAGAATCCACCGATGCGAGACGCTTCGCCTTTCAAGCGGATGAAGCATACAAATCGGGTGACATTGTCAAAGCGCGGGAACTCTACGAAAAATCGTGGGCTCAATGGCGCATCGTCTTGGACGAGTCAGAAACCGCTCCTGGTGATGACGACTCTTACAACGCCAAGGAGATCTTCCGCGAGTTGACCGAAGAAGATTTGGAAGATTCCATCGCGCGTTACCGCAACGTGATCACACAATTTGACGAGAAATGGCCNCCGGAAAACTTCCCGCTTCCAGAACTTTTGCAAGCAAGCGAGCAACAGATGGGCGGTAGCGAAGATGTCGGCCTGGGAACTCCCGGAGAGCGTAACTCGACCAACGCCCCAAGTGGCACGCAAGGTAATGCCGACGCGGCAGACACGGACAAAGAACAACCACCAGAACCCGCGGCACCGGAAACCTCGCCCGAGGATCCAACGGCCAACCAGTCGCAAACACCTGTGGACAAAGAAACAAACGATACCGAGACTCCCGCGTCGGAAGCAGACAGTGATCAGACACCAGCAGTGAAACCGACGGAAAACGAGTAATTGTGCGGTGCGTCAAACCGCGCGGACTCGTGTCAGGGAAAGACCGCTCAGTCACTCATGGCCAAAAGTAAAAAAAAGAAACCAAGCGCAAAGCCAACCGATTCTCGACCGATTGCGGAGAATCGCAAGGCGCGGCACAAATTCGAAGTGCTCGAGACACTCGAGTGTGGAATTGCTCTGGTAGGCAGTGAGGTAAAGAGCCTCAGGAATGGCAAATTATCGTTGGACGAATCGTACGCACGAGTGCGGGATGACGAAGTGTGGTTGGTTGGAGCGGATATCCCCGAATATGTACAAGCGAGCATTTGGAACCACGAACCAAAGCGCCCACGGAAATTGCTCCTCCACAAGCGAGAATTGCGCAAATTNGCAGGCAAAGCACATGAAAACGGGCTCACACTCGTGCCACTCCGAATGTATTTCAACCAGCGAGGAATCGCTAAATTGCTCGTCGGATTGTGCAAAGGGAAAAAACTGCACGACAAACGCGAGGCGATGAAAAAGGCCGATATGAATCGCGACATGCAGCGTGCCCTCCGGCGACGCTAAAGCGGGCTGTTTCTGAATGCCATTCGCACGTAGATTATGCATCTGCCAGCCGATTGCACTCAGCCAATCGAGACAGCAATCAAACCCCCTCCGCCCATCAGAAGCGAGAAGTGGTCTCAATGCTACTCTTGGAAGATGTCAAAAAGTCCTACGTGCAGCAAAACGGCGAGCAACTGCCCATTTTGAACATCCCTCGTTTCGAGGTTTCACAGAGTGAGCAGATGGTGTTAGTCGGCCGGAGTGGCTGTGGCAAAACCACCATGCTCCATATCATTTCCGGCATTAGCCGAGCGGACTCTGGCGAGGTGCGGGTCGACGGTGTCAACATCGCTCGGCTCTCGGAAGAAACACGCGACAGGGTACGCGCAGATAAACTCGGGTATGTTTTCCAAACGTTTAACCTCCTGCCCGGCTTCTCGGCTTTGGAAAATGTCATGCTCGGCATGACGTTTGCGCGAGGCAAACGGGATCGGACACGCGCACGCGATCTACTCGACCGGGTTGGACTATCCCATCGAGAGAAACACACGCCGTCGACGATGTCGGTCGGTGAGCAGCAGCGCGTGGCAGTTGCTCGCGCACTGGCCAATCGTCCGAAGCTCCTGTTGGCTGACGAACCAACCGCCAATGTCGACCCGGCGAATCAGCAAAAAATCGTCGACTTGATTCGGACAACCTGTGCTGAAGAAGACATTTCGCTCGTCATGGTCACACACGCGATGGAGGTCGCGAATCAATTTGATCGTATCGAGCGTCTGGAAGATATCAACCAGATTCTCAACGGCGAGTAACGAGCACAGGCAGCAACTTTCTCGGACACACACTATGAACCTGATCACGATCGCCTACCGAAGCATTCTGCAGCGCGGACTGGCATCCTGCATGACCATGTTGTCAATGGCATTGGGGGTCATGATGGTCATCTCTGTGATTTCCATTCATGGGCTGGTGAGTGATTCGTTCCGCAAGAACTCGGCCTTTGGGTACAACATGGTGGTGGGGGCCAAAGGCGGAGGCTTGCAGCTAACTTTGAACTCGGCCTTTTATCTCAGCCAACCGATTGAAAACATCCCTTACGATTACTATCTCGAATTCAAATCGAGTGAAGAACGTGACCGCGAATATAAGTCAACCTCACTGCAGCACACCGCCTACGAAGCCTGTTGGGAGGCAACCGCAACCAATGCGATGCTGACGGCGCCCACGGGAGTCAACGGTTTAGCCGCACTGCTGACCCAAGACGTCGTGAAACAGTCGACCGCACAAACCTGGGAATCGGATCAATTCTTTGTGCAAAAACCGGGACGCCCGGCCATTCGATCCATGGAAATCGGTCGGCCGACGCAATACGGTCAACTCACGCGCTTTGCCATTCCCCTTTGCCTCGGAGATTATTACGGACCCTTCCGTGTGATTGGCACCACACCGGACATGCTAAAGCTTCTGAAACATGGCCCGGAAACCGACCAGGAGTACACATTTTCTCAAGGTCGCAACTTCGAAACTTACAACGCAGACCATGGATTCTTTGAGGCCGTCGTGGGCGCCACCGTGGCACGAAACCAAGGGATTCGCGTCGGAGACGAAATCGCACCGGCTCACGGTGCCGAGGATGGCGAGGCACATGCCCGCACCTTCACGGTCGTCGGCATTTTGGATCCCACAGGGACGCCGCAAGATCGTGCCGTCTTTGTGAACATCGAAGGCTTCTACCTGATGGAAAACCATTCCAGGCCCATCGAGCAGGAACCAAGCGATGACGAATCGAGCTTGTTTGCCGACCAAACCACTCCAGAAGAAGAAACCCACGTTCACGATCACCATCAAGAGGTCGAAGCATTACCGATCGAACAACGGGAAGTCACGTCCGTCTTGGTCCTCACCTCGGAGGCGCTCTACGCGATACCGCTCGAAAACACCATTGACGAGGGAAATGTTGCCCAAGCTGTTTTCCCCGTCCAAGAGATCACGAAGTTGTTTGAGGTCATTGTGAAACCGGTGCAACTCATGATGCTTACGCTGACCGTGATGATTTGTGTCGTCTCGGGAGTCAGCATCATGGTGAGCATCTACAACTCGATGAGCGAACGCAAGCACGAAGTGGCTGTGATGCGTGCGCTGGGAGCCGGGCGGTTGACAATCATGTTCATCGTTCTGGCGGAATCAATCCTGCTGGCCATGTGCGGCGGTGCGCTGGGCTGGGTGCTGGGCCATGGCTTGAACCTGATCGCTTCGCCCTATATCGAAGGGCTCACCGGCGTGGAAATCGGCTTTTTCAGCCTCGCCCCGCGCGAAATCATCCTGATCCCCGCATTACTCTGCCTGGCCGTTCTGGTTGGCTTTCTGCCGTCACTGGCTGCTTATCGGACGGATGTCGCTAAAGCCCTTAGCTCGTAAGGGTTATGTATCCCAGCCACATAACCGTCATACGCCCGATACGCGATCCGTTAACGAGCAAGTACGGTTTGCCTGACCGGCAAAAATATGCGTTAATAGAGGTTCACACGTCGATACTCCATTAGACACCCCACGTAGCACTCGGCTGCTCCTCAATCCCGTTGGTGCGAAGGTATTCTCATGAAACGTCTGATCGCCTGCTTCCTCCTGCTTGGGCTGCCCTTCCTTCTGCTGACGACCAAAGCATCGGCATGTCCTTTCTGCTCTGCAGCCACGCAGACGTTTACGGAAGAAATCACGAGCATGGATGCCGTCGTGATTGCAACGCTGATCGAGAGTCNCCCAAAAGCCAAGTCTGCCTTAGCAGCTGAGTTTGCCGAAGATGTCGCCAAATCAAAATTCAAGGTTACGTCGGTCATCAAAGGGACCGATCTGGTCAAACCGGGCGATATCATCGAGACGCTCTACTTCGGCGAAGCCAAAAAAGATCGATCCTTCCTGGTCATGGCGGTCGATCCACAAAACCTCATGTGGTCGACTCCGCTGATCCTGACGAAACGTGCCGAAAGCTATGTAAGCAAACTGCTCAAGGTGCCACAAAAAGGAACTGGCAAACTACGTTTCTTCCAAGATTACCTCGAAGACAAAGATGAAATGCTCGCGCGGGATGCATATGACGAGTTTGCGAAAGCACCTTACGATGAGGTGAAAGCGCTGAAGCCTTATATGAAACATGACCAGTTGGTTGAGTGGATTAAAGATCGTGATATTCCGGCCAGCCGCCGAAGACTGTATTTGACACTGCTAGGTGTCTGCGGATCTGATGCGGATCTGCCACTGCTGGAAAAGATGCTGCGTTCTCAAGACCGTCGCGAAAAGGCCGGGCTGGATGCCATGATCGCTTGCTACCTGACCCTGCGCGGTGCCGAAGGTATGCCACTCATTGAAGAGCTGTTCCTGCGGAACGCCAAAGCAGAATATGCCGACACCTATGCCGCCATCATGGCAATCCGCTTTCACGGCAATGAAAATGACATCATCCCCAAGAAACGACTGCTGGTCGGTCTCCGCTATATGCTGGAACGACCACAGCTGGCAGATCTGGTGATTCCCGACCTCGCCTCCTGGCAGGATTGGTCCCAGGTCGACCGACTGGTGACACTCTTCAAAGAAGCGGATGAAAAGACCAGTTGGGTGCGTGTGCCAGTGGTCAACTATTTGCGTGCCTGCCCTCATCCAGAGGCGAAGACTCGGATTGCGGAACTGGAAAAAGTAGACCCAGAGGCCGTCAAACGCGCTCGCACCTTCTTCCCCTTCAACACCTCGAAGGACAAGGAAGCGGATGGAAAAGAAGACACCGCCGGTGCATCNGAAGCGACCGCTGAAAAGTAAGGCATCCCACGGGAAAACGACCGATCTACGATCATCGCACCTGATGAACTTCTCAGCCTGAACCAACGTAATAGACTCATCTGTTTCAGGTTGAGGAAGGCGAATATCCATGTCCGTAAAATCAGTTCTTTTTTCTGCAATTGTGGGTGCCTGGGCGGGTGCTGTGGGAGTCACCCTGGTAATCTCTAAAACCCAGGCGGGCGGAAACAACCTCATCGTCTCCGGCGCGATCGGCGGAGTGCTCGGTGCCATCGTCGGTGTCCTGTTTATTGCCGGCTTTCGCTTGGCTTACAACGCATCTGCCGCGCCCGAAACGGAAGCTCCGCCCGATGAAGAAGACAATATTGTCGCCTACCGCGCGGTAAGCAAAGCGGCAGTACTATCGTTGGTCTTGGGGATTCTCGCCGCTTTCGGAACCATCTTCATGCCGCTCACTGTGCTCTGCTTGGCCGGCTTAATCTTCGGACTCGTTGCCATCGGCAATTTGAGACGTTATCCATCCGAACTGATCGGACGTACACCCGCTGCCCTGGGTGTGGTTCTAAGCCTGTTGATGTTCATTGGCGCGGTTACCATTCACACGGCCGTCTACATGGTCGAAGTTCCCGAAGGCTACCGTCGTGTCGCTTTCTTTCAGTTAGAGAAAGAAGATGTCCAGCGCGAACTGAACGGTAAACTGATTTTTGTCAAAGGTTATGTGCACCCTGGAGTTCAAGGCATGGGCAAGATCAAGAAGTTCGTGCTGGTCCCAGATATGGGCACCTGCTGCTTTGGCGGGCAACCCAAACTGACCGACATGATGGAGGTAACGTTGACGACACAGCAGGGAGTTCGATACGATCGACACCTCAGACGGGTTGCAGGCACGTTTCGCATCAATACGAACCAGCGCAAAACTGCCGGCGGGTTGGAAGCCGGAANCTTTACCTTGGAAGCGGACTATCACAAATGATTAAGTCTCACCAGAATCTGCGGACATTCGCCGGCGTGCTCGTTTGCGGTGTCATTGCGGCCTTCCAAATCGGTTGCGTGCCACCGGATCATAGTGACTCAGACACGACTTTCTCCGCAGCGACCCCTGCATCAGAAAATAAGCCTTCCACGGAAGATGCGACCGAAGTCGCAGCCAGCACAACGGATCCTCAAGCACCTCGACCTACAGGCAATAACACAGCAGCAACCGAATCGGACGAACCAGGCAAAGGCGCTGAGAACGTTGCGGCGGCCGCCCCAAATGAAGACGCAACCAGCCAGGCAAAATCGCCAACGGAGCAGTCGGAGCCGCAACAAGATAAGCCCGTCGTCAAGAATTCCAAGCCGGCGAAAGTAACCTTCGACAATCTCGTCATCGGCATGCAGAAAGACATCGCGTTTCGCCCCTTCATGATGACCGAAGAAGCAAAGTCCTTGGTGGGACAAGTTATTCAGATTCCAGGCTACATGGCTGGCGGTGTCTCCAAAGTGGAAGGACTCAAGAAGTTCATCTTACTGAGAAATACGGAATGCAAATTCGGTCCTGGCGGACAAGCAGATCACCTGATCCAAATCCAAATGAAACAAGGAAAGACCACGAGCTACTCCGACAAAATGCTTTATGTCCAAGGCACACTGGAGTTCAAACCATTTCAAGGTCCAGACGGCAACACGTGGTCGATCTATGAAATCAACGACGGTGCCGTTGTCCGTGGCAGNCGCTTTTAACCAGCCAACTCGGCACTTTGCCAGGTGACTTGTCTGACCCTCCAACGTCTTGGCACGAAACTTCCAGGACAGCGAGTTTGCCAATCCGCCGCGATTTCTGGGCAATCCGTGAAATACGGGTACCTGCAGCTGCCCCCGCTTTCTGATTCAAAACCATGCGTTGCTCACTGCCGCTTACGGGATACCGAATCATGCCAAGGGGGGTGGGTCCGATGAGCATCGGACATTACAACTAGACCAAACCGGCCCCGCCGAGCATCATCAAAACCCTGCCCTTCACTGTCTGGGCGTACAACCAACGGACACATGTGCTGACGCTCGGCTTGTTCCTGATACGCGACAATCCAAATCGATGAATCCTCTCCAAGAAATACGCTCACGTTTCGCACCGGTCCTCGGTCAGCTTGTCGACGACGTCACTCCGTTGCTGGAAATGATCAAACCAGCACAAAATCCGGACTTCGGTGACTACCAGGCCAACTGTGCAATGCCGCTCAAAGCGCAGCTCAACAAACCTCCACGCGACATCGCCAACGAAATTGCTGCTCAAGTGCAACTAGACGACTTCTGTGAGCCACTGGAAGTCGCCGGACCTGGCTTCATCAACATTCGACTAAAACGTGAGTGGATCACCAGCCAACTGACATCGGCTGCTGCAGACGAACGCCTGGGAGTGGCCGCTGTCTCCGATCCAAAAACGTATGTGATCGACTACTCATCACCGAACGTAGCCAAGCCGATGCATGTCGGCCACATCCGCTCCACTGTGATTGGCGACGCACTATGCAGAACCCTTCGTTTTCTTGGCCATCGTGTCATTAGCGACAATCATATCGGCGACTGGGGCACGCAGTTTGGCATGATCATTTACGGTTACAAGCACTTTTGTGACCAAGCTGCCTACCAGCAATCTCCCGTACCAGAACTCAGCAGACTCTACCGGCTTGTCAATCAACTTGCTGATTATCACGCGAACAAAGCGCGACTGCCGGAGGCAGAACAGCAACTCCAACAGCAGCAGCAGTGGTTGTCTGAAAAACAATCCGCCCCCACGCCCGCTGACAAAGCGCAGCAAAAGAAACTGAAAAAGGAGTTAAAAAAACTCCAGTCTCAGGTCACCGCGACCACGCAAGAGGTCGCCAGCATGAAGGACAAGATTGCCAGCGTCGAATCGAATCCGAAACTGCACCAGGCTGCTGAAGCACACCCCCATATCGCAACTGCCGTACTGGAAGAAACCGCTAACCTACACGCCGGTACTGAAGACAATCGCAAACTGTGGGACGAGTTCTTGCCAGCCTGTCGCGACGAGATGCAACGTGTTTTCCAACGCCTGGATGTCAAATTCGATTATGAGCACGGCGAAAGCTTCTATCACGGCCAACTGGCCGATGTGATTTCTAACTTAAAGTCCAAGGAACTATCGCAGGTCAGCGACGGCGCTGTGTGCGTTTTTCTTGAGGGCTATGACGCACCGATGATTGTGCAGAAAAAGGACGGCGCCTACCTCTATGCGACTACCGACCTGGCCACCATCGATTACCGCATGGAGCATTGGAATCCGGATGTAATTCTCTACGTTGTCGACCATCGCCAGAGTGAGCATTTCGAGAAACTCTTTGCGGTTGCGAAACTTCTAGGCCACGACCACGTGGACATGCGACACATCAGCTTCGGTACGGTGCTGGGCCCCGACGGCAAACCGTTTAAGACGCGCGCCGGCGACGCAGCTGGACTCGAAAGCTTGCTCGATGAAGCGGTCGCCAAAGCGTATGACGTGGTGGCCAACAACGACGATTCCAAACCCAAAGGTGCCGAACTCTCCGAAGAAGAACGACGCACGGTCGCGAACGTCGTCGGACATGGGGCCATTAAGTATTCTGACCTGTCTCACAATCGCACCAGCGACTACAAGTTCGTCGCGGAGCAGATGGTACAACTCGAGGGCAACACGGCTGCATACATGCAGTACTCTTACGCACGGACTCGCAGCATCTTTCGCAAAGGTGGAATCGAGATTGACGACTTCGCACCCACCGCTCCCCTCATGCTGGAAAGCCAACTGGATCAACGCTTAGCCTTACAACTCCTCAAACTGGAGGAAGCGATTAGTGATGTGGTCGTTGAATATCGCCCTAATCAACTGACCGACTACCTCTTCGCACTCGCTCAAGTGTTCAACAAATTCTTCCATGATTGCCCGGTCTTGCAGGCGGAATCCGAATCTTTGAAAGCCAGTCGCCTTGTCCTCTGCCTGCTCACAGGGAGAGCGATTCGACTGGGGCTCGACCTGCTCGGCATCGACGTCGTCGAGCGGATGTAAACCAAGTCACCCCAAGCTGCCTGGCCCCATGTCGAAACGCCTGAACCCATCTCTGGAAGCAAAACTGATCGCCCTGGGTCAAGCCTTGATTGACCAACAGGCAGCTCGTGTGATCGTCGAGCCTCAACGACGTGAGGCGGGTTGCTGGTTTGGGGGAGGCAACATGGTGCAGGCGGCAGACGGGACCTGGTATCTCGTTGGCAGGTATCGCAATCATGGCGATTCCCGCACGGGACTCAGCGCGGGAGAACGGGGCTTTGAACTCGCCATCTTCGCCTCGCACGATCAGGGCCAGACATGGGAAAAACAACTTGCCTTCACCAAAGCAGATCTCAACGTGGGGACACGCGAAGTGCTCTCGATTGAAGGCAGTGCGTTGCGTTGGAATGCCTCTGGCATCGAGCTATTCGTCTCTACGGAAAAAACCAATATTGGCTACCCCAACGGCCTGGAAACCTTCCTCAAACCCGGGACTGGTGTGTGGACCATTGAGGCCCTGTCAGCCTCAGACCTCGCGTCACTCCGTGAAGCAACCGCGACCACCGTGCTGCAAACGGACGATCCACAATTCATTCACGTCAAGGATCCGTTCCTGTTCGAACCGCACCATGGCACTCCTTACGTGCTTTATTGTACACACCCTTTTTCTTGGAGCAGTTCGAACACGGCCTACGCGCTGCAGCATGATCAGCCCACCAATCTATCAGCGTCGCACTTCAGTTTTTTCCCACGTGGAACAACCTGGGATGTTGCCATGACCCGCGGCACGGCCATCATTCCGGTACCCGCCGTGGGCGCGTTTGTCGACCAACGCATTTCACTGATTTTCTACGATGGCGGTGAATGCCTGAGGAACCTGGACGAACATGCTGCGGCTGTCCGCAGACCGCGTGGATACTCCTGCGAAGAACTTGGAGGCCTGGCCTACACGGTCGACGACGATCTGAATCATATCTACCGTCTGTCCACGACCGAACCGATGTTCGTCAGCCCCTACGGCACCGGTTGCAGCCGTTACGTGGATGTCCTGACAACCGAAACGCGTTGGGTCGCAACATGGCAGCAGTCGCAAGACGACAGGTCACAACCNCTTGTCATGCACCAGCTAAGCTACGACCAAATCCACCAGTTCTTGGCCTGATTCGGTTTAGCCAACGTCGGCCAGATCCAAAGCCTGTCCATACAAGGCAGTCGCCTTGCGTAACAGCAATAGGAGCGCCGAATCCGCAGCGTCCACATGATCCGCCAACATGTCTTGAGCATCCCGTCGCGCCTCTTCCAGCACATCGCTGTCGCGTTGCAAATCGGCAATGAGCAACGCTGGCAAGCCATGCTGCCTGGTGCCGAACAACTCCCCTGGTCCGCGCATCTGAAAATCAACTTCCGCTAGTTCGAACCCGTCTGTTGTCTTGGAAAACGCCTCCAATCGCGTTTTCGACTCCGCGGACTGCGGGTCGGCAAAGACGCACAAGAACCCCGGATGACTCCCTCGGCTAATTCGCCCTCGTAACTGGTGCAAGGCAGCCAACCCAAATCGCTCGCCGCTTTCAATCGTCATCAGCGTGGCGTTGGGAACGTCAATGCCGACCTCAACCACGGTCGTTGCGACCAAGACCTGAGTCTCACCATTTGCAAAGGATTGCATGGCCGCTTCCTTCTCGACGCTGGTCATGCGCCCGTGCAGAAGATCCAGTCGAAACGCTTCCAGTTCGCCATTACTCAACGTCTCGAACAATTGCTCCACACTCCCCACTTCACTGTCCTGCACCTCATCCACCAACGGTGCCACAACATATCCTTGCCTCCCCTCGCGCAGTTTTTTTCGAAAGAACTCCCACCACTGTGCTCGACGCTCGTCTGCACTGACATAGGTATTGACTGGCTGACGCCCGGACGGCGAGACCCGAATCGTGGAAACATCCAAGTCCCCAAACAGGGTCATGGAAACTGTTCTGGGGATCGGAGTTGCCGTCATCACCAGCGAGTGTGGGGCGAGTGCAACATCCTTCAAGGCGGCACGTTGCCTCACACCAAATTTGTGTTGCTCGTCAATGACTACGAGTCCCAATCGGTCAAACGCAAGCTGTTCATTAATCACCGCATGCGTGCCGACCACCAGGTCGACTTCGCCTTTTGCAATCGATGCCAATGTCTCTCGACGCTCCTTTGCGCTGATCGACCCGGTCAACAAACCAATCCGTACTTTGCTGTGAGCCAAATCGCGAGCCAACGTTCTGGCATGTTGCCGCGCAAGCACATCGGTGGGCGCCATCATCACAGCCTGATGACCATTCGCGACCGCGATTAACATCGCATACTCCGCAACGACGGTCTTGCCAGAACCCACGTCACCTTGCAAAAGTCGATTCATGGGGACACTGCCCGCCATGTCTTGCGCGATCTCATGAATCACGTGGTCCTGATCGGCCGTCAATTCGAACTGAAACAAACGACGGATGCGTCGGTGAACCTCGGCCGATCCTGGCAGTTGCGGGGAACTTCTCAGGACACGCGTCTGCCTGCGGCGCAAAGCAACCGCTAACTGCAGCACGAGCAACTCCTGATAGATGAACCGTCGCCGCGCACGCGCCAATGCGTCCAGGTCGGGAGGCGAGTGAATGATCTGCAAAGCCTCGTGAATCGGCAACAGATTTCGCTGCTCTCTGAAGCTGGGATCAAGCGGCTCTTCGACCGCCTGTGAAAACTCCTCGACCGCGAGTTGCACCAATCGCCGCATGCGACCTTGAGTCACTCCCTCAGTCAGTCCATAGACAGGCAAGACGCGGCCGGAGGGTGAACTTTCATCATCGTCCAACCACTGGACTTTGGGATGGGTCATCTCCCACCGCAACCCACGACGTTTCGCTTTTCCAGAAAGCAGGACCCGCTGACCCGCCTGAAATTTCTCTCTGAGATAGGGTTGATTGAACCACGTCGCCCTCAAATACATCTCGTCAGAACAAATCAGGACCCCCAGAACGGATTTCCCGATCCCACGGCTGCGCAGATCGACTTCGTCCACGACTCCCTCGAGACTCACCACAACGCCTTCCTCTAAGTCAGCGATGGGGGTGACGTGACTCAGATCCTCGTAGCTTCTTGGAAAGTAGAACAGGACATCGCGAACGGTTTTCAAGCCGATCTTCGCGACCAGTTCGGCGCGTTCTGGCCCAACTCCCTTCAAGAACTGCACAGGAGTTGTCAGCGGTTCGGTCGTTTTTGAGGAGGAACGCGGCATTTCACCATTCTAGCGACTCGCGGTAGTCCATCGAAGTCAGCAAACCTCGACGGGCGACTTGCGGGGGGTGCGGGTTTGACAAATAATTGGTAATCAGCGGCGAATTACTATCTTTGCGGTGGTCTGGGAAGCGTGCCTTCTCGAGGAGACCTCCACTGCCGGGCATCCAAAGGCTGCTACATGGCCAAAGTATCTGGACAAATCGATTCCACGATTAACGTGGTGACGCCCGAGAACATCGCATTTCAGTATCAGACCGCAGGTCCTTTTCGGCGCTTACCCGCGTTCCTGATTGATGTGATCATCAAGCTATGGCTCGTCTGGTCATTCTCTGCAATTCTCACTCTGTTCAGCAGCTTTTTTCTCTTTGGCGGAATTGGTTTAGCGGCCAGCACCGTCCTCTATTTTATTCTTGATTGGTTTTACGGTGGGCTCTGTGAAACGTACATGAATGGGCAAACCCCAGGTAAATGGCTTTTGGGAATTCGCGTACTGACCACCAACGGCGAGCCCATCAATGGTCTGCAGGCGGTAATGCGGAATGTGTTACGGTCAGTGGAACTGATGCCATTGTTATCGCTGCAGGTTTTTGGGGCCCCGATTCCCGCCTATGCCATCCCCACGTTTATGCTCGGCTTGGTTGCCATGTCCTGCAACCGTCGGTATCAACGCCTGGGTGACATGGTTTGCAGCACGATTGTGATCATCGAAGAAAAATACTGGCTAACCGGTGTGGCCGAATTGGAAGACCCTCGTACGATCCAACTTGCCGCCTACCTGCCGCTGGACTTTCAAGTCGGTCGTTCTCTTGCCAAAGCATTGTCACACTATGTGGACCGGCGACGGTTCTTTTCTGTTGCCCGTCGTCGCGAGGTCGCCAAATGGATCGCGATCCCACTGCTAGAGCAATTTGAACTACCGTCGGACACAAGCCATGACTTGCTTCTGTGCTCGCTTTACTATCGAACTTTTGTTGCCGACCAGCGCGATGACGATCGCAACTTGGAGGAATCCATCGGCAAATCACCGTTCATGCAATACCCAGCCAATCAACCGACAGCACCGGAACTCGGTGTCTCTCCCTTTACTCCTGGCTTCGCAGTAAAGAATCATTCGCAGCCCGATCGATCCGCTTCATCTTTGCATTCAAGTGATTCGCCATGAAAGTCGCTGAACTTCTTGAAAAGAGACGCCGGAACTGGGTCGAGCTCGAGCAATTATCTGCCAAACGCGATCCGGGCATGAGGATTTGGGTAGTCCTGCTAGTCGTTACCTTAGTACCCATCTGTTTATGGCCATTGGTTTTGCCCATCATTGTTTACTTTCACTACCGCCGCCGCAAAGCGGAGACGAGCGAAGAGGTGCGTCGCTTTACCGTGCTCTACCGCGCCGCCTGCGCCGACTTGGCCTTGGCCGATGCATACCAGTTGCCCCCGAACACGGTGCAATACTTGCACCGCCTCGTTGGCCGATCTCATAACCAGCTGTACAAGAGCAGACGATTCGACTTTGTCGGCTGGGTCCACGTTTTGCTATTTGAAGTGCCACCCAAGATCTTTCACGATCGCTGCGTCCAGCTGATGTTCTGCCTGTTTTGGGGCGCCTTCTTGCTATCCGCATTCCTTGGTTATTCGCGCTCTGATTTCGCGGTGCAAATCGTCGGTGAAAGCGGACTTCAGCAGATGGAAAGTAACTTTGAAGCACCACTGGGAGGGTCCGATCGAGGTGACATCGGATCTCAGATGAACTTCATCATGGCCGGCTTCTACATTCAGCATAACACCAGTATTGGGTTGCGCTGCTTTGTCACAGGCCTGCTGTTCATTCCAGGTCTCTTCACGACGCTCTACAATGCGTCCGTCCTGGGAGCGAGCTTCGGACATATGGCACGACCAGAAACAGGTGAAGCAGGTCTGCACTTCTGCGAATTTGTCACGGCGCATGGCCCCTTCGAACTCACCGCCATTGTGCTCTCTGCTGGTGCCGGCATCCGCCTGGGACTCGGCTGGCTGCATACGAAGGGACTCACCCGTTTTGCGAGCTTAAAGAAGACCGCCCGGGAAACCATGCCGATCATGGGAGCCGCCATGGCAATGTTTTTCTTCGCGGCCCTGATCGAAGGATTTATCTCACCGACCNATCTTCCCTACTGGCTGAAAGGACTCATCGCCATCCTGTCATCCGGATCCTTAATGTTCTACTTCCTCGTACTTGGATTCCCACAGCACAACGACTCCCTCCGTTAACGCACCTATGCAGCTTGATAGAACACGTATCGTCGTTCGAGAGCGAGGTATCCTCGATTTGCTGGACCTCTCTCTGCAAGTCACGCGCGCATTTCTTGTGCCGTTGCTATTGATCTTTGCGATTTGTGTCACCCCCATGCTCATCTTGAATTACCTGTTAATTGGGTGGATGGCTGATATTCCCTACGGCGAGGAATTAACGTCGGATGACTTGGCGAAAATTACACGGTACGTCACCGATATGCTGGCCTTGATCATTGTCGAAGCGCCGCTTGTTACAGCCCTGATGTCGGCTTATTTAGGCAAAGTCGTCTTTCTCCAACAGCCCACCATCAAGGAGTTGGCCAACGAGTGTGGCTCGATGCTACCTCAGTTGCTGGTTTGCCAGGGACTTCTCCGCGGCACCGCTGTGGCTTGGATCCTCGTGGCCTTCATTCCCCGTGAAGGGGCATTCGGCACTTCTGATTTTCTGTTGCTATTGATTGCCAGCTCCATCATGTTGTTGCGATCGTTTCGCCCGTATCTGATCGAGATTATTCTTCTGGAACGCAACCCACTTTTCGGCAAACGGAATACTCCAAGTATGACCATCAGGCGGCGCATGCAGATGCTCCATGGACCTAGTTCCGGTGATATCTGTTTGAGATCCTTCGCTTGCGGGATCGCCACCTTCATGCTGTTTTTCTCTGTCTGGGGCACCTTCATTTTCATCTTTGGAGTTCTCTTCAACCAATGGGTCCCAGGTGCCTGGATGATGAAACTCGGGTTTCCACTGGCGTTCTGGACGGTACTCGGATTCATGACCGTCGTACGATTCTTGACCTATTTGGATTTGCGTATACGACAAGAGGGATGGGAAGTCGAATTACGACTGCGCGCAGAAGCTTCCCGCTTAGCAGGTAAACTCGCATGATGGTTACTAGAACCGTTCACATCTCAGCAACCACAACCGGCACACCACTGGTGCCAGCGCTGTTTCTCCTTGCGCTCGTGTTGATCTGCGCATGCGACTCGCGACCCGGATATGCGAATACACTTCGCTTGACCGACGAGGAGGCGATCCAAGCCGGGCGGGACGCTTTACGGAAACGTGCCAGATTCCCATGGTACGACTCCCAAGAAGACAGCTTGCGACCGATCACGACCACACCACATCGCGAAGTGGATGCCCGCAATCGCTCGTCCAATTGGGAAAACAACTGGACCATGCCCAAAATGAGCAGCCCCAACATCCCTGCATGGATACCGACGGCTTTCCGATACTTGGCCATCGGACTGCTGGTCGTCGCCATCATTACCTTGCTGTTCTTTGTGGTCCGCGCGTTTCTCCAATCCGATCTCGGCCCCAGCCCCAGCCGCGCCAAACGGAGCGATGCCGATCCTTCCGTGGGAGATGCAGCTCGCATCGAAAACCTACCCTTCGAACTCCGCGCACCCCATGGGGATCTTTTGACCGAAGCCCGGCGACTCTATGAACAAGGCAATTACCGCTTGGCGATTGTTTACCTGTTCAGCCATCAGTTGTTGTTCCTGGACCGACACCAGTTGATTCGCCTGACAAAAGGAAAAACGAATCGGCAATATTTACGAGAAATTCGGCGCAAAGTTCCCGTCGTGAGACAGGCGGTGGAACGCACCATGGTCGCGTTCGAAGATGTTTTCTTTGGAGACCACCCGCTGGATCGAAATCGTTTTGAAGCGTGCTGGATGGAACTCGACGCCTTCCACAGTCGTGTGCAGGAGGCAAATGCATGAGAGTTCCCACATTAGCTCTGGTCATAGGCATTCCATTTGCCCTGCTGGCAGCGCTGATTTTTTTCCTTTACTTCTTCGAATCAGCGAACATTGAAACAACATACGGCCGTCGTACGGGCACAGGGCAGACGAGCGTCAACGGGACGACTGCGTTGGCAAGCATGTTTGAAACCGCCGGACATCGTGTTTTCACCTGGAATCGCCTCTCATCCAAACTCGATACCGCTGACACCATTGTCTGGTTCCCCGACTGCTTCCTGCCTCCCAAACAAGAAGAACGTGAGTTTCTCGAAAAATGGTTAGCGGGAGCACCCAAACGGACCCTCGTCTATGTCGGTCGTGACTTCAATGCGGCCCCCGAATACTGGCAGAAGATGCAAGGTCGTGTCGCACCTGATCAATATCGGGAATACGTCCGACGCGAGGCGAAAGCGATCACATCCCACAATACCGAGCGCGCTGAAATGCCGTCGTCAGAATTTGCAGGCTGGTTCACCGCCAAGCGAGGGGACCTTCCACGAACTGCCAACAAACTACAGTCTGATGCTGGCTGGCTCGATGGGATCGACCCGCAACAGACAAATATTTTCCTACAAGGCGAGTTGCTTACCCCGACCGAATCCGACGTCCAAAAAAAACAAAAAGCCCTGCGGTCGACTGCCAGTGACGAAACGCTTCCCACACGACACAACAACGAGGTGCTCCTGGCGTCAGGTGACACACCCATCGTTTCTGTCGTGCGAGATTTTCGCTGGCGGGGGAGTAAGATCATTGTGGTGACCAACGGTTCGTTCCTGCTGAACCTTCCACTGGTGAACCAAGAACATCGCAAACTGGCGGGCAAACTCATCAACGAATGCGGTCAGCCACGAAAGCAGGTCGTTTTCCTGGAAACCGGCCCGAAAGGCGCCGTGATCACCGAAATATTGGATTCACAGAACCCATCTGGTCTGGAAGTTTTCACGGTCTGGCCGATGAATGCCATCTCGCTGCACTTCGTTGCACTTGGCATCGTCACTTGTTTTCTTTTGTGGCCCATTTTTGGTCGCCCCAAAAGCGAACCTCGCACATCGGATTCGGATTTCTACCAACACGTAATCGCCTTGGGCAACATGCTCGAGCAAACACGCGACGAGGAGTTTGCTCGAGAGCGTGTCGCACACTACTTACAGTTATCTCAACGCGACGCCACCTCAGAAACACGAGGAAATGCCCCTACGACTCCGGCGGGTACGCCCACTTTTAATCTTCCGTTCAAGGCGACACCCGTGAATGCCGCCAAGCTGGCTCACCATGCTGTGGACGTCAGCTCCAAGGACCACCACATATCACTCGACTATAACCCCACGAGCATTTCCCTAGTCGACCAATTGCTCAACTCCTTGCACGCGCAGGGCAAAGCAGGCGACAGCGCCGCGGAAACACTCGCTTTCTGTCTTGGAGTGTACACTGGTGAATTGCTGGTCCGTCACGAGGGGGGCACTTGGCACGCTTGTTCCGAAGACCCACTTTTCGCGCAGGCCAGCCCGTACATGATCATCCAACTCATGTCGACTGATGCGACGGGTGACCAACAGCAAATGATCCTGAACCCGATCGGCAAGGCGCTCAAACAACTCGAGTCCGGTGCGTCGAACAGTATTCAAACCTTTTATCGTGNAACCACCCGTCATCATCAGGCGGGAAATGGCTAATTTTCCCCTCAGCGTGAACACCTATTCATCCACTTGAGCGAATCATGAGTATGACTCCTGACGACCATCCTGCTGCTGACAATACTCCATCTCAAATTCAGTTTACCTGTCGGTCCTGCAACAGCAACTTGAAGGTCGACGTCAGCCTTGCCGGACGGCAAGCGTCCTGCCCTCGATGCGGTGCGCTGCAAGACGTTCCATCAGCGCCGGCGCCACCTATCAGTCAAGTCCCGCCAGCCATCGGACCACCCGTTCCCCCCCCAAGTGCCCCGGCAACTCCCGTGGCTTTCGAAACGCCCACGTCGCCAACCGCTCCCCAGGACACGACGGCAGAAGCACCTGGCGCACGAGACACCCCAACGCGGCGCCTCTTTGACCGCATCACGGACGAGATCAGCAAGTTGTATGTAGGACAGGACGA
Organism: Blastopirellula sp.; assembly: GCA_002701545.1. Taxonomy (GTDB): domain Bacteria; phylum Planctomycetota; class Planctomycetia; order Pirellulales; family Pirellulaceae. The sequence continues at coordinate 59,161 of NZVR01000123.1, read as the reverse complement.
ACTTGTGCTTGGCGCGTTGGTCGCGCTGTTCTCCAGTGGCCACGTGTTAATCGAGAGTGTTCCCGGGTTGGGGAAAACCCTGTTTGTCCGCACCTTGGGTCGAGTGCTCGGTTGCTCTTTCGGACGGATCCAATTCACCGCTGATCTCATGCCTTCCGATATTACGGGCGCACCGCTGTTTGATATGAAAACACAGGAATTCCGTTTTCGCCCCGGCCCGGTGTTTACGCAACTGTTGCTGGCAGACGAAATCAATCGGGCACCCGCAAAATCCCATGCAGCACTACTGGAAATCATGCAAGAGTATCGTGTCACCATCGACGGCACGAGTCATCACATTGACAAACCATTCCTGGTACTGGCTACGCAAAACCCGATCGAGTCCGAAGGCACTTACAATTTGCCCGAAGCACAACTCGACCGCTTCATGTTCAAACTGATCGCGGATTATCCGGACACCGAGGAAGAAGCGGACATTTTACGATTGCACAGCCAACAAATTGACATCAACCAGCGGTTGGAAGAAGAAGTCCAAACAGTCACCTCGCCTGAAGAAATCCTCCAGGTCACTCGTGAAAACGGGAATGTGCGCGTCGATGACAAACTGATCGACTATATCAATCAGCTGGTTCGGCTCACCAGAAAATGGCCTCAGTTCTACATGGGCGCTTCGCCTCGCGCGGGGATTGCCATGATGCAATCTGCCCGCACTTTGGCTGCCTTCAGCGGTCGTGATTACGCGGTGCCGGATGATGTGGTCCAACTCGCATTACCAACCTTGCGTCATCGCGTCGCACTCACTGCCGAAGCAGAGGTGGAAGGACACAACACGGACCAACTGCTTACCGAACTGATTCGATCCGTAGAAGTACCGCGCATCTGAGCGGCCGCAGCTTATGAACAATCAACTCAACGCAAATCTTGAATGGCTGTTCGGCGAAGGAGTGACCGCGCTCCAATCGTTGCCCTGGCTTCTGATGCTGCTGTTCACAGTGCCTCTGTTGCTCATGGCTCGCCGCCGTTGCTATCCCAGTTTGTACCTCGTATTTCTGCTGTTGATACCTGCTGGCTTGGCTTTCACCGTGATCATCAATCCAGATCTCGTGGTGCTCGTGTTGGTCATTGATGTCGTGCTATTAGGGCTCGCCGGCATCGACGGCGCCACCCTGCCCTCCCCACAGGCCTTCGGTGCCGAACGCAAATTGCTCGGCGTCGCATCACTGAACTCGCCACATCAGGTTTCCATCATTGTGTCGAACCAGGCGAATCGCAGCTATCAGGTCCAGGTGGTTGATGATCTGCCCCAAGAGTTCCATGGCAATCCAAGCAGCTTCTCGGTCAGCTTGCGTGAGCTAAGTCGCACCACGGTGGAATACAGCTTTCGCGCACAACAACGTGGCGTATTTGAATTGCAATTCGTTCATCTTCGTATCAACAGCAGCTTTTCGTTATGGACGCGTTACATTTCGTTACCCGTGCCATCCACCGTCAACGTCTACCCGGACATGAAGCAAACTGCAAAGTACGCCGTTCTTGCGCGCACCAATCGCCTCAGTCTGCTCGGAGTGCGCCGCACTCGGCGGGTCGGTCAAGACAATGAATTTGAGCGACTACGCGACTACACCGATGACGACAATTACAAACACATTGAATGGCGCACCACGGCACGGCGTAACAAGCTGACCGTCAAGGATTTTCAGACCAACCAAAGTCAACGCATCATCTTCATGCTCGATTGCGGACGCATGATGACAAACGAAGCAGCCGGGCTCAGCCTGTTAGATCATTCACTCAACGCCATGCTCATGTTGAGTTTTGTTGCGTTGCGCCAGGGCGACAATGTCGGACTGATCTGCTTCTCAGATGAAATTCACACATATGTTCCACCTAAGGGTGGTATGAAACATATCAACCAATTACTGCATGCTTCGTTTGATCGTTTTCCTCAACTTGTCGAGTCTCGATACGATGAGGCATTTCGATATTTAGGCAGGAACTGCAAGAAGCGATCGTTGGTCGTCTTGATCTCCAACGTCATTGACGAGGTCAACTCCCACCAAATTCATCAGTACCTCAGCAACCTTGTCGGACAACACTTGCCGTTGGGAGTTCTATTGCGCGACCGAAGCATCTTCGAAGCCGCAGAGAACCCTTTCCTGCAAGGTAGTCATCTGTACCGTGCCGCGGCCGCTGCTGATATCCTCACCTGGCGTCATCAAGTTCTCACCGATCTCGAGCATCGTGGCGTCTTGTCGTTGGATGTATTTCCCGAAGAAATGACCGCGCCCTTGGTCAATCGTTACCTGGACGTGAAAGCGAGACATTTGCTGTAAAATCTCATATGCACACCCAATTGTCCTCCTCGAGCAATATTGCTTGTGCTTTGCAAGTACCCCGTAGACAATGACTAAACGCGTTGTGAACAAACCAAGGCTTCGCAAGTTTGGCTAACCGGCCAATGATTGAACGCGATGCTGCATCCGTTGCGCAAAGGTGAAATGTCATGCATTCCATACTGCTCCTCGCGACCCTCTCTCTCAACGCGGCAGACCTTGAGGATGGCACCCTGCTGTATCTCACGAACAGCAATCGCGTCGTGGAAACCGTGACCCAATCGGACGTCAGCCACGTGGCGATCGTCCTCAATATTGATGGAATCCCTTACGTCTATGAAGCCACACCAGCTGTCGTGCGACGCATTTCCTTGGGCGCCTATCAAAAAGAATTAGCCGAGTCGAATCGCCGCCGCAAAGTGGACATGCAACTCTACGCTAAGCGTCCCAAACAGGCATTCACCGGTCGGGAACGCAAGCTGATCAAGGGATACCTTGACCAGCAAATCGACCGCCGCTATTCCGTAAAAAGTTTTGTGTGGAAGAAACCCACAACGGGAATCCATTGTGCGGAACTGGTGGCAACCGCACTGCATCGTTGTCAACGCAAAGAATTCGTGAACTCTGCCAGCCTCAGTCCGCACTCTCTCGTAACTCTCACGGCGCAGCTATACCAGCCCCCCGTCGCAGTCGCCATCCCTCACCCACGTTCTGATTTGACCTGGTGCCAACGATCATGGGTTGCGTGGTCCAGCGCTACCCGCTGGTGCAAATGGGCCTGTGTCGAAGTGTGGACTTTCTGCTGGTAACACCCAGCGCTGATCATCAGTCGGCCAGCGTCTTGCGAGGATCCACCTTTTCAAGCGCTCGGCGGGCCGCCTGTCTCAGCGAATCACTGTCTTGACTGTTTTGGATGGCCACTAATCGTTTGCTGGCAGCAGCGGCAGGTTGTCCAATGTTGCCCAACGCATTGACTGCCTCCAGCCGACGTCGTTCTTCTTGATGGTCCAACAAGCTCACCAGCTGATCGATGGCCTCCGCGCCAGCGGGTTTCATCGCTCCCAGTTGCTGAATGGCATTGATCGCTCCCATACTGTTTTCGGCTGTCGTCATCTTTACCAATTCACCAGCTGCGGCGGGCGTTCCGATCCGTCCAAGAATGCGGGCAATCACAATTTGCGTACGGGAACTTGAACTGTTTTCCGACACAGCCTCTGACAACGGCGGCACGGCAACATCCTTTTGCATCACAAGCCACTCGGTTGCCTGGTATCGTTCGTCGTCAAACTGAGCATCCGTCGCTAACGTCAACGCGCTAATCGCATCCGCTACGCTGTCAAATGCGTCTGCCGCAACCTCGGGGCGATTATTGACTTTCGGCTTCAGCTCGGTTGTCGGCGACCCGCTGCGGTTACCGTCTTTCGAAACCGACGTGTTCGGTTTGGAATCGGATGTCGACGAAGCAACATTGCTCGCCTCACAACCGATTAGAAAAAGCGCAGCCAACATCAACGCAGAACGCATTTTGGACACTTTCGTGTTGTAGACAGAGAATTGTCAGACGTGTTTGCAAACAGTGTGTGCCGTCGGTCGCGTGAAATCAACCCATCCACACAAACGAACGCCGATGACTCCGCTCAGAGTTCGCTGGAAAAAAGCCTGAAAATCAGCCCCTGAAACGGTAACGATGGCAATCCCAGCAAACTTTCATCTTCTCTTGATTCGTTCATTACTCGGTGTCGCCGTGAGCCATGACCGCGAGGCATGAGATAGCCAACACCTGGATTAAGACGAGGTGGTGTCAACAGAGTTGGGCTGCAACGATTGCCGCAGCCAATCGAGATATTGCTGGTACTCGACCGCCTCCTGCGGAGTCATCAAATCCCCGTGATCCGCATTCACGAGACGCACAATCCGACTTTCTCCCCCATAGGCTTCGTAGATTTGATCCTGCAATTGCGATGGGACCACACGGTCCCGTCGCGACGAGATGAAGACGGCAGGCGTCCGGGATCGACGCGCATTTTCGATCGGACAAAGTAACTCGGGAACTTGCTGCGCAATCCAATTGCACGTCCCCAACGAATACCAACCAAAACGGACTCTGATCAACTGCCGCAAGGGTGGCGGATTGCGCAAGATCACACCTGCAAATTTCTCTCGTGCGGCCAAGTACAGAGCGGACAAAGCGCCCAGACTGTTACCGCAGACAACCACGGGACGTCCCGCCGCAACTCGCGTGATTTCCTGGAAAGCGGTGCGCGCAACAGCGTCGATATTGCGCAAACTGGCTCGACCTGGACTCCCTCCATATCCTGGAGGATTGACCGCCCACACCTCGGTAGCCACGTCGCTCCAACCATCTGCTGGATGATCGGTCGCACGCTCAGCGCGTCCACCCATTCCGGGGAATTTCAAGACAAACACCGCTGCCGGTTTTTCGGCATGCGTGCGTTGGCGCCAAATTTCAAAGCGCCCCACATCAGAATCGAACGCCTGCTGCACTCGGGCACCGGTGTCAATCGGATGCCGAGTCGGCATCATGATCAACTTGTCCGCAAGCCAGCGCAACATCGTGCGATCCTCATCAATTCCCGATATAGCGAGCGTACAGTGTCCGCGCTTCGGCGATGTCTTCTGTCCCGCCAATGATGGCTCGGCCATCGGGAAACACCGTCAAGCGAAACTCACCGACCACCAAACGCAAGAGAAAGGGATTGTGGGAAACGTCACCAACATCCTGCAACTTTTTTGCTAACTCATCTAACCGCAGCGACGAGCGATCCGGAAAACTTAGCTGGACAGCATTCCGGCCGCACAAGACAGCCGAATGACTGCCACGATCGCCGGTCAACCAGGGAAACTCACGACCACTACACGCGGGACAGGTTGACCGATCGCCAAGCGAGTCCAGCTTGATCTGCAAAATGCGGTTTTCCCATAACTCAAACACGGTCAAGACGGGGTTAATCGCTTGCTCGTTGCCGCTGAGTATCTTGATCGCTTCGTTCGCTTGCAAAGACGCAATCACATTAATGATCGGTGCCAGTATCCCTGCCGAATCACATGTCGCTGTCGTGCCAGGAGCGGGAGCTTCGGCAAACAGACAGCGGAGGCATGGCGTCTTGCCGGGAATAATCGTCATGGTTTTGCCTTCGGCCCCCATGCATCCGCCATACACCCAAGGGATCCCCCACTTCAAGGACGCGTCATTGATCAAATACCGCGTTTCAAAGTTATCGGTCCCGTCTAAAACCATATCCACGCCGTCCATCAAGCCGCGGATATTCGAGTGGTCCACATCGGCAACCACTTCTTCAATCGTGATATCGGAATTAATCTTTCGCAACTTGTTTGCTGCAGCAACCGCTTTGGGCAGCCCCGCCGCCACATCGGATTCGTCATACAACACCTGCCGCTGCAGATTGTTCGTCTCCAGAAAATCTCGATCCACGATCCGCAAGTGACCGACACCAGCTCGCGCCAGCGTATTTGCCAACACGGAACCAAGTGCTCCACACCCGCAAACCAAAACGGAACTCGCGGCCAAGCGACGTTGCCCCTCTTCTCCCAACGGGCCGAAACGCATCTGCCGGTCGTAACGCTCCAACGATGTTTGGCTATTTTCAGTCACAATCACGCTCGCCGGGTTCTGTATCTCTTGCGTCACACCACTTTCTGAATGCTACAGCGTCATCATAGGCAGAATCACCGTGGCGGCAAAGAACACCCGAGTCGGAGACAAAACATTCCCCTGCCTTTACAGGGCAGATGGAATTGCCAACAATGTGAAACAACAATCTGGTTCTTTAGGCGACCTCTTCTGCAAGAGGTCGCTTTTGTTTCGCACGTTCGGAGGTCATCACCATGTCAAACTACGTACCAATGACGCAAGAGGCATACGATCGGAAAAAAACCGAGATCGAGCGGTTGGAACGCGAAGAAATGCCTAAAATCGCGGAAAAGATTGCTGCTGCGAGGGACGAAGGCGACCTCAAAGAGAATGCAGAATATCACGCGCAACGTGAAGCACAGGGGATGCTGCAAGCCAAGATCAATCAACTCAAATCCCAACTGGCCAATGCCAGCATCGTGGACCCCAGTAAGATCAAGAAGGACGAAATCGCCTTTGGTGCCAAGGTCACTGTCAAAGACCTCGACTATGACGACGAAGAAGAATTCACCTTCGTCGGTTCCGGTGATGAAGACTACGATGCCGGCAAGTATCTCATCACCAGCCCCATGGGGCAGGGCCTGCTGGGGAAAAAAGTGGGGGACAAAGTTGAGATTCCAGTCCCCAAAGGAACATTGAAGTTTGAGGTCCTCAAGATCGAGTACGATCTCTAATCGCGATCAGTAGGTGACGGTACGACACACCACGGTATCGCAAGCATTGTGATGCTCGCCACGCAGACCTTGCAGGCAACGTATCGTCGATTGCGCCTGAACGCGACTGCTCATCTCACCGAGTGCCGCTGCCCTGGCAACTTGGTCACCGGTCAATACCAGCGAACAGAGCAGAGCCAACCCGTATGATGGTTGCACCCTCCTCCACGGCAACCTGAAAGTCGTTGCTCATCCCCATCGACAAATGCCGCAACGTGACGTTGTCGGGACAGTCACCCGCCAGCTGATCACGAAGTTCTCTCAAGGCGGCGAAATCTCGTCTCGCTTCTTCGGCCGACGATCCTCTGGCTGCCATCGCCATCAGCCCGACAATCTTCAGGTGCTCGAGTTGAGCCAAAGTGGGTAAGATTTCAGCGACTTGTCGTGGATCGAACCCGTGCTTTTCCGTATCGCCCGAGATGTTGATCTCCAGCAAGATCTCGACGGCGCTCCCTTCACGCTTCGCCTCTTTGTCCATCTCGACGAGCAACCGTTGGGAGTCGCCGGAATGTACCAACTGGCACAAGGGCAGAGTCCGCCGAAGCTTGTTGCGTTGCAGATGGCCGATCAAATGCCAAGCGATCTCCAGATCTGCCAACTCCACAGCCTTAGACCACAAGACTTGCGGACGACTCTCTCCTAAGACATGGCAGCCACTCGCAACCAACGCACGAATCACACTTGCCCCAACGTACTTGGTAACAGCGACCAGCTGCACGTCATCTTCCGACCGGCCACTACGCCTCGCAGCCTCGGCGATCTGTTGTTGAATAACGCCCAGGTTTTCGGCTATGCGTGCCTGCTCCGCCACCATCTCATTCGATCTCAATCAATTCGTCGAGAGTACCGTCCGATTTGAATTTTGCGCAAACAAATTCATGCGACAGGTTTTGACCGAGCAAAGTCCGATTGGCGGCCGGTGCCAGTGAGCGATAGAAAAACCACTGTGCTTTGCCGACCTGCGCGCGATATCCCACCGCCACATCTGCTGGCTGAATCTCCAATTTTTCCGCCACCGTAAGCTGCCGCCAAGTCAAGGGCTTGTCGAATCTCTTGGGTTGCAAATCAACGTAGAGTGGTGCACACATGGCCTTACCTTCAGCAGACTGCGTGAGCACAAGCTTTCCGTCAGAATCGACTTGCAGATTGCCACGACTGCTGTCCGTGCGCCACTCGGGCAAACCCAACGGCATCACCAATCCCGCAGGCTTCGACCCGACCAGCAAACCTTCATACGTCTCCGTTGCGGGGCGAAACTTCATCTGGGGTGACACGGGCAGTTCCAAAGCGTACTCCACCCGAGCAGCCTGGGAACCTATCAGGTTATCAGCAAAGTAGAAAAATCTTCCTTGGCGAGCAACGAGCACTTGCCGTTGCATCACCCACCCGTTGGTCAGATCGCACTCGACTTCAAGATAGTCAGCGTCTTCGTCTGAAAACCAGCACGTTTCGGTCCAGTCGCTGGCCATCTGCTGCCGCTTGCCGTCAATCGTCACATCGTGATTAAAATCCCCCGACCACAGGACTTCTCTGGCAATACTCACCTCGCAGCGATAATTGCGTTCACTAAACGCAACACCCACCTGAGGTGCATTACGCTTCCATTCAGTCCTCGTTGCGCATAACTCGGACCACTCGGAATACACCGCAGGCTCGGGGATCTCCTTTGTGCGGTGACTCGATGATTTACCTGACTTGCTCAGTGAAGGCAGTACACGCGCGGCAATCGCGTCATCGGCGGCATCATCGTTCAACTGCAGGGCCGCGCGCATCAGGTGTTTGTTCCAGAGGGACGGTTCATCCACAGCAGAAAACATCAAGCTGCCATCCCAGCGCATCAAACGAATGGCTTGACGAACCAACCACTCGTACTGGTTCCGCGCTTCTTCTTCCATAGCCGACGCCTGAGCGCCACGCGCCAGCCACTCCGACCGCGTCCAACTCGCCAGCAGTGCGGGCAACAAGTGCAAATCCTGAGCATGTGGCAAACCTTCGCCATCGTGCAATTCCAACACGGCGTGCGAAATGAATTCGCGACCGCGCACCATCAACGGTGCACAACGATCATGCTGTGGAAACAAGTACGCCAGCGTAACCGCCAGCTCACCAGACTGGAGTTGGCTCGCCAAAGGGTCCTCGTGCAGATCACACCCAGCCGCATCTTCTGCCACGTCGAGCAGCAACTCAAACAGCTGACACCAGGGAGCTGCAGGCAAGATGCTCGCCAGGCGAGGCAATGCTTGGGCCCAAGCCAGACAATCGAAGCCAAAGCGAATACTGCACTCACGACGATCTTGATTTGCCATCCATGCTTCCAGCCGTCGAGCCACCTTGGCGTCCGCGGATGTTTTCGCTGCGACAAATCGGTGAATGAATTGCAGCAGATCCGATGTGGGCGTTTGGTGCAATTCGACGGGCAACCCCCAAAGGAGCGAGCTCTCCTTCCCGCCCGGGATCATTTTTCGAATCTCCTGCGGCGACGGTCGCTGGGCCAGGTATTTGCTCCACGCCGGCCAATCATCGGGGCTTAGCGGCACTTTTGGGGCCGATTTTCCGTTGGTACTCGCCGAACCCTTCCCATTTCGAGAAGATCGGTCACGCGATTTCTTCTTGGACCGGGACGATGCTTGTTTGGTCGATGTCATGCCCTCAGCTTCCTTGGCGTATACTCTAAGTAGGTTCGTTCTGGTGTCCAAAGTTTGACATTGGCAAATTAAGACGCGTATCTTACCAGTACAGGTACCGCTTCGCAGCGCCTCCACACCCTATAGCAAAGGGCATTTTGCATGAAACCGCTTGTAACGCTCGGCATCGGAATGGCCCTCGTGGCCGCTCTCACCTGCCACGACCTTCGTGCGGATGACGCTACGACGGAAAAACCACAGCCAGCGAAGAAAGAGGACCAAAAGTCCACCAACCTCGTCCGTTTGGACAAGGTCCATGAAGTCTGGATGGAAAAGAAAAAGAAGTGGGTGGTCGTCAACGGCGAAGTCTGCCTGCGAGAAGGCCAGCTGGAACTGTTCGCCTGCCCCAAAGGTACAAAAGAACATGAATCCGTCATCTCACTCAACAGCAAAGCCTATTTGATTCACGCTGCCCTGCTCGCAGTCGGAGCCAAGCCGGGCAAGCCGGTCAGCTGGGATCCCAAGTATGCGCCAGCAAAAGGTCCCATTATCGATGTTCATATTCTGTGGACCGACAAGGATGGAAAACGCCATCGAGCCAAGGCTCAAGAGTGGGTCAAGCATGTGCCCACCGGAAAACCAATGACATATGACTGGGTCTTCGCCGGCAGTAGTGTATGGGTCGATGAACAAACCGGCACGAAACACTATCAGGCCGAAGCGGGAGATTTAGTTTGCTTGTCAAACTTTTCGACTGCAATGCTTGACCTTCCCATCCAGAGCAGCGGAGAAAACTCGAACCTGCTGTTCGTTGCGAACACCGAAAAAATACCACCGCTGGCAACGAAAGTGCGCGTCGTCTTCATTCCGCGGCCTGCTAAAAAACCGCAAACAACGACTCCGCAAAAAGAAAACGGCAGTCCTCAGAAAGAGGAAAAGAAAGCGCCTGAGTCTGCAAATCCTTAACGACAACTCGTCCGACAACACTGATTGAATTTAACGTCGTGTGGCCGTTTCCGCGCCATTCATGATTCCACATCCACCCCTCAGGGGAATTATCATGCTACGCACTGGCTCACTGCTCAGCCTGCTCATCCTCAATACGCTCTGCTTCAGCACACTCACCTTGTCAGCACAAGAAACAAGTGAGCCCCAGGACACGTCTACTGCGTCTCCTACCGACAAGGAAGCAACCGACGACTCCGACGAAAAGAAGCCCGACGAAGAACCATCTGCCAAACCCACCAAGGTGCAGATTGTTCCACTCTCAGGGAACTATGTGGACCACCCGCAGCCAATGTCACTCGACCCCACAGCGCTCTTGCTGGGTGGATCCGTCAAGCAGAAGTCATTCTTTCGCATGTGCGAGTATCTCGAGCGATTAGAAAAAAATAAAGAGCTGGGTGGCGTCCTATTTGATCTTTCCAATGCCATCTCTTTGAACGCGGCTCAACTGGACGAGTTGGCTCGCCGCTGCGAGCGTCTACGAAAAGCGGGCAAGAAGCTAGTCGCTTGGCTTACCGACGCATCAACAGCCCAAATCTCACTTGCGGCCGCCTGCGACGTCGTGTTGATGGCCGATTTTGGCGGAGTCGACCTTCCCTCGGCCACCATGGAATCCATGTTCTATCGTGATGCCATGGATCTGGTCGGAATCCAAGCTTCGATCGTCCGTGCAGGGGATTTCAAAGGCGCTGTCGAGCCCTATACCAATCCTGAAATGAGTGTCCATCTGCGCAACCATTCCTTGAAAATGCTGCAGTCGCTGAACGACGCAACGGTCAATCGCATTGCTGCTGCGCGTGAGGTCACCGCCGAAGAAATCCGGAACTGCCAAAAGAAACGTATCCTGACGCCGGAAGAAGCAGTCTCGGCCGGCCTGGTCGATCACTTGGCACCCCTCGGTTCCATGCGCACTGCAGCCGCCGAACATTTCGGTGAGCAGGTCGAGTGGCTGACGCTCAAAAGCAAGCCACAACAAAGCATGTCTTTCTTTGAATTGATGGGTCGGATGATGGCCCAAGACGCAAGCGCAAGCCGAACTAGTGGGAACACCATCGTCGTCCTGCACCTGAGCGGAACGATCGTCACAGGCAAGAGTGAAGTGAGCGGTTCGATCGTCTCACAACCCACCGTTAACCTCATTGATCGACTCCTCAAAGATGACAATGTGAAGGGAGTCGTCGTACGCATCAATTCCCCCGGTGGTAGTGCCACTGCCAGTGAAATCATTCGCGTCAAACTGGCGGAACTCGCCGCTGCCAAACCGACCATCATCTCCATGGGTGAAATGGCTGCTTCGGGTGGATATTGGGTCAGCTGCATTGATGCACCCGTGTATGCAGAAAGCGGGACCATCACGGGGTCCATCGGAGTTTTCTCCATGAAACTGAGCGCTGGCGCGCTGCTCCGACGTGTTGGCGTCAATATCGAAACCCTGGCATTAGATGATTCCGCCAAGATGAACGCGCTCGACAAACGCTGGAGCCCAACACAACAAAAGCAACTACAGGGCATGGTTGACCAGATCTACAGCCGGTTCCTGGAATTGGTTGCCAGCCATCGAGATCTGACCAAAGACCAAGTAGCTGAACTTGCCGGAGGCCGTGTTTGGTCGGGGGCTCAAGCACATTCGTTGGGCCTTGTCGACCATCTGGGAGGCGTTGACACTTGCCTGCAGAAACTGCAGAAAAAGCTCAAACTGAAGACGATCAAAGTGGTTCATCGCCCCGAATCGCGCAGCGGCCTCGACCTCAGCGACTTACTGGGGAATGAAGGTGAGGAAGAGATCCTGTCCTCAGTGCTCAACGTATCGTCTGCGAAAGCGTTACGCGCCCGAGGGTTCTCTCTGGACTCCACACTGACACTGATCCGCGAGAGCCTCAAACCCAAGCATCCACGAGCCAACGTGTGGCTGCTTCATCCCGCAGAATTCGTGATTCAATAAACGTCGTCTCAGGTACCCCCACGTGATCGTTGGGTTCCTGCAGAGACGCGACTCTGACAGCAGCGTCACCGTTGCTGGGCAGTGAATTCAGGATGGGTTGTCTGGCGTCTGACCGTCTGGCTCCTTGACGTTGATGCCAATCTTCTCCATCCGATCATGCCAGCGTTTGCGGGCCAGCGCTCGCATGTCGACGTCCTTGTCCGCTTCGTCCACGATTTCCATGCCAATCAATGTTTCCACAACGTCTTCCAGGCTGACCAGGCCTTCCATGCCTCCATACTCATCGACCACCAACATCAGGTGCTGCCGCCCGTTCAGCATCTCATCAAAGACGGTGCTCAGGGGCGTGTCCTCGTGGACGGCGTGAAGCTCCCGCTTAAAATCTCGAAGCTTACCGACTCCATCCCGATTGGCTTGATTGAGCAGGATATCCGTCTTGAGCACAAACCCTTGTATTTGATCGCGCGTGTCGTCGTAGATTGGGATCCGTGAAAAGTTGATCTCTGGATTTTGTTGCAGCACATCTTCCACCGTACGATCTTGCTGGAAGGCCAGAACAACCGTATTGGGCGTCATCACATCTCCCGCCTGCAATTCGCTAAAGCGGAATAGATTCTTCATAATCCGCGATTCTTTGGCGTCAAAGTGACCGTGTTCCGCTCCGATGTCAGCCATCGCTACGAATTCTTCCCGACTCATCGCATGGACGGCTTTACCACCAGTCAACATTTTGGTGAGCAGTTCGGAGATCACGATCAAGGGAAACAAAACGAGATTGAGAAACTTGACGAAATACCCTGTCGGTAATGCCAGCGCTCGCCAGTATGCCGCCCCGAGGGTCTTCGGAATGATCTCCGACAGGAAAAGAATCAAGAGGGTCAGCACGGCCATCGCCACCCCCATGTATTTACTGCCAAAGTACTGATTTGCGTAGGCGCCTGCGCCACCGGCACCGACTGTGTGGGCAATGGTGTTGAGCGTCAAGATCGCTGCGAGCGTGCGGTCGATATTACCTTTCACACTGCGCAACATCGCAGAGCCCTTTTTCCCTTCCTTTTCCCGACTGGTGATGTAGGACGGCGAGATACTCAGCACAACCGCCTCAGCGATGGAACAGAGAAAGGAAAATCCTAACGCCACCAGGGTGTAGAAAACCATCCAAGCCAGGTCAGCCGGCGCACCGGAGCCCTCGATGTTCTCCCCACCGCCGCCGCCCCCTGCCGCATGGAGAGACGCGACGTTGCCACACAAACTGAACAAGATAGCGATGGCCAACATCTGCCATTTGAAATGGGCAAAGCCTGCCCTGGGGCGAATCATGTTTGTCACGAGTGCTTAATCGTTTCCGTTGCTGAAAATAGCGCTAATCGATTGCGCGTGGTGAATGCGTTTGATCGCCTCGGCCAATAAGGGCGCGACGGACCGCACTCTGATTTTATCACACTTTTTGTCGTGACTCAGCGGAATACTATCGGTGATGACACAACTCGTGATAGATGACTCCGTCAATCGCTGGATCGCCGGACCGGAAAACACGCCATGGGTTGCAGCAACGTGAATTTCTTTGGCACCCTCACTGGCCACCAGTTCCGCAGCCCCTTTGATCGAACCCGCGGTGCTGATCATATCGTCGAACATCAAGGCAACCTTGCCTTCCAGGGAATTACCAATGATGTTTTCCTGATGCGTCTCCTCGGCATTCGTACGACGTTTGTCCACGATCGCCAAAGCACCGCCAAGCTTATCGGCATGCACCACGGCACGCTTGATGCTGCCCGCGTCAGGACTAACCACCACGATATCGTCCTTGGATAGCCCCATTTCCAGAAAATGCTGATCAAGCACCGGAGCCGCTTGCAAGTGATCCACGGGGCAATCAAAGAAACCTTGAATCTGTGCCGCATGCAGATCCATGGTCAGGACCCGATCGGCACCGGCGCGGGTAATCAAGTTGGCCACCAGCTTCGCCGTAATCGGAACACGACCTTCGTCCTTACGATCTTGTCGCGCGTAGCCGAAATAGGGAATGACCGCGGTAATCCGATCAGCACTTGCCCGCTTGCAACTGTCGATCATGATCAACAATTCCAGGATGTTATCATTCACCGGCGGGCAGGTGGGCTGAATCAAAAACACATCACGACCACGCACGTCTTCGAGAATTTTGCAGTAGTTCTCTCCATCCGGAAACTGGCCCAACGAAATCTTGCCGAGGTTCAAGTGCAACGCATTGCAAATGTCCTTTGCCAGCTTCCGATTTGATTGTCCGCTAAAGATTTTGAGCTCACGCATGGATCTAGTATCCCAACTTCCGCATTTCGGCTTCAACGATGGCCAACTGGTCGACGGTGTTGATACTCAGTGCTTCACACGGTTTCAGCACCGGGAGTGCGTGCACCGCCTTACCTTGATCTTTGAGAATCCCCGGACAGTCCGTCAGATAGTACTCGCTTTGACTGTTGTCACTGGTCAGCTGTGCCAGCGCTGACTGCAATGCTTGCGAATCAAACAAGTAAGTACTCATGTTAACTTCACGGATAAGCAGTTGCTCGGGCGTGGCATCCTTGTGCTCCACGATCGCCTCAAACTCCCCTGCTGCAGTCCGCACAATCCGCCCCAAACCGGTTGCATCTTCCGCAGTGAGCGTCCCCAACAAGCACGCTGGCTGATTCGCTTCGTAATGGTCCAGCAAAGTGCGCAATGAGTCTTGTTGCACCAGCGGAGAATCGCCTGCCAGTATCAGCACACTGCCATCGTGGCTTGCCAGCTGCTCACGACACATCATGACGGCGTGTCCCGTGCCATGTTGCTCGGCTTGCAAAGCGAACTCAACTTTGTCGCGATTTGCCAAGGCCTGTTCGACCTGAGCCGCTTCATAACCAACCACGACGATGGTTCGTTCGACTCCACAAGCTTCCAGAGCGTCCAGGACGTATTCAATCATCGGCCTCCCCAGCGCTGGGCACAGCACTTTCGGAAGATCAGATTGCATGCGCGTGCCCTTGCCCGCAGCCAAGACAATCGCCAATCGATGGCTCATGGAGGTGTTCGTCACTAGAGTCGCGTAAAGAAGGTGGTCATCTGCCAATATTCTCACACGTCAGGAACGATGATTCCAGGGGGCATGAGGGCTTCCGCAGCCCCGTCTCCCGCAGCACGCAAAGGCGGGCGCTGGCCGAGATAATCGGTCTGGCAACGCGACGGGGGTTTTGCTACGGTCTCCCCGCCATGGCTGCACCTGGTGGGTAGCCATTCGGTTCGCCTCCGCGCGCCAGGGCTCTCGTGAGACGGGTCCGACTTCCGGTAAAGGATACGTAATGCAACTTCGTACGATCTGTGTGTTATCAACCATCGTCTTACTCAGCGGCATGGACATGCCGGCAGAAGCCGCCCCCCCCTGGCTTCGGTTCATCCCGTTCAAGCAGGTAGATGCCGACCCGGCAAAGACCTATGACATCACGGAAGAGGGTGGCCCGTGGATGATCATGGCAGCCGCTTTTGCCGGCCCCGGTGCGGAAGAGCAGGCAGACGAGTTGATTCTCGAATTACGCAAGTCTTACAAACTGGAAGCGTACAAACACAACCGCACGTTTGATTTCACCCAGCGAGTCAAAGGCCTGGGAGTCAATAAATATGGCCACGACAAAGTCATGAAGCACAAGCATTCCGTGCGTTTTGACGAGTTCGCCGTACTGATTGGAAACTTTCAATCCGTCAATGATCCGCGGTTGGAAAAAACACTGGAAAAGATCAAGAAGGCAAACCCCAACGCATTGGATCCCCAAAAGCGGACAACACGCTCAACACAACGTCACTCCTTTTTCCTCCATGCTCGCCGCTACCTCACCAAAGACCCCAATAAACAGCAATTCGGCCCCATGGGTCGCGCATTCGCGACCACCAACCCTCTCCTCCCGGAAGAATTCTTTTCCGCTCGTGGTGTGGATCCGCTCGTCTTGAAAATGAACAAGAACGTCGAACACAGCCTCCTGGAAAACCCTGGCAAATACACCGTCAAGGTGGCCACCTTCCGTGGTGCTGCCACGATGGATCCCAAAGAGATCGAACAATGGAACCAGTCCAAACGCGTGTCTGACAGATTGATTCAGGCAGAAATCAACGCCAATGAGTTGACACTCGCCCTGCGACGTCAAGGTATTGAGGCCTATCAATTTCACGACCGTCACGAAAGTATCGTCACCGTAGGAAATTTTCAGTCGCTAGGCGAGCAACTGCCCAACGGCGCGATCAATCTCAATCCGGCCGTGCGCCAGATCATTACGAGTTATTCCGCAACGAAGACGATCGTCCCTGGCAGCAACCAATCCACCATTCAACCTAAAAAAGTGAATGGCATTGCTCTGGACGTCGAACCGGTCCCGGTCGAAGTTCCCAAGAAGTCGATCGGCTCCATTTACGCACAACGCTAGTCGCCGCAGTCACAACCTGCCCTGCGCCGAACATCGCCGACCGACAAGTGTCGCGGCTGATCCAGGCTACTAGTGAATCGCCTTTCCGCGCACTACATTGTGCCTTGTAGCCGGTCGTGTCGCGCAGAAAGAGAACGTTGTGGAATTCGTCTTAGGAACATACAACCAGAAAAAAGCCGAAGAGCTATCGGCGCTCCTCGTGCCGTACGGAATCCAACTCCACTCGTTGGCAGAGTTCGACAATGCGATCGAAGTGGAAGAGACGGGCAGCACCTTTGCTGAGAACGCCGCCCTCAAAGCGTCCGAGCAGGCAATTCAGCTCCAACAGTGGGTGATCGCCGAAGATAGCGGACTTTCCGTGGCCGCCCTGGACGGCGCACCCGGAATTTACTCCGCTCGTTTTTCCGGAGACGAAGCCACGGATGAAAAAAACAACGCCTTGCTGATCGAGCGGCTCGCAAACGTGCCGTATCCGCAGCGCGACGCCTTCTACACTTGCCACATCGCACTCGCCAACCCCACTGGCGAGATCATCCTGACCTGCGAGGACTACTGCCACGGCCGCATCCGGAGCGAGCCTGCGGGGAGTGGCGGGTTTGGCTATGACCCCCTCTTCGAAGTTCGCGAATATCACAAAACGTTTGGCGAACTTGGCAGCTCAGTGAAGTCCGTACTCAGCCATCGCTCCCGCGCCTTGCGACGGTTCATTCCACAACTCCTGCAAGTCGTGAACCGCGAGCTCAACGCCGGGTCGACCACAGAGTCATAAAACCGACTCATTGTCAGCGGCCGGGCCGCTGAACGACGCCTGGTTCTTGGGGCTCCGCATTTCGGACAGCAGAAACGAGATGGCGTGACAACAACCGCGCACGCCACCAGCAAAGTCACCTGCTTGGCGCTGCTGCTCGGCCTGCGCCGTGAAGGCGTCAAATTGACTCCAGTCAACAGCCAAGCCACGGCTTTGCGCTGTGGACTTCAACGTATTCGTCGTCGTGGCAAACTTCTCAGCAATCTTCTGATTGGCCACATTTTCGATGGTCACGTAGGGACCTTTACCCAACATGCTACCGGGTGCTAATGACTGACGAGATGCGACTTGCCCAAACTTCTGGTAAAGGAAAATCCCCAAAGACACGAGGCCCACCACACCGGCCACTCCCGCGGGTATCGGATTGTCGCTGGCCAACATCATTAACGCCAGCAACAAGCTGACTCCCAAAGTGATCAGCAACGCAGGGTGGACTGGCTTCGGCGGCTTGATCGACCCAATACTGATCGGCTCGTGGTCCTGCTCATTCGTTGCCGCCCGTTCACCAATGATTTTCACAATTGTAATCGTGATATTGTCTGGACCCCCTCGCGCATTAGCCAGATCCACCAGCAATTGCGTTGCCAGTGCTGGCTCCATGACACCCATCACAGCACCGAGCTCGTCATCCTCGACACGCGCGGTCAAGCCATCACTGCAAAGCAAAAAGGTATCACCCACAGCTAAGGGATAGGGACCCTCGACATCCACTTCGACATTCGCAGCTGGCCCAAGTGATCGTGTGATCACGTTCTTCGGCACCATCGAGGCCAAGTTGTCGTCTTTGGCCAGGTGCCCAGCCGCTTGCATTTCCCAAACCAAGCTGTGATCAAAAGTCAGTTGCTGCAAGTGACCTTGGCGCACACGATAAACGCGGCTGTCTCCCACATGGCCAAACAGTGCACCTTGCGGTAACAGCACCATCGCGCTGGCCGTGGTGCCCATATTGTGGAAATCCGGGTTCTCTTGACCACGGCGGTAGATCTCGCCGTTGGCCATTTCGATCGCCTTCTTGAGGGCCTGTGGAGGAGACAGGTCAAGATACTTTTTGTAGTGGTGAGCGATCTTCTCAACAGCCATTTTACTGGCTAGTTCACCCGCCGCATGAGCGCCCATACCATCGGCAACAACGAACAGGTGCCCCCACTGTTGCCATTCTTCGACGCCGCTCGCAACGACTTCAATGTGGGAATCCTGGTTGTTCGACCGGCGCTGGCCGACATCGCTGATAGCAGCGATATCTAAGCAATCTCTCCACTTGGCTGCCTTTTCGGTCATTTCGGTCAGGGGCCAGCTACTTAATGAAAGGGGTAACCAGACGAAGTTTCTATTGTAACCACGATTCCCGTGCGTGACATGGTAGCGAACCCCCTTCCAGTGGGCGGTTTACCGAATCACGAGAAATCAGCCTAGTGTCCCAAGGGGTGCATTCCTATACTTCGCCCCTCATCGATATGATTCGGGCGATCTACAAACACCATGAATGGCTCACGATTCGTTAACTTATGGACGGCAATCGGCGGGCGGCCCACCTTGGGCTGGCTGTTGCTGCTGCTGATCTTGCTCACCTCAGGATGCGTTCGCCGCCGCCTGACGGTTCGTAGCAACCCTTCTGGTGCGATGGTCTATTTCGATAAGCAACCGATTGGCACGACACCTGTCTCGACGCCTTTTGTGTACTACGGACCGTATCGTGAAATCGAGGTTGCCAAGGGCGGCTACAAGACAGAGAAAGTGAAGCACAAACTGCACCCTCCCTGGTGGCAATACCCGGGCCTCGACTTCGTGACCGAGAATCTCTGGCCGTGGGAAATCCGTGATGAGCGCGTTGTCGATATTCAGCTGCAACCAGTCCAACCGGTCGCCAAGCAGGAACTCCGCGAACGAGCCGAAGGGCTTCGGCTCAGTTCCCAACGTGGTCATTTGACTCCGCTGGTTGGCGCATCCCAGCAACCCATCCCTGTGCTCCCAGGCACACCGGCCGGTCCGGCGACCGTCCCAGCGAACTTGCCGCGAGGAGGTATCACAGCGGAACCGACTGGCGTTCCTGCACTGCCTCCACCCAACGTGCCACCAAGCCCCGGCGGAACGCAGCGTTACCTAACGAATCCCGGTCTTTAATCCAGCTCCCGCCGGCTTGCGGGACACGGCACCGCGAATCACAACACTTGGGTCGCGCGCCACCTTGTCCGCCGCCACGCGGACATCATTCAGAATTGGCTCCAGACGCCGCGTCAGAGTCTCGACATTCTTGGTCGTTTGCAAGACCGTGTCGTAAAGCTCCTCGTCGGTCATCAACCGATTCAACGTGCCATCCTGTGAATTCAGCTTTTGGGAAAATGCATCCAACTCGGCAACCAAGCTATTCACGTTATTTAACGTCGACTCAATACTGTCGACTAAGTCATCCCCACGTTCCGCCAGCGGCTGGGTAATGCCCTCGATGTTCGCCAAGTTGCGATCTGCCCGTTCCCCGACACTCTGAAAGGTGCCCATCGTTTCTTGTACTTGCACTAGAGTCTTCTCCGCTTCGTTAAATAGAGTGGGAACTCCGCGTAAAGCATTCTTCAAACCATCCCGAATTTCTGGATCCCCAACGACGACGTTAATGGTCTCCATCGTCGTGTGAAACTGATCCAGAGATTGAGACGCCTTCTTGATGATATTCTTGAGATCGCCTTCGTTGTTGATGACCGCTCGATTGAGGCGATTGGCGATTTGGGCTATTTCGTACCCGGCCTGTTCCACAGCCTTGATCGCTGGTGGCATCTCGCGGGCCAACTCCGCAAAGGCTTCTAACGGATCCACTTGCACGAAACCGTTTTTGGTCCAGATACTACCGTCGGAGTAGAATTCGGTCGTTGCCAGCCGTTCGCTTTCGCTTAGAAACCCGTCGCGATCTTCATCAAACACTGTCAGCAGTTGTTCATCACCAACGGGGACGAATTCCAGCACCGCATCCCCGGTCACCAAGGACCCGGTGCCAATGCGGCAGAATTCACGCACCTGAATCGGTTTGTCCGCCTCCAACTGCATGGTCACATCAATTTCGCCCGTATCCAGCAAGTCGACGTTGGTGACGCGCCCGATCAAAACACCACTCTTGCGCACCGGGGTATCCACCATCACCCCCGGAGCCTCCGGAAACCGAATGGTCACTCGAATATGTCGACGGAACAGCGATTTACCTTCGCCAAATAACATCAACACAATGATCGCGATGATCACGGCAGCGACCACAACGACGCCGATACGAAATTGAAGCGCGCGTTCATTCATAACATGGGGCGAACTTGCCGGTCAGCTCGCTAAATCTCCTTCACTACGCATCTCCATTAAACGGTCTCTCGCTTCACCACGCACAAACTGCGTCACCAGCCGATCTTCACTACGTTCCAACTGACTTGGTGGACCATCAAAAAGCACTTGCGACTCATCTCTGCCGCGCCGCGCGAGGGGATACAGCATCATCACCCGATCAGCAACTTTGCGCGCAGTTCGCATATCGTGAGTTACCAAAATACTGGTCACGGTATAACGCCGCCGCGTGCGTAAAATAAGCTCGTTGATCACGTCCGACATGATCGGGTCCAAACCTGTTGTCGGTTCGTCATACAACATCAACTCGGGATCCAAGACCAAGGCCCGTGCCAGCCCCACCCGCTTGCGCATACCTCCCGATAACTCGGCCGGTTTTTTTTCGACGATCGAATCCGGTAATCCCACTTCAGCCAGCCGCTCATGTACGATCTCTTCGATCTCGGCCGGACTGAACGAACGATGCTGACGCAAGGGAAACGCAACATTTTGGCCAATCGTCATGCTGTCAAATAAAGCGGCGCTCTGGAATACAAAACCATATCGCACACGCAATGCAGTCAGCGCCCGTTCATTCAACTGACTGATGTCTCCATGGTCGAACTCAACACGCCCCGAACTGGGCCGCACCAATCCGATCAAAGTCTTCAACAAAACCGTCTTGCCACAGCCACTCTCACCAATAATGGCCAACGTCTGGCCACGAGGCACAGAGAGGTTGATCTCACGCAACACTTGCTGACTACCAAACTGCACCGACAGATTGATTCCGGCAATCAGCGCTCCATTGGCATAGGTTTGCAGGTCTTCGCTCATATCGCGATACTCACCCCTCCGGGCCAAAGCGAATAGTAAACCATGTCCAGCGCGATACCGATCATCAGGTCCAGCCCAAGGATCAACACAAACGAATACACGAAAGATGCTGTCGCCGCCCGACCAACTCCCTCCGCACCGGGTGTGCAGTGAAAACCCCGGTGACACGACACAATCGCGATCGCCACACCGAACGCCAAACTCTTGATGATGCCAACGGAGAAATCAAACGAGCCGACAAACTGTTCCGAGTTATGCCAATAGTGGTGCTTGTCGATTCCCAAAATGGCCACGCTATAAAAGTATCCTCCCACGACCCCCATAAAGTCGGCCATGATCGTCAGGGCGGGGATCAGGAACAGGCAAGCCAGTAATCTCGGCACAACCAGATAATGAATGGGGTTTGCGCCCATACTCTCTAACGCATCAATCTGCTCCGTCACCCGCATCGTGCCCAATTCCGCTGCCATGGAACTTCCCACACGCCCCGCTAACATCGTCGCAGCCAACACGGGTCCCAATTCGCGCACGAGCGACATGTTGATCACCGCGCCCAATTGCGTCTCCAGACCTAAGGAACGAAATTGAAAGTGACTTTGAACGGCTAATACCATGCCGATGAACGTCCCGGTCAAGGCAACGACCGGCAGGCTCAGCACGCCCACCTGGTAAAAGTTGGGCAGAATCGTTTCACGCTGAGGCTTTTTGATGAACGTCCAAACCAACGTTTGCCACCCGAAGATGGCAAAATCGCCCACTGCCTCCATGCTCTCAACCACCACGCGGCCCCAATCGGCAACCCAATCGTGGAGTGCCGCAGGTGTCGGCAGTCGACGATCGATTTCGCTTGGGCTAGCACCGGTTGACATTGCCTGCCTCGGAGGACTACATAAACTTGATAAAGTAGCGGACGCGCATGGGCCGTTTTGGTACCACGCATCGCTTCTTAGTTCGACGCTCCGATTGGGAAGCTTGAGTAAAGTTTAGCGATTACCACGAGTCAACGGCGTTACCCTATGACCCACAACCCTGAGCCGGTGAACGTCGCATCACTGCTAGCCATCGCGGCGGCGCGTGATCCCAACGGCATGGCGATCGCCGAACCAATGGGTCGCGATCATCAGGGTCAGCAACGCTACCGCCAAGTAACGTTTCAGGAGTTGGAAGAGGATAGTCATGTGCTGGCCGCTGCGCTGTGTCGCCATGGCATGCGACCGGGGATGCGCGTCGTCTTGATGGTCCGCCCGAGCATCGATTTCATCTCGCTCGTTTTTGCGCTCTTTAAAGCCGGAATCGTCACCGTCTTGATTGACCCGGGCATGGGTCGGCGGAATGCGATTCGCTGTCTGCAACAGGTGGAACCCGAGGGTTTCATTGCGATCCCTGCAGCGCACGCACTGCGCGTGATCCTGCGACACAAGTTTCCCAAGGCCCGACTGAACGTCACCGTCGGACGTCGCTGGTTCTGGGGCGGACCGACGATCAAGCAATTGCGACAAACATCTCCTGGCGACTTTCAGCCAATCGAGACGTCAGCCGATACCCCGGCTGCCATCATCTTTACTACGGGCAGCACGGGGCCGCCCAAAGGCGTTCTCTACCGTCACGGGAACTTCGCCAAGCAGGCGACCGAAATTCGAGATCGCTATGGTATTCAACCCGGTGAAATCGATTTGCCCTGCTTTCCGCTATTCGCACTATTCAATTGCGCCATGGGGGTCTCCACTGTGATTCCGGTCATGGACCCGACGAAACCTGCGCTGGTGAATCCTCGCAACGTGATTGACCCCATTCGACAGTTTCAGATAACCCAGGCATTTGGTTCACCGGCCTTGTGGAACACCGTCAGCCTGTACTGCGAAAAGCACGACGAACACATGCCGTCACTCCGCCGCGCATTATCCGCGGGCGCGCCGGTACCGCCACATGTCCTGCGGCGTCTGCAATCCGCCATGGCCTCCGACAGTGACATTCACACACCGTACGGCGCGACCGAAGCACTGCCTGTTGCCTCGATTGCCGCCACCGATGTGCTCGACGGCACAGAACAACAATCCCGCCAGGGCGCTGGAACTTGTGTCGGGTCCAAATTCCCAGGCGTGCAGTGGCGCGTCATTCGGATCACCGATACACCCATCACCAGCATGGAACAGACCGAGGTACTGCCTCCCGGCGAGATCGGCGAACTGATCGTGCAAGGTCCCGTCGTGACTACGGAATACGTGACGCGTCTGGAGTCCAATGCCCTTCACAAAATCTCAGATGGAGATCGCTTCTGGCACCGCATGGGCGACGCCGGATATCTCGCCGAAGATGGGCGTTTTTGGTTTTGCGGCCGCAAAACTCATCGTGTTCAAACGCCACAAGGTACGCTCTTCACCATCCCGTGTGAGGCCATTGCCAACGAACATCCCAAAATCTATCGCTCAGCGCTGGTCGGGGTCGGACCCGTTGGCGCGCAGGATCCGATCATCATTGCCGAGCCTTGGCCAGAACACTGGCCCCAATCTCCAGCGGAAGACCAAGAACTACGAGACGAAATTCTCGCACGACTCAAGNCGCATGACACAACAGCCGGCATCGAAGAAGTGATTCTCCATAAATCACTTCCCGTGGACATTCGCCACAACGCCAAAATCTTCCGCGAGCAACTGGCACCCTGGGCAGCGCAACAGAGATCCTGTTAGGCCAACTGTTTCAAGCAACGCGGTGCGAGATTTGCCGGCCGGAATCACAGGTAACGATTGATCAGATTCTCGACCATCTCTTGGCGACCGCTTTGATTGGGATCCACTTCACCCTTCTCGAGCATGTATGCTTCGAGCGACTGAAAGGTCGCCTTTCCGGACTCGATTTCGGCTCCGACACCGGTGGTCCAGCTGGAGTAGCGTGAGTCAACAAAGGCCTGCAACTCACCCTCGGCACGGATATCTGCTGCAATACGCAGCCCCCGCGCGAACGCATCCATGCCACCGACATGAGCATAGAACAGGTCAATCGGCTCAAAGCTTTCGCGACGCACCTTGGCATCAAAGTTCACACCGCCGGGAGCAATCCCACCGTACTTCAACAACATCAGCATGATCTGGGCTGTGAGGTAAAAATCGGTTGGGAATTGGTCGGTATCCCAGCCCAGCATCAAATCACCTGTGTTGGCGTCAATCGATCCCAACATGCCCTGATGCCCGGCGTAATCCAATTCGTGCATCATCGTATGCCCGGCCAGCGTGGCATGATTCGTTTCGATGTTCAATTTAAACGTGTCCATCAAACCGTATGCCCGCAGGAAGTTGATACACGCCGCAGCGTCACTATCGTACTGATGCTTGGTTGGCTCCTTGGGCTTAGGTTCAATCAAGAACGTTCCGTCAAAGCCAATCTCTTTGGCATANTCGACGGCCATATTCATGAACCGTCCCATGTTGTCCAATTCGCGCTGCATGTCCGTGTTGTAAAGGCACTGATACCCTTCACGACCACCCCAGAACACGTAATTCTCACCGCCCAATTCTTTCGTCACTTCCATCGCTTTTTTGACTTGCGCGGCGGCGAACGCATAGGCATCTGCATTACAGCTGGTGGAAGCTCCGTGCATGAATCGAGGGTTCGAGAACATGTTTGCCGTGCCCCACAGCAACTTGATACCGGTACGTTCCTGCTCTTCCTTCAGAACCTCAACAATCGCATCGAGGTTTGCATTAGATTCAGCCAAGGTGGCACCTTCGGGTGCAACATCACGATCGTGGAACGCGTAATACGGGGCGCCGAGTTTTTCAATGAACTCAAATGAGACGCGGGCACGTCGCTTGGCATTCTCCACCGAATCGGTACCGTCTTCCCAAGGCCGGACCATGGTATTGCTACCGAATGGGTCGCTACCTGTACCACGCATGGTGTGCCAATAGACCACGCTAAAGCGAAGATGCTCTTTCATCGATTTACCTTCGATGATTTCATCTTCGTTGTACCAGCGATATGCCAGTGGGTTCTTTGATTCAGGGCCTTCGTACTGGATTTTTTGGATTTCGGGGAATGCTGCGGCCATGTCGGACTACCATTACGGGAAAACGAAGGGTCAGAGGAAGTCACAATTTGACAGATTCAAGTACCGCTCGCAACCTCCGCCAACGCCTCATCGGACGGTTCTTGCGAGACACTCGGGCCGCGAGCGGCAGCGTCNGGCGGACTCCATTTCGCCACTAGGCAGTGCCCCCAGTTTGGCTAGAATGAGGGCAGNTCTTTTACTTGTCACTCCCCTCTGCATGGATTCGGTTCATGACCGAACTCGCGAAAACTGCGCTCTCACAATGGCACACCGAGCAAGGAGCTCGAATGGTCGACTTTGCCGGCTGGTCGATGCCTGTGCAATACACGTCTGTGATTAGCGAGCACACTGCCACGCGTGAAGCGGCGGGGACGTTTGACATCTCCCACATGGGGCGGATCCGCATCGAAGGAACGCACGCCGCAAAGTTCCTTGATCGCATCGTGACGAGACGGGTCACCGACATGCGCCCGGGCCAGATCCGATATGCACTGGTTACCAACGAGCAGGGTGGCATCCTGGATGACGTGCTGGTTTACCATCTGGAGACCCCCAGTGGCCAGCGCTACTACTTGCTGGTCGTGAATGCCAGCAATCGCGCCAAGATCATGCACTGGATTGGGGTTCAGTGGACAGAGGATGATCTGGTGACCATCACGGACCGCACTGTCGACACCGCCATGATTGCGGTTCAGGGTCCACAAGCGGTAGCGATTGTCGACCGTTTGGTCGACGCCAATGTGTCTGCGCTGAAGTACTACCACGGGTGCGTGACCTCGCAAATGAACAAATCGTGTATCGTCTCACGGACCGGCTACACCGGAGAAGACGGGTGCGAACTGATTGTCCGCAATGAAGACGCCCAACAGGTATGGAACAATATCCTCCTAGCCGGTCGCGATGCGGGAATTCAACCCGTCGGACTTGGTGCTCGAGACACCTTGCGGTTAGAAGCCGGCATGCCTTTGTACGGCCATGAGTTAAGCGAAGAGATCAATCCATATCAGGCGGGACTTGGGTTCGCCGTCAACCTGAAAGACCGCGACTTTGTGGGACGCGATGCGGTAGCATCGCTGCAACACGACAGCCAACAACCCGTGCGCGTCGGCATTGAGCTCGCCGGCAAACGCCCGGCGCGTGAGCATTGCCCCGTATTACTTGACGGTCAGACCGTTGGTGAGATCTCCAGCGGGACGTTTTCGCCAACCTTCCGCAAGCCGCTAGCCATGGCCTACGTTTCGCCTGCCGCGGCGACGCTCGACACCGAACTGACCATTGACATTCGTGGCAAGCAGGCTCCCGCACGAGTCACCGCTTTGCCATTCTACACGCGATCCGCTTGAGACGAAGAAGGAACCAAACGTGAATCCAGAAGAACTTCTCTACGCAGAAACACACGAGTGGCTGCACGTCGGTGAAGCTGGCAGTGAAAAAATTGGAACCCTAGGCATTAGCGCTTTCGCCGTCGAACAACTCAATGATGTCGTCCATATGGAACTGCCCGAGGTCGGGACGGCGGTAGCTGCCGGGGATGAGTTTGGCGAGGTAGAGTCCGTCAAGGCCGTCAGCCCGTTGTACAGTCCCGTTGCCGGCGAAGTGACGGAAGTCAACGCTTCCCTACCGGACAACCTCGAGCGTCTCAACGCAGACCCTTACGGCGAGGCGTGGATCATCAAGATCAAGATCACCGATGAGGGAGGGCTCGGAAACTTGCTGGATCACGCAGCATATCAAAAGCAGATATCGGAGGAGGGGTAAGTTTCTTATGGTCTATTCATTCAACACGCCTGAAGATACGCAAGAAATGCTGGAAGCGATTGGGATCGAATCGCTGGCAGATTTGTTCGCTTCGGTTCCAGCCGACCTGCGTCTGAACCGCCCACTGGACATTCCAGACGAGCTGTCGGAAATCGAGCTGACATCGCACATGACAGACCTGGCGTCCCAGAATCTGCATGTAGCCAACTCGGCCTGCTTCCTCGGCGCGGGAGCTTATGATCACTTTGTTCCCGCTGTGGTCGACGCGATTGCCTCGCGCGGCGAATTCTTTACCTCGTACACGCCGTATCAGCCCGAGGTAAGCCAAGGCAATCTTCAAGCCATGTTCGAATATCAGACCATGGTTTGTCAGCTTACCGGGATGGATGTTTCCAACGCCAGCGTCTACGAAGGTGGTAGCGCGGTTGCCGAAGCGGTTCTGATGTCCATGAGCGTGACAAAACGCAACAAGGTTGTCACGTCGGCGAGCGTCCATCCGCAGTATCGCGAAATCCTGCAGACCTATTTCGCCACACTCGGCACGGAATTGGTCGTGGTCGATGCCCCAATGGGAGTCATCAACCAGGAAGCTTTAGCAGCGGCGGTTGACGACAAAACGGCCTGTGTCCTGCTCCAACATCCCAATTTCTTCGGGTGCCTCGAAGACATCCATGCCGCCGCTGAGCTCGCGCACGCGCACGGAGCCTTGCTCGTCCAATCGTTTGACCCGATCAGCCTCGGCATCCTGAAACGCCCGGGCGACCTGGGCGCAGATATCGCTGTCGCGGAAGGACAGTCACTGGGAACGCCGCTCCAATTTGGCGGACCGTACCTGGGAATTCTGGCGTGCTCGGAAAAATTCGTGCGTCGTCTACCCGGCAGAATCGCAGGTGAGACACGCGACCGACGGGGAAAGCGTTGCTTTGTCCTGACACTGCAAACACGAGAGCAGCATATCCGTCGCGAAAAGGCGACCAGCAACATCTGCACGAACCAGGGGTTGTTTGCCTTGCGTGCAGCGATCTATTTGGCGCTGCTCGGCAAACAAGGCATGCGGGAAGTTGCTGAACTGTGTCTCCAAAAGTCACATTACGCTCTGGAGCAATTAACGCAATCCGGCAGATTCGAGCCTGCATTCCAACAGCCGTTTTTCAAAGAATTTGCGGTGCGTGACCTCGTGAACGATGTGCCCGGAGCTCTGGCCGCTTGTCGTGCCGATGGAATTCAAGCCGGAATCCCATTGGGCACGTGGTTCCCGAACCATGACGATTGCCTGCTCGTCGCGGTCACTGAAAAACGCACCAAAGACGAGATTGATCGTCTGGCTTCTCACGCCTCCACGTCCCATTCGTCGAGCCAGCTGGACTACGCCACCTCATAAAATTTCATCTCACACGTATGTGACGAGAACGACTTATGCGCAATCGACAAGCCACCCAACTCCTGTTTGAACTTTCTCGCCCCGGGCGTCGCGCCGCCAAACTTCCCGCCTGTGACGTACCCCAGCAACCCGTGGATGCCCTGCTCCCGGCATGGTCCCGAGCTGACGAGTTACTGCCGCTCCCTGAAGTTGCAGAGGGAGACATCGTGCGGCACTTCACCAATCTATCAACGCTCAACATGTCCGTGGATACGCACTTTTATCCACTCGGCTCGTGCACGATGAAATACAACCCCAAACGCAACGAGCGTTTGGCCAACCTGCCCGGCTTCGCCGACGTGCATCCGCTCCAACCGGATGATTCTGTCCAAGGGATGTTGGAGTTGCTGTATCACCTCCAAGAGCTGCTGGCGGAAATCTCAGGGTTGCCTGCCGTCTCGCTGCAACCTGCGGCTGGCGCCCATGGCGAATTGACGGCCCTGATGGTCGCGGCCGCCTACTATCGCGATATTGACGAACCGGAACGAACCAAGGTGCTGGCGCCGGATTCCGCGCACGGGACGAACCCGGCAAGCGCACGCATGGCTGGTTTCGATTCGATCAAGGTTCGAAGCAACGCNGACGGCCTGGTCGACATGGACGACCTCCGCGCAAAGCTCGATGATCAAGTCGCCGTTTTCATGATTACCAATCCCAATACGCTGGGACTTTTTGATCCCCAAGTTGCTGAGATCGCCGAACTGGTACACCGTCACGGAGGCCTGATCTATCTCGACGGCGCCAACATGAACGCCATCCTCGGAGTCACCCGACCTGGAGACTTTGGCGCGGACATGATGCACTTCAATCCCCACAAGACCTTCAGCGGACCTCACGGTGGAGGTGGACCTGGCGCTGGCCCCATCTGCGTGACCGAACGCCTCGAACCGTACTTGCCTTCACCCGTCATTGAGCGCTGTGAAAGCGGTTTCAAAAGAAACTACGATCGGCCACTTTCGATCGGCCGCGTACGAACATTCTTCGGTAACGTCGGAGTGCTCGTACGTGCCTACAGTTACATCATGAGTCACGGCCCAACCGGACTGCGAGAAGTTACCGAGAACGCGGTGCTGAACGCCAACTACCTGCTCAGTCGCGTCAAACACATCTTGCCCGTACCTCACGGTGATCGCTGCATGCATGAGTTTGTAGCCAGCGCGGCAGAACTCAAAGCCCGGGGCATCAGCGCGATGGATATTGCCAAACGTCTGCTTGATTTTGGCTTCCACGCACCGACTGCTTACTTCCCGATCACGGTCGACGAGTGCCTGATGATCGAACCCACGGAGACGGAGAGCAAAGAAACGCTGGACGCCTTTGCCGAAGCGCTCTTCCGAATCACAGAGGAAACCAAAGAATTACTGGAAGACTGCCCCCACTCCACTACCGTCAGCCGACCCGACGAAGTCACCGCTGCACGTAAACCGGTCGTGAAGTGGACTGACTCGGAATGAAAGACGTTCTTCTTTTCGTCGATCCACCGCAGCCTGGCAGTTGGAACATGGCGGTCGACGAGGCGCTGATGCAATGGAGTGCCTCGCATGGCCAGCATGCTCTGCGTTTCTATCAGTGGTCAGAACCAACCCTCTCGCTGGGATATTTCCAAGCGCATCAAGATCGTCAAACGCACGCTGCCAGCCTGCGTTCGCCATGGGTTCGCCGTGCCAGTGGGGGTGGCGCGATCATGCATGACGCAGAACTGACTTACAGCTATTCCATGCCCGTACCTCAGGGCCAAGCGGGACATAACACCGAGTTGTATGACGCATTTCACGGAACGCTAATCGACCTACTGCAGGCGTCCGGAGTTGCAGCGCAATTCGCCGGAGACGATCACGCTCAACAGCAGCAGCAGCCCTTCCTGTGCTTCCAACGCCGCACATGGGCCGATGTGCTGGTGGAGGGGCACAAGATCGCTGGCAGCGCTCAACGCAAGCAGCGCGGAGCGTTGCTGCAACATGGCAGCGTCCTGCTACGACAATCCACCTCCGCCCCCGAACTTCCGGGACTTGACCAATGGCTGGAACTCTCTCCTGAAACGCTCGCCGATTCATGGCAGCAGGTGATTGCCAAAACGCTCCAACTGCGACTGATCCCAGCGACGCTGCCGGCAGAAATTCTCTCACAGGCACGGGTGATCGAATCGGAAAAGTTTGCCTCACCCACATGGAATCAAAGACGCTGAGCGTGGTGGTCTGCAAACGGTATTTTTCAGAGTTTGTCTGGTAGATCACAAACGTTGCTCGTGAATTGTGGTCGATAGAACGTAGAGTGCGTTTTCGGCTCACTCCGCCTCCCTGCGTGCGCCGCCCTAGCCCACCCCCAACGCATTCCTGCCCCAACTTGCCAACAGGCGATCGCAAGCTGCACCCCACACGCCCCAGGAGCCCCCAGCTGTGCTTAAGACATCCCGATTCTCCCTGATGCTCATCATGACGGCCCTTAGCTGGACGCAACTCGCCTCCGCAGAGAATCTTGATTCTGCCAAGCAGTCCGCGCAGATCCAATGGTGGAACCATTTTGAGAAAGCACACAGCTCCAATGAAGCCAAACGTCCACTGCTGGTCTTTCTCAGTGTCGACGGCTGCTTCTACTGCAAGCAGATGCAAAAAACCACCTTTTTGGATCCCGCTGTCATTAAGACCGTCGAAAATCGCTTCGTGCCCGTCGCCATCGATGGGGCCAAGTACCCCAAACTCGTTCGGCACTTGAAGATAAGGTCATATCCAACCACTTTGTTGATAAGTCCCGAGCTGAAAGTGCTCGCTTCTATGAACGGGTACCAAAGCGCGTCACAACTGCAACGGCAACTCAACAAAGTNAAAGTCCGCACCGTAGCCGATCGTAGCGACTCGGACCTGCGTTGAGAACGTATCTGCGCGTCGTGATCTACCGCCCCGGTCGGTCTTAGCTCCACGGTCCCGCGGGTAACACGACGCAGTTGCCGGTTCTTGACCTCCCTCAGTATGGACCCCTATAGTGTGGGAATTGGAGAAGTACGTCCCCTCATGAGCGCTTATGCCATCCATACTCGAAACACACAACGCCACCGATGTACGCGACGTTGTGCACCGCACCGTCGAAGCGATTGCTGCTGGCAAAGTGGTGGCCGTACCGACTGAGACGGTATATGGGTTAGCAGCCAACGCATTAAATGAAGAGGCTGTTGATCGCCTGCTGGCTGCCAAAGGCCGCCCCGTCGGTCAACCTCTCGCTTTGGCAGTCAAAAGCGTGGATGATGCCCTGGATTACGTCCCCGACATGTCGGTCATCGGCACGCGTCTGGCCCGGCGTTGCTGGCCAGGACCGATCACTCTCGTCTTTGAAGACCACCACCCTGACAGCTTGACACAGCAGTTGCCGGAAACGGTCAAAAAGGCGGTTATTCCTTCCAAAACCGTCGGTTTGCGTGTCCCAGACCATCATCTGCTACAAGCCATCCTCAGGCTGAATGCCGGTCCGCTCGTGCTGACGAGCGCCAACAAGTCAGGAGAGCCTGCCGCAATCACCGCCGACAAAGTTGCCGAAGATCTCGGTGATACGATCGATTTGATTGTGGACGATGGCCCCTGCCGATTCGCGCAAGCGTCCTCAGTAGTTCAAATCCACGGGCAACAAGTCAAACTCCTTCGCGAAGGCGTTCTGACAGAAGAGGCGATTGCCAAAATGTCCAGTTTCATCGTGCTGATCGTCTGCACGGGAAACACCTGCCGCAGCCCCATGGCGGAACGCCTGCTGGCGAAACGCATCGCTGACCACTTGCATTGCAAACCCGAGGATCTCGCAGATCGCGGGGTGATGGTCATGTCCGCCGGAATTGCCGCCATGCCTGGAGGCCAACCCAGCCAAGAGGCCGTTCAAGTCCTCAGCGATCGTGGCTTAAACTTACAAGATCACGAAAGTCAGCCGTTGACCGATCGACTGGTGCGTTTTGCAGATATCATTCTGACCATGACGCATGGACACCGCACAGCAATTGTTGGACATTGGCCTGAGGTGGAACCGCGTGTCAAACTGTTGTGCCAGGATGCCAGCGACGTTTCCGATCCCATTGGGGGACCGGTAGAACTTTATGAGCGATGTGCACAACAGATCGATCAACAACTAGCAAGTTGGTTACAGACGTGGGCCGATGAAGGCCTGCTGAACTTGGACGCTTCTGGAGAGTCAAGATGAAAATAGCAATCGGGAGCGATCATCGCGGGATCCAAGTCAAAGAAAAACTGATCGATATCCTGCAAAACGCAGGAAATTCAGTAGAAGACTGTGGCACCAACAGCGAAGACAGCGTCGACTACCCTGATATCGCCTCTGCAGTGGCGACCTCGGTTTCCAAAGGCGATTCGGATCGGGGGATCCTGATTTGTGGCACTGGCATCGGCATGGCAATCACAGCCAACAAAGTCCACGGTGTGCGGGCTGCTACGTGCAATGACAACTTCAGTACGGAAATGTGCAGACGCCACAATGACGTCAACGTGCTCTGCCTCTCCGGAGATCTTGTGGGCGAACGTCCTCTCGACGACATGATCCAGATCTTTCTCGATACGGCATTCGAAGGCGGGCGCCACGCCAGACGCCTCGAAAAGATCGCTGCATTAGAAAATCAAGAGTCCAACTCGTAGCGCAATACGCTTGCTACGCCGTCATGCTCCGACGGCTTGCCTTCATTGGATGCACCACAAGTACTTGGCGGTTCGAAAAAAGAGCTGGCCATCCGAAATCGCGGGCGTTGCATTGGTCTCATCGTCCAAGCGGTTCTCCGCGATTTTCTGATATTTCGACGGATCGGACCGGAATATCACGGTGACCCCCTGTTGGTTGGTGGCGTAGAGATGGTCTCTTACCCGGACAATCGAACTCCAGTGATTTCCCCCTGCGGCTCGGTTCGTCCAACGAATGGAACCATCTTGCGGATCAATGCATTGGATCGTCCCCGGCCCGGCGTTGGCTCGGTAAATCATCCCACCAGCCGCAATTGGCGAACCGATACTCTGAGGTTGCTTCTCCGTTCTCCAGAGACGGTGTGTCTCACTGACGTCCCCTTGGCCGCCCAGTTTGACCGCCATCATCGGACCTTGATAACCACCCGTCATGAAACACAAGTTACCAACAAGTGTCGGGGAGCTATAAGCCAGGTCTCCGCGACTGTGGGCCAAACCTTGGCAGGTCCAAATCGTCTCACCAGTCTCCGGATCGTAAGCCTTTAAACGCGTCGCATGCGCAACGATCAACTGATCTTGTCCGTCAACTTGGGCGACGATCGGAGTCGACCACGAACCTCGAAATTCGCCCTTGGCATTTCGACTTCCATCCCCGTCAACGGGTTCTTCGTCTTTCCAAATCGTCCGACCATCCTTCAGGTCCATGGCGATCACAAACACCTGCCGCCCAGGACCGGTATGCAATATCACTCGCCCGCGATGGACAATCGGAGATGAACCGTAACCCCAAATATGGCGAAATTCACCAAAGTCGCGCGACCACAATGTGTTTCCCTGAAAGTCGTAACAGTAAAGCCCGGAAGATCCGTGCCAAACAATGACCTTGCCGTCAGATACGACCGGTGTGGTACCGCAATAAGGATTGGTTTTGTGCGTCGGAAGTTCCTGCTCACGACTCACAGTCTTCACCCACTGAATCGTGCCCGTCTTTCGGCCCAGGCAATAGAGGCTCCGTTCGTGGCC
Organism: Blastopirellula sp.; assembly: GCA_002701545.1. Classification (GTDB taxonomy): domain Bacteria; phylum Planctomycetota; class Planctomycetia; order Pirellulales; family Pirellulaceae. The sequence continues at coordinate 24,589 of NZVR01000123.1, read as the reverse complement.
CGCATCGTCTTCTGCACTGGTAACAAACACGTGCCCCGCGGCGACAACGGGACTGCCGTTACCAGGGCGCGGAAGACTGGCTTTCCAGACGACATTCTCGCTGGCTGACCATGTGGTCGGGGCGCGGTCTTCGGGCGAGACCCCGTTGTGTTGCGGCCCTCGAAACGCAGGCCAGTCCGCAGAACGACTCACCTGACAACAAACCAACGTGCACCAAAGCACCAACAGCGTGCGAAGCAACATAGGGCAACCTCATCGTTTGTGGCATCAAGTGAAATCATGGTAACACATCTTTCGGCCAACGCACTCACGCCAATCGCTTGAGTCCCTCACGAATCACGGTCTGTAACGAGCAAAACGTACGAAGGAAATCTCTCTGATCGCAGTCGCACTGGCCGAGTTGCGCAGGCACCGTCGCCGCAGGTATCCCCCAACCACTGCGTCNCCATTTGCGGACGCGCGTCAACCGNGCGCGGACAATGCACCCGCCTCGCTGGTAATCGCCGCCCCACCGGAGCACTGGAGAAGATGGATCCAAGCGGTGGACAAGCCCCGTTTGCCAGTCGCTGGGTGAACCATTAGAATCGCCGTCTTGTCCTTGTCAGGCAACGCGACGCAACTCGCTGTCTACAAAACACTTATCCATCTCCCCCTGCCGATCAGCACGACATGCCCCGTTACAACCCCGCCGTGATTGAGCCCAAGTGGCAAGAGTACTGGGAACAACAGAAAACGTTCAAGACACCGGACATGCCGGTGGGTGACAAACTCTACGTCTTGGACATGTTTCCTTACCCTAGTGGAAACGGTTTGCACGTCGGACACCCTGAGGGCTACACCGCCACCGACATCGTCTGTCGCTTTGAACGCATGCGGGGAAAAAGTGTGCTGCACCCGATGGGATTTGATGCGTTTGGCCTGCCGGCTGAAGAGCACGCCATCAAAACCAATACACCGCCGAGGACATCGACGGAAAAGAATATCGCGACCTTCACGCGCCAATTGAAAATGCTCGGTTTCAGCTATGACTGGGACCGTGAAATCGCGACCACCGATGTCGACTACTTTCATTGGACACAATGGATCTTTTTGCAGTTGTTTGATACGTGGTTCGACGCCGACCAACAGATCGGGCGACCGATCGCAGAACTTCCAATTCCTGCTCCGGTATCCGAACAGGGAGAAGCGGCCGTGCGCCGTTATCAGGACGAGCATCGTCTGGCTTACCAATCCGATGCACTGGTCAATTGGTGCCCTGCTTTGGGAACCGTCCTGGCGAACGAAGAGGTCATTGACGGCAAGAGTGAGCGTGGAGGGCATCCCGTCGAACGTCGACCACTGCGCCAATGGATGTTGCGGATCACTGCCTATGCTGATCGATTGGAAAAAGATCTCGATACGTTGGACTGGTCGGAGAGCATCAAGACCATGCAACGTGAGTGGATTGGGCGCAGCACAGGAGCGAATGTCGATTTTTACATCGGCACCGAAGCGTTTGCTCACTGGCAAACGCAGCGACAAGCGTCAGGCTTCCCAACCGCCGCTGGGGACGATGTACTCAGAATCTACACCACGCGACCCGATACGCTCTTCGGCGCGACTTATATGGTCATTGCGCCCGAACATCCGTTTGTCGAGCGTTTAACTACGGACGAACAGCGGGAAGCCGTAGCGGCCTATTGCCAAACCGCGGCACACAAAAGCGATCGCGAGCGGCAGGAGGACAAGGAAAAAACGGGGGTCTTCACCGGATCCTATGCTATCAATCCGGTCAACGGCGAACGAACGCCCGTGTGGATCAGTGACTATGTACTGATCAGTTACGGAACGGGTGCCATCATGGCGGTACCGGCACATGACACGCGTGACTTCGAATTTGCCACTAAATTCGGTTTGCCCATCGTGCCTGTGGTCGATCCTGCGGGTGTCCCAGATGTCGACGCTGAAGCTGTAATGGCAGGCAAAGCATGCTTCGTCGGACTCGGCAAGGCAATCAACAGCGGCGAATACAACGGGACGGAAACGTCCGAATTCAAAACAAACATCACTGCCGCGTTAGCTTCCCAAGGCACGGGTACGAAGGCGGTAAATTACAAGCTCCGTGACTGGCTTTTCAGTCGTCAGCGCTTCTGGGGCGAACCGTTTCCGATCCTGCATGAACTCGATGCGGATGGCGAACCAACCGGCTTGCTACGAGCGGTTGACGAAGCCGAGTTGCCGGTCGATTTACCTCACTTGGATGATTACAAACCTCACGGAAAGCCAGAACCGCCACTCGGCAAATCGCCCGAAGATTGGCTGTACGTCGAAATCGACGGCACGCGTTATCGGCGCGAAACCAACACCATGCCTCAATGGGCCGGTTCCTGCTGGTACTACCTGCGCTTCATTGACCCGACCAACCAGACCGCTTTCCTGGACCCCGCCAAGGAGCAGGCCTGGATGCCGGTCGATCTCTATGTGGGCGGTGCAGAACATGCGGTGTTGCACCTGTTGTACGCCCGCTTCTGGCACAAAGTGCTGTACGATCGCGGTCATGTGACAACCAAAGAGCCGTTTCAACGCCTCGTGAATCAAGGCATGATTCTGGGAGAAATGGAGTACACGGCGTATCAAACGGAAGATGGCAATTGGGTCAGTACCACAGATGTCACACGCAATATCGACCGTCAGCCCGTGATGAAATCAACCCAAGCCCCGCTTCAGGAAGTTCGCGTCGAAGACGTCGTCAAACGCGGAGAGGGTTTCGTACTCACCGAAAACGAATCCATCCGTGTCGAAAGCCGGGCATTCAAGATGTCCAAAAGCCGCGGGAATGTGGTCAACCCCGACGAGATTGTGCGTGACTACGGAGCGGACGCCCTACGCCTGTATGAGATGTTCATGGGCCCTCTCGAGGCAACCAAACCCTGGAGCATGGCAGGCGTCAACGGCGTGCGAGGTTTCCTTGACCGCGTTTGGCGGATGATGGTCGATGAACGCGCAGATGCAACCGTCCTGCATGCTGCAATTCAAGACGCGGAACCGACAGAAGAGCAAGAACGCGTGCTGCATAAAACCATCATGGCCGTCACTCGCGATCTGGAAAGAATGGAATTCAACACCGCCATCGCGCGCATGATGGAGTTCGTCAACTTCTTTACCAAGCAGGAGACGCGTCCCACAGCAACGATGCAATCATTTGTCTTGATCTTGTCACCGTACGCACCTCACATCGCCGAGGAATTATGGCAACTGCTCGGAAACGACGAGTCACTCGCATACGCGCCGTGGCCTGCCTTTGACGAAGCCAAGACAAAAACAGCGACCATTGAAGTTCCGGTTCAAATCAAAGGCAAAATCAAGGCCAAGATCCAGGTCTCCCCGGATTGCAGCCAAGCAGATCTGCTGGCCGCAGCCAAAGCGGACCCGACCATCGCCGAATTGATTGCGGACAAACAGATCATCAAAGAAATCGCCGTACCAGGCCGCATGGTCAACCTGGTCGTCAAGTAGCGTCTGCCGCGCCTTTACCAAGCCGCGCGGCAAATCGAGTTACGGTGTTGATCGCTTGCTGGAAACGTAGACCCGCATCGCCCGGTACTTCAATCGGATACCGCCGTTGGTTGGCAATTTTTCCCCATTCAAGTTCGGATAAATGTCACGCGGCGACTCCGCGGCGGTATCCACAAATAGCTTCCACTTGCGCCCCTTGGCCGCTTCGGGAAGTTGGAAGTCACGAGACTCACTGGTCGAGTTGATAAAGAACAGTAAGTCGCGGCCTTGACCCGCCGGATCTTCCTCCGGTGGCGGAGCCAGCAACAAGCAAGACAGAGCCAAATCACCGCTGTCCCAAGCGACTGGCCCACCTTCCGCGCTGAACCAATTCGCTTCTGGCGTCTGGGCGTGCTCTGTCGGCTCAGGACTGAGGAACCGTTCTCGACGCACCGTTGGTTGCTCACGACGAAAATGAATGATCGCTTTGCTGAATCGCAATAGACCTTGATGGGTTTCGATCAAACTCCAGTCGAACCAAGAGACATCGTTATCCTGACAGTAGGCGTTGTTGTTGCCCCGCTGTGTTCGCCGGCACTCGTCACCTGAAACGAGCATCGGTACACCTTGGCTGAGCATCAACGTCGTCAGCATATTCTTAATCTGCTGCAACCGCACTTCCTCAACCTCAGCAAGCGTTGTCGGCCCTTCGACACCATAATTGTCGCTGATGTTATGGTTGTCTCCATCTCGGTTTCCCTCGCCATTGGCCTCGTTGTGCTTGTCGCGATAAGAGACCAAATCATTCAGGGTGTAACCATCATGGGACGTGATAAAGTTGATGCTGCTGTAAGGAGCTCGACCCGCGTCTTGATATAGATCACTGGAACCACACAGGCGGGTGGCAAAGTCACCAAGTGTATGTCCGTCACCGCGCCAAAAGCCTCGAATATCATCTCGATAGCGCCCATTCCATTCGGCCCACCGTAGATGGGCACCAAACGAACCTACCTGATAGGCACCCGCTGCGTCCCAGGCTTCTGCGATGATCTTGGTATCGGCCAGCATCGGATCTTCGGCAATCATCTCGACGATCGGAGCATTGGGCAGCATCTCGCCGTTTTGGCCGCGGCTCAATATTGACGCCAAGTCAAAACGGAAGCCGTCAATGTGGTAGTTATGCACCCAGTGGCGGAGACAGTTGAAAATCATCTCGCGCACCACCGGGTGATTTCCGTTGACTGTGTTGCCGCAACCCGAGTAGTTTTTGTAACGACTGCCGCCGTTGGCCATCATGTAATAAACATGGTTCTCAAGCCCCTTAAAACTCAAGACGGGGCCCAACTCATTGCCTTCACAGGTGTGGTTAAAAACAACATCCAGGATGACTTCGATCCCCGCATGGTGCAGCGCGCGAACCATCTGCTTGAATTCCACCACTTGGGAACCAGGCTCGCTGCCGACAGCGTATCCGCGATGAGGCGAAAAGAACGCCAGCGGATCGTAGCCCCAATAGTTCTTGCGGTCGATTGGCATGCCATTGGTTCCCAAAATCGGGAATTCATGTACCGGCATCAATTCAACTGCAGTAATTCCTAACTCTTTCAGGTAAGGAATCTTTTCGATTACCCCGAGGTACGAACCGGGATGTTGCACCTTGGCGGTCTTGCTCTGCGTGAACCCACGAACGTGCATTTCATAGATGATCGTCTCAGAAAGATCACGACAGACGTGACGATCGCCTTCCCAGTCAAAGTAATCATCGACCACCACACACTTCGGTGGGCGGATCACTCCATCCGGGTTCGGCAAGAAATCTCCCGCCAGCGCGCGTGCGTAGGGATCGATCAAACGTGCGTTACCATCAAACCACATACCACGCGACGGATCGTGGGGACCGTCTGCCTGGAAATGATAGAGCTGTCCAGGCCCGATTCCCGGCACAAACAGACTCCAGACGTCACCCCAACGATCGGTCTCCCGATCAAACTCGAGAATCTCTGCGGGCTCTGCATCATTGACTTGATCGTACAACAGCAACCGCATCGCAGTCGCACTGCGACTGAAAATCACAAATTGCACACCCCCATCGTGGATCAGAGCGCCATACGGCAGCACGTGGGTGAATTGTAATTCAGGAAGGGGTTGTCGCATGAGCATGAAGGACCCTCGAGAACGCCGTGGTGCCGAATCTTGATGTGTGTCAAGCAAACGATACCACCGAGAAACTCGAGCGGACGTGTCAAGGATTGTGTCTGGTCAAGATTCACCAAGTTGCATGCTGGTAATTCCTTCTGTCGAGAGTCTAGGTCATTGACCACCTTCGCGCTTCGGCGAAGCGATGCAGATTTTGCCGAGAGCGTAAAGGTCTGGCAACTTGTCGATGGATTCAGACTGGGAACATTCGAGGATCAGCCGCTTTCGGTCGTTTCTCAACGATATTGGCGATCATGCCGATATTATTGCACTTAGTCAAATCACCCAAAGGGAGGCCGATCTGCTGAAAAATCGCCGCTTTTCAGTAGCCGCCAGCCCTCGTTCCATGCAGGCGGCTGCGGACAAACGGAACACCAATGCCTGCGTTTCACGTGGTTTCTCGCCGCAAAATCAGCACCCACCAGGTGGCACTTCCGGTGGCCCCACAGCGATGCAGCTCGCTTCCGCGTTTTGCCACCTCACCGCATCTACATGGAATGCATCTCCGACATTACAATACGGAGCTTACTTCTGAACCCTTACGTTCTGATTCGCGTGTGGGCACAGCGAGAACCTGGGTGAAACACGAGGCCGTATCCACTGCCTCTAAAAGCACTTAGGTATTTTTGTGTGATTCACCCCAAGCCCTGTCACGGTCTCGGACACCTCGGAATTCGCGATGAAAATCAACAAGCTACTGGTGGCCAATCGGTCGGAAATCGCCATTCGCGTCTTGCGTTCCGCATATGAGCTCGGAATTCGCACGGTCGCCATTTACGCCCACGAAGATCGGTTTTCGTTGCATCGCTTCAAGGCTGACGAGGCGTATGAGGTCGGACAACACGGAGAGCCCATCCGTTCTTATCTCGACATTCCCCAAATCATTGCACTCGCCAAGCGAGTGGGGGTGGATGCGATCCATCCCGGCTACGGTTTCTTGTCGGAAAATGCCGACTTCGCTCGGGCCTGTCATGAGGCTGGAATCAAATTCATCGGCCCGTCAGTCGACGTCCTCGAGCGATTAGGGGACAAGACCAGCGCCCGCAGTATTGCCCACGCTGCCAACGTGCCTATTCTCAGTGGCTCCGAGGAAGCGATTGAAGGCGTTGAGCAGGGGATCGCAATCGCAAAGGAGCTTGGCTTTCCCATCATCCTCAAAGCTGCCCATGGTGGCGGCGGACGTGGAATGCGGATCGTGCGGGAGGAGAGCGAGTTTGCCGGGGCGTTTGAGCAGGCTCAGGGCGAGTCGCTCACCGCATTTGGTAGCCCGGACATTTTCATCGAAAAATTCATCTCGTCAGCGCGACACATTGAAGTCCAATTGCTGGGCGATCAACACGGCGGGCTGGTCCATCTGTATGAACGTGACTGCTCGGTACAACGGCGTCATCAAAAAGTGGTCGAGATTGCCCCAGCGCCCAATCTCAATTCGGACACGCGGGATGCGTTGTGTGAAGCTGCTGTGCGGATCGGTAACAGTGTCAATTACCAGAACGCCGGCACGGTCGAGTTTCTTGTCGATGCTGACAGCGACGATTTTTACTTCATCGAAGTCAATCCTCGGATCCAAGTCGAACATACGGTCACAGAGGAAGTCACAGGAATTGACATCGTCAAGTCGCAGATCTTGATCGCGCAGGGGGCGCCGCTAAGCGATCCCGAGATCGCTTTGGCGGATCAAACTCAGATCGCGACACAAGGGTTTGCGCTCCAGTGCCGTGTTACCACTGAGGACCCTGCCAACAATTTCACACCCGACTACGGTCGTATCACTCATTATCGATCGGCCAGTGGCCTGGGAGTTCGCCTGGATGCAGGCACAGCGTTTTCCGGTGCCGCCGTCTATCCGTTTTACGACTCGCTGCTAGTCAAAGTCACCGCCCGCGGCCGTCGTTTCATCGACGCCATTCGTCGTATGAATCGCGCTTTGGCCGAATTCCGCATCCGCGGTGTGCGAACCAACATTGCCTACCTGCAAAAGCTGTTACGACACGACACCTTCCTGGAAGGCAACTGCACGACACGTTTCATTGACAATCACCCCGAGCTATTCCAGATTGCCGAACGCAAGAATCGCGCTCAAAAACTGCTGCATTTCATTGGAGATGTCATTGTCAACGGCAATCCGTTGGTCAACGATCGACCGCAACCAGTGCGCCGCGAACCAGCTCCCCTTCCAGACTACGATGTCAAACAACCGCGGCCGGCAGGTACCAAGGATAAGCTCAACGAACTCGGACCAGAAAAATTCGCGCAGTGGATCAGTGAACAAGAAAACTTGTTCATCACGGACACCACCTTTCGCGATGCTCATCAATCGCTACTGGCGACTCGCGTTCGTACAAAAGACCTGGTCAACGTCGCGGAAGCGTATTCCTATCTGCTACCACAACTGTTTTCCCTGGAGATGTGGGGTGGCGCGACGTTTGATACTTCCATGAGGTTTCTCAAAGAATGCCCCTGGGAACGGCTGGCCAAGATGCGAGAGCAAGTTCCCAACATTCTGCTGCAAATGCTGCTTCGAGCATCCAATGCCGTGGGCTACACGAATTATCCCGACAACGTCGTTCGCGCATTTACCAAGGAAGCGGCTGACGCGGGTATGGACGTCTTTCGTATCTTTGACGCCTTGAACTGGGTGCCAAACATGCAAGTCGCCATGGAAGCCGTGCTCGAAACCGATGCGATTTGTGAAGCTTCGATTTGTTACACCGGAGATCTGACAAACCCACAGCGCAACAAATATTCGCTGCAATACTATGTCGACCTGGCAAAACAACTTGAGAATATGGGTGCCCATATCCTGGCGATCAAAGATATGGCGGGCCTCTGCAAACCAGCGGCAGCGCGCCAATTGATTAAAGCACTAAAGGAAGAAATTGGAATCCCAATCCACTTCCACACCCACGATACAGCGAGCATTCAAAGTGGATCGATCATGGCCGGCGCCGACGTCGGACTGGATATCGCCGATGCAGCCATGGCACCACTCTCCGGCGGCACATCGCAAGTCAACTTGAACACGATCAGCGAATCCCTGCGATTCAGCCAACGTGCCACGGGACTCGACTCCGAACAGCTCGATGGAATTGCCGATTACTGGATGGCCGTCCGTGATTTTTACACGCCCTTTGAAAGTCTGGTGCTACCGGGCACGGCGGATCTCTACAACCACGAAATGCCCGGTGGGCAATACACCAATCTGTACCAACAGGCACGGGCACTCGGACTCGCAGATCAATGGAGAGATATCTGTCGAGTTTATGCAGATGTCAATCAGATGTTCGGAGACATCGTGAAAGTCACGCCGACCTCCAAAGCGGTTGGTGACATGGCACTCTTCATGGTCGCCAACGACATTCGTGCCGAGGATGTCATGGAGGGCTCGCGCGAATTCTCTTATCCAGCATCTGTGATCGATCTGATCGGCGGCGCGATGGGACAACCGCCAGGCGGATTCCCGGATGCAGTCAAGCAGAGGATTCTCAAGGATGAAGAAGGCTTTACGGGACGCCCTGGCGAAACTCTGCCACCAGCGGACTTTGCAGGCAAAGCCGAAGAGCTGCAGCAGTTACTAGGGCGCGAGCCCCATTCACGGGAAGTCACTTCAGCGATTCTCTACCCTCGCGTGTACGCTGATTTTGCCCAACATCAACTCGAATTCTCAGACACCAGCGATATCCCCACACCGGTCTTCTTCGACGGCATGCGCCCTAGCGAGGAAATTGCCGTCGATATCGAAGACGGTAAAACGTTGATCATCCGGTATCTGGCGAAAGGGATTCCTCACCCCGATGGACGCAGGTCCGTCTTCTTCGAGCTCAATGGCCAGCCACGCGATGTGCTGGTCGTCGATCGCTCACACGAACCAGAGGTCCCACAAAACCCCAAAGCAGATCCCGGAAACACCAAACATGTTGCCGCTCAGATGCCGGGCATGGTGGTCAACGTTTCCGTCGAAATTGGGAACGCGGTCGACAAGGGCCAAAAGTTGATGACGCTCGAGGCCATGAAGATGGAAACCACCGTCTGTGCCGAAGTCGCCGGCAACGTCAAAGCGATTTACCTGCAAGCCGGGGGTCAGGTAGAAACCGGCGATCTGCTGCTGGAACTTGAGTGATTCGNAATCGCACTCTCAGCAACCACCTGNGAACAACGCGTCAGGCCGGATCGAGCCTGNGNTGCGGTTTCATCATCGCCGCTGGTCAGCAGCCAGAGCAGGACGCCCACCAGGGCGAAACTGATGAGCACCAACATCACCACGATGGCCACCGCCAAGGAACTGTTGCTTTTCTTGCGTCGAACACCTGGTCGGGGCTTGGAAGTAGNTGAGCTNGTAGCACCAAAGGCCATGCCACCCGCCGCCGGCTCGCTTGCCGGAGCGTCGCTACCCCCCAGTTCAGGAAACAGTGGTCCTGCTGACTGCCAATTATCCCAACCTTCTCGCCAAATCAATGAATCGAGCGTCACCCGACCCTCACCAATCCATTTGCGTAATACATCACCCTTGGCCGGACCGTATTGACCTCCCGACGGAGGGCGCACGTACCAATTNGCCTGGGGTGCTTCGTTAATGAGATCAACCGGCGCGTGTGTCGGATAGGTGTTCACCGGGCTGCCGGCCGGAGCCGCTTGCGGCGAAGGCATGGCTGGCATTTGAGGCACCGCAGCTCCCTGAGGCACNGCCGGACTTNGCGGTACGGCGGGGCTTTGCGGTACGGGTGACCCTTGAGGTACCGCAGCTCCCTGCGGTGCTGTCGGGCTTTGTGGCACCGCAGCTCCCTGCGGTACGGCGGCTCCCTGTGGTGCTGCCGGGCTTTGCGGCACCGCAGCTCCTTGTGGCACCGCAGCNCCTTGTGGCACCGCAGCGCCTTGTGGCACTGCAGCTCCTTGTGGCACTGCAGCTCCTTGTGGTACCGCAGCGCCTTGCGGTACTGCAGCGCCTTGTGGTACCGCAGCAGTCGCCGGGGCACTTTCGCCAGCCGCAGGAGGGCCGGGGGGTTGAGGTGCAGGGTCCTCATTTGCCGCCGCGTCAGACTTCGAGGGCAAGGTACTCTGCTGTGGAATCGCGACGCTCGCACCACAATGGGGACAAACCCCTCGTTTCCCAGCCAAGAACGACTTGACGTTGATCTTCTTTCCACAGGTTTCGCACAAAAATCGGATACCCATCGCTTTTTCCGGTAAAGGCAATTCCCTGTCTGGATGGTGGCGCCGATTCGTCTTGGCCCATCACCCAGCGTCGATCAACAAACGTGAGAACGTAACGCCTGCTTACGGATCCTTATTCTCAATCTGAGAGGANCGTAAGCACGCTGGCTCAGCCCTTTATTATAGAAAACCAACGCCTCGTGTGAAGATTCCGAATCCGTTGTCGGGCCGGCTTGCACAAGCTACCACCCTCTGGCCCCCTACAATCCGCAAAACGGTGTCAAAACACCAGGCAGGGGTCAACGTTGCGTCACGGCCTCATCTAAATTCAGGAGCGTCGAAGCAACCATCGCCATGGCGGCCAACGCTGGTTTGGGCAGATCACCATCCACCGGGTGTTCTCCGGTCTTCAGCAGTTGCGTGGCAGCATTCGGGTCATGGGAGAAGTACGCAAAATAGCTCTGATAGGCATCCACCATCACCGCAACTTCCGCAGCTTCGGGACTTCTCCCGATCGCCAACTGAAACCCCCATTCGAGCTGTTCGTTCAACGATTCGCCACCAGTCTTCAAGATACGTTCAGCCATCATCCGTGCGGACTCAACAAACACCCGGTTGTTCATCAAAGTCAGTGCTTGCAGAGGGGAGTTGGTTTGCGCTTTTCTGACAATACAGACCTCCCGTTCCGCTGCATTGAAGGTCAGCATCGTGGGTGGTGGCAAGGTTCGACGCCAATAGGTGTAGACACTGCGGCGGTACAGTTTCGCCCCTTTGTCTTGTTGATATTTGTTATTCGAAACCGCCCGCCAGATACCGGGGGGCATATACGGTTTGACCGACTTGCCTCCGATACGTTCCACCAACAAGCCCCCAGCGGACAAAGCCTGGTCGCGAATCTCTTGTGCCGTGAGTCGACCCCGTGGCCCTCGAGCAAGCAGTCGGTTCTCTGGGTCGTGTTCGATTTGGCCTGCCGTTGCTCTTGACGATTGCCGGTACGTCGCGCTCGTTACCAGGCAGCGGTGGAATGCCTTCGGATCCCATTGCAAGGCAACGAATTCGCGAGCCAACCAATCGAGCAAGTCCGGATGCGAGGGTCGTTCGCCTTGAACACCGAAGTTCTCACTGGTTTTCACTAGCCCAACACCAAAAAAATGTTGCCAGTAGCGATTCGTGGTGACACGTGCTGTGAGCGGATTGGAATCACTCACCAGCCAGCGAGCTAACGCCAAGCGATTTTCCCTGGTACGCGTCTCAGGAGGGCGGTCTGCTCCGCGAAATAAACTCGCCGGGATCGCAGGCAACAAGGGTTCTTCGGTAGCGGGTTGGTCGTACTGCCCTCGCCGCAACAAGTAAGTGGGCCGTGGCTGTGACAACTCCGACATCACCATCACTGTCTTGGCGTCACCCGGCTTCGGTCTGACGACCGAAGTCTGTGTCGTCACCAATTCATATGGCTGAGGGGGGATCAACTGATCTTCCCCTGCTTCTAAATGTGGCCAGCTGTCAGGCAATCGAATGAACGGCGGGCTATTGCCGTTGTTCGGACCCAATCCCCACTCGGGAACGTTATTAAAGTAGGCAAAGAGTTGATAATATTCGCGCTGGGTGATCGGGTCGTATTTGTGATCGTGGCAGCGGGCACAACCGATCGTCAATCCAAGCCAAACCGTCCCCAACGTGTCAACGCGGTCGACCACATACTCGACAGCCCACTCTGCCGGTATCGATCCACCTTCGGAGTTGATCCGATGATTGCGACAAAACCCTGTCGCGATTTGTTGACGCAACGTCGCATTCGGCAACATGTCACCGGCCAGTTGTTCGACGGTGAACTGATCGAATGGCATCCCGCGATTTAAGGCCTCGATCAACCAATCTCGATACGCCCACATATATCGAATTCGATCATTCTGGTAGCCGTCGGTGTCTGCATATCGTGCCGCATCCAACCATCCTACGGCCATCTGTTCTCCGTAACGTGGCGACGCCAGCAAACGATCCACCAGGCGTTCGTAAGCGTCCACGTCATCGCTTTTCTCAAAGCGTTCCAACGCCTCCCGTCCTAACGGCAGGCCAGTCAGATCCAGCGCAACCCGGCGAGCCAGTGTTGCCTTATTGGCAGGTGGTGCAGGCCGCACGCCCACCGCCTCTTGCTGTGCACGGACGAACAGATCAATCGCGTTGCCAGCTGCGTCGCCAGTAGACAAGCGAGGTAGCTGGGGACGTTGCGGTGGTGTGAACGCCCAGTGCTGCTTCCACTCGGCACCTTCCGCAATCCACCGACGCAGGAGCTCGATTTCGGCGGTCGTGAGTTGACGTACCGCATGCTTGGGTGGCATCCGCTGATCTTCATCTGCAGTACTAACACGCTGAAACAGCCGACTTTCCTCCGGCTTACCGGGCACAACAAGCGGTTGCCCCTCGGTTGCTGAGAAGACGTCATCTTTGATGTCCAAACGCATCTCTGCCTGACGATTCTCTTCATCCGGTCCGTGGCAGTGAAAGCACCGGTCCGAAAGAACCGGCAGCACGTCTTTGCTAAAGTCAATCGGGGGATCTTTCGCCAAGGCAGCGCTGTGCCACACCAGCATCAAAACAGCTGCAGCAACGTAGCAACTGCGGGACAAGTCAACTTCGAACGGGAACATACGCCGGGAATCCCTCAAATCAAAAACGAACAGACACCTTCAGTATCGCATCCCACGTTGCTTCGTGCCAACCTGAACGTGCACTACACGATGCCCGAGCATTGCCTGCCCTGAAGTCACTGCGATGCCGCCAGCGTTTGCCCCGCTTGCAACGGATTCCCCCGCAGGTATTCTTCGGTCGACATCAATCGCTTACCCGCCGGCTGGAGTTGTAGAATCGACAGTGGGTGAGTCGCGGTCGCGACCCTGAAGTGTCTGGCATCCGCGNGCACGATCGTGCCTGGCGCGACTGTGGTGGAATCTCCTTGCTCAACAGCCACCGCGTCGATGATCACGCGTTGGTTTCCCCGCTTGGGGGTTGGCACAAAAGTAAACGTGCCCGGCCAAGGCTTCAGACCTCGCACTTGATTGTAAACTTCATGAGCGGCGCGGGACCAATCCAACAGACCATCCTGCTTGCGCAGCCGGGGTGCTTTGGTCGCCAGACTCTGGTCCTGGATATTTCCCAGCGGAGCGACCCGGTCCCATGGTTCGAGAAGCTGCATTGCCTGCCCGACCGCATCCACTCCGAGCAGTGCCAGTCGCTGCTCCAAGTCCACTGCATCTTCTTCCGGATCCAAAGGTGTTCGCACCATGCTCAAACAGGGGCCGGCGTCGAGCCGGGGTGTCATGTGGATCACGGTNACTCCGGTTTCCGTATCTCCGTTGAGAATCGCCCAATTCACAGGGGCTGCACCGCGGTATTTGGGGAGCAGCGAGCCGTGCAAATTAATCCCACCTAAGGGAGCAACTGCAAGGGACTCCGGGGAGAGGATCTGGCCGTAATCGCACACCACCAGCAAATCGGGCGCATACGCAGCCACTGCAGTTTGCGCCGCTGGCGTGTTCAAGTCCTCGGGGTCCATGACGGGCAAACCATGCGCTTCTGCCGCCTCACGCATCGGATTGACCGGGGCCGCCTTCTTGTTCGCCGCTGGCCTCGTCGGTCGCGTGACCAGCGCGACCACCTCGTGGTCCGACTGCCACAGCGACTCAAACGTAGGTACCGCAAACGGCCCTGTACCCATCATCACAATTCGCATGTGGTCCCCCCTTCGCAGGTTGCAACTCAAATCTTAGGTCGTATCTTGGTGATTAAAGTAGCTTGTAGCGAATAATTCTCCGCTTGCCCATAGGACCCCTACCATGGTGGAATCGTTCACCCAAACAACCCACGTATCTTGGTTCAGCCGCATCAAGGGAGCCATTATCGGCATCCCTATCGGATTGCTGCTGCTGGTGGTAGCCGTGGTGCTGTTGTGGTGGAACGAGGGCCGCGCTGTCACGACCGCCAAGTCCCTCAAAGAGGGCGAGAGTTTGGTCGTATCACTGACCGAACTCAAACCAAACGCGGAAAACGATGGCAAACTGGTACATCTGACCGGCGAAGCCACAACAACCGAAGAGGTAGCCGATCCCGTCTTTGGTATTCATGACACCGCCATTTGCCTGCAGCGCAAAGTCGAAATGTTCCAGTGGATCGAGGACGAATCGACTCGCACCAGGAAAAAAGTCGGTGGCGGTGAAGAACGCATCACCGAATACACCTACGAGAAAGCGTGGCGAGAAGACAGAGTCAACTCGGACAGCTTTGAACACCAACAAGGGCATCGTAACCCCAGCACCATGCCGTATGTTTCGGATGCATGGTATGCACAACACGTATCACTGGGCGATTTCCAGCTCAATACCGCTCAGGTTCGACGTATCGATCGACAAACCCCAGTTCGCATCGATGACGCGCGCATCGCGACGCTCCAACCTGCCATCCGGTCACAAGTGCTCACTAAGAATGGTGGTCTGTACATTCCCGCGGACGGAGTCCCATCGCCCTCCCCAGCGGCGCAACCTCCTGCAGCGGAAGCGACAGCCGAAGCGACAGGGCTCGCTGAATCCACCGGAGCGCCGCAAGTGGGAGATGTGCGAATCGCGTTTACCGCTGTCTATCCGCTTGAGATCAGCGTGATTGCAAAACAAGTCAAACAGACTTTTAAACCCTATCAGACCCAAGCGGGAGATGCATTGGACATGCTTGAGGAAGGCACTCATAGCGCCGATGAGATGATTGCTGAAGCGGCCGCCAACAATGTGCGGCTCACTTGGATTCTTCGTGTCGTCGGATTCATCGTCACCTGCGTGGGCCTGGGGCTTGTTTTTGGACCTCTCAGCGTGCTCGCAGACTTCATCCCTCTGTTGGGCAATCTGACACGCACCGTTACCGGGTTCGTTGCCGTAGTACTGGCCATTCCGATCAGTCTCGGCACCATCGGGATGTCATGGCTCTTTTATCGCCCCTTGCTGGGAGGGATTCTGTTGGGCGCCGCCTTCGCCGTGATTGCCGCTGTGATCTTTTTACTCCGAGCACGGCAGGCACCTGCCTTGACTCACGACTCGGGGCCGGATGAAATCATTGACGTCGGCTGAACGGCCTCCACCCGCTCCTGACAGCATCTCACCCCGCACATTATTTTCAGTATTCCCGCTCGAATGCCCGCCACAGAAGACTCACCAGAGGCCTTGGAAACACAACGACGTATTTGGTCGGATCCCTATTTCTATGCCGCCTTGGGGACCATCGGGGGCACGTACGTCATCCTTGTCCTGGGGATGTTGCTGGCCGACGCGGCCTACATCTTCACGAGCGACTTACAAGAGCAAGTCACCCTTGATTTTGCGGCCAGTGGTTCTCGACAAGCGCCCTTTCAGGTGGGCGATATCGTCACGGATCAGTTTGCCGACTACGGCTTGAGCATCACTTCGCACGCTCCCAAAGAACATCCGGTGCGGATCATCGACAGCAGCAAACCTTCGGCAGCCAACAGCGACTTGGGAACCCCGCACCAATCCTATGGCGGCCCTGGTTTCGGAAGTGAATCCGACCGGGAACGGGAACGCCACTCCAATTCGCTGCCCTTGGGAAAAGTCCTGGTGATCGCCAGTCATGGGAACGAAGTCACCGTGGATAAAACCGTCGGTGAACTCGTCCACACCTGGGCACATCCGGTGCAAATTCGCAGTATTTCCATCACTCCCAATGAAACACTTGCTGATCGCTCCACCCACCAACCAGACGACATGGTACGCGTCTTGGGTTATACCGATTCGCGCAACGCACCGCAGTCCACGACCTTTGCATTAGACGACGCAGGCCAGGGCGAAACCGAACTGGACTGGTCCGATATCATTCGTGTCGACATTCAGGTACCAGACCGTGAATCGATCGCACACATCGACTTCGACATGGCGAATTCATCTGAAGTCGACCTGGGAACAACGCGTCGCAAGCGTCTAGAATTGGGCAATGTACGGCTGGTACCAGTCGAGGCGGGCGACGTGCGACCGCGCGCTGAGGGCGGTACGTTTCTCTTTCAGTGGCAAGACGAAGTCGATATCAAGACGATCCAACTGCTCGACGTGGATGCCGAAGGTGGTTTGGTCACAGCCTACGACCTGCAGGGAGCGCCGCTTGGTGAATGGCCAATCGAAAACTCTGGCCCCAACACCGTCCAGGATATCTTGCTGGCGCAGCAGCGGGTTGGCCAACTCAAGATCGAAGTCCCCAGCGGTGCGGCGGTGGCCGAACTGCAATTCTCGTGGAAACGACGCGTCCGCGCGGCTTGGGAACGAGATTATCCGGCACTCGCCCGCTGCCTTTACAACCCGATTACCTTTTCCCTACAACAGCCGGAAATACGCTCTTCGATCTGGCTCACCCTGATCTCGTGCACCATTTCCGCCATCCTTTCTCTGTGGGTCGCCGTCCCCATCGGTTACCTCATGTCACGTCATGATTTCTGGGGACGCGCATTCATCGACGCACTCCTCGATATCCCCATTGTCTTACCCCCCTTGGTCGTGGGGCTCAGCCTGCTGATTCTCTTCCAATACCTTCCCACGGCATTTCGCGAAGCGGTGATCTACGAGAAGCCAGCGGTGGTCATCGCCCAATTCGCTGTGGCGTGCGCGTTTGCGGTGCGGACAATGCGAGCCACCTTTGATCAAATCGACTTCCGCCGAGAACATGTCGCTCTGACACTTGGCTGCAGTCGGTCCCAGGCCTTTGGGATGGTGGTACTTCCTGAGGCCAGTCGGGGGATGATGACTGCCGCTACGCTCGCCTGGGCACGGTCGCTCGGTGAGTTCGGGCCGCTATTGATCCTGGCAGGGACCACCCGCAACAAGACGGAAGTGCTGTCGACGACGGTTTTTCTGGAGATCAGTATCGGTGACCTGGGGGCCGCCGTCGCCGTCAGCCTGATTATGGTCTTTGCGGCAATCGTGGTGCTGGTATTAGCTCGGTTTTGGGGCACCCGCAGAATCGCCATTTAGCCTTTGAAGCTGGCTCCGATCTGAGAAACCGGCTTCGTCCCCCAATAACTTGCGATGTGATCAGGGCAGCTTGTATCATAAGGGCGTGCCGGGCCCGCCCCCTCAATCCACCATGCCCTACCAAAAGGAAGCTTCATGCCAACCGAATCGAATTCCCCGAACCCGTCTCGTCGCTCGTTTCTCCAAAACACAGGCGCAGCGGTTGCTGGCGGTGCCTTAGCCGCATCGATCGCCGCCCCCACCTCCGTTCATGCAGCCGGGTCGGAAACCATCAAGGTCGGGCTNATCGGTTGCGGTGGACGTGGAACAGGCGCAGCCACCAACGCACTCCGCGCTGACCCGAACGTGCAATTGACCGCCATGGCCGACGCATTTCGAGATCGCCTGGACCTGAGTCACAAAAACCTGGTCAACTCGTTTGGTAGCAAAGTCGCCGTTGATGAAGACAAAAAGTTCGTCGGATTTGATGCCTATAAACAACTGATGCAAAGCGACGTCGACGTCGTGTTGCTCTGCACTCCCCCTCACTTCCGGCCTGCCATGCTGGAAGCGGCAGTCGCTGCCGACAAGCACATCTTCTGCGAAAAACCGGTAGCGGTCGATCCAGCAGGTGTTCGCAAGGTGCTGCAAACCGTCCAAAAAGCAAAAGAAAAGAATCTGAATGTCGTCTCCGGGCTTTGCTGGCGATATGACTACGGCGTCCGTGAAACCATGAAACGCATTCAAGATGGTGCTATTGGAGATATTGTCGCCATTCAAGAAAACTACCTCACAGGTGGGCTGTGGCACCGCGGTCGCAAACCCGAGTGGAGTGAGATGGAATACCAGATGCGCAACTGGCTCTATTTCACCTGGCTCTCCGGCGACCATATCGTCGAACAACACATCCATAGCCTCGACAAAGCGCTGTGGCTTAACGGAGACAAACCACCCGTGCGGGCCTTCGGGCTTGGTGGGCGACAAGTTCGCTCGGCAGAAAAATGGGGACATATCTACGACCATTTCGCGATCTGCTACGAGTGGGAAAGCGGAGTCAAAACCTTCGCGTACACGCGCCAAATGGGCCAATGCCACAATGACGTAGACGACTTTGTTTTAGGCACCAAAGGCAAAGCGACGGTTCTGGGAACGCGTCGGCGACCACGCATCAGCAACGCGGACGGCGATTGGCACTACCAAGGCGAACGTCCCAGCATGTACGACGTCGAACATCGCGAATTATTCGCAGCCTTACGCAGTGGCAACACCATCAACAATGGCGAATACATGTCCAACAGCACGTTGCTGGCGATCATGGGACGTGAAGCTTGCTATACCGGCCAAATGATCACTTGGGACGACCTGCTGAACTCGGAACTCGACCTTTCACCAGCGAAATACGAGTGGGGAGATGTGATCCAACCCTCTGTCGCGATCCCGGGTTCCACCAAACTGAAACGGCAATCGAACACCGCTTAAACACCCTGGTGGTGTCGCGCTACAGCCTATCAGTCGAGTGATATTCCGGATGAGCGTTCCGCAGATCGCTGCACCAGCCAAAGAAAACGAGGCAGCGCGACGTGAAAAACCGCGTCGCGCGCCCCGTTATCGGGTGCTTTTACACAACGACCACGTCACTCCGATGGACTTTGTCGTTGCGATGCTTTTGCGTCACTTTCACAAAACCGAGCACGAGGCGCAGCGGCTGACGTGGGAAGCACATACACGGAAAGTATCACTGATTGCCGTACTACCGCTGGAACAAGCCGAATTTCGGGTCGCACAAGTCCATGCGATCGCGCGGCCACGAAAGTTTCCTCTGACACTGACGTATGAACCCGAGGAATAGCCAACAGCTTTCCCGACGCGCAAGGAAGTTCAGGGCGAGCCTGGACGCTCCACCGATCCGTCGGTCAACGCGTGTCATCGCTGCGGGTTACGACGATTACGACAGCGCTATTTGCGGTCCTGAAAGCCTTCCGGCGCAATTCGCTTGAGGCAAATCTCAACCCCAACTACGATCAAAGAAGGGTAGTTCACCTCGCCCACCATCTCTGTGCGCTGAGGCATCGCGGTTGAAGAGACGCAAGAGGCATTTGCAGAAACGATCTGATTCTCGTGCCCGACGTATGGCATTTGAGTCTCTAGAGTGCCGCGCGCTCATGGCAACCGTGCCCTTTGGCGCTACGGATCAAGACCTGGCAGAATTCATGCTGGGTAAAGTCGCCGTCAACGTGGCCTTCTTTGAATCTGCCGGCGCCATCGCCCCTGGATATGACGAAAGCACGGAAGACTGGACACCGGCGCTGATCGAAGAAACGAAGGCCAAAATTGCCGATGGCCTGCAGTGGTGGGTCGATACCCTGGAGCTGCAAAATTCGGTGCATTCGCTCGAATTCGAAGTGGATTGGCATTACGCGGACAACCCCGTGACCACGCCACAGGAACCCATCAATCGACCTTCCAGCGACTTCACCACTTGGGGATCTGAGTTTTTCGAAGCGGTTGGTTTTCAGAATGCCTCGGCCAGCACATTCGTCGACAACCTGGAAACGTACAACCATCAACAGCGCATCGCCAACAACGCGCACTGGGCATTCACCATCTTCGTCGCCAACTCCGAGAATGACGAATTCGACACTTGGGCACCCGGCGGACCTTTTTCACGAGCCTTTGCGCTGCCTCAAGAGAAGCTGATTGTCCTCCCTTCAGGCCGTCCGGAGGGGACCGTCGCTCATGAAGTGGGCCACATGTTCTGGGCCTTGGACGAGTATCAAGGTGGAGGTAGTTACGACACAACCCGAGGCGTTTACAACACCCGGAACACCAACGCCTGGAACAACCCAGACCCCAATTACGTGCATCAGCCGAGTATCATGGCCGGCTCCGCAGGTGTCCCTGGATCCTCGCTGGAAATCGCCTACGCAAATCANACCAGCTCCGATTCTTCGCTGGAAATCATTGGTTGGCGCGACTCCGACGGAGACGGCATTTTCGATATTCTCGACGTGCCACACCAACTACAGGGGTCGGGTTATTACAATTCGGCCACCTCCGAATACATCTTTCAGGGATCGGCCCAGGTCGGCACTCTGCCGAACCTGAACCCCCGACCAGGTGAATCCACTGCTGCCGGCAGCCTGCGCAACGACATGACGATTAACCAGATCACCCATGTCGAATACCGCGTCGACAACGGGGATTGGGTGCAACTCGATACCGCTTACAACAGTTACCAAGTCGCACTTGACCTGGCGATAGAAGTACCCAACACATTCAGCCAAATCGAGCTCCGAGTCGTCGATGCAACAACGCGAAGTCTGGATGCCCAAACGGGTCTACCCGACTTCGACACGGGTGTCATATCCAACCTGTTTCTCGGCGAAGCCAGCCAACCTACATCAACAGCGTTTTCAGGAGTTAACGGGTTTGTTCGCTATGATCTGGACCGCGATGGTACGCTCGGTCCGACAGAAACCAGCGGTTTAGCCGGGTGGACAGTCCAAATTGTCGACGCCATGGGCGCGCCATTAGAGCTTGAAGATGGTGTGGAACCCGATGATTACCCAACCGGCACCGATGTCGATACGATCAATCCCGAAGTCACCCTGTCCGCAATCGGAACGGGAGTTGACAACCACCATGTCACCACCGGCGCAGAATTGCAGGCCTCGACCGAATGGCATGTGTTTCGCCATTATCTGACACCAACCTGGTCTTTCTCCGAGTGGACGCAACAAGACCGACGATTGCGGATGGATTTTACGAGCCCTGTCGCGACCTTGAGCCTGGATGCCATCTCCGACAGCAGTGCCGAATATGGGCGTCTCGAAATCTTCGATAACAACGATAACCTGCTGGGACGCTACACGACCGACGCGCTCAGCTCAGGAACCTGGGAAACCATGACACTGAGCCGAGACCAAGGTGATATCGCCTATGCGATCGCCAGCGGCCACGGAAATACCGACGTTTTCCTGGACAACTTGCGGTTTGGTGCCGCCTCCACCACAACGACCGACGACGCGGGTGCATATCATCTGCCGTATCTGCCTGCGGGTGACTACACCGTGCAAGTCACCCCAGAAAACGGCTTCGTCATGACGACTCCTGCCACCCAGGAAGTCCAAGTTGTCAGCTTCCAAGCAAATATCGACTTCGGAGCAGCAATCGACGGACCAGCGACTTGGACCAACCCGATCAATCAGTTCGATGTGGATAACAACGGCGAAGTCGAACTTCAAGACGCTTTGCTGTTAATCAATAACATTCACAACTTCGGCGAGCGTGAGCTACCCATCGTCCAGCCCGGCTTCGTACCACCTCCCTTCCTGGACCCTACCGGCGATGGCCGCATCTCATTGCAAGACGCACTCGCAATCGTGAATGACATTCACAACTCCCAACCATCAGGTCCTGGCGAAGGCGAGTTGCTCGTGGGACCGGCAGCGGACTCCGACGGCACTGCACAGACCGAACCGACGGTGCCTGACGCGGAAGGCGAATCGGCATCATTCGATGCAAATTTGCAACGCCACTTGATCGACGACTTGGTTTGGGGGGATCCCAATCAGGAATTCCTGGCACAAAATCATCTAACCAAGCATGCTCATTTGGCCTCCTGCTCACTACAACCCACATTACCTGAACCGCCAAATGAACTTGTCGATCTGTTCTTGCCACTCTTAGCTAAACTTCGGCACGCGAACCGCTTATAACACGCTCATGAGTTGAAATGAGCAGGCGAACAAATTGTTTGCAAAGAATCTAGGTCGCGACTAGTCTGAGATTGTGGGCATCTATTCCCGCAAAAACAGACCTCATCGCGGCGTCCGCCGCTCACTCATTTACCGCAACACCCAATAACTTAGGTTGCCTGGGCATTATGGGAACAAAGAGAAACAAACGCACTCGGTCACGTCGACACGCTTCACGCCGATGGATTGCTGAACGTCTTGAAGATCGCCGCCTCCTGGCTGGCTTCGAAGCGATCCATAACAGTTCGATCCCGGCAGACGTCAATGGCGACGGTGATGTCACGTTACAAGACGCTTTCGCTGTGGTTCAAGGAATCCACCGGCAGTACCAGCCGTCGGGTGCAGCAGCCATCAATGCGGAAGGTGAGGCGGGCGACAGTCTCATGCCAGACGTCAATGGCGATGGCCAAGTGTCGCTGCAAGATGCGCTCCAAGTTGTGCGCACGATCAACGCCGAGGGTGAGGCAACAGCGGTTTTGATCAGCGACGTCACCGTCAATGAAAAAGGGGACGGCGATGAAGGAGTGAACGATGACGGCGATGGCAAAGCGACTTTCACCATCAGTTTGGATGGCATGAACGCAGCAGCCGATGTCGTACTCCGACTTACCACCACCGGTGTTACAGCCACTCCGGGCACCGCGGGCGCTTTGGTCTCTGGAGACGACTTTGTTGCCAAAACGGCGGACGTCACCATTCCCGCTGGTTCCAATTCTGTCACCTTCGATGTCGACGTTTTAACCGACGGTCTCAACAACCCGATCAACGAGTCGGATGAGACGTTCACTGTCAGTGTGGCTCAAGTCATCGACGCTGGCGGCATGATGTTAGATACGACCGACACTGGTACCGGTACGATTCAAGATGGTCGTGGCATCTATGTGAAGTACTCTATCGACACATTTGCCGACGATCGCACAACGGAAGTCTCCACGGTGAATGCCGGTGAGTCGTTTTACATCCGCTTCAGTACCCAGGATGTGCGGAATCAACTGCCATTTGCAGACGACTTCAATCTCGACAACGACGAATGGGGAGTCGGTGGCGCAAACATCGATATCTCCTACGACCCAACACTGGGGCAGGTGAATGCTGGCTCGTCAAACGACAATGCCGGCGGAGCGGACCTGGACTTCGACGCCAACTACCAAATCCCCGGATTTCCCTTTCCGTTCTTTCCCTATGGCGAAACACTCATCAGTGGACGGATTACGGATGCTGCCGAAATTGATGTACCGTACGTGGTGGGAACTCCCTCAAGCGGCGAAGGCGTCATCAACGATTTACAGGGCTCAAGGCTCTCTCAAATCGGACCGGACAAACAGTTCGTCGTCGATGTCGGCATCACGGCCAAGGGCGTCAATGCAGATGACGAACAGCTAACGATTCAAGAAAATGATGAGATGGGTGGTGATGACACGCACACCATCAACGTCCTGGCGGGCGACTCCCTGAAAAGTGGAGTTCTCAGCTTCACCGGCTCTTTCTCCGAACTGGACACGATTCTGGTGCTTGACAGTACCGTCGGCATGGGGCAGAACGACGCCACCGTTGGCAGTGCGGAAATGGAGTTCACCAACGGCAGCGTGAACGTACCGCTTCCAGCCAATGCCACTTTGACACTCGAAGACGTCACTGTCGTTCAAAGCGTACCCGCTAACCTGAATCATCAAGCATCGATCGTGAACGGTGCTGTGCAATTCATTGCAGCACCTGGATTTTCTGGTGAAGTGACGCTCGAATACACCGTTTCTAATGGCATCGCCGTTGGCCAAACCGGTCACTCAACGGATACGGGTACGGTCACCATTACCGTCGAAGCCATCAATGAAGCTCCCGATGCCGTTGACGACCCAGCAGGTGGCAGCGTCAATGCCGACACCGTTCTGGCAAACATCCCAGTTGGCAGCAACGACTCCGATCCCGAGGGAGATGCATTCTCTGTCATTGGTACCAGCGGAACTGCCGGCGTTGTCTTAACCGCTGCAGGCAGCAATCAAGCCATCACCATCGACT
>NZVR01000122.1 GCA_002701545.1 Blastopirellula sp. | reverse complement strand
TTTTGCGCCGGTCAGAGGCTCATATTTTTGAGAGGTTTTGTCGGGTTCCGCCATAGCGTAATAATAGATTAAGAATCTACTTCTGCGGCCAAGATCTAGCCGCCCCAAGTCTCTAATTTTATGGGGTAGAAGTCAATCAAGCAAAACGGCATCAGCATTCTGGAGTGCCTCGCCCAGCTTTTTAATCGTCGTCCTTTGATACGGACGGTTTGAAGGCCCCGCTTCAGGTGGGTCAACTGCGACTAACCCGAGCCTTTGGCGAGCGCAATCCAAGGCAAGAAACGCAGCGTCTGCCAAATCGGGGCTACGCCCGAATCGGGCCTTAAATTCAGGCTTAGACTCAATTTTGACTCGTAATGAGCCACTCTTCACCATGTCATAATTCCGGCTGGTAATCTCTTGGGCAAGATCGCTACTGACCCCAAAGACTTGACGAGTACGCATGAGTTCCTTGCC
Source organism: Blastopirellula sp. (assembly GCA_002701545.1). Lineage (GTDB taxonomy): Bacteria > Planctomycetota > Planctomycetia > Pirellulales > Pirellulaceae. Next base: position 28,393 of record NZVR01000122.1, on the reverse strand, counting down.
TACAAACCAAAGCTCAGAAACGCGGTTAACATAAAGTTCCTCGGCCAACGATTTGCTATTCGCGCTGACTCGCTTATCACTAGCTTTACCGCCAAAACTGACCCTCAGAAAAGTGCTCGCCCACTCTCCTGCCAGGACATCGCAGAAAGGAGCCCCCGCGCCGGTCGCGTCTACTGCCACATTTTCAGGGAGAATATTGCGCTTCACACAATGCTCCTTGATCTGCCTGACGATCTGATACGTCCTCGGGACGGCCTTGTTGGTGGCGTCGTCGTTCAGGTGAATGGCGTCCCCGAATTCAATAACGTATTGACCACTGTCGTCATACCCCACCGCCGCAGTGTATAAGATCGTCCTATCACCCCCATTGGTAAAGGCAGGGTCGATCCCCGCGACGTATGTAGGAGTCCCGCGCCACGATACCTTGTGCATCGCTTTACTTAGCGTGATCTCGTTTTCCCCGTAGATTCCTTGGGTTTCGTCGCTATCAAAAAAGACCGCCCGAACCATCCGCATATACCCGCGTGATTCTTGTCCAAGGAGAGCTTTGTCCTCGTTAATTTTTTCTTCGGTAGGAAGCCACGGGTACAAAACCTCCCCAGCGGTTATGTTCGGAGAACGCTCTCCATCTAAACGAATGTAATCCCCACCCCACTTAGTAGGCCAACCATCCGCAATATTTGTATCAACCGAATCCCACCCGTTGATCGGCTCAGACCATACACCAAATGCGTCAAACCTAGAATTCGGGTTAGACATACCGATCATTTGAAATTCGGGGTTTTTAGATAGGTTTGATAACCCCGCTTGAAGAATGGCTTCCGATAATTCGGATAACTCGTCCCCGATTAAAATTACTCGCTTCTGCTTAATGCCGATGAACTTACCTACGGCTTCGCGTGTTTTTGACTTCTCCGCGGCGATGAGTGAAATGCCCGCCCGCTCAATGAGCGTTCCTTTTTCATCAATGTACGCAGCGTTCCCGATTGAATCCCGAATCTTGATCGGGGCACCATCAATCACGGATAACAGAGACATGACCGACCCCCAGATACGCTTGCGGGCCTCGCGGAGTGTCGTCGAGGTCATCAGTACAAGTGTGTCCTTGGGCTTGGAAAGCCAGTTGATTATCCCCCACGCAGCCATCGTATGACTCTTCCCCGAGGAGGCCGACCCACCCACAGCTAGATATTTACTGTTTATAGCCGCCCATATCATTTGTTCGGCCCACGGATGACGCACCATTAATTTTTCAGGGAGGTCATCGTGGTTCCACAACTCGTCACACAATCTCCAGAAATAATATTCCCTGGCCCGCAAATGCTCATGGTTGGCAAACCCATACAAAAGTGCGGTTAACACACTCGTAGGAGGGATCAAAAGACCGCCTACATCCATGCGTTTTGTTTTAGGGTCAATCCGCGGCTCTAGTATCTTCTTGATGCTGGATCTCTTTGAAGACATAATCCGTTACACAGCTTACGCCCCAAAGAATTGTCTGACAAATCTAAAGACTCCCTGCAAAATCGTGCTCTGGCCCTGTATAAAGCGGACTGGAAGATGGTTTCCATAGCCAAAGAACTGGGGGTTCATCCAGGAACCGTTCGGCGGTGGTTCAAGAAAATGGGTATTCCGGCGAAGAAAAACGGACTACACCCCAACCAAGCTCCCGACGCCGAAGAATCCCCCGCGGATGAACTGGCAGGGGCGATAGAAAACCACTTGCAAGAAACAACCGACGAAGCGATTCGTCGCGCCAGCCATGACGCCCGCCAAGAAGAGGACGCTACCATCTTGGAAATAGCGGAGCGCCAAGCGAGCCCCGCAGAACAGTATCAGCATTATGCTGCCGCAACGGGCATAAAACTTATGCGTGATGGGGTTAAAAATCTTCGCCCTCCAAAGACCGTCCGAGAATTATCTGAACTAGACCAATTGGTCAGAAGGAACTTGGGACTCAATTCAAAAACCGGCGGCACCGGTAAAATGCAGATTGATATATCCATCCTAAACAACACAAAAGCGGATAGAGGAAATGGAGCGGTAAAACCTACAATTGATGTAGAGTAAGATGATTTTTGACTTAGATTCGGGAGCCCCTGAGTTTGATGGGGCGCGTTATGAGCCTTCGGAAGACCCTTATTTTTATCGGCAACTAGACCCAACTACTTACTGGGGGTTTACTGAAGAAGCAAAATCCAAGCCCCCGTATACAAAAGGGAATGGCCCAAAAGGAGTAATGCTTTTTGCAGAACTAAAAGATGCTTTTCTCGGGGTAGTAGACCACGTTCAAACCCCGCCGCGGGCTTGTTATTCTGTAGCAGGGACTATTGCCGTATTAAAAACCAAGCATGGACTCAACGCATCCGAAGCAAAGTTGGCCTTGGAACAATTAAAAACGTGCGATCTCGGCCCAAATACTCCATGTTTCCTGGACTCAAGTTCTTTGGAAGGATGAACCGTTTGTTTAAAAACAAAACTGTGGAAGTAAACCCTACAGTTTTAATACGGCAAGACCACCCATCAAAAAACGATTTTACGTTTTCTAAGAAAAAACTAGTCGGTGTGTTTTTTAGAGTCGCCCCATCAACTGCAAGGGAAGTCTTGTTTATTCAGGGCCTCCCTAAAAATTCTGTGGTGTATACTCCTGATGAAGGAGACGGGCTAATCATATCGCCGTCATGCCTGAAAGGGATGGGATAATAGTCGGGGTGGATAACGGCCTCGACGGAGGGCTATGTGCGATAGCGTCTTTTGATGGAGGCATCGTAGACAAAATAGCCATGCCGACCCTTAACCGGTCCAAAAAACGAGAAGTCTCAATTGCGACAATAAGCCAATGGTTGACGGCTCTTAACACGCCGTTTGTCTTGGCGATAGAGGAGCCGCTAGCCCACGCAAAAAGCTCCCAAGCAGTGAGGTCAATGGCTCTCAGCTTTGGGAAACTTCTCGGAATGGCTGAGGTCAAAGGATGGGAACACGACCGGATCTCAGTCCACAAGTGGCAAAAAAATATGCTGGGCCGAACAGCGAAGGGGGCTACAAAAATAGCCGCCTTAGAAACAGCGGAACGCCTAGCACCTCAAGAAAACTGGCTTAAAAACAAGCGGTGTCGGACTCCACATGACGGCATGATAGACGCATTTCTTATTGCACGATATTATTTGACTTCGCACCGACGAGCGGTATAACCCGCGCTATGCCTGACAGTCACTCTGACCGCGACCACGCGGAATTCAGCCCCTCCTCTTTGAAGTATGTCGCGGGTTGTGCGGGGTTCCAAGGCCGCGGTGGAACTAGCGCGGCGGCGGAAAAGGGAACCCGGATTCACGAAGCTCTGGAGATAGGTGACCCCTCAAACTTGGAGAGTGAAGAAGAAGTCAGCATCTTCCATGAGATCGTAGCCGAGGAGGAGAGTTTTCTGCAAAACTTTATTAATTCGTCTTCCGTATCGGGGTTGGAAGTTAAGGAAGACCTCAAAGAGATCCAGCTTACAGTCGAACTAGAGGGGACATCTACCTGGGGAACGTGCGACCGTATGGTTGTATTTAATAACAATACAGGGGTTCTAATCGACTATAAGACGGGGATTTCAGTAATCGACCCACCTGAAAAGAACCAGCAAGCGCGGGCCTATACTGTGGGAGCGTTTCAGAAATACAAAGACTTGGATGAGATAGTTTTTCTATTCATCGTCCCCGTGCGGAACGAGACTCTTTTTCACACTTTTCACAGGTCAGATGTCCAGACAATGGTTTCTGACCTTTCTGGAATTATCAAACAAGGGGAAGTCACTCGCCCAAAATGGGAGGCTGGAGCCCCCGCGCTTGAGGAGTTGACCCCGACAGTGAATTGCAGGTTCTGCAAACACGAAGATAAATGCCCCGCGCTTGGGGGATTAGTGATTGAGGTAGCTAAGAAAGTTAACCCACAGCTCCCTGACGTAGACCTCGAAGAAACTGAAGACCCTGAGATCGTTGAGCAACTGTGGGTGATCGCTAAGATCGTTTCAAATTGGTCCCAACGATTAAAACAGAGGGCCGTCTCTATGGCTTTAGAAGGTGTCGAGTTCCCCTCGCTACGCTTAAAAAACATGGGAACGACTAGGAAGATTACAGACAACAAATCACTAATCGCTATAGCGGAAACCTATGGGCTAAGTCTGGATGACATATTAAGTCTAGCCAGTATTCCCCTGGCAAAATTAGCTAAGGAAGCGGGTCAACAGGCTGAAAAAGGTAGTAAGAAGAAAATTTCTGAAGAATTCCTTGACGCCTGTGAGGACGCAGGTATCCTCCGCAAATCTGAGCCGAGATTTACTCTCAGCTAAACCGAAACAGAAACAACGAAACAACGAAACATGGCTGCAAAAGCAACCCAACAACCGAATGCGATCATCGCTGCACAAGCGGCAAGCATGATGATCGAGAGCACCGATATCGAGATCCCGCGTCTCAATATCATCCAGAAAACATCCGAGATCGACGCACCGTTTGGGTCCGTTGTTCTGGATAAACAACACGTTATTGCGGACCCAGAAGAAAAAATCCGCTGCATCCCCGTCAGTGTGATGAAAGCATGGCGCGAAGACATTCCGTTTGACGAGGATGTCTCGGCTAGGATTGCCTACACCAAGGAGGAGAGAGACGAGATCGGCAAAGACAGTAAGTGGAATATGCTGGAGTTTGCGGACCTCATCCTGATGTTCTTTAAGCCCGACGATACTGATTCAGAGGACGCTTATCCTTTTGTCGTTGGCGACAAGCAGTATGCTCTCGGCAAGATTAATGTAGCCAAAGATGGCTACAGGCAGACCTTTAAGAGGCTCGCCACTTTCTCGCTCCTGAACCCTGACGTTCCGCTTCCTTCTAGGGTGTGGACATTTAGTTCCTCAATTATCCAGAGGGGCAAGTATTCTTGGTATGCTCCAGGGTTGTCTATTACTTCTGAGGAAACCCCCGAGGAAGTGCAGAAATTTACGGCCAACTTTTTGACCTAATGTCTGGAGAATTTGACCAGCAAGTAATCAAAGACGAGATTGAAATGCTCGGCGGTATGATTACAGAGACGAACGAGAAAATCGTTCTCATGCAGAACCAAGTGCATTGCCTTAAAAACGTGCGGTTGGCTTTGGCCGAGGCCCTCGGGGTCGAGTTGGCGACAGAAGACAAAAGTCAACTCGTCCTTTCCCTGGCAGTCGAGGGCAAAGATGCCGAGGTCAGTGGGTAATAATCAGGTATTGTGGCGGATTGGCTAGAGGGTTTTCTTTGTGCCCTCTAACCATTCTGGTTAAAGCATCGCCCGACCGTAACCACATAAAAGCGGTCACTTAAAGCCCCCCACTGGTTTGCCAATTTCCCAGTGGGGGGCTTTCTTTTTGAAAGCTATGCATACTTACGCAATCGATTTTGAGACTTACTACGACAAGAAGTGCAGCATAAAGACCCTCGGGCCGCTCGGGTATTTTTCTCATCCAGACTTTGACGCCTACATGGTTACCGTCAAGGGGACTGATGGGACTGAATTTGTCGGGCACCCTAAAGACTTCAATTGGCTTCTTCTTAACGATAGTATAGCACTGAGCCACAACGCCGCGTTTGATGAAACCCTATATCTATATGGAATTGAACAGGGATGGTGGCCTGAAGCAAACCCACGGGCGTGGTATTGCACGGCGGATATGGCGGCTTATTGCAGACTGCCTCGGCCGCTTAAAGGCGCGTCTAAGGCGGCTTTTAAAATAGAGGTGGATAAAACCACTCGGGACAATATGAGTGGCAAACGGTGGGAAGCCATGTCCGATGAGTTTAAAGAAGAGGTTAGTCAATACGCACTCCAAGACGCGGAACTTTGCTTGGAACTATGGGAAGCGTTTAACGAACTCTGGCCAGAGAACGAGCGCGTGATAAGCACCTTGAACAGGAGGATTTGCCAGGGGGGCATCCCCATCGACACGGCGCTTCTCAAGGAGCAGCTCGAAGTGATTAATGAAAAACTTTTTGAAGCTGAAACCGCAATTCCGTGGATGGGGGAGAGGCCGCTCTTGAGTAGAGCCGCGTTTGATGACGAATGTTTGAAGCAAGGTTTGGAGCCCCCTAAGAGCCTCGCGGCGGATAACCCCGAGAGCCGCAAGTGGGTTGAATACAATAGCAAGAAACACGCATGGATTAATGCGGTCCAGAACTGGAGAAGGATCAATGCCATCAAGAAAAAGGTCGAGAGCTTCGATGTGGCGACCATGCCTGACGGAAGATACTACGGAGGGTTCATGTATTTCGGAGCGCACACGGGGCGGTTCAGTGGAAGCGGGGGAAACCTCAACCTTCAGAACCTGCCGCGTGACGAGATGTTCGGGGTAAATTTAAGGCACCTGATAGCTACTAAACCTGACAAAAAATTGGTGGTGGCCGATCTATCGCAGATTGAAGTTAGAACTCTATGTTGGCTTGCAAAAGACCAAGCAATGCTGAAGGAGATTGAAGAATGCGAAGACATTTATGAGGCGTTCGCAATTAGGTTTGGAAGCTGGAAAAAAGAACAGGGGGCGCTGAAGCAAGACCCAAAAATAAGGCATCGAGTAAAGGCTATGGTGCTGGGCTGCGGTTACGGAGCAGGCAAACAAAGGTTTGCCGATATGTCAGGAATGCCCCAGAAAGAGGCCGACGATGCCGTAGACCTGTATCGGGGGTCTATGGAATCGGTCACTAAGTTGTGGCGGGAATACAACGTGGATATCAACGGAGCATATAACCTCACCCAACAAAATATCCCAACCCCGTTTAAGGTAGACCTGCCAAGTGGCCGGACGCTCAACTACGGGTATATTGAAGCCAATAAAGTCGAGGGGGGTCATGTGCAGTATACCTCGTATTTTCCTAAAGGCGCTAAAATGATCCCAGTCAAACTCTGGGGAGGGTTTATAGCAGAGAATGCTTCCCAGGCTTTAGCGCGGGACATTTTTAGCGATATGCTCGTCAGGATATCGGAAGCAGGGCACACGATTATCATGCACGTACACGACGAGGTCGTCGTCGAGGCAGACGCAGACAAGGCAGAAGAAGCCTTGGAAGAGATTCTCAAGATTATGTCTACTCCCCCAGAGTGGATATCAAACATTCCTTTAGATGCAGAAGGAACAATTCTAACACGGTATACAAAGTGACTTATAGATATATTAAAAACCTACGGGACTCGTCGGCTCACAAATCGTCGGGCATCTCCAGATCAACTAAATTGGTTCCTAGCTTCGGCACAAAGGCGGCTTATCGTGCTTGGTGCGCTAACGAAAAAACGGACCACATATTTTATTCTACCGCCGAGGGGAGGGCTCCGTCTAAACGGATATCATCTGATAACCCCGTCAATCGTGTCTACGGAATAGTCGCTGACTACGACGCACCGGTAGACTGGAACTTGGTGGACTTTAAAATTGGTACGGTCTGTAAGAACAATATGCCTACATGGCGCACGAAGACATACTCGGGGTATATAAGACTGGTTTGGGAGTTCGAGGACGCGGTACCTATTTCGCCTGATATGTTTTCGGCATTTTTTAAGGAGTTAAAAAACGCACTCAACATCCATAAAGTATTCGCGGGCTTTGACACAACATCACTTAATGCGGCTCAATACTTTGAGCTAGGGACTGAGTGGCACCAGACAGGGAATAAATTATCTAGTGCCGTCGTTCAGACGGCTCTGTTAAAGGCAGCGTCGGCCTGCCCCCCTCAATCTAATGATACTGCGATCCCCATTGAGGTAGTGGCAGAAAAGGTTGGGGAGGTATATGGGCATCGGTGGACTGGAGATTTTGATGTGGGGTGTCGGGGGCCTTTATTCTGGATAGATGACGGCATCGATAGAGAAGGTTGCCAGGTAGCTGAAGATGGTATGATTTGCTACAGCGACCGTGCAGGAAGGGGGTTTGCTAGTTGGCGCGATATTTTTGGGGCCGACTTTGTCTCAGAGTATGAGCAAAAGAAAATGGGCACCCTCCTTGACGAATACTGGTTCAACGGGAAGACATTCTTTAAACTTCTGGACAACATTGCGGTTCAGATACCGAGGGACCAGATCCTCCTTGAACTTCGACAGATGGGATTTAACCCGAAACAGAAGAAGGGGTCTCCATTGTCAGAAGTGGAATCGGCGCTCCTCGTAATAAGCAACCAGAACAGGATACATGAGATTGCTCCCGTGGTATTCTCTAAGGACCGCATAGTAGAATGTAGCGGTAACCGAATTTTAAACACATCTACAATCGAACCCGTAGAACCGGCGGAAGACGGTGACCCTAAGCACTGGCCTTTTCTATACGAGTGGATGCACCAACTTTTTGAGAACTCTACAGATCGGCCAACGATTGAATACTTCTTTGCGTGGCTGAAGCGGTTTTATGAAGCGGTCCTTGAACGGGAGCCGCGCCAAGGGCAAGCATTGATTCTTGTGGGTCCAACGAATAAAGGTAAGAGCCTTTTATCAAACAGAGTAATCTCGGGACTCGTAGGGGGCTTTTCCGACGCTTCTGATTATCTTAGCGGGCACACTAAATTTAACAAAGACCTCGGTAGGGTCGCGGCCTGGGTAATCGATGACACGACTAGTGCTAGTTCTTTCCAAGATCAGCGTAAAGCAACGGAGTTGATAAAAAGGGCCGTAGCCAACCCTCGTATTGAGTATATGGCTAAATATGCAGACGCGCTTTCTATTCCGTGGACGGGGCGTGTAATTATGTCCCTCAACATGGACGCGAACAGTTTGTCGGTGATACCGGCTCTTGATAGCAGTAACAGAGATAAACTAATGGCATTAAAAATACGGGATGGCGCGACCAGCAAATTCCCTCCAAACAATACACTGGAAGAAACCATATGGAGAGAGCTTCCGCATTTTGGTAAATGGCTTGTAGATTGGGAAGTTCCGCAGGAGATTGAATCTTATGGTCGGTTCGGGGTCGCGAGCTTTATCGATATCGCAGTCTCTTCTGCGGCCTACGATAATTCCAGTAGATCCTCTGTAGCCGAGCTAGTGGAGTTTTTCTCTAAAAAATGCCGCCACCTCAATGAAGAGATGATGCAATGGGAGGGCACACTCACAGAATTTCAAGTCACCTTGCATGACTTTAATAGTGGGAGAAACGTGGGGATGTCGAACAACTTGGAGTTTGTAAGGCGGGGAATGTCGGCCTTAGAAGAAGCTGGTAAGGCAAACCCAAATGTCCGCCCCGTCAAATCCGTAGGGCACGGGGGAGGGAAAGTCTGGTCGATTAATATCGAAGAACGGTTCGACATCACCCCCGCAATTGTTTCAACGGAGGGATAGGGGCGTTTTTAGTTGGCTTATAGGCAGATGATAACCACTTACTTTATACCTAAAGCCTGACTCGTCCTCCCCGCCCCGTCTTTTGTATTCGCCAAGTTCTACTAACTTTTCTTGGCTAATCCAGCCAAGGAGCCACGCACAACTAAGATCTTTTTTTACCCGCACAAAATAATAATAGTCGGCTGTAGGAGGTCTTGATTTAGAACAGTTAACGGAGGCAGTGTAGTGCAGTAGGGGTTTGCCCCCACAAGTCTTCGCTTTTATGTCTATCTTCTTTCTCCCAAGAACGTAATCGTGGCTTAGTATTCGGCCCCCAACGTATTTAGACTTTGGGTAGAGTAACTCAAACGCAATTTCTCCAAGAAAGCCGGTCATGCGGCCTGCGCCATAAGTAAATGAGTTCTCTAGAACTCCCAGCTTTTGGCTGCGCTCAAAAGCCTGTTTTACGTTTTCAGAATTGGGGGTGAACTCAACAAAGCGGCACCCCCGTTCCTTCGTGAACTGGCGGGGTAACTTCTTCTTCATCACCAAAGATGTCGGCAAGCCCAATACCGAGCGGTCGTTTTGTCTTTTGCCGAAGAACAATTATGACGAGCCCTGAAATTCGCCCTCCTTTTAGGGTCTTTATGGCTCCTAAAGTCTTCATAGTCACGGTGCCCATAAGACACTTTTTTAATTTTATTCCCCTGTTTAGCCAGAACAACAAACTTTTTCTTGCTGCCTTTAGGAGCCCGTTTGGGCTTATTGATTCCAGGGAAAGTTTCTCCCCTGTAAGAAATCCGGCCCGAGGGTAGCCGCTTAAATCTTTTTTCAGTAGCCACCGTTAACGCGCCTTTCTACTGCCGCAGAAAAAGACTCTTTCTCTTTCTTACTAGTCTGTTTTTTCGGGGGCGAGTGCCCGTAACCTTTTTTCTTGAGAGAAAGGTGCTGCTCATAGGTTTTAGCCACAGTGGCTTTACCCGTCTTGGGGTTATACATATTATGAGGTTTGAAATCTTTTTTCTTCATCGCGATTATTATTTTGAGGATTTTAAAAAGGCACGACGCTCTGCTTTCGTATACTTAGCACGTTGTTTACCCGCAGCCGTTGCTGCCCGCTTTTTACGATTACCTGCGGCTTTCTCTGCTGCGGATAACATTTTTCTAGCGGCTTTTGGTAGATACCGCTCTCCGGTTTCAGAAGACTTCTTGCCTGAACTCGTTCCCCAGTCTTGTCGGGTCCATTTCTTTAACTTGTTTCTAGAAGATTTTTTCCCACGGTACCCGCCACCTCTCTTCTTATATATTTTAGTGGCGAGCTGCATTGCACGGGCCGAATGTTTCCCACCCATTTTTCTTTTGGCTTCCGCTTTTGCTTGTGCCCAAAGTTTTGGATTAGTCTTGGTAGCCGTGCCTGGAGATTTCTTACCCATTACTAAATCTTTTTGTAAACCGTTCCCATGCTGGAAAGAATATCTCATCCATGCAACGGACAATGGCTTCTTCTTCATACGCCTCACAATAAGCGAGACCGGAGATACCTAACGCCGCATGAACCATCTCATGGCGAATCGTCTCAATGAGATCTTTCCCCTTCAAACTCTTGTCAATCTCGATGAGCTTCCGCCTATGGGAATACACCCCGTAGCAGTCGTCGTCGCCTAGATCTCTGAATCGGATTCGGACCCGAACCCCACCCATGGTTATGCTTTTGGGGACACTCATCCTCCTGCGAATCTTTCAATCGCACGGGCGTAGACCCCAACCAAAGCCCCGCGATTGTGGTTAATATTGTCCCACTCTTCCTCGTTACTCCCAAAAAATGGTTCAGCGATCACAGCTACGGGGCGCACCTTCCGCAACAAGTAAGAGCCGCGTTGATTTCGTGTCCTGGGCTTTGCGCCTCTGGCTTTCATGTCGGGGAAAGACGCGGACATTTCATCGCTCAATATACTGGCTAACTTCTTGCCGCCTTTACTGGTGTGCCAATACAACCATTCGTGCCCAGAGGCTGACGGACCAGCGGAATTAAAATGCAACTCAATGACTGCGTCGATGTTGTCTTCGACCAGCTTACGGGCTAAGTAGTTGATCCCACCTACGTAGCTCTTGGCGGGGTATTGGTCGTAGATCTTGTAATCAACAGACAACACGCTGGAAATACGCCGGACGATATCGCGGTTGAAATCCCATTCCGAGAGGATGTAGCTGCCCGTTGTGTAGGCTCCCTGGTCTCCTAAACGGGAATGTCCAACTGCCAAGCCTACTTTCATTTTCTAACGATCCGGTAGAGTGAAGCCAGCCCCACAGCGATGCCTACGATGAGCGACCCCACTCGTAGCCAGTATTCAAATTGCTCCTGCATACTTGTGATCAGTCCGATGACGGGTGCCGCCATTCCGATCAGGGAATCGAATATTCGGGTGTTGATCATTCGCCTATGTTGCTCAGAGGATCACGGTTGTAGAGCTTGTTCATTATCTGATCAACCTCCTGCTCAAGCTCGCCAATCTTCAGATTCTGGCGCACATCATCCGGCAAAGAGCCGCTACCCCACTTTCCAGCGGGCCAATCACGAACAAAGATCGCGTGCTTCTCAACGTCTTTAGCAATCATTTGGATCTGGAAGTCGTTATGTTGGACCTCACTCTGGAGCGTACTAGCCCACCAGACGATGCCCGCCGCTTGAACAGCGAGGCCAACGCCGAGGGAGACTAGAAACTTTGTGTCCATCACTTATCTCCGATGATCACGGCGCGACGATAACTGTAGTCGCTGTGAAACTTGTGGTTTTTACGTCCAACTAAGACGCCTTCCTTGAACTGGTAAGACTGCCCTTCAATCAGCGTCACTGTTGGCGGATCGTATAATGCGCTCGCGTTCGCGCTTGATGCGCTTTGCGACCCGCTCCATGAGCAGCTTGCTATGAGGGTCACCAATGGAAGCAAGGCCATCAAGCCGATCTTCGAGAGCGTCGAGATGTCTGTCTCGTTGCAGTCGCACATATTCAACATAGGCTTGAAGGGCAGCAGTTAGAAGTTGGAAGAATGTCCTCACTTAGACTTAGCCTTACCCACGTTGAGGGCGAGCCAGCTAATAACGCCTGAAATGCGCTGGACCCATTTGTTGTCCGATTCGTTCGGAGTCATGGTTGCGACAAGCGAGGCCACCGCGATGACGCTGGCTGCGATTTGCAGAAGTTGCTCTGCGTTTTCTGTGATGTATTGGATCATGGTGGGGGTTACATTACGTTTGGAATAGAGCCCCCGATACCATCAGGGGCAAAGTGGACGGCGGGTTTAGCCGCCCCCCTATGAGCATCAAGTTGCTCCTCTAAAAGACTACGGCAAATGGCCCAATGATAATTCGCACGCTCCAAGTCCGCGTTCTCATCAGCCGTGTTTCCCAACATGGCGTGTTTGATGGCGTTCAAGCTAGACACATAAACAACATCCGTGGTGTCGATCAGCTTTTTAAACTTTCGTTTTAAGAGCGCCCGCACTTGGATAGAATCTGAATCATCATTGGATACCCGATAACGGCGATAGCGAGTTACTTGATTGGCCTGGCGAAGGTCGGTAGCTGCGACAAGGGAAGCGGAAGATCCCTCTTCTTCCCAAGTGAGCTTAACAGGAGCAGACAGTTCAGTCGTTCCAACGCGGATCTCACTGATGCTGGTGATGCTGGTAGTGGTGGTTGTAAGGCTGGCCTGACCTCCACAAGTAAACTGACCCCCCATAGATACTGTATGATCTGCGGTTGGGGAGGAAATGCCCGTCCCATCAGAAAAAGTTACGTGAACTTTTCCTGATGCGGGGATCGTTGTGGCAGGGCTGATCGGTTGCAGCTTCAAGGAATAAGTCTTCCCCGCTACAGGCTCTTCGACGGTGGCTGAGTAGCCGTCGTCCACAATGCCATACGCGGCCAGAGTGTCGTCATCGTCGTCACGGCCAGTAAGCCGGTAGTCGTGGAATTGCGAACGGATGACCCTCGGATAAGAATGATCGGTCGAAGTGGAATCCGTATCAACAACGGCTGAAATAATTGATTCTGCGTCATCGGGGATAGTGAACGTGCTCCCCGAAGTAGTGATAACGTGCTCAAATAACAGGTCGCGCCACATACCCATATTGTAGAGACGCGGGAGTGCTAAATTCAGTTCTTTTAAAAACTGAGTAGAATCAGCTCCCCTGGAGCCGCATACATCTAACAGGGCGTCTTCTACACCTTTGGCGGTCAAAGTGGCCATATCCCACCCTAGCAGAGTAAAAATAACAGGTCAAGATTCGGGGGCGGGGTTGCTTATGTTGCCGTTTATATTCTGACCAGTAGCGGTCTCAAGCTCTCCCACGTAATCACCTGTTGAAGGTCGGTTTTCAAGGTGTTTTATTAAGACAATAAAGGGAAAAAAAACGTCGCTCGATAAAAGCTGCTCGATCCGTTCGTCCTCATGGACAGTCCCGATCTTTACGCTATATAGCCCCGTCTGGTCTAAACGGCTAACGTCACTTCCGTAGCCCCCCGAAGCGGCTATGGTTGTGTATTCATCGTTAAATCGATTGGTAGCATACTCAAACAAAGGGGCTCTTTGAAAGTCAGACGAACTCATTTGAGTGCCGCTAATTCCGGCCTCGACTCCCCCAGTATCATCGCTCAAAGAAACGTAACATTGGGTTACCGTTTTAGATTTGCCGTTATGAACGGCGTCTAACTCTACCTTCCAGTTAAGATATACATCCCCATACTCTTCGAGCTGATAGTAGTTAAAAGGAGCTTCGGGGTCCATTTCCTCACCTACCGCAGAACCAATAGTGGGGGTTATGCTTTTTATACCCATTATTTTATCTTGGCTCACTTGGATCACACTAGTGTTGTTCTGGGTGGGTATGCGCCCCCCTGAAATTACTTGATTCGGGTATTGTTGTTCCTGATGAATGCGGAGCGTGTCGAAGCGGTAAAGTAATTGCCCAAAAGTAATCCGAGCCCCTTCTTCCCCATAACTAAGCGCAAACGGGTGTGGGAGGTGGTTTAAATTAGGGTCTTCGCACGGAACCTTCTGGCCAGTTGCCTGGCCAAGGGGGGAAGCCGATGAGTTAAAATCATCTGGAACCGCAGGAGGTAAAGGATCAATAGGCACAACCTAAGAAGCGTTTGTTATTTTCATTACCGTGCCCGATACTTTCCTAAAGGGGTCTGTGGGCCAAGCCCTCCAGCACACATTGCTGACTGTCAAAACTTCACCGGCTGATTTAGCCCGCGTATATTCAGCGTCTATCTGAGCATCAGATGTAAGGTTCGCGTGAGTAAGAGACTTTGCAGTAGTGCTGCCTGCTACAGTCTCATCCCACTTAACTTCGTAATGGGGATCAACAATCCCTAGAGTGCTTGAAGCCCCCTCAGTCGCATTAGTCGGCTTACGTACGATGTAGGCAAACTGGCTCGACGTATTTTGTTGGTCGCCGTCATCATTTTGAAACCCAATATAAAACTCAGGGGGTTTGTAATTGAAGACCGCAGTAGTTAAAGATCGAGTAATAACCAAAGGAGAAAAGAATACGTCGGTGTCCACTAACTGCTCTATACTTTCATCCTCATTTACTGTGCCTAACTTAACTCTGTATACTCCTGTTGCATCCCCGTCGCTAAGAGTGTGGGTGGCCACCCCTGTGGTCACCGCGGGTATATCTTGTGCGTCATCGGGGTCATTCAGCCCAACTCTGACATATACATCACTTATTTGATTGCTAGAAATGTCTAAAGAAAAATACAAGTAGACATCTCCGTAACCTTCAAGTTGATGATACACATTAGGTACTTCAGAATCCATAGAGGCTCCGCTGGCCGAGTCGATACTAGGGGTATACGCAGTCAGACCACTAATCACTGCTTGGTGGCATGTACGTAACTGATTAGCATACTCGGTGTCCCCATCCGCATTGCTTAGATCTATGGAGACGGTAGCCGAATCGAAATCGGCCCCAGATGTGTTGCCAGAAATAGAGTAAGTCCACTCAACTTCTGACTCAGTAGTCTCAAAATTAAGTTGGTCCTTCCTATAATATAGCCTCCCATACCCAACGCGAGCGCCCTCGTCGCCGTAACTTAGCACAAAAGCATGGGGTCGGTGCTGGAACTTAGGCTCGTAAAAAGGTTTGTTGGCCCCGTTCACCCCGCCCATAGAGGCCTGGGTATACAAGTCGTTGTCAGATTCAGATAATGGTAAGGGTTCAATCGGCATCTTAACAAGTCATGTTACTCTGAGTTATTACAGGAGACTTTTCATCCCGCCCCACAACAAAAAACGACCAGAACACATCACTAGATATATGCTGTTTTATAGAATTATCCTCAGAAACTTCTCCAAGTTTAACACTGTAGCTGCCAGAAGTAGTTCCTGACCCCAACCGGTCGCTATCAGCATGGCCCGCGGATAACGCCGCCACTGCGCTATCGGCGGCTTCAGAAGAAACATAGCAACTGGTAACCACATTCTCGGGGGAACCTTCTGCAAAGGCCCCTAAATTAACTGTCCAGTTCAAGTAGATACTGCCGTAACCATCGAGCTGGTGGTAAATGCTTGGGTTATCGGGGTTCATTGGGTCGCCCCCACTCTCTACAGTAGGAACTATGGGAGTTAGCTTTTCGATGTCTTTTCTACCAATCCCGTCACACCGGATAATATCATCCGCCGCCCCCATATCATATTCTTGGAAATCAAAAGTAAGACTATCTACGCGGATGTGGAGTTCTCCGTAAGCAACCTTAGCTCCCAATCCTCCGTGCGTTAGCGCAAACGCATGGGGGCGATGATGAAGTGGCACATCTCCCGCCCGAGATCCGGCCCCCACTTGTCCTTCGGCAAAATAACTCTCGGGGACTTCTAATGGACCCGCAGCGGCTATCTCTATCGGGGTCACGGAATAGTTCCCGTCAGGGTTTCAATAAGGTAGCCTCCCCGGAAAGGTTTAACTATGCGCCCCATATTAACCGTAGAGCCTGATGCAGGCTGCGCTTGGGGGGTTGTGCCATCTTCAAAAAACTGATTCGCGTAGGCTCCTGGTTTATATACCGGATGCGTCGTGCCTACGGTGTCAATCAAAGTAAAGGGGGCGCACAATACGTTAGAATAACTAAGATTAAACAGAGCACCGCTGTAACTCCCCCCAGTAGGTTTAAAAAAAGTAGGGGTGTAAGTGTCCGAAGGAGCTGTTGCGGACCACTTCCGGTTTACTTGAACTTGAATAGGCCCAGAAAAAGCATCTTTTTTCAAGGCCGTCACCGACGTTTCACTAGACCCATCTTTCCGCGCAATTGGGGTGAACCTAAACCCGACCAACTCAGCAGGGTAAGAATAATTACGGGTTGTAGTATAAGTAACCCCGCCGCCTGCTAAGGTGTCGGGCACAATGTCTTGAACTATTACTTGCCACCAATCATTTGATAGTCGGCTAACTTCGTAGTTAATCCCACCATCAGTTACCCCCCAATTAGCATCGGTTTCGCTTACCAATTTTGACCACGTTACTCCACTCTCGTTCTGCTTATTAGGCACTGAAGACTTGCCAACGTAAGCAAGAATTTCAGTGGTTTTTAGAGAATCTCCAAACTCAGGGTCTGACCGGTAAGATACACGGTTTTCGTATTTAAAATATACCCGCTGCTCTACTATGAACACACCGTCTAACTCAGCGTCCCCAATCCGCTTTTGTTCTCGGGTCATCAAGATGTAGCTATCTTCAAACTGAGCCGCGGGGACATCCGGCATGGGGTCTCCAGCTTGGTATTCCGTATGCGTATCTTTAAACTCAGAACGTAGATTAACATAAGTCCTGACTACAGTATCGTACCGGTTGCCGCCTAAGTCGGCCTGACTAAACTCAAAATTATAGTCGTCTTGGGACTCCCGCGAAGCCGCGTAGTAATACTGATAAAATAAACCATTAGGGTCGGCTTGTTTAACGTGGCACAGCTTGTGGCGTGGAAAGTTTTCGGTGTCTGGGTGTGCCGTCCCGTAGCTAGGGTGTGCTAAGTAAACGCGAGGGTTATCTGTTACGTCTATTGGAGACGACGCATCAGGCTGTTCGCGCACAAAATATGTGAACGAATTGCCGGATGCATTAGCGATCTTGTGGGTGCCGTTAGCACTAAAATACCCCGAATCACGACCCAATCCTTCTACTGTCACGTAGTCCCCATTTACCAAAAGGTGGTCTCCATCCGTGGTTATTGTCACCGTGTGCCCTGCGTTGTGGTCCCCCGCAGCTACATCAACGCTAACATTATTTGCCCAGGTAGCATTCGTAATAGCTCTCCCTGACCCAGCCCCAACGGTCTTCGCATCAACCGTCTCAAAGAACAGCAGGTCCGCAACGCTCGGTGAAACGAACGATAGGACACTCTGACGTTCTGGCGACGGTTGGCTGCGGCTGAGAGGCATGGTTCACTATTCGGGGGTGGTGGGTGGGGACCATTCAGGTTTAGCCAGTTCCGCCAAGATTTCCGAATGGGTATAGGTATTAGCAGAGGCCAATACTTCTGGGGTTTCACCCTCCCACTTCAACAGCGCCTGTGTGCCATCAACAGAAAGGCGAAGGGTGTCTTTGGAATTTTGGAGGCAGGAGTCGATGTAGATATTGGAGGCCCCCAGTTCCTCATCAACAACATCCGCCGCTTCAATGTCTGCGAGCGGGACGATGGCCCATGTTCGAGTTGTATACTTGCTAGCCATGATTACGGTGCGTCGTAGTGCGCTCTGATGTTTTCAACGATGGCAGAGTGCTCTGCGTCAGTTAGCGGTGGCGTGATGATGAATTCCGCGAAGTAGCCCTCTAGCCGCCATGTGTCATGGTCCGCTCCTAAGCTAACATCTCCGTCTATGCTGCTTAGGTCTACGTCCTCAAAACTTAACACATTCAACCCACCCATTGTTCCTGATACGGTCATCTTATCCCACAAGGCATTCCTGTTTACCGTCGCGGGAAGTATCGCATCATTTACTCTGATTTCCCCGAGAGTGATACCGGCTATGGCGGCAGAAAACGCACCATTGTCCATCGCAATTAAATTAGCAGAGGCGGTGCCCTCACCGAATATAACTTGTTGGTCAGTCCCGACAGGGTCGAATACGATAAATACATCGTGGTTACCTGCTGCGTAAGAACCCCCAGCCGTGCCTGACGACAACACTGTGTTAGCACTGCTACTGAACACGGCGCGGGCCGAATTCCCTGAGCCGGACAAGGTGGCGGTTGCGGTGGTGCCGTTTGTCAGGTGCTTGCCGTTGACCTTTTTGACGCTGATATTGTCAAAAAATATTGTGCCTGTAGACCCGCCGGTGCGGACATAGATGGTCATCGATGTGGAATCCGCTACGAAATAGTTCACAGCGGTGCCAGAAGACGGGCTACTGAGGTCCGTTGATGGCTCGCTTCCTGCGCGAATCTGCAATTGTGTCGCTGTTCCTAATTCGTAGTCCGCTGAGAATTTGTATGTCTGCCCCACGACTAGGCCGCTAACGCTCTGCGATGCTCCATCGTAATTGGTAGCAGCGGTCACTTTTAACCGCCCGCTATCGTAGATAATGGTTGAGGATGCGTCACCGTCCTTGGTCCAACCAGAAACATCCGAAGAAAAGTCCCCATTCGTCACCAGCTCACTGCCTAGCGAGCCGTCTGATTGGTCGAAGATAGCCGTGATGTCTGAGCCCGAAGTGGCGTAAAGGTCGCTATCGTAGTCGCTCACCAGCTTCCTTGTCATTGAGATGGCGAGGTCAGGCGTAATGCCAAGGTCGGATAAGATGTAGCTATTCGGCGTGTATTGGACGATATCGCCGGAAACCATGTTGTTCATGGTGGCGGTAGCGCCGTTGACCTGTTTAACTGAAATGTTATCCCAAGCAACTGTGCCATCACTTGTTCCTGCTTGTTTGGCGTAGAACGCAAGCTCGGTGCTTGTTGAAGCAGCGGTAAAAAAGATTGAATGCGAGCCTAGAGCCGTCCCCTCAATAATTGTGCCCGCTCCTGTGCCTTGGCGGTAAACTTCCCACTTTGTTGAAGTGCGCGAAATGACATCAAAGGACAACTGATACACCGCTCCATTCACCGTGGTAAAAGTTTGAGACATTCCGCCACGGTCATCAGTTCCCACTGCGCCAGTAATAGCTGTCCCACTACTCCACGTTACGGTTCCCCCTGAGCTTGATGACCAGCTCGTAACATTTGAATCAAACGTGCCATTAACAATCCCCTCACTTCCTAAAGTCTTGTCTTGCTGGTCGAAGATAAAATTATCCGTTCCATCAGCAGCAGGCTCCGTTGCGTCCCCCATCCGCCACCAGTGCTCCAGACCAGCGGTGCCGCTTAGGTCCGTTGGCACGCCGTTATTGTAAAGGTCCGCAACGATGCCGGTCTTGTCGCCATCAAAGATGGCGAACTCGTCGAGGTGACCGGAGAAATAATTGGTGCCTGCGCGTCCTATTCTCAGGTCAGTGGTGTAAGCTGTGCCCGCCCCGCTGCCGGTTGCGGTAGACTGGACCGTTTGTTCCACGCCGTCACAAAAAAGCCTGCAATCACTAATATTTGTATGCAAAAGCAACAACCAGTGGTGCCAGCTCCCGTCATCTTGGCAAGACGTATCGTTCCAATATCGGAACCAGTCTCCCGCCATATACAAAAGCGGCTTATTGCTGGAATAATTAAAAAAGAAGGCACCGATATTGTAAGCGCCGTGGTCAAATATGCCGTTAATCCCAGTGTCAGCACTCTGAGACCACCACGAATAGGTCTTCGTCGCTAGAGTGCTATCCGCCGTCGTTGTCAAATGTTGGTCCGAGCCATCGAACGCCAGCGATTTGCTGTTGCTTATAGCTGCCACCCCAGACGGCACAAAGCCGCCTGTAGACAAGCCCTGTGATAGTCCTAAGCGCATTAGGCTGCGTTGTATGCGAGCACTTTGCCGCTGGCTAATTCAAAGGCGGTGATTTGCCCAAAGATAGTCGCTCCTTTAGGAAAGGTTACGGTTCCAGTAGACATATCGTCCCCCGTCTGTTCTGGCCATGTCAGTGAAGTAAACACGGTATCTTCTAAAAAGAAGATGGCGCAAAACTCGCCCGATACGGGGTCGGTGCCAGACTCAAAAACTGCTCCCGCCTGGCCAAAAGATTGTTTGTCGATGTTTGAAGTTGCCATGATTGTTGGTTGTTAAATTATGCTTCAGTGAGGGTGTAGCGGTAGTCAACGATTGCGTTCAGGGTGACTTGAGTGGAGCTGCCGTAGCTACTAGTTAGGTCTTTCTTGGTAGTGCCATCCAACTCAAAGACAGTCCCAGTAGTAGCCGCGTCGGAAGTTGTTTTCATTATATATGAAGTTCCACTGGCCCCGTCATCTTCATCAGGGTTGGCGGAAGCCATCATTATGTAAGTCCCTGCTGTTGTAACATTGGAGTCAAATGTTATCACGCCCGCTGATGTGACTGAGGCCACCCCATGAGTTGTCAGGTTAGACGCCGCTGTTTTAATAAACACAAGCCCTTGGTCCCCAACTGATATCAGGTTCGCCGTAGCAGCAGGGATTTTTATATCGTAGTTGTTATCGCCATCTAAAGCGATTAGCAAATGACCCGTTGTGTTAGTGTTCTTTATAAGTAAAAGACCTTCATGGAGAGTGCTCACATCACCCGCTTCTAGAGCAGCCCCAGTTGCAGTAGCCCTGCCCCCACCCGCAACATAATTTCTACGGGGGTTAGTGTGGCTTAACGCGGTCGCGGTGGCGGTAAAAGACTCGGAATGGTTGTGGTTCCCATAAGTCAAAGATACGGAACCTGAAATGTTGGTGGCCATGCGGGTAAAGTCTACAAAGTCTAACTAAAAATTCAAGGCTACTCGGGTGCGCGTTTCTCAACCATCACCATGAACCCACCAGTAACTGGGTCGGGCTCATCACGGCCATGCTTACCGTGGCTACTCATAATGTAGTCGCGTACTGAATCGAGATAGTCGGTGGCCAGGATGATCTTTTTTTTAACCCACTCTTCTTCCAAATGCGGTGTGGAACACTTAGAGAGATGTTCCAGCAACTCGCACGCATTTTGGTGCGCGTTAGTAAGCTGGTGCATTATCATTTTATGCGCCCCATCTGCATGGCCCCCGTGGGGGTGCTCCTTCTTATGGGGAGCCCCCGCCTCGGGCGAATTCACAGAAACCATGCCCTCGTCTTTATACATAGTCGAACCGACGATAAAGTTTCAGGGCAAATTGATTATTAGTCATGTCGCCTTGGCCTCCTTGTTCGGCAAGAAGTTGCTTAATCTCCCCCATTTTCCTGCGGTCCATACTGGACTTAGGGTCAAAAGGGCCCCCATGAGCGTCTTTAAAAAGCTCTTCCAGAGCAGCGGGGGGCGGCTCTTCAGGAGCGCGGGGCTCTTCAGGAGCGCGGGGCTCTTCACCATAAGGGTCAAAATCTTCAAATGACTCTTCAGGGGTCTCCTCCATATCGGGGGCGAGCACATCCGCCGCATCAGGGGCTTCAGCTTTTTTCTCAGCCACGGGGGCTTGAGCCTTTTTCTCAGCGGCTTTCTCAGCAGCAGCTTTCTCAGCAGCAGCTTTTCGGGCGGCTTCACGCTCGGCCTTCATCTCCTCGCCCGCAGCTTTGGTCTCATCCAACAACTTGTCGGCCTTGATGCGCTCGGCTACTTGGGCATCCGATTCGGGGGGATCAACTTTTAAGTCTTCGTCGGGGGCAACTTTGAGGCCCGTAGCCTTCGTGAATTCTTCGCGCTTCTGCTCTGCCCGCTTGTCTGCGTTGTAATAATCATCAGCAGAAACCGCCTTGGTGAATTTAGCAGCAGGGTCGGGTTTAACATCGGCTAAGATTTTTTCGCGTTTGGCCTCCATCTCAGAAGACTCCAGACGCGCAATAAGCTCATCCTTCCCTTCAGGCGCTTCCCTGCTCTCAGGGAATTGACGCTGCTCAGTCAAGAGGGCTTGGATGTCGCGGAGGTTCTTCAATGCTTTGGCAGGTTCGCGGCTTTCGCCAGAGGCAACCGCATCAACCAACTTGGACCGCTGGAACTTAATAAAGTCGTCAATAATGCCGGGGTCTTGTTGGATTTCCCCAATAAAAGCGGACATTAGTTTTTGTAGCCGCGTAGCCGCATCGCGCTGTGCAGCACCAGTTGCGCCGGTAGAAGCCTTAGCAGCCGCAAGGCGTAAATCAGTGGCGCTTTGATCGCTACGCAAAAAATCCTCTACAGCTTCAATGAAGCTGGGGGTGTAATTGTTAAATTCAACTTCAGACACGATAAAAAGTGGTTAAAAGAAATCCCGAACCCCGAAGGGTGATCCAGGGTTCGGGATTTATAGTTAGGGTTGGGTGGGTGGGATTAGGTTGCAGGAACGATGTCTTTGTAGTCCGTAATAGTGGTAAGACTAACAAGGACCACAACTTGGCCCGCAGTCAAAGTGTTGAGAGCGACTCCAGTGGGGTCAAGTGTAAGCTCAAGAGTTCCTGCTGGTTCACTGGTAAGTCCACCAGTAGCAGAAGACAGGGAAGATCCTGTATTTTCTTCCATGTTAATGGTAAGACCATTAACGGCATCGACCAAATTGTCATCTCCACTATCCCCGCTTTCTCCGAGATCAATAGACAAAGCGGACATACTGCCAGAAGACGTAAATGCTTCAGTTACCATAACCCTAGCTTTTTTCAGAAACTGGTCTGAAGCAAACGAGAGCAGAGTAATTGCTTCGGCGGTCCCTGAACCAGATTGTGCCGCAAGTTCTGCATTATCGTAGTTAATTACCCAAGCATGGGTAAATCCTTCGACTGCAAGGGCAGCGGGGACTTGTTGGATTCTGCTCCCGCCCCCAGCGTCCGTATTAGAGATTACTAGATAATCGTTCGCTGCGACGGCTACAGTCTTCTGTAGCGTGGTGGTATCATCAAGAGTAGGCATGATCGTATAGTGGGTTATGCGCGGGGCGGTAGCTTAAAACTACCGCCCCGCACAGCTATGAAACCTAGACCGCAGCAGGGGTGCTGCTATCGCGCTTGAACAAGATGACGTAACCGAAGTCGGTCTTAATCGGCTTGGAGGCCGAAGCAAGAACCCCACGGAAGAACCCGATGCTGCCATCTGGATTCGTTGCTTCCGAAAGGATGTTCCGCCAGTCGAATTTTCCGCGGTAATTGACGGGGTTAAACGACACACCGGCTCCTCCCGAGAACGGATTTGGAATCTGGGATTCCATTACGTCAGGGTGAATGACGTATGCCGCCTCGTAGTTAGCGGTGTCGTAAGCCGTGTTAACAATGGTCTGGGCACCGTCCATAGTGTAAGGAAGAACCCTCGTAAGAGTTCCGCCAGCCTCGGTGAAGCGAGGTGCCAGGTCATCGATCAGGTGGTAGAACCCCCTGAAGGACTTCTCGATACCCAGAGGAGCGATGAGGTCGGAAACCTTGGCGTTGTTGTAACGCACATCATCGCGGAAGCCAGCCTCCGTCTGAAGCTGGTAAGAAGCCTCAGAGGAAAGGACAAGGCCAAACACAGGGCGACCATTTTCGCGTCCATACGCATTACTGCCAGCCCCCTTGCGGATGAGCTTGTAGTAAGTCGAATCAAGGACTGCGTTGGAAATGTTGGCGTCAGGCGTAATGTCG
This sequence comes from Blastopirellula sp., assembly GCA_002701545.1. Lineage (GTDB taxonomy): Bacteria > Planctomycetota > Planctomycetia > Pirellulales > Pirellulaceae. The sequence continues at coordinate 4,439 of NZVR01000122.1, read as the reverse complement.
GCGTTCCCCGCACCAGAGGTGTCGATGTCAACCTCCGAGGTTTGCGTTCCTTCAAACTTGTCATCTGAAGTTCCATCATTGTCGGAGTCAACCGTGTCGCGGAATGCAGTGCCAGAAGCCTTACAGGCAACAAGGTTTGCAGCAAGACGGTCGAACTCATCGCGGTAACGGTTTTCCCAAGTGTAGCGGGAAGCCTCGGCCATGAGGTCCATGATAGCCCGAAGTTGCTCTTGGCGGTGCGCTGCGAAACGGAGGTCTTCCAGAGAGATACGAGGAGACTCGATAACAGCCCGCTCAATCTTGTATTCTTTCAACTGCTTAGTGAAAGAAAGGAAACTTTTTCCCGCAGCGACGTTAGCCCCAACGATGCTGTTAGCAGCGTCGTCAATAAGCTGGTTCTCGCTCGATGTGTTAAACGAATTACTGCCCTGAGTTGACGCGCCAAGGGCGGTCCAATCAGCCCCGGCAGCTCCCCCGTCAGTTACGGTTGGGATCGCACGGTCGTAAACCAGAGTAGTAAGCTGATACCCCATCCCATCGGGAAAGGCCGTCTGAGGCACCAGGTCGATCCACGGAGAAGTGTGGACAGTGCGCTTATGGATGTCTTGCCCGATGCGGTTCGCTTCTTCGGCCAAGATAGTGTTGATGGCTGCGGTGCCATCTGACCCTAGATCAAAAGTGGACATGATAAAAAGAAAGGTTGTGCCTCCGCTACGAGCGGGGCGATTAAAGGAGGGTTCGGGTGACTGGCCCTTTCGTAGAACTAATTATGTGGCTAGAGCAACCGAGCAGTCTGTAAATGTTTGGAACGCAGCCCAAGGCGACCTGTAGAACTATTTATGGCTAGAGCAACCAGTCGCCGTATTTGAAAGCATTCTATTAAAGAATGCTAATTTGTCAACAGGGGAGTTTTAAGCCCCCAATCCTTTAGCTGTAAACGCAGCAGCTACCTTCTCCTCAAAAGAAAGACCATCATCCGCCGCCCCAGCAACACTCCCCGAAGTAGGGCTCGCCCCAGACATAGTCGGCTCTGCCGTCTCATACTCAGCCAAACGATCAGTCAAAGCCGCATTCTCAGCCCGCATCGACATATACTCCCGCACAACCGCAGGTAGTAGTTGAGCCGATACAGAATTAAATGAAGAATCTACAGGATGCATAACCGAAGGGTCCACCGAAGCAGCTTTTTCTTGGATTGCCGCTAGATCGAGCCCCTCAATCCCCGAAAGGAACGGCAGCTTCTGCTGGACGCGCTCAACGACATTCCTGGCTACATTCTGGCGAATAGCCAGTTTCTCCGCAGCTTGCTGCTGCTCACGCTGCTCTTCCAGCAAAGCCGCTTCTTTTAACGCGGCTTCAGCATTCTCTCGAAGGCTGTCCCGCTTCTCAAGAATAGGGTCGATTTGGTCAATTAACCGGTAAACTCGGGCGCGGTCTCGGTCGGAGGCATCTTGTAAAAGATCTCCAAGCTGGGTGTCTTGTTCTTCAGGGTCGGATAGAGACAGGATATCGATTAACGATTCAGAATCCACAGCATATTTTTCCGCAATTTGTTGAGCCTCTTCAATTATATTGCTAAGGGGCTCGGCCACCGCAGTTTTATAAGCGTCAGTGTTCTCTAAATTATTAAACATCTGACTCTGCTCATACTCCGCGAGCTTCGCCTGCAACGCCTCGACATCATTACTCTCAACCGTCCCCGTCAGTTCTTTTATTTTTTGAGTGTATTCTTCTTGCTGTTGACGAAGGGCCGCGAGTTCCGAACTCGTTTCCTTCAACTCGGACTTCAACTGTTTGAAACGATTAGCCGCTTTCGGAGTCCAATCATCCCCTATATCTTCAGTCAAAGGATCTGTAGGGTCGAAAGACTCGTCACTAGTCGGTTCAGAAACAGGTTCTGGTTCTGGTTCTGGCGCGGGCTCGGATTGAGGGGAAGGCTCCGGCTCAAGAGCAGATTCTGGTTCAGGGGCCGTCTCACCCCCAGACTCCAAATTAGCAAAGGCCTGGTCAATCGCGCTCGCGAAGGAATCCGCCGTCTCAGGGGNAGCGTCAGGAATTTCCGAAGTCGCCTCGGATACAGGGTCTACGACTGGGGCTTCCGCCGGGGCTTCACTCGATGTGGGTCCACTCATCTGCATTAATATTTGGTTGTTTGTCTGATGGGAGCTTAGTTAATTTATGTAAATCGTTCAGGGCATCCCGATACCCCGCATACCATGCGTGGCGCATCCCATTACTTTCGGGATTCTGCAAAGTATTAAACGACGGTCCAGCTAATTCTTTAAGCGTAGCCGCCGCTTTTTGGAAAGCCTCCGAATCTAATATCCCTTTTAGCTCCTCCACAGCAGAGAGATCGCGATACCACCGGTCCAAAGGAACGGGAGGAGTAATAGGTTTTTGTTTAGGCATTATTTATGTAGTTCTCGGAATAATTGGGTGAAGGCTTCGGCAACCATCGATGGGACACATCCGTTTCCTAAGAGTCGGAGCCGGTCGGTTCGATTAGCCAAGGCGCACATAGCTGAGTCCACCCCACCCACGGTAGCCCCATCAACTGCTCCACCCAAGACGGATTCAGTTTCGCTGACGACTCTAGGCTCTTCCCACTCGCGCTGTGGTTCTCCAGGCAAACTTGGCCAACATACTTGTGGACTTCCCGACCTAAGAGACAATTTGACGGGACATTCCGGCAACTGTCCGCCGTCCCGTCCTTCCAGTCGCGACTCGTTGGCGTGGGCCAGGATAAAGACGCGCTTTCTCTGGTGGGGTGCGCCGACTTCGCTCGCTGTAAACAGCCCGAACGAACATGTATAATCTTCTCGTTCCAACTCTCTAAGGACATGGAGCAATACCGGCGTTCCCGCTGGGTCTGCCCAGTTGTCGGATTTGAGGAAACTTGTGATGATCCCCTCGACGTTTTCGAGGAAAACGTACCTTGGCCGAATAACTCTAATTGCATTTTTTATGTAGGGGAACAAGTGTCGGGGGTCGTCGTCGGCCTCGCGAGCCCCGGCAACAGAGAAGGGGGTGCAGGGGAACCCTCCACTGATAATCTCAAGGTTGCTCGGAAATGATCCCAATGGCAGGGTTTTAATGTCCGTCCACAAAGGTGCCGCATCCAAACCTCCCGCTTCCATCTGGCCAACCAAAGTCGCGATGGCGAAGGCTTCGATCTCCACATAAGCGACTGTTCGGCAATTTGGGAGAACTCTTCGGAGCCCAAGGTCAATTCCTCCGTATCCTGAACAGAGCGATAAGTGTCTAATAACTGGCGAGGCAGAATCCACACGGAAGGACGCTAGAGTAGATTATTCTTTTCTTCAAGGAATTTAAGGTAAAAAATGCACCGCGTGAGTGCTGTGATTGATGTCAGGGAATATTGGCCCCAAATACAGAAGGTAGCCGCCCAAGAAGTTGCCAGGATAAACTTAACAGAAGTCCAATCCAGATTAAGTCAGATGCCCCAAGACAATGATTACAAAGAACTACACTCCCTGCTTCAGGAAACTATAAACATTATTCCCCTCCTTGCGAGGTGCGCTCCTCCATCAACATCGCCTTCGCCAAAATCGCGTAGTTGATTATGTCGTGGCAGGCATCTTCGACGCTCTCATCAGGAACTTGCAGTTCATTGTCGTTAACAAACGACCGCACACGCTGAACCTTGTCCAGCACCCTCATCAACAACCCGTGGACAGGGTGAATGCCGATCACTTCACTACACTTGAAATTAGCAAAGGGATCAGTCGCATCCTTGCCCCCAGTATAGTCGGAATTTTTCGTCCGCATGATGTCCTTGCAAAGTTTGCAGGTCTCATCGTGCAGGGTAAGTAGTTCTTTAGAATTCACCGTCTTCGCGGAACTCTAACGCAGCCTTGGCGTCTCGTATAGCCATTTCCTGATCATGTTTCTTCTGCTTTAACGCCATGTCCAACTCAGCCTTCTCTTGGGCAATCTGCATCTTAACCTGATGGTCAGCCATACGCGCATCAACCTGCCCCTGCTCCGGTTCAATACCCTGCTCTTCCGCCATCTGAGCTTGTTCGCGTTGCAGCTTCTGGGCGGCTTTCATCGTGTTGTTGATCGCTTCTTCAGCGAACTGGAGAACCTGCTTCGTCTGCCCAACCACTCCTTCGAGCGCGGGGTCGCCCGCCGCCAATTGCACCGTCTGGCTAATGTGCTCGTAGAATGCCTGCAAGATGGGCAACGCCTGCATCGGGTCTGCTTCTCCGACATTTAGTTGTTCAATTAGCTGGTTAAGGGCGGGGACATGGATCTCCAAGTGAGTCCCGTGAAGTTCATTGCCCACAACGGGAACCGACTGACCCGCCATAAGTTGCTGGTTCTCGAAGTAGGCAATTTTAAGATCAACAGTCGGGCGCTTCTCAACTTCCGCAGGAACGTATCGGTCTGCCAGGTCATGGCCCACTCGGGTAGAT
>NZVR01000121.1 GCA_002701545.1 Blastopirellula sp. | reverse complement strand
AGCCTGTTTGTTATCACGCGGTCAGCTAAAAACTGACCGCGCGTTTTTTTTGGCTGCGTTCTTTACTCACCCACTCACCCACTCAAGCCGCTACGACGCGATGGCACGCTTGAGCTTTGGCTCGGCAAAGTCACGGAAGGTGTCCGTACCTTCTTCGATCAACAGATGGCGATCGGCAGGCACCTCAGAAATCTCCTGCTGTAACCCCGAAGGCCACACAATCTTTAGCTTATCGACCTGCGTCGCTTGGCCCAATCCAAAATGCACTACGGAAGGGCACTGCGACCGATACGAGTTGACGGGATACATCTCGCGGACAATCTGCCGGTCGCCGACGTAAGCAATCAACTTGGCACCCAATCCTAAACGATTGCTTTCGGTGCCCCGCAAAGAGATTTTCAGGTAATGTGCATCGGGAAAATCGTTTTTCAGTATCTGGAGCGGACCGCCACCCGACTGCCGTAGCACCAGATCCAGTTTACCTGGCTGGACGAGATCCAAAGCCATCACACATCGGCTATCCGCATCCGTATCGGCTCCCGAAGAATAGGTGACTTCGAGGAAACCGTTGCCTTGAGCATTCATGTAGGTCCGATTCCGCTCGAAGCTGCTCAGATTATGCTCGCGGAAAATATCCCACGGATTACCGACCCAGAATTCATTCAAATCAGAATCTAGTTCGCCAGGCAGCGGGACGTCGCACTGTTTGTCGCAAGGCTGTGACACGACAGCCAACCACAAGCAATTTCAGCCATCGGGCTTGGTACGATCCCGGCTCATAAAGCCTGCAGTCACGTGCAAATCCAACCAGCCATCATTGTCGAAGTCCGCGAGGGAGCAGCCATAGGCCCAGCCAGCCGCATGGATCTGAAATTGCTTGCCTACCGGCTGGAAGGTCGAGTCTCCTTGATTGCTGTACAGTTCGCCCCCTGCCACCATGCTCCGTAAACGGTGCATGATCTCCGGCGGGTAACTATCGTCACGCATGTTCCCCATGATGCGACTCCCCGCCTTGGAGTACATATTGGCGACATAGATATCGAAGTTGCCATCGTTATTGAAGTCGCCGCAAGTCAGCCCCATCGAACCAAAATCGCTTTGATTTGGCAGCGCCAGCCGTTCCTCAAAGTGCTCGCCTTTCTGGTTCACATAGAGGGCACCGTTGCCAAACTCGTTGATGACGTAAAGGTCTGGATACCGGTCGTTATTGACATCGGTCCAAATTGCTGAAAAACACGAACGCCCGCCGGCATCGGTCTTGGTGTATTCGGTGACATCCACAAATTTCCAGTCACCGTCATTCCGCAGCAGTTGATTCTGAGCAAATTGCGGCTGAACACTCTCCAACCAGGACCCGGTAGGGGGCACGCCACGCGTCACGTACAGGTCGATATCTCCATCGAGATCGTAATCTGCGGGAATGATCGCCGAGAGAAAACGCTTGGGCAGGGCCGGATCATTCAGCAGCATGGCCAGGTTGGATTGTCTTCGGCAGTCCTCAAACTGCAGACCTTTGTTATTGCGAAACACCGCACCGCTATCGGCCAGAATGATGTCTTCCCAACCATCATTATCCAAGTCGGCAAACGCGACTTTGCTCGTATTGCGCAGCGCTCGCAAACCAACGATCGAGGAGACGTCAAAGAATTTCCCTCCGCCAACGCCGCGATAGAAACGTCCCGCGTCTTCATTGGAATCGGTCACCACGAGATCCGTCTTGCCATCACGGTTGTAGTCACAAGCGTAAACACCTCCGGTGTTGACAATCGGCGGACCCTGCTTCCAATTGTCGTGCAACGTGCTCACTTCGACATCGGAACTTGCTGTGGCATCTTGAAAGAGTGTGCGTTGGGACAACACCGCATCCATCTGCAACACCTCACAATCGACCAGCCAGGCGGGTTCGCCAAGCCGTTCGGCGGACAGATCTTCGGTGTGCAACTTCATCCGAACCAGAATCTCGAGCTTTCCCCCGTCGCGTGCCTCTCCCCAGAGACGATTGATACAAGTCAACGTCCAATGAGGTTCACCCGCTTCCTCGTCCGGTGGAAAGATGGTCATCACATCAAAACGACCTTTCGGCAAGGGATCGTCTGCAAAGCGTTGCCGCTGCCCCAAATACCAATCGACAAAATCGTTCCGCGTTAACTCTTGTGTCTTACCCTCGGTCGCTTCATGCCGCGCAGCCTCAATGATGGTCGTTTCCACCCTCGTCGGCGACGTTGCTTCAAAATCGATCTGCTGCGCGGTGAAGTCCTCAGGAAACACCGCCAGTAACTGCTCACGGTCCTGCTGCTGAAGTGCATTCACAAACGGTTTAAAACCATGCTTATTCAGCAAGTTACCGTGGTGCTCCATTTCCCAAAGTCGGGCCGTCTCGGCCTCGTCAAGCGTGTACTCCGGAGTTGGGGGAACCTGCGGCTGAGTAACTTCCGCCGGTTCCTGAGCGGTGTTATCCGCCGGTTCCTGCAGGCAGCCAGCCAGACCGACCGTCACACAAAGGAAGGGCAGGGAAATGCGCCACAGCGGGTGAATTGTTTGCTGGACCACGAAATCAGCCAGTACGAAAAGAGTAGATCGGCGAACCACTCAAGTGTAGCATGTTGTGAAAACAAGCTGCAAGCGACGGTCCCATTGCGTACGTCACGGTCAGCGTGTTGGTTCGCACAGAACCCACAGCTCGCTGAGAAACGGTGATGTTTTCACCCCGGAAAGATCCCGCATGCGTTTCTCACTCTCCTATCTGCTCTACGCAATCTCTCTGGTAGCTGCCTGCATCGGACTACTCGGCTGGCCGGGGATCCCCGCATTGATGTTCATTGCATCGATCTGGATCCCGCTGTTTCGGGCAAAGCGACTGCGGACGGCACTGGCGGCCACCACCACACTCATCTTGACCTGGGTGCTACTCTGCTGTCTCGCCATGCCGACCTTCTCAAACGCTCGAGAAGCCGCTCATCGCATGCAATGCAGCAACCAACTCAAGCAGTTGACCATCGCCCTGCAACAGTACGATCGCACCCACAACCTGTTACCACCTGCTGCGACGATCAACGCATCCGGTCAATCGCTGCAAAGTTGGCGCACGCTGATCCTGCCCTATCTTGATCAACCGCAGCTTGCCGAACGCATGCGGACCAACTACGCCTTCGACCAGCCTTGGGACAGTCCGAACAACCTGCAACTGATATCAGACTTACTGCCAATCGAGGGCTGCCCGACCACCCGAGCCCAAAGGCAACTGGCACCGGGAACCACAACCTATCTGGCGGTTGTCGGCGAACAAACCATGCTGGCTCCATCGACACCGCGCCGCCTCAACAAGACATCTCCCCATCTGCAACACATGATCATGCTGATCGAAGGCAACGCCCCCGGTGTCCCCTGGGGACAACCTCAAGACCTCTCATTCGACGAGGCGGTCGAGTTACTGACTTCCGAGGAACAGTTATGGCGAGCCCCTCATCAATCTGGCGGTTTCTTTCTGCAGCGCAATCCCGCACGGGGCGTCGCCATGGCTGACGGCTCCGTCTATTACATCCGTCGCTTACTCAATCGCGAGCAAGCGGTTGCGTTGCTCTCACGAGACCAGGGGTTTGCGGAAAACATCACGCAAGCAGGCCAGGTGATCTATCGCTGGAACTACGGAAACTGCTTTCGCTTTGCCGCTTTCCTGCTGATTGCGTTTCTACCAACGCCCTTCGCCATTCGACGGTTTCTCCCGCAACGCGACGTTCCACCGACAGCCGCATCAGGGACTGGCGATGAACCGGATGCAAACGGGTGAGGGGATTTCAAGCGCATGTCCGGTCGGTTCCAGCGCGCCGGTTTCCGGATGGATCGCGAAGACCACAATCGAATTCGATTGCTGATTTTCCGCCAGCAGAAACTTGCCTGACGGATCCAATGTGAAGTTACGTGGCGTTTTGCCTTGTGTTGATTCATTCTCCACATAGGTCAACTTGCCAGTATCCTTATCGATCCGATAGACGACGATCGAATCATGACCGCGATTGGAACCGTAGAGGAATTTACCACTCGGATGCACACGCACCTCGGCGGTCGAACCGATCGGTTTTGCCCCGGGCGGCAACGTGGTGATGGACTGCAATGTTTTGAACTTGCCTTGCGCGGCATCGTATCCAAATGCGGTCACCGTGCGGTCCAGTTCATTGATCACGTACCCAAATCGACCGCTGGGGTGGAAAGTAAAGTGCCGCGGGCCGGCACCTGGTTTGACAGCAATCCCCGCTGGATCATTCGCCACCAAAGCGCCTTTCCCACCGTCAAAGCGATAGACCAGAACCTGATCGAGACCCAAGTCACCGACGACGGCAAATCGGTTTGCCGCATCCAAATTGATCGAGTGCGCATGAGGAGCTTTTTGACGCTGCGGGTTCACACTGGAACCCATATGCTGGATCGCCGACGACGCGGCGCGAAGACGCCCGTCCGCGGCAATTGGCAAACAAGCAATGCTGCCACCGGTGTAGTTGGCCACCAACACGTTTTTGCCAGCCGCATCGACCACCAGGTGACACGGCGTGCCACCTCGCGACGACTGCTGGTTCAACAAAGTTAAACCGCCCGTATCACCATCAATCGCAAAGGCGCTGACGGCGCCCGACTTCTCTCTCTGAAAATCACCAATCTCATTCACTGCGTAGAGATACTTGCGGTTCGGATGAATTGCCACAAAAGAAGGATTCACGACATCTCGAGTGACACCTTTTCGAGTCAGAGCACCCGTCTCGCTATCCATCTCACAGACATAAATACCTTCGCTTTCTCCACGCGTGTACGTGCCTACATAGAATCGCAATTTGGCAGCCGGCAGAACCGCTGGCGAAATCACCGTCGCCAGTAACAGACAGAAAAATGGCAGGGCAAGTTTCATCGTAGCCTCACAAGTGGTATCCATCGTCAGTTCAGTGTTCAAGACGACTACCAGTGTATACAGCCGGTGGCGACGTTCCACCGCAAAGCACGCCCGGAATGAGGAATCTGCGGAACGCCATCCATAAGACCGAATTTAAGTTCGCTTCCCGCCGCCCGCTGGACGCAAGCAATACCCGTCGCGATTCCGGACGCCTCGGCTGCTTCACCCACCTCGGTTTCACATCGCAAAGCGGTATAATCTGGCGAGATCCTCAACCCGACGGTTCGCCCCAGACGCTACACACGTCTGCTGAGCCATCAGGCCCAGTGCCACTCGTCTATCTTTTGTAGCCAGGAACCTGTGATGAGCATTGCCCATGTGACCTTTGCGACGCGCGACGTCATTGCAACTCGCGATTTCTTTGCCCAGACGCTCGGCTGGGAACCGATCGAGCGCCCAGACAATATCGAAGCTGCGGGCGCTTGGCTACGCATTGCTCCCGGTCAGGAATTGCATTTACTCCATGTCGCGAACTTTGAACCCTCGCCTTACGAACGCGAGTTTGGGCGACATGTTGCCGTGGAATATCCGCGAGCTGAATTCGCCGCCTTGCAGGAGCGACTCGCGGAGCATGGCGCCGAAATCATCCAGCCCAAACGCGAAACGCCCTTCGAACGATTCTTCTTCCGGGAACCGAATGGCTATGTGATCGAAGTCGTCGATGCCGACCGCGACGCCGAGACTTGATGTCCGCTGCCATCAGCCGGACAGGCAACGTTGGTCCGCCTCGGCACCGCAAGGTACCACCTCAGCAACATGCCCGACGGCCGCTGCGTGACGCCATTCTCTCGCCCACGGGAGCTACTCGCTCTGGAACAGCGACTCCCCGGCTTTTTTTGTTAACGAATCACACCTGTTTACGGCATACTAGAAGAAACCGCTTGGCAATCGCCAGCCAGAACGACCACCAACCCACACCATCCAACGACGCTGGACTTGGCACAGCCTGAATTTGCTTGCCAGTACGCTTTGCCCCACACACCTTGCCTCACGGAATCGATCTTCACCGCGAGGCTCCAACTATCGCAGGAATCGCAACCGATGCAGTTGCAACGCATGAGCCGCCGCACTTTACTACGCGGAGTCGGCGGAGCCTTATTAGCACTCCCTCACCTCGAGGCGATGGCAGCCACCACACCCAACTCCGCCGTCCCGATGCGCATGGTGTGTACCGGTTTGAATTTTGGCCTCGTCCCGCAGCTCTTCTTTCCGCAACAAACCGGCCCGGATTACAAGCTGACAGCACGGCTGCGACCACTCCAGAGCCTGACATCCGACTTCACCGTCTTCAGCGGACTCGACCATGGCGTCAACGCCCAAGGGGGCCATGGAGGCGTGCACGCATATCTCTCCGGCGTGCTTTCAAAGCATTCTGGTGGAATGCCCGAAGCGAACATCAGCATCGATCAAAAAGCGGTCCAGTTGGTAGGCAGCCAAACACGGTACCCCTCGTTGCAGTTGGCCAGTTCACATGACCCCAACAACCTGATCTCCTGGAGTGCGTCGGGCGTTGCCGTTCCCCCGATCACCAACGTCGAAACGCTCTACCATTTGCTATTCCAAAAAGTCGACCCTCGGTCACGCGATCAGGCGCAAGCTGCTTACGCGGCACGCACCAGCATTCTCGATCTCGTCAAGACCGACGCGGATTATCTGAAACGCAACGTCGGCCAACGGGATCGCCAGAAACTCGAACGCTATTTCGACTCGGTCCGCGCCGTCGAAAAGCGGATCGATCAATCAAGCCAATGGTTGAACGAACCGAAGCCTCAGGTCGACTATCGCCTGCCCGCAAACGCCAAGAACCTGGCATTCGTCGACCGCGTACCGCTTTATTACGATTTGATCACGCTGGCGTTGCAAACGGACTCCACGCGTATCGTCACCCTGGCCTTAGGCGACATTGGCGCAAATTACGGGGGCTTCAATATCAGTCGTGGATATCATCAGCTGACACACCACGGCAAAGTACCGGAGTACATCACCGAACTGTCGGTCATCGAGCAGTTTCACATGCAACAGTTGGCGAGGTTCTTGAAGCAACTCAAAGCCATTCGGGAACCCAACGGCAAAACGCTCCTCGACAACACCATGGTGCTGTTCGGATCTGGCATGGGAAATGCCAGCTCACACTCGAATAAGAACCTGCCTTTACTGCTGGCGGGCGGTGGATTTCAACATGGTGAACATCGTTCCTACTTTCAAGATGCCAACCAACGAGACGCCACGGCTGCAGCCAACCTGTTTGTTTCCATGTTGCAGAGGTTCGGCATGGAGATTGACCAATTCGGGCTCGCGACAAGCACCCTGACTGGCTTGGAGGCGAAGTCATGATCGATACCCCCGGCCCTCAACAGAGTGGCAACCCATACAAGCTGCTCTATGGGCTGTTGGCCATCTTCGTCTGGCCCATCTTGTGCACTCTGGCTTGCCAGTCACTCGACGCGGCGGAACCATCCAACTCGCCTGCAAGCGACCCCAAAGTCACGGCCTATCTCCAGCAATACTGCTATCGCTGTCACGGTGAAACGACACGCAAAGGAGACCGGCGTTTCGATCAACTGCCGTCCCAGCCGACAGCCGGAAGTGCCGCCGCAACGCTGCTCGAAGAAGCCCTTGGTGCACTGAATCGTGGCGAAATGCCTCCGCAAAAAAAAGGCGTTAAGCAACCATCGGCGGAGGAAACGCGCGTCGTCATCGCCCGCATCACCCAACAACTCGCTCAGCTGTCCCGGAGCGAACAGGCAACCGCAACCGTCATGCGGCGACTCAACCGGTTCGAATACGCCAATACCTTGCGAGATCTCCTGGGGCTGCACACGGAATTCTTCGACCCCACCGCCGACTTTCCGGTGGATGCCAACGAACACGGCTTCGACAACATCGGCGAAGCGCTGACCTTGTCGGACCATCAGTTGCAGCGATACGTCGAAATGGCCGAAGCATGTATCGAACGCATCAGCTACTTCGATGTCCAACAACCGAAATCCCAAACCTGGCGTTTCACTGCCAAAGACTTCAACGGCGTGAATTCTTATCAACGCGCGCCGGTCACCTGGCGTTTAATTGTCAACAATGACTATCTCGAAATCGGTCATGGGCAACCCAGCGAACGCGCTCCGAACTACGTCAAGACGTTTGCGAGAAAGGGCGGCGTTCCCGCCAATGGTTGGTACACGGTCAGCGTTCGCGCATCCGCTGCCAACCGCCTCGACCACGGGTACGATCACCGCGAGTTCGACAAGTATCGGTATCAACCGTTGAAGATGGCACTGTGGCTGGCTCCGAACAGCGAACTGCTGGCCAAAAACGCAGCCGATCGACGCCAGCTCATTGAGGTCTGGGATCTCCCGGATGACCAACCGAAAACGTTCACCCGCCGCCTGTGGCTCGAAGCTGGATCCATTCCGTTTGTGAGTTGGACCAACGGAGTCAGTTCCAAAGGGAACATTCGCCGTGTGGCGGAAAAGCACCACCCCGAAGTGATTCGGGCGACCAAGACACAGATCGATGCAGCCCAACTCGGCGACGCCGAAGCTCAAGCTTTGGTCGCTAAGTTACAGAAGAACGTCAACAACAAACTGCTTTCGGAAGTCTATCATGGCCCCCGCATTCGAGTCTGGGGACTGGACATCCAAGGGCCCACGTTTCCCGAATGGCCACCTGCAAGTCATCGACTTGTGTTTGGTGACGAAACCGATGCATCCCAACTGGACATCGAGCAGACAGTGCTCCGTTTTGCAACACGGGCCTTCCGCCAGCCGCTCAAGCTTGATGATGTGCGGCATTACGCAGACTACATTCGTGCTCGCATACAAAACGGCGACGCACCGGCGCGAGCGATCCAACTGGGACTCGCGGCGATCCTGACGTCACCACGATTCCTCTATCTCGATGAAGGCAACGAGGAACAAGGCAAGCGACTGGAGCAGTACGAACTTGCTTCGCGTCTCTCTTATTTCCTGTGGAGCTCCCTGCCTGACCGCCAACTTCTCGAGGCAGCCGAAGCCGGCAAACTAGACGACCCCGACGTCCTGGCGGCACAGGTCGATCGCATGTTGGGTGATGCCAAAGCGGCTGAGTTCGTACAACACTTCACGGACACTTGGCTACGCCTGAACACGCTGGGATCGATGCCCCCCGACTTAAAAACCTTTCAAGCGTACTATGCCAATCGCCTGGAAAGCATGTTCCAACAGGAAACCCGTCTTTTCTTTGCCGATTTGCTGGAACGCAACGCATCCATCCTGAATCTGGTCGACAGCAAATACACCTTTGCCAATGACGTTCTGGCGCACCACTATGGCATCTCAGGGGTGTCCGGAGAACATTTTCGGCGAGTCACTTTACAGCCCAAACACCACCGCGGCGGGCTGCTGGGCCAAGGGAGTGTGCTGACACTGACCGCCAATGGCATTGAGACCTCGCCTGTCGTCCGCGGCATCTGGGTGCTCGAAAATCTTCTCGGCACACCGCCGCCGCCACCACCACCGGATGTCGCGGCGTTGGAACCAGATACACGGGGAACGACCACCATTCGCGAACAACTCGCCAAGCATCGGAATGTGACTGCCTGTGCCGACTGTCATTCCAAAATCGACCCTGCCGGATTCGCGCTCGAGTTTTATGATCCGATCGGTGGCTATCGGACACGCTACCCGGCTCGCCAGGGGCCGGGGGTTCCGATTGACGGATCCGGTCAGTTATCAACTGGAGAGACGTTCGACGACGAGCAAGGCTTCAAGCAATGGTTGCTCGCACGCCAGCAACGCTTTACTGAGACGCTGGCAGAAAAACTACTCACTTACGCCACCGGGCGGGCCATGACCTTCCAGGATCAGCCTGAAATCAAACGCATTGCTAACCAATGCGAGGCAAAGGGCCACGGGCTGCGGGATCTGGTGATCGGCGTCGCCACAAGTAACACGTTCCGCAATCGCTAGACAACGACCGTGAATCGCACAACAGCCGGCTGGCCCGGTGCTGCCGCGAGCGTTGTGCTGGTGCCGCGTCACGGGGCACGATCGCGAACAGCCGCCAGGATGCGACGCGCTTTGGCGTATTGGCCGGCAAACAACGCATCGGTCGCAGCCACTAAACGTGTCGCTTGCGGTGCCTGTTTGCCATATTTCTTTTTCAGCTGATACAGTTCGATCGGCAGTCGCAAGTCCTGTGGCTGTGCCGCTGCCTTGGTGTGGCGAGCAAGTTGTTCGAGATAGCGATAGCCATATTTGCGAGTTGGTTCGACCACCGTTCCTTCACCGTAGTCATTCCAGGTCGCGACTTGGACGATGCGGGCTTCACTCTGAGCCGCCAGTGCGAGTGTTTCTGCCAACGTTTTTCCTGCGCGCTCGTCGATCCATCCGTAGCTGGCGTGCAATCCGGCTTGCTGATAGATATCGCGAAAACCGGGGAATGCCACCGCCATACTGGGCCCCTGATCTGCTGGCCGCGCGTCTAATTGAGCCAGGTAGTTGCGCCACACGTCGGGCGTCACCTCACGACCGCCCGTTACCGGTGGCCAGCCAAATGCACCGTCCATCCCCCGTGTCTGTGTCAAATGAGGAAGCCCGTACACGTGCGGCCGGGGCTTCAAATCCGACAATAACGTGTGCCACTCGTTTCGATCGAAATGCTGAGGACCAAAAACCAACAGCACGGGGCGCGACTCGATGCGCAAATACGCTTCGTCTTGAAACCAGTGCCTGGCCAACCAGCGCAATGCCTGCTGCCCGACCGCCAAACTGGCCTTGTCATCCAATTGCTTGGCTTCCTGCATATGCTTGACTGACTGATCCTCGTAACAGATGGCAAACTTCAAACCCGCCCGCTTCACATGTTGGATCAAGTGTTGGGTATTGCGGTGAATCTCGGCGTAGTCACGAAACTTCTCGATCCCATACCAATCGATGATCACACCATCCACAGCGGCCATCTTCATCAACAGTGTCTGGCACTCTAAAACAAGCGGGTCGTTGGAATCGTACACTCCGATTTGTGGATAGTCGTGCGAAGCGATTTGACGCCAGCCCTGAGGTCCGCGGCGGTCTGGCTGAAAATGGTTCATCGTCCAATGCCAGCCCCACTGATTGCGCGCTGGGTCGGCCGCATACCACGGCATGTAGTGCACCATCAGTGACTGCCGTTTCTGCTGCGCGTCCAGCGGTGACGCAGTGGCCCAAACCAGACCGACCGCCAGCACTGCGAACACTGAGATAGATTTCACGCTCACATCCCTTTCTGGTTTGCGGCATCTCCCCATGACACCACAATGGACGACGACCCTCACGCCGCCTGCCGCGACAACGCACGAATCCACTGCGTCGGCACGCTCCATGGCTCGTTCGACTATTCCCCCAGCGATCTCAGGCGATTACTTTTTCTGCCACCGCTGCCAGGCCAGTCCGGGACGATCGGCTCGAAAAGTCACCAAACGGCCCTTCTCCATCTCGGTAACGTAGGCCGTCCGGCCATCGGCTCCGCCAAAACAAATGTTGCTGGGGTTTTTTCCCAGGACATCGATTTCCTGCAGAATCTTGCCGGCCGGTGACAACTTCACCACCGTGCCCTTGCCGTGCCGTGTGACATACAGATTACCGTCCACGTCGCACCGCATGCCATCGAATCCGAAGTCGTCAAAGCTCTTGAGCAATTTCTTCTTGGCAATCGTGCCATCCGCCTGGATAGCAAACTGCCAGATGTGCCGTTGCACACTTTCATTGACATACAGCGTGCGTCCGTCCGGGCTGACCTCAATCCCGTTGGTCGTTCCCATTTTTTCGGCAAGCCGGGTAACGTTTCCCTTGGTGTCGATGCGCCAGAGTTGCCCTGTACCCTTGCTCCAGTTGGGATCACTGGCATACAGCGTCCCATCGGCGGCAATCGCCAGATCATTCGGTTGATTCATTTTGGCTTCGTGGGCGAAAACCGAAATCTTTTTCGTGGCCGGGTCGATTTGTAACACGTTATGGTTCACGTAGTCTGCGACAAACATCATCCCCTGTTGGTTAAAGCGGATGCCATTACCAACGCTGGTTGTGGGCAAGGTCACAAACAAGCTGGCCTTCCCCGCGGGCGTGACCCGTCCAACCGTTTGCTGCTTGGCAAAATTCACCGCGAAAATCTGCCCTGTCGCATCGCAGGCAGGTCCCTCGATCCCGCCAGTAAAACTTCCAGGCTCGGTGAAAGGTGTCGCCACGAACAGTTTCTCCGCCTGCACGGAATTCACCAATCCGCCCACACAAAGTAACCCGATAATGCAGTTCCAATAATTCATCAGCTTGCTCCCCTCAATGGGTACGAGAAAACGTTAAGATCATTGCATGTCAAGTGGCTCTCATTCTGGTTGAGAACCGCGTGCGATTCAATCATCTTGGCAGACACGCCGCCAGATGGTGAATCAGGAACCGCATGCCCTGGCCCACTGCCGAGTCAAAAGAGGCCGCCCCACCCTGAGATCCGCAGATCACGACCCGCTCAGATCGACCCACTCTCGCCGAGAATGAAACGATGCAATTGGTTGACGTCACGGTGTATTACCTGGAAATGCACACGCCTGCTGCACAGGAGCTCCCTCCGCCGAGGGAAGGCCTCACCGTGCTCCACGTGCATCAGCCATCCGTCGCCTACTATCGTTGGCTGTACCATCATGTCGGGAGCGCGTACCACTGGTTGAGCCGTCGCAAACTCGCAGATCACGAACTAGAAGCGATACTGCGGGATCCGCAGAATGAGGTTTACGTCTTGCACGTGGATGGTTCGCCCGCCGGGTTCTGCGAACTGGACCGCCGTCAGCACCCCGAGATGGAAATCGTGCAGTTCGGCCTGATGCCGGAGTACCACGGTGTCGGCCTGGGAACCTGGTTCCTGCGTCACACCATCCAACTCGCCTGCGACGCCCACGTGCAGCGACTCTGGCTCCACACCTGCACCCTGGACCACCCGGCTGCGTTGCCGCTGTACCAAAAAGTTGGCTTCACACTCTACGAAACACAAGCAATCCGCCGGGAACTTTGACTCAGACCCAACGTGCTGCCGCGTTGCGGATAGAAAAAGTCAGATTCCCGTCCGCACCCCGCGCACCATTGAGGTAGGATGGCGACTGTCTGTTCTCCCCCATACTCTGAACCACGTTCCTGGTTGGAAACACACCAATGCAACGACGTACCATCCTGCAATCCGCGTTGGGACTGGCTGTTGGCACACCGCTGGCAGCCGCACTGAATCAAGGGAAATTGGACGCAGCTTGCGACGCCCTGCAACAAGCGTCAGACAGCAAGCAGGTGTCTGCTGCGTGTTTGTATGTCCGGCAAGGCGAAACGGTCGTCAACCAGAACTTTGGCGCGGCCACCGATGCCGATGCCATCTTTCTGCTGGCCTCCATTACCAAGCCGATTGCAATCGCTGCGGTCATGTCACTCTATGACCAACAGGACTTTCGCCTGGAAGATCCCGTGCAGAAGTTCATCCCGGAATTCTCCGGCGACGGTCGCGAACGCATCCAGATGCAACACCTGTTCACGCACATTTCTGGGCTGCCGGACCAACTGCCAGAAAACCAGAACTTGCGCACCCGCCACGCACCGCTGTCGGAATTTGTCGAGCGAGCGATTCGAACTCCGCTGTTATTTGCACCCGCGTCCAAATATCGCTATTCGAGCATGGGGATCTTGTTAGCCTGCGAAGTCGCCCGACGCATCTCCGGGAAACCGATTGCCGAACTCACGGACGAAGTGGTCTTCAAGCCACTGCGGATGACCCGCTCGGCATTGGGAGTTGGCAAACTGGATATCCGTTCCCTGGTGCGTTGCCAGGTCGCCAGTGCGGCACAAGAATCGGGATCGGGAGACTCGTCCGCCAAGTCTTGGGACTGGAACAGTGACTACTGGAGGAAACTGGGGACGCCATGGGGCGGCGCTCACGCGTCGACCGAGAATGTCGCTCGGTTCTTGAGTGCATTCCTGCATCCACAGAGCGACTTCCTGAAACCGGACACCGCACGCATGATGATCCAGAATCACCATCCTGCCGGCATGCACCCGCGCGGACTCGGCTTTGACGTTGGGAAAAGCTTGGGGGGCCCAGCTCATGCGGAAGTCTTCGGGCACTCCGGAGCCACAGGGACACTCTGCTGGGCCGACCCCAAGTCGGATTCCGTGTTCGTCGTGCTGACCACGCTACCCGCGGGCGCGGCCAAACCACACCCCCGCACCATTGCCTCAGAGGCTGCGGCACAAGCCATCCTGTAAACGCTTGACGGCATCACCCCGACCGTCCCGATTTCCCAAACGATATGCTCAGGCCCCACGAGTGAATGGCTAATCGACCGTAAGCTAGCGTTCCCGCACACCTTTTAGCGACGCGTTGAAACACGTATCATGTGGAGATGAATCACTCGTCCGCAACCGACCGGCGTCAATTCGAGCAAATGAGCGCTGGGGAGTTGTCCGATTTCCAACTGAAACGGCTCAATCAACTGCTGGAAGCCGTCCTTCCTCACAATCGTTTTTACGCAGACAAACTCGACGAAATCGACCTGCCACTGACGTCACTTGAACAGTTGGCAGAGCTGCCGTTTACCTACAAAGAAGAGCTCAGTAACGCCGTGCACGGTGGTCACTGGGCAGCCAACCTGACGTACCCCATCGAACGGTATGTGCGTTTCCACCGCACTTCAGGAACGCAGGGTCGCCCGCTGGTCGTGGTCGATACACCGGAAGACTGGGCGTGGTGGGTCAACAGCTGGCAATTCGTGCTGGACGCGGCAGAGATCGGCCCCGAAGATCGTGCGTTGATGGCTTTTTCGTTTGGCCCGTTTATCGGTTTTTGGAGCGCCAACGATGCCCTCATCGCGCGTGGCATTCTGACCATCCCCTCCGGCGGGTTAAGCACGCAAGCGCGGCTGGAATTAGCCCGGACTCACGGAGCAACCATTCTGCTGTGCACACCGACCTATGCGTTACACATGGCCGAAGTCGCCGCAGAGAACCAGATCGACGTCGCGTCGCTGGGAGTACGGCGGATCATTGTTGCCGGAGAACCGGGCGGTAGTATCCCGGCGATACGAGAACGTATCGAAACGTCGTGGAATGCCAAGTTGATTGATCATGCTGGTGCTTCGGAAGTCGGGCCGTGGGGGTATGCCGATGCCAAGCAGCTCGGTCTGCATATCATCGAATCGGAGTTTATCGCCGAGTTTCTCTCGGTAGAAACAGGCGCTCCGGCCGGGGAGGGCGAGCTGTCGGAACTGGTAATCACCACACTCGGACGCACCGGTTGCCCGGTCATCCGCTATCGCACCGGTGATCTGGTCCGTCCCACTTGGAACACCGATAGTGAAAACAATTTTGTGCTTCTGGAAGGGGGCGTGCTGGGACGCTCTGACGACATGATGATCATTCGGGGCGTCAATATATTTCCCTCAAGTGTCGAGCAGATCTTGCGCAGCTTTCCGGAAATCATCGAATATCGCATGACGGCGCATCGCGTTGGCGAGATGGACGCACTGTCCGTTCAGATCGAGGATCGATTGAATGCTCCAGAACGCGTATCGAAAGAACTAAAATTGCGGCTTGGGTTAAGTGTCGACGTGTCACTTGTGGAGATGGGTTCTTTGCCCCGTTTTGAGGGCAAAGGGAAACGCTTTGTGGACCAAAGATGAGTTTGAATCAGGATCTAGTGGCAAGTCTCCGTACGCAATTCCCCGCGTTACAGCGGACATTGCGTGGCCAGCCCGTTGTCTACTTTGATGGCCCCGCAGGTACGCAAGTGCCGGTCTGTGTCATTGAGGAAATCAGCAACTACTTGGCGCGACACAATGCCAATCACGATGGTCAATTCCTAACGAGCGTCGAAAGTGACGCGATGCTTGACGAGGCCCATCGGGCGGTCAGTGAGTTTTTAGGAGCTGACGATCCGGCTTGTGTCTACTTTGGCCCGAACATGACGACGTTGACCTTCGCCTTGTCGCGTTCACTTGGCCGCACCTGGTCGGCTGATGACGAAGTCTTGGTGACTCGGCTCGATCACGACGCGAATGTCACGCCGTGGGTACTTGCCGCGCGCGATGCGGGCGCCACCGTCCGCTATGTCGAAATCCACCACGAGGACTGCACACTGGACATGGATGACTTGCGGTCCAAGCTATCTTCGCGCACCCGTCTGGTGGCCGTTGGCTGTGCCTCAAACTCCGTCGGCACCGTGAATCCCGTACGCGAAATCGCGTCGCTGGCCCGCGAGGTGGGTGCCGTTTCCTTTCTGGATGCGGTGCACTACGCGCCGCACGCNCAAATTGATGTCAACTCCTTCGGTTGCGACTTCCTCGCCTGCTCGGCGTACAAATTCTTTGGTCCTCACATCGGGATGATTTGGGGACGGCGAGCATTGCTGGAAGAACTCGAGCCGTACAAGGTCCGCCCTGCGGCTGATGCATTGCCCGAAGCCTGGATGACAGGCACTCAAAACCACGAATGCATTGCCGGCGT
Organism: Blastopirellula sp.; assembly: GCA_002701545.1. Classification (GTDB taxonomy): domain Bacteria; phylum Planctomycetota; class Planctomycetia; order Pirellulales; family Pirellulaceae. The sequence continues at coordinate 18,985 of NZVR01000121.1, read as the reverse complement.
CCTGGCCGCCATCAACTATCTTGCCGAACTTGGCCGAGTCGCGTCTGGAGATGAAACTGCCGGTCGTCGCGCGGCCCTGACTCATGCCTATACAGCGATCGGCGAATATGAAACGGAGTTATTTGACGTACTGCTGCGCGGCCTAATGCAAATCGACACGATTACCGTGTACGGGATCACGGATCCGTCCCGCATGTCCGAGCGTTTGCCAACCGTCTCGATTCGCCACCGNAGCATTTCGTCGCAAGAGCTCGCACAGAAATTGGGCAACGCGGGCATCTTTGTGTGGGACGGTAATTACTATGCGCTGCAATTGACCGAGACCTTGGGCTTGGAACCTGACGGCATGGTGCGCATCGGGCTGGTCCACTACAACACGGTCGAAGAAGTGCACCGTCTCCTGGAAGTTCTGGCAGCTATCCCATAGCGACGGATCGACTCGCCGGCTGCTGGAGAACGATCTCGCGTTCCGGCAATATGGTCGGCGTGCGTTTTGGCATTTCCGCTGCCTGCGACCAACGGCTCGTCTGAAACGAAAACTGGCTGTGGCGACGGTGCCCTACCATGCCTTGGTGTTTGCCGCCCGCAGCGCCGCATGGTTCTTTTCGCTAATCTGTCGATTCAGAGTCATGAAATCGTACAACCAGCCGATCAGAAACAGTCCGCCGGTCAGCAGGTAAATGATCCCGGTAATGTATTTTCCGATATANAGTCGATGCAGCCCAAGATAACCGCCAAACGTGAGCAAGAGCCAAGCCACCGAATAATCGTACGGCCCCGCTTGAAAACGTCGATCCGCTTGGAGATCCATGCCGGGGATCAAGAACAGGTCAATCAACCAACCGATGCCGAACAAGCCACCNGTGAAAAACCACAACAAGCCCGTCAGTGGTTTGCCGTAATAAAATCGATGAGCACCGGTAAAGCCAAAAATCCACAGGATGTAGCCAATCGACTTGAGATGGGTATCAGCAGGATATGNCATAATCGTCGTGCTTGGTTCGTTGGTTGGATAAGTCGTGGATGCCCCCTCGCAGCACGGCGATTTGCCGATTCCAGTNGTCACTTCCTCGTTGGCGGCGTCTGGAGACGGTCCTCATGGACTTGGCGCCGCAGTATTCGCAAAATAGCATAATCGCCACGCCCCTCACAACAACTGCGAAACGTACTTGGCCGCAAGCCGCTGGCTGGTTTGCCGCTTGCGACTTCCTCACACCAGACTCCCGTCGGCACCAACCTCATGACTTCACGCCCCCGCAAAACTCCCGAACAACTCCGTAGCGCCCGCTGGTTAGGCCCCGACGACTTGCGTTCCTTTGGCCATCGCTCCCGCCACAAACAGATGGGCTACAGCACGGACGAATTCGAAGGCAAACCGGTCATCGGCATTCTTAATACCTGGAATGACTTGATGCCCTGCCACATGCACTTCAAACAGCGCGTCGAAGAGGTGAAACGTGGCGTCTGGCAGGCGGGCGGTTTTCCGGTGGAATTACCGGTCATGGGTCTGAGCGAAACGTACATGAAGCCAACGTCGATGTACTACCGCAACATGCTGGCCATGGAAACCGAGGAAACCTTGCGCTGCTATCCGCTGGATGCCGTCGTGCTGATGGGCGGATGCGACAAAACCACACCCGCGTTGCTGATGGGCGCGACAACCGTCGATCTGCCGTCGATCTACTTGCCCGCTGGCCCCATGACACGGAGCAGTTGGCGAGGTGAGCAACTGGCCAGTGGCAGTGACGTTTGGAAGTATTGGGCCGAACGGCGCGGCGGGCGACTTTCGTGTGACGCGTGGTGCGAGTTAGAGGGCTATATCGCGGCGTCCAACGGCCACTGCATGACCATGGGAACGGCGTCCACCATGAGCAGTGCCGTCGATACCCTGGGGATGTGCTTGCCCGGCGCCTCCTCGATACCAGCCTCCCATTCAACCCACGCGGCCATGGCCGCAGCGACCGGGAAACAGGCGGTCGAGATGGCTTGGGCAGACGTGCGACCACGCGACATCCTCACCGAACAAGCCTTTCGCAACGCCATCACCGCGCTGATGGCTCTGGGCGGATCCACCAACGGGATCATCCACCTCGTTGCCATGGCCCGGCGAGCGGGCGTTCCACTTGGACTGCAAGACTTCGACGACATTGCGGCAATCACACCGGTGATCGCCAATCTCCGTCCCGCCGGCGAGTACGTCATGGCAGACTTCTTTGACGCCGGCGGCATCCTCGGACTACTCAATCGGATCCGCGATTTACTCCAACTCGATTGCCCTACGATCACCGGACAAACCCTCGGCGAAAATCTCGGCGACAGTCAAGTCTATGATGACAACGTGATTCGACCACGGGACAACCCGCTATGCGAGAGCGGCAGCCTGGCGGTCTTGCGCGGCAACCTGGCGCCCAATGGTTGCGTGATTAAACCGGCGGCGGCCGAGTCGCATTTGCTGAAACATCGCGGTCCCGCAATCGTCTTCCGTGACTACCCCGATCTCAAAGCGCGGATCGATGACCCTGCTTTGCAGCTCACCGCAGACCACGTCATCGTCCTGCAAAGCGCCGGGCCGCTCGGCGCCCCCGGCATTCCCGAATGGGGCATGCTACCCATCCCCAAATATCTGCTGGAACAAGGTGTCCGCGACATGGTCCGGATCTCAGATGCCCGCATGAGCGGTACCAGTTATGGCGCCTGTGTCTTGCACGTCTCGCCAGAATCCTTCATCGGTGGACCACTGGCATGGGTCCAGGATGGTGACATGATCGCACTGGATGTCGCACAACGGACGCTGCAACTGGAGATCGATGACGCCGAGTTGGCGGCGCGTCGGGAACGCTGGCAGCAGCCGGAAGGGCGATTTTCACGCGGTTATGGCAAGCTGTATTTTGAGGAAGTCACGCAGGCCGACGAGGGCTGTGACTTCCGGTTTTTACACGAAGATGGCAGCGTCGACCCCGATCCGGATATCTTTTGAGCGTCTCGCCGACAGCCGGTCCCGCGCGGTGACTCGCCCTGCTGCCACCGCCCTGAGAGGGCTCAGCAGATGCTGACGGTTCGTGCGACCGCGGACCACATCGGCGCAGAAAAAATCCCGACGGCAAGGGAATCCTCGCCGCCGGGACACGGAGGGAAGCAATCCACTACGACTTGGTAGACTTCCACGAAAGTACGATGTAGCGAGCCATCTCTCCGTCACGAACACGGAGCAGCAACCGCTCGCTGTCTTTCCCTTCGCTCATCAAGCTGCGAAAGGTTTCCATATCGGATACCGGGCTGCGGTTGATCTCTTCGATCAACATCCCCGGTCGCAAGCCAGCGAGGGCTGCGGCCGAACCGCTGTCGACATGACTGACGACGACCCCACTGCGGTCCTGCCAGCCATAGCGTTCACGCTGAGCGTCGTCCAAGGCAGAGACGCGGAATCCGAGCTGCTCGACCGAGTCAGGCTGTGACTCGACCGCCGCGGACTTGCTCCCTGCCAGACGGCCAACGGTGACCGACAGTGCGGTTCGTTTACCGTCACGCATGACGACCATCTCGACTTCCGCTTCCGGCTCAGTGGCAGCCACCATGTTGCGGAATTCGCCGATGTTGCTCACAGCTTTCCCGTTGAACTCAACCACCACGTCTCCGGCGAGAACTCCTGCGTTCCCGGCTGGGGAATCATCGGTCACGTCACCGACGAGAACGCCATGGTGTTGTTCCAAGCCAAACGAGCTGGCAAGTTCCGGGGTTAACTTCTGCAAGAGGATACCTAGATACCCACGCGTCACAGCGCCTTCCTCGATCAACTGGTCACAGATATTGCGAGCCATATTGATAGGAATGGCAAAGCCGATACCGTTATTGGCACCACTGCGGCTGAAGATCGCCGTATTGATCCCAATCACTTCGCCTTGCAAATTCACAAGTGGTCCGCCGGAGTTACCCGGATTAATCGCAGCATCCGTCTGAATGAAGTTTTCATAATCCGTGATACCTACACTGTTCCGGCCCTTCGCGCTGACAATCCCCGAGGTCACCGTACCGGGCAAACCGAAGGGGCTGCCGATCGCCAAAACCCACTCGCCGACGTCGGCCGCGTCCGAGTTACCAAGATGCAGTTGCGGCAGACGCTTGGCGTCGATCTTGATCACGGCCACGTCTGAACGCGCGTCACTGCCGACCATTGTACCGGCGAACTCGCGCCCATCCGCTAAGGTGACGGTCAGTTTATCCGCACCACTCACGACGTGGTTATTGGTCAGGATGTAACCATCTTGCGAGATAATGAATCCCGAACCCTGGCCAACCGACCGTTGTTCGCCGCGAGGCATCTCGGGTCGACGGAACTCTTGTCCCTTCCAGCGATCGCCGAAGAATTCCTTCAACCATTCTTCTGGCATCGCTCGCTCGTTACCACGCAACGCGGACGTCATCCCCGACGCCTGCTTTTCGACTTGAATGTACACCACGGCGGGGGACACTTTCTTAGTTACGTGCGCAAAGGCCTTGCTGGTCTCTTGAAGATTCAAGATCCCTGCCGAGGCGTCTTTCTCGCGGTCGGTACTCACAGCAACCGCTCCGGTTGCCACGCCGACCAATCCCAGCAGCGCCAAGCCGAGCAGCAGCCGGGAAGGCCCGCGTTTGCGTTTCGTTGTAGAGGAATGGATGCAATGGTTCATATGTAATTCCTTTCGTTAAGTCTCGTTCGTGTTGCTAATCAACTGTCGCAGTGGAATCCACACCGATTGCCGTGCCACGTCGCTCAGTCTGACTGACGATGAGGCACCCATTGACGAATCAGTGTCGTATACCGGGCCAGGTCTGCAGGTGACTGAATCACGACCGTTGCCAAACCGTCGGCAGGATTCGCCCGGCGAGTCCCCTGCCATCCGGTGACCATGATCAGCGGAGGCGATCTCTCGCGCTCCGAAAAGTTGCGAATCAGATGCACCACATCTCCTTCGAGCAGACAGGTATCGAAGAAAATGGCGTCAAAGCGATTCCACGCACTCGCTTCCGGCAACCCCCCAAGGGAATGTCGCAAAGTACACTGTGAACTGCACTCTTCGACCTGGTACGCAGACCGTTGCAACACATGCCTCAACACCGCGCGTAATTCGTGATTACTGCTAACGATGAGAATGCGCGGCAACTTCGTATTGGGGTACTTGGTCATCATGTGCCTGATCACAATGAAAAAGCGAGTTATCGAATCTGTCTCCCCAGTCTTTGCAAGGGGCGTGCCGGAACGCCCAACTGCGACGTCCACCTCAGCGCCAGCAGTCACCGTTCGTACTGACATCCGCTTGTTCTGCGGGCCCTACGACCGAGAATGGCCGTTTTCCACGTCCCGCGAATTTTTTTTCTGCTTTCCATTTTCCAGACGTCGCGAGTGCCATGGCGGGGAGCCTTGACGCACTGGGGCAAAATGCCACGCGAGTTCACGGTCAAAGGCCCGTTTTTCCCTCGATCTCCGCCCATTTCTCGTGGATTGCCATGGCATGCCATCTGCAGTGGTTCGCCAACAGATCGTGCGACGCTCGACCGCAAACCACTGCGGACCGGACGCGACAAGCGGCGGACAAGCGACGCCACGACGTTACAATTCAACTCGGCGCGTTGACTTACCAACCAAGCTGGTCAACGCGCAGCGGACGGATCGCAAGCCCAAGCGAATTCCAGCCGTTTCCCAAGCACCCAGATCGACACGCGAGCAGTGTGATGAAACTTACCGGAAAAATTATCCTGGTTTACATGGTCGCGATTGCTTTGTTGACGATCCTTTTCGGATACAACATCGTCAGTCGCGAGGACCAACGGTTGCAACGCGAATTGGCTCGCACGGCACACCATATTGGAATCGCCATGGAAAACGAGCTGGTCCTGGCCTGGAACTCCAACGGCCATACTGGAGTGACCGGGGTGATTGATCGGGTGGANAAGCTCCATCGCGAGATCCGCATCGCCTGGGTCGCTCTCAATGTGCGTTCGCCTGCGGTCAGACCCGACATGCCGGTGGCCCAACTCGCACAACTCGAAGGCGCAGATCATGGAAGTGTTGCAACGGTGATGTCGCACGACAACCAACACAACTATTACCCCATCGATGTTGCTGAAGAACGTGCCGGATGTGTGCAAATCTCTCAGCCGCTGGAGGCCATCGACCGGTATACCTGGGGCACCGTGTTACAAACCAGCACCCTCGTCCTGGGCATGTTGGCATGCGGTGGCGTTGTCACCCTACTGGGCATCCGCTTTGTGGGACGGCCACTGCAACAGCTGATCGCGAAAACGAAACGCATCGGCGAAGGAGACTTCACCGAACCTCTCGAACTGCGGGGGCATGACGAGTTAAACGAATTGGCAAGTGCGCTGAATCTGATGTGCGAAAAACTGGCCGACCAACAACAGAAATTACAGACAGAATCGTCAGCGCGGATCGCGGCGGTCGAACAGTTACGTCATGTCGATCGCTTGAACACCGTCGGCCGCCTGGCATCCGGTGTCGCTCATGAGCTGGGCACGCCGCTCAACGTCGTCTCCGGGAGGGCCGAATTGATCGCCTCGGGACAACTGGATCTCGAACAGTGCCAAACCAGTGCCCAGGCCATCAAGTCCGAAGCCGACCGGATGGCACACATCATTCGCCAACTCTTGGATTTTGCCCGCAGACGCACGCCGCAACGCACCTCGGTGAACCTCCGCGATGTTGCCGACCAGAGCGTCGAGCTGTTACACAGCTTGGCCAAGAAGCATCAGGTGGAAGTGTCGGTCCGCGGCGACGCCACGCTGTCTGCCCATGTGGATGCAGGTCAAATTCAACAGGTGCTGACCAACCTGATCGTCAACGCCATCCAAGCCATCACGGACCGTGGTCACGTCACGGTCAGCTTAGAGCAGCGGACCGCCCAGCATCCCAATAAGGCTTCCGAAAACGCTGAAACGTACTGCTGCATTTCGGTCGCCGATGACGGTACTGGCATCAGCGAAGCGGATCGCGAACACTTGTTCGAGCCGTTCTTTACCACCAAAGATGTCGGCGAAGGGACCGGACTGGGGCTTTCCGTTTCCTACGGCATCGTTCAGGATCACGGTGGCTGGATCGACGTTGACAGTGACGTCGGGCAGGGAAGCTGTTTCACCGTTTATTTACCGAGTCGTTAATTTCAGTTGGGAACCGTTGACCATGCAACCTCGAATTCTCGTCGTCGATGACGAACAGAGCATGTGCGAATTACTGGAGACCGATTTACGCTTACGCAAATTCGATGTCGCATCGAGTACATCCGCCAGTGCCGCGCTGGAACTCAGCCAACAGGAAGACTTCGATGTCGTGTTGACGGACCTCCGCATGCCTGGCATGAGTGGCACGGAACTGTGTGAACGCATCACCGCCAATCGGCCGGATGTGCCGGTGGTTGTCATGACGGCTTTCGGCAGCATGGAAACGGCGGTGGCAGCGATCCGAGCCGGCGCCTACGACTTCGTCACCAAACCCATCGAAATGGATCTTCTGGGGATCACGCTGCAGCGCGCAGTCAAACACCGCCAGCTCCAACAGCAAGTGCGTGTCTTAAGCCAAGCCGTAGAGCAATCGCATGTCTTCGGCGATATGATCGGATCCAGTCCGGCAATGCAGCGACTGTACGATCAATTGTCTCGCTTGTCAGAAACCGAAGCATCTGTCCTGTTGTGTGGCGAGAGCGGCACGGGCAAAGAAGTCGTGGCCCGCTCGGTCCATGCCAACAGCCCCCGTAAAGATGGACCGTTCATTGCGGTCAACTGTGCTGCCCTTCCGGAAGCGCTCCTGGAAAGCGAACTTTTTGGCCACAAGAAAGGTGCGTTCACCGACGCTCAACAAGATCGCAAAGGTTTGTTTGTGCAAGCCGAGGGCGGCACCTTGCTGCTCGATGAAATCGGTGAAATGCCCTTATCCGTGCAACCTAAATTGCTCCGCGCCCTGGAAGACAACAAGGTCCGGCCGGTCGGCAGTGATAAAGAAACTCCCTTCAATGTTCGCCTGATCACCGCGACCAACCGTGATCTGCAATCCCAAGTCGATGAGGGCGCATTTCGCGAAGACCTGTTCTATCGCATCAATGTCATCCAACTCGACCTGCCACCACTCCGCGCACGTGGCGCTGACATTTTGCGACTCGCACAATACTTTGTGGAACAGTTTGCCACGCAGACCAACAAAGCCGTTCACGGGATCTGTGAACCGGCGGCGGAACGACTGCTCGCCTATTCCTGGCCAGGTAACGTGCGTGAACTACGGAATGTCATGGAACGGGCCGTGGCACTCACCCGCTTCGACACCATCGCAGTCGATGATCTACCCGAAAAAATCCGCGACTACCACAGCACCCAAGTCTTTATCGGAGGCGACGATCCGGAGGAACTGGTGTCCCTGGCCGAAATCGAGCGACGCTACATTTTGCATGTCCTGCAAACGGTAGGGGACAATAAATCCCTGGCAGCTCGCATCCTGGGCCTCGATCGCAAGACGCTGTACCGCAAACTGCAACAGTACGAGGCAAGCCACGCGCAGTAACCTCCCTGCACGTGGCACCACCGTTCCGTGTGATCACTGCATCCAAGAGACTGAGATGCGTCGGTCAACAAGACGGTCGGCAACCATCAGTCAGCGAAGCCGCGCAGGCCACGTTTTCCCTGCACCAACTGTTTGAGGATGGCGTTCATTGCACCCACCTGCTTTTCGTTGGCGGCAGCGACATTCTTCTGCTCGCCTTGATCCGATCCCAAGTGGTACAGTTCTCGGCCACCAAGGCCACCTGCGTTCCCTCCAGGACCACGTTTGGCAAAGCGTTGCACGTATTTCCACGGTCCGTGTCGGAGGGCCAGGGCACGATTCGCTTCTTCGACCATGTAAGTATGTCCCTGATCACTCTTACCCAGCAGCGCCGGCATCACGTTGCGGCTGTCAATCGCCTGATCCGCGTTGAGCTTGATGTCCAAGAGGCTGGCAAAAGATGCAATGAAGTCGATCTGGCTGACCATCGCAGCGGACTTGCCCGGCTGAATATGTCCCGGCCATTTCACAATGAACGGCACACGGGTACCGCCTTCGTAGATCTGATATTTGCCGCCGCGGAACGGTCCGGATCCATCGTGCCCGCGATCGGTTTCCTGAGTCGAGGTGCGGACCGTCGTCCCATCCTCGTAGCCGTCGTCGTAGACCGGCCCGTTGTCACTGGAAAAAATCACGAGCGTATTATCGGCCAGCCCTTCTTTCTCTAACGTCTGCAGGATTTCGCCAGCTGCCCAATCCAGTTGTACCATCGCATCGCCACGATAACTCAGCTTCGATTTGCCTTGAAAACGTGGGTGAGGCGTCCGGGGTACGTGAATGTCCTGGGATGAAAAGAACAGGAAAAACGGTGAGTCAGCCTTGCGCGAACGGAGATACTCCTTGGTCTTCTCCACAAAGACATCGGCCATGGTCTCGTCATCCCATAAAGCCGACTTACCACCAAACTGTTTGCCGATGCGCCCGATCCCATTGATCACCGAATTGTTGTGTCCATGGCTGCTTTTGTAGTACGTCATCGCAGCCGGATTCATCTTGCCGTCCGGGTAAATCGTGCATTCCACGCCCTCTGGCTTCTGGCCCACAAACAAGGGATCCTTACTATCCAACCCGACCACGTGGTGGTTTTCCAAGTACACGCAGGGCACGCGATCGTTCGTCGAAGGCAGCAAGAAACAGTAGTCAAAGCCGACTTCCAGAGGCCCTGGTTTTACGGCACCATTCCAATCCACGGGAGTCTTGCCGTCTCCCAGACCCAAATGCCACTTGCCCACGACCGCCGTATCGTAACCTGCTTTCTTGAACAGCTGAGGCAGAGTGAACATCTCGGGAGTGATTTTCGAAGGCGCATTCGGCGCCAAGACACGCACTCCATGCCGGAAACCGTGGATGCCTGTCAGCATCGAAAATCGCGACGGCGTGCATGTTGCCGCCGAGCAGTGCCCGTCGGTAAACATCAACCCCTCACTCGCCAACTTGTCGATGTTGGGCGTCGGGATCAGCTTGGATCCGTAAGCACCGACGTCAGCGTATCCGACATCATCCCCATAGATAATCACGACGTTGGGACGCTCGGCCGCCGTCAGAGATGCGATAGCGCAAATCAGAGTCAACAGGGCCCAGCTGAATGATTTCAGGATCATGTGCATGGTGTCTTCCAATCACGATGTGGTCAGGTAGTGTCAGCTTGATGGTATACGAAATTCTGGTTGATCGCAGGGTACCCCGTGAGCAAACACGCCGATTTGCGATCGGATCCATTTGCGATCGGATCCATTTGCGATCGGATCCATTTGCGATCGGATCCATTAGCGATCGAGTAGTTGATTTGGGAACAACGGAGAGGGTCGGCGAGCCTGTTGCAACAAGCGACCTAACCGCGTGGCAATTTCCGGGTGACGATCAGCCACATCCGTGGTCTCACCCACATCGGTCGCCAGGTCGTACAATTCGATCGGCCCCAGTTGCGTGCGGGAATGATTGCGCACGACTTTCCATTGCCCCTGCCGTAACCCTTGCTTTGTCCCGAGTTCCCAGTACAGGTATTTATGTTGTTTTTGGGTTCCCTTACCTAACAGGGTCGGCACCATACTGATGCCGTCAAGCTCATCTGGTGCCTGAGCACCAGCTAACTCGGCAAAGGTAGGTAACATGTCTTGAAACCCAGAGAGGTGATCACTGGTACTGCCCGGCGCGATATGTCCCGGCCAACGAGCAACGAACGGCACTCGGATCCCACCTTCATACGTCGCCCCTTTTTTCCCTCGCAGCGGACCGGCCGCTTGAAACTGCGGGAGCGTACCGGAACTGCCATGCGGGCCATTGTCGGACGTAAAAATGAGCAACGTATTCTGATCTTGATCGATCTCTTGCAACAGCTTCATGATCCGCCCGACATCTCGATCCATACGACTGATCATTGCCGCTTGGATCTTGTGGTTTTTCTGCCAATCCTTGCCCGCATATTCTCCCAGATCCGGCACCTGGAATTTGGTATGCGGAATCGTCACGGGCAAATACACGAAAAAAGGTCGGTCGTGGTGCTTGCGAATAAACGACAGTGCTTCCTCGACAATCAAATCATGCGAGTATTGCCGCTTTTGCTCGCCCTGATTGCCCTTCAACAAGACGCGTTCCGTGTTGCGCCACAGNTGACCTGGATAGTAGTTATGCGCTTCACGCTGACAGTTGTANCCAAAGAAGAGGTCAAAGCCGCGTTTCACAGGATCCCCTTCGGAACCGGGGAATCCCTGTCCCCACTTCCCAAACGCCCCGGTCGCGTAACCAGCCCGCTTCATCACTTCGCCAAGCGTCACATAGGCCCGAGGAATGGGAACATTCCCTTCGTGCTTCAGCGCCTTGTTATTGCGAATGGGACAATGGCCCGTATGCAATCCGGTCAACAGCACGCAGCGAGCGGGAGCGCAGACAGGTGCTCCCGAATAATGATCCGTGAACCGGATTCCTTCTGCGGCGATACGGTCGATGTTTGGCGTCTTGATTTGCTTCTGGCCATAACACCCCAAATCGCCGTATCCTAAATCGTCGGCGAGGATATACACGATATTCGGCTGCCGTTCCGCTGCCGTTGTGACCCCGGCAAGCATCATCCAACCGAGGCAACCGATCGCCAGCCAATTCACGAAAACTGTCACGCCGCGTCCCCTACTCATATGCTCGGTCTCATTCCTGCAACTAGCTCACCGTGATCACCCACCCGGGCGGACGCACACACGGCGACCCGCACCCGTGGCACGGTTGATTCTAAATACGACACCGCTCGGAGGATAGCGGCAGCAGGTGAGTGCCACGAAGAAAATCGATGTTCACCTCGCGGCTAGAGAGTTCTGGCCAACAGAATCACAGCCCCATGCTCCTGCCCCAGAACTTCACGGTTGGTTTTCTTTCAGACGTTGCTGTAACGTCTGCAGGGCCTCACGATAAACACCTTCGACAGCTTGTCGCTCTTGAGCATCCGCGAAAATTGCTTTTTCTCGGATCGTCGCAAGGTTCTCCTGGATCTCCCCGACCAATTCACGGGCAACTTGAGGTCGAAAGATGCGTTGGCCCTGGAATTGCAGATAGACGGGACTGGTGTGGGAATAAAGCGGCTTGCCGAATACGTTCTTACCGGCCTGCGTCCCAGCGTTCTTTTCTGAACTCAAGGGCGTCCTGAGCGCCAACCAGCCCGGCTCATCCACGCGCACCTTGGTCTTGAGTGTCGCGACAAAATGCCCTTTGTCGGCTTGTGCTTTGCTGACGGCCACAATGTTTCCATTGTGAATCAGTTCGATACGTTGAAAATTTGCTCGCCCCGTGGCGCGGGCACGGACTTGCAAAGACTGCGCAGTGGCTAGCTGCAACGTATCTCCGATTTGCGCTTGGTCAACTTCCAGTTCTAACAGAGGCCCGTTGGTAATCCAGGTCCGACCTGCGGTGAATTGCGACAACCATTTTTTACTGGTCAGCTCTCCGGAGACGGGCACGTAAACGCGCGAGAAGTCCTCGATGAACCAGTCTGTCCCTGTGGAAAACGGAACTTGCAATCCCAAATTCAAGTAGCGGTAAAACGACTCTTGATAACTCCCCCGACTACCACCATCAAAGATATTCTGAGCGTCCAACTGCCCAGCCATCCAGTTAGGAATATCTTCAAAGCCAAAGGTATTGTGACACCAGACGACGGTCGCTCCATCCGCGTGGGCCTCGCGAATCCCACGTTGCAACGGGATCCCGTCCGTACCCTGGGCCATAATGCCGGGGCCCAAACTGACAGGTCGAATCAATTTGGCAATATCGAGAAACATGACGTGGCCGTAACCTTCGCCACCGCGTCCGAAATTATGTCGGTGCTCTTCTCCGGGGCGAAACAGAATCCCTTGCTGAGACAGCCGCGCCAGATCTCCACCAGGCAGGCTGTTTTCCACAATCGTGTTCGAGATATAGGTCCGCTCATCGGGGATCCGCCGCAGGTGGGACAAAAAGACCAAATCCAGGCCGTCCGATGCGGGCACTTCGCGCAGGTACCGATCCGCCTCGGCATACGTCAACTTCATCAAATGCAAATGCGTGTTTCCATTGCGCCAACCACGTTGTTGCAAATCGCTGAACTGTGTCAGTGAGATCGTTACGGTGGCGGTGTTCTTGCCTCGCAAGTCCAGCATTCGCTGCCAGCGTTCCGTCTGTAAGCCACGCAAGGCTTCGATGACCAGTTGGCGTTGCGGCACGACGATCGTTGCCTTGGCGGGCATCGAATGCCAACCCTGCTCGCGCTGGATAAGCGACTTGAGTTGCAGTGGCTTCCCTGCGTCCCGTTCCGTGATGCGGATCACTCCCGGCACAGCACGGCGCGGCGTGTTGGTGAACAGACGGATTGTCAGCCGACACGAGTCGCCGGCATCTGACGATTGCGTCTGTTGCGGGCGCGCCCGTTGTTTCTTGACCGCCTGAGGACGTGTGTGGTCATGGCCGAGAGCTACCGTTGCAGCAACGACCCCAACCCAGACAACACCAAGGAACCGTACACTCCACATCATCATTCCTTTTCTCGCCGCAAAGCGGTGTAGGGCCGCGGCGCAAACTTGGTCGGTTGGGGCGTGTCGACGGTAATCACTTCCCACGTCTTTCCGGTTTCACGCAAAGCAGACCAATCGCGTGCGGTGTAGTTGATATCAAGATGCGGAGTCCGAATCGCTTGTCCCCGGTCACGATACGAATGCATCACCGCTTCCACGACACCTGTCGTCAAGAGCGTCCGTTCGGCAGGGTACGGTTCGCGTTGCTCGATCAACATCCGCTGAATCGCATGTGAGAGGGCTTTGAACAAGCAGCGATTTCCCCACGGGCCGTTAAAAAATGCCGTCGCTCGGATGTCGGACTCTCCGCGCAATCGACAGGCAAAATTCCAACGATCGGAACCACTCCCCAGCTTCAAGGCGGTCGCTCGCAAGCCATCGTTGTAGAGCAGCGAAATCGCGTAGTCTCCCTTGGGACGAGCTGGCGGTTCGTATTTGCGAGTTGCGGCAAACACCCCGGCCTTCGGAAACGGCTGGCGTTTGGCTCCCAGCTGCTGCTCGGCTTGCATCGCGGCCTCCACCAACGCGGTCGACCATCGTCCTTCGCTGCGAGCGCGCTGAAACGCGTCACCGTACAGCAATTGGACTTGCCGAATTCCTGTTTCGCCCTGGTGACGACTTTCCACAATCGACTGCAACACCTCGAGGGCATGAAAGTCATACGATTCCAGACCGCCGCCGTGAATCGCCACAGCCTCTTCGATGTGCGGATTCTCCGGCAGGTCAAGTTGCGGCGCGCGCATGGCCAAGGGCACGGAACTACCGCCCATCAGGGGAAAGCGATGACGCCGTGCCGTGTCAAACATCTCCCGCGCCCAATCCCAGCGGTAGGAAAAATGCTTGTCGTTGAATACAGGGACGAAACGATTGTCACGTTCCATCACGGCAACTGCTTCGTCAAAAAAACGTTTACGGGGATACAGATGTTGCCCCAAGGCATTGTAGGGGTAATCTCCGTGCTCACCGATTAACAACGCCGCATCCACCGATAGCTTGTTCGAACCACAACACATGGCTGCCGCGATCGTCGGATACAAAGGGATGCCCAGACGCTGCGAGACTTCNCGTGCCATATCGTCACTGGGGAACTGATCCGCATACAGCGCAACCACATCGACGCCCGGATCAACCAACTGGCCGTTGAAGTAATAGGGGCCGAGAAAATTCTCGAGGATGTTGTAGGCATGGCTACGAAAACGCAACACCGTAAAAATGGCCGCCACCTTGGGGCGCGGCCGAGGCGACGGCGCGGCAGCAGCGGCGGAAGTCATCAGCAGCGGCCAACAGAGGCCTGCCGCCGTGTCTCGAAGAAATTTTCTACGGGTATTCATCATGCGTGCGATTCTCACACGAGCCNCNCTGCAACGTCAAGGAAAACCTTGCCCGCTTGCCGGCAAGATGCTTGTCGCACAACGTCTCAGATCACGTTAACTGGGCACGTCGCNGGTGGCAGGTAATGGCTCGACCGACCGCCTTCATGGCTCGACNGACCGCCTCCCACCCAATCCCAGTCCGAGGTAGATCCTGGCTGAAAACTCCGCGCCGTGCGGGACAGGCGGTAGTTGCCGGCCCCATCNCCGGCACATTCGCTGCAGACGCCGGTCGCGAGCCGCGGGAAGACCGGGTAATCAACTTGCGACAGGGGCTCTCCGCACTCTAAAATAGGTGGAACGTTGCTCGACGCCCCGCCTCACCGAGAACCACTGATGTCACGCATCCCCTGCGTTCCCAGATTCGCCCTGATGATTTGGTTTGGCCTGTGCACCGCCGCCCACCTGCAGGCCGGCGAACCGCCCATTGGCTTTGAACTGGACGTCCAACCGATCCTCACCGCCAATGGCTGCAACGCCGGTGCCTGCCACGGCAAGCAGCGCGGCCAGAATGGTTTCCAGCTGTCCTTGCTCGGCTTTGACCCCGAATTCGACTTCAATGCGATTGCCAAAGAAGGGCGCGGCCGCCGCGTGTTTCCCGCAGATCCAGAACGGAGCTTGCTGTTGGCAAAAGCCACCGCCAGTGTGCCTCACGGCGGGGGCGTCCGCATCGATCCCGGCAGTGCCGATTACCAGGTGCTCCTGCAGTGGATTCGCCAAGGCACGCCGCGCAAAATCGAAAACGAACCGGCACTGACACGCATCGAACTTTCTCACACGACGCTGGCGTTAAAACCCCATGCCGTCCAACCCTTGCGCATTACCGCACACTACAGCGACGGCAGCCAGCGCGACGTGACGGACCGCACCAGCTATCAATCGAACGAGAGCGCGATTGTGGCAGTCGCCCCCAGCGGCGAAGTCCGCGCCGGTCCACTGCCCGGCGAAGCCACCATCATGGCGCGTTACATGAGCCTGATCGCCACCTGTGAAGTCGCCATTCCACTAGAAGGAGATGTGCCGCCAGCGGTATACGCCGAACTACCCCGCAACAACTTCATCGACAACCATGTCTGGACCAAGCTCCAGTCACTCAATATCACGCCTTCGCAACCCGTGGATGACGCAAAATTCATGCGACGTGTTTACGTCGACGTCATTGGGCGATTGCCAAACGCGGCGGAGGCGCAGGAGTTCCTCAAGAACGAGCAGACGGACAAACGCGAGCAGTTAGTTGACGCGCTTTTGGAACGCCCCGAATATGCCGACCACTGGGCAAACAAATGGGTGGACCTGCTCCGTCCCAACCCGTACCGCGTGGGAATCAAGGCCGTTTTGAATTACGACCACTGGATTCGCGATTCCTTTCGCAAGAACAAACCGTATGACCAGTTCGTCAAGGAATTGCTTACCGCGCAAGGAAGCACGTTTCGTAATGGCGCCGTGACGCTGTACCGTGATCGCCGATCTCCCGACGAAGTCACCACCCTGGTAAGCCAACTGTTCCTTGGCATCCGTTTGGAGTGTGCCAAGTGCCACCACCACCCGTTTGAAAAGTGGAGCCAGGAAGACTTCTACAGCTTGGCCGCCTATTTCGCACGTGTCGGACGGAAAGGGCGTGGTGTATCCCCTCCCATCTCCGGCAGCGAAGAAATTGTGCTGGTGGGCAAAAGTGGCTCGGTGTCTCATCCGCTGACCCAAGAGGTGCTCGCGCCCCGCCCGCTGTTTGGCGAGTCGGCGGTCGACGACGAGACTGCGGATTGGCGTGAACCGCTGGCCGAGTGGGTCACCTCACACGACAACACGTACTTTCGTCAAGTCATGGCGAACCGGGTCTGGGCAGACATGATGGGCCGCGGATTGGTTGACCCGGTAGACGATCTACGGGCTACTAACCCACCGTCCAATGGCCCTTTACTGGAGGCACTGGCAGACCATTTTCGCGACTCCGGATACGACATCAAACAACTGATCCGGACCATCGCATTGTCACACACGTATGCCCTCAGCTCGATTCCCAACCAACGCAATACGGCGGACCGACGCAACTTCTCGCGACACTACCGGACGCGCCTGCGTGCCGAAGTGCTGCTCGGTGCGGTCGATGATATCACCGGCGTGCCGACATCCTTTAAAGCCATGCCACCCGGCTCACGTCCTAATCAAATCTGGACGCACCGCGTCGGCTCCCTCTTTCTCGATACCTTTGGACGCCCCGATCCCAACAAAGACCCACCTTGCGAGCGGCTCGAAGAATCGACGGTTACCCAAACGCTACATTTGATGAATTCGCCAGATCTTTACGCCAAAGTCACCTCGGACGCCAGTCAGATGGCGACACTGGCCGATGCCAAGCTAGATGTCGATAAGATCATTGAAACCTTGTATTTGTCGATCTATGCCCGGTATCCTACAGCAGAAGAGCGACAAGTCGCGAGCAAACTCTTCGAACGTCAAGATGTGACCAAACGCCAGACCATCGAAGATCTCACCTGGGCGATGATGAACACTCCCGAATTCTTTGTGAAGGACTGATCGGTATGGAAATCCGAGACCCCAATCGCAACTGCGAAGGGATGACCCGTCGCAATTGTCTGCAACTCGGTTTAGGTGGCCTGGTAGGTGGTGGACTGGTGGGTGCGTTGAGCGCCACAAGCCGCGCAGCGAATCCTACGTCTCAGCTGACGCGTCAAGCAGACGCCTGCATTCTGATCTGGCTCGACGGTGGCCCCACGCATTACGAAACCTTCGATCCCAAACCTGATGCACCTGTCGAGATCCGTGGCGAGTTAGAATCGATCGCGACCAAGATCCCCGGCGTGGGCTTCTCGGCTCATATGCAACAGATGGCAGGCATTGCGGATCAGCTGGCCGTTGTCCGGTCGATTCGCCACAACCAAGGCAATCATGGAGCCGGCAACCATTACATGATGACCGGCGCCCCACCCCGCATCCCGGTTGGCTGTGGTGCGTTCGTCAGCTTCCATCCCAGCCTGGGTGCCGTGACGGCACATCAATGCCATGCCCCTGACGGCCTGCCCGCCTATTTCTCGATCCCTCGTATGTCCCGTAGCGGCGGCCCCAGTTTTCTCGGCGCCAAGTATGCACCGTTCGTCGTCGCAGACAATCCCAACAGCAGCTCGTTCCGCGTCCGAGACGTGGCATTGCCGAGCGGCCTGACAGACGAACGCTTCATCGGTCGACGCGACATTCGCAGTCAAGTTGACCGTTTAGTGCGGATCAACGACGAAGCTGCCGGAGATCCGCTGACCGGCGTCGACGAATTCTACGACCAGGGCTACCGCCTGATCACCTCCAAGCCGGCACAGAAGGCCTTTGATATTCACAGTGAAGCGCCACAAGTTCGCGACCAGTATGGCCGGAACACCTTCGGTCAGCAGGCCCTGTTGGCCCGCCGTCTGGTCGAAGCGGGTGTGCCCTTTGTCACGCTGTACAACGGTGGCTGGGATCATCACCGAACGATCTTTCAAGACCTGAAAACCAAACTGCCTCCCATCGAGGCAACTCTGGCCGCACTGATCCAAGATCTTGCCGCCCGCCAGATGCTGGAACGGACCTTAGTCGTCTGCCTGGGTGAGTTTGGACGCACTCCCAAAATCAACTCGCGGGGCGGACGTGATCACTGGTCGAATGCAATGTCGGTTGTCTTTGCCGGCGGCGGTACGCCCGGCGGTCAGGTCGTCGGAGCAACCGACAAGAACGGTTACGCTGCCATGGAACGCGTGCTCTCGCCCGAGAATTTTGTTTCGACGGTCTACACCAAACTCGGCATCAATCCCAACCAAATCTTGCGAACCCCCGAGGGCCGGCCCGTTCACCTGGTGAGCGATGCCACGCCCATCGACGAATTGCTCGGATAGCGGCCCGGATAGAGGCCCGGATAGCGGCTCGGATAGAGGCTCGGATAGAGGCTCGGATAGAGGCTCGGATAGAGGCCCGGATAGAGGCCCGGATAGAGGCCCGGATAGAGGCCCGGATAG
>NZVR01000120.1 GCA_002701545.1 Blastopirellula sp. | reverse complement strand
CGGGCGCGTGTGGAGTACGAGATTGAACCCGTTCGCTCGTTCCGACGGGCACGCGTTACCTTGGTGGAAGGCGCCAACCCGGGAGCCGCAGAGCTCTGCGAGCAGCAACGAGACGCCTTGGCTGCAAAGATTTTGGAGGTCCGCCCTGACTTCCAACCGGTGCTCGACGACTTGCGAACGCGGCAAGTTTCACTTGATGTATTCACCGATGTGCTGGCGTTTCATTTAGCACTGACCCCCGCCCAGAAACTGAAATTACTTGGTGAGCCGGATGCGAACCAACGAGCCCGGATGATGCTTGCGGATCTGGCGCCGAATACCAGCCACGAACGGTTTGGCGGGTTCAGTGAGAACTAAAGTCTACCGGGTGCGTTCCGGAGAGGGATGACGGCATTGCTGTCGCGTCGGCGATCGCAGGTGTATTGCTGATAGCGCGCCGCTGGGGTGGTTAGCAAATGCGGGCGGATTTCTCTGGAGCCATTCATGGCAGGTTGCTATGATCCGCGACGCTTTTTCGATGGAGTGAGAGATGATGCGAAGTGTGGGTGGTGTTGTTTTCTTGTGGGGCCTGCTTCTGGCGGCGCCGTGCTTGGCACAAGTTAGTGGGCAGCAAGGTATTCCCCAGCGGCAGGTGATTGGCGCCTCTTGGATGCCGACGCAACAGTTGGTGGCGGAACCAACGGAGCCGTGGGTGGCGGCTAATGCACCAGCGTTGGCACCCGGTCAAGATGAAGTCAAGCAAGCGTTATCTCCCGCAGCGATCGCACAGTTAATGCGACCGACCGTGGGATTCGACCTGGAGTGGCAGCAGCAGACGCGTGGTGTGGAGATCGTGTCGTATGACGCCCGTGTCAGTGTACCGACTTATCCCATCTTTGGGCCGCCACCACCGCTGATCGATGCCAGCTTTTCCTTTACCGATGTCAGTTCCCCCGTCGGGGCCGACTTGCCATCCGAACTCTACGACTACGCGTTGGGGTTTTCCTGGCTACGACCCGTACATGAACGATGGACATTACGGTTTACTGCCAGTGCCGCCTTAGCAACGGACACGAAGAACAACTCCAGTGACGCCTGGCAATTTCGAGGCGGTGCCTTTGCCATGTACCGTCCCAACACGCGCTGGACTTGGCTGTTCGGTGTCTTAGCCCTGGGGCGGAATGACATCCCGGTGGTGCCGGCCGTGGGGGCGATCTATCAACCCCATCCCGGGATGCGATTCGATCTGACTTTTCCGAGACCACGTGCGGCGATGTTGCTGGTCGACCGCGGGCCCCGACAGCAATGGGGATACATCGGCATGGGGCTGGGTGGCGGAACCTGGGCCTATGAGCGAACCAGCGGGCTGGACGACCAAATCACGCTGCGAGACTGGCGCGCGGTCATTGGTTGGGAATCGATTCCGACACCTGCGCCAGGGATGCCCTTCACGCGGGGGCACAAGCTGGGGTTCGAGGTCGGATATCTGTTCGGTCGTGAGTTCGAGTTTGAAAGCGATGACACAAGCATTTCGCTGGGCAACACGATGATGGCGCGACTGACCGCCCGTTGGTAGTTGCTATGCGGTGTCCCGGTGTCTGTGAGGCAAGCCAAGTCTGACCGTACGAGCATCCTCTTTGTGAGGGGCGGTGCGTTAGTGGTCCTGACGATCGGCAGCTAAGGAGGTCAGGATGGGCGCAATCAAGGCAGTCCAGCCCGTCTGATGGCTGGCACCTAAGCCACGTCCGGTGTCGGCATGAAAATATTCGTAGAACAAGACGAGGTCGCGCCAATGGGGATCGTTGAGGAAACGATCGCCCCGGGCATAGCAGGGACGATCCCCTGCCTCGTTGGCCAGGAACAGTTGCGCCAAGCGGCGGCGAATTTCATTGGCGACTTGGGCGAGGTTCATGTATTGACCGCTGCGCGTCGGGCATTCGACCCGTAAGCTGTCGCCGTAAAATTGATAGTAACGCTCCAAGGCTTCGACGATCAGGAAATTCAGGGGGAACCAAATCGGGCCCCGCCAGTTGGAATTGCCGCCAAACATGCCACTGTCGGATTCGCCCGGGAGATATCCCACACGCAAACGCTCGCCGTTCAGATCGTACTCGAACGGATGGTCGACGTGGTATTTGGAAAGCGAGCGAATGCCGTATGGCGAGAGAAACTCGTCTTCGTCCAACAGATAACGCAGCAGATGGAGCAGGCGTTTGCGCGTCGGGATGGCCAGCAGACGTAACCCGCCTTCTCCGTCCTGCGAATCTCCACGCTCCATGTAGGTCATGAAATCGCCCAGGTCCTGGCGATCGTTCAAAAACCATTCCATGCGACGGCGGAAGCCGGGAAGCTGGTCGATCACACGATCGTAAAGCAGGTCGGCGGTTAACAGTGGAATTAATCCCACGATGGAGCGGATTTTCAGAGGTACGCTTTCGCCGTCCAAATGCAAATGGTCGTAATAGAATCCATCGGTGGCATCCCATAACCCGGTGCCATCCAGTGAATTCATCGCCTTGGCGATCGAGACATAGTGTTCAAAGAATTTCGAAGCCATGTCTTCGTAGGCCTTGTTGCCGTCGGCCAGTTCGAACGCGATGGAGAGCATGCTGGCGCAGTAATACGCCATCCAGGCGGTGCCGTCGGCTTGTTCGAGATGCCCGCCGGTTGGCAACGGCTTGGAACGATCAAAAATCCCGATATTGTCCAGCCCCAGAAAACCGCCGGAGAACACGTGTTTCCCGCGGATGTCTTTGCGATTGACCCACCAGGTGAAATTCAACAGCAGTTTCTGAAAGGTGCGTGCCAGAAAGGCGCGGTCGCGGTGCCCCGGTTCACCGGTCATTTGATAAATGCGCCAGCAGGCCCAAGCGTGCACTGGCGGGTTCACATCACTAAAATTCCATTCGTAAGCGGGCAGTTGCCCGTTGGGATGCATATACCACTCGCGCAGGAACAGGATCGCCTGGTCTTTGGCAAAATACGGATCGATGTTGGCCAGCGGCAGCATGTGGAAGGCTGAGTCCCAAGCGGCATACCAGGGGTATTCCCACTTGTCAGGCATGGAGATGACGTCGCGATTGAACAGATGTCCCCAGTCGCGGTTGCGTTGCACGGCGCGACTGCCAGACTTATTCGCGGGGGCGCCACTGCCGGCCAGCCAGTCCGGGACCACGTAGTGATAAAACTGTTTGGTCCACAAGAGACCCGCGTTGGCTTGTCGAAGCACGCGTTGTTCGTCCGTGGAGAGTGGCGACGTCTCTTGGGTTTTTGCAAAGGCGTCTGCGTCCGTGATCCGTGTTTGAAAAACCGCTGCGTAGTCGCCGCAAAAGGCGTCTTCCGCCGGCGCGGTCTCTGAGTGCATGCGGAGGCGGACTTCATACGATGCGCCGGCAGGAATCGTGCAGCTGTAGTGCGCCGCAGCTTTGGTACCCGTGGCCTGCGGGTTGGTCACCCCCTGCAAGCCTTCTGCAATGGCCAGGTGAAAGGCGTCTTTGCAGGACGGGCGACGACTGGAGGGGTCTTTCGTGCGCCAGGTGTTGGTCTCGTTTTCCGTAAACAGCCACGCAGGTCGGACGCCGTCGGCGTCAGCGTCGGCATGCAAATGAAACGTGCCAAGCGTTTCGTGTTCTGCCCAGACGGTCTGTTCCACTTGACGCAATTGCGGCTTCGTGTGCGGTTTTTCAGTGATGTCGCCCCACGACCACGTGTTGCGAAACCACCAAGTGGGCACCAGGTGCAGCGGTGCTGGGTCCGGACCGCGATTCGTGGCGGTGATGCGGATCAGCAGGTCCTCTGGTGCCGCTTTGGCGTACTCGACTTGCACGTCAAAGTAACGTCCCTCGTCAAAAATCCCCGTGTCCGTCAATTCATATTCGGTTTCGTGGCGTGTGCGCCGGTGATTCTCTTCGCGTAAACGCTGGTAAGGAAATGCGGCCTGCGGGTATTTGTACAACGCCTTCATATAAGCGTGCGTGGGCGTCGAATCGAGATAGTAATACGCCTCTTTGACATCCTCGCCGTGATTGCCCTCCGGCCCGGTCAGGCCAAACAGCCGTTCCTTGAGGATCGGATCGACGCCGTTCCAGAGTGCGACGGCAAAGCATAAACGGCACTGCCGGTCGGTCACCCCTAAGAGGCCGTCTTCGCCCCAGCGATAGGTCCGCCAGACAGCTTCTTCGTGAGTGAAATGGTCCCACGGTTTGCCGTCCTCTGAGTAATCCTCGCGCACCGTGCCCCATTGGCGTTCCGCGAGATAGGGACCCCAACGCTTCCAGTTGCTTCCCGGTTCGCGGGCCGCTTCTGCCGCGAGTCGTTTATGTTCCGCAGTGGACATCGTGTCTGCTTTCAACTGGGAGGACACCGGCGGGGCCGTGGACGCTTCGTCGTCTTCCCTGTACGTGGGGCGGTGCTCGGCGTCTTGGTCGCGGTGGTTGTGTGTCAGTTCGGAAACCTAGCATGGGGGCTCCCCGGGACGCGGTCTTGCCTGCCGAAGGCTCCCTGCCAGTTCCTCGCAGAACGCTTGTGAAGCGAGGGACTGCCGGTCGGGGAGAGCAGGTTAGCAACGGCGCGGAGAAGCGGCTGCCAAACAGCCAGCGGGCCGCTTACTGCTGCCTTACTGTGCTGCCTTAGCGCCGGCTTACCGCTGACGCTTGATATGGTACCAGTAGTTGGCAGATGTTGGAGTGGGGCGCTTGACGGAGGCCGATCGGCTGGCGGCTGGCCGCGGATCGGAAAAAACGGGAGTACCCGATGCGCGTTGCTGGGCGGGCACGGTGCGTGCCCGGTTTAGGGTTTGAGGGAATCCAGGGGTTGAGGGAATCCAACGGGTGCCGCCTGACAAAGTGTCTGTTGGGGATGAGCTAGAGCAAACAGGTTTTCTACCAAGTGAACGCTGCGGATGCCGAGTGTGTGGGGGGTGTGATCAGAACTGGCGAAATACGGGATGGCTGGCGGTCCGATTCGTCCGCCAAGGGCGAAGGGGCGTTTCCTGACGGCATTCTGGAGGTCGGAACACGAAAAACCGATGAAAGTTGGCATGCAATTGTGCAACCTATGCCGTTATACTTGGTGGGTGTGAGCAGATACGGCACATGTGACGTGCTAATGGGAGGACTCCATGTCTCACGAGAAGACTCCAACTGATACCGAGCGCGGTGACGACCAGCTGACGCAGGATNTGCCNNCGCAGTTNCCGCGGCGNTCGCCTGATNCGACGCNCACNGCCGCAGTGGCNCGCACGGTCCCGTCNGCCGCCCCAGTGCAGGGTGCGGAGAGTGCGCCGGAACCGGAACCGAAACCGGAACCGCCACANGAGCCGGTGCGACACGGTTNCCGCGGTGTTCTGCGTGGGAGTGGGGCCTGCGGTGTGTCCATGGTCGTGCATCTGGTCGCCTTCGTCTCGCTTGGGCTGTTGGTGCTGGAACCACAAATTCGCGAAGTGACGGAAGAGATTGTGGCCAGCGTGATGGAGGAGCGGCCGGACGATGTGCCCATCGAAGTCGAATTGGAGCAGACATTAGATCCCGTCGAAGAAGTTTCCGAGGCAGTCGAAAGCAGTGCGCCAGTCGACGCGGCCATTATGGGGGCCGTGACGGGAGCAAATGCCGAAGCTCCCCAACTGGACCAAAAGGTTGCGGACAGTTTGACGACCTACGAAGTCAAAGTCGCGCCTCCGTCGCTGGGAGTTCCCACGATGACACGGTTGATCTCGGCCGTGCCCGACGGGCAAGTCGGTGACCCACGCGCCATCGTCGATAACTACGACCAGGCATTCGACCGGATTACGAAAGAACTGATGTGGATGTTGGACAAAGGCGACGTCCTGGTCGTCTGGTGCTTTGACGAATCGGAAAGCATGAAGGATGACCAGCAAGAGATCAAAGATCGGATCTCCAAGGTCTATGCGGAATTGGGACTGGCGACCAGTGATTCCAGTGACCATTTGATGACTGCGGTGACAAGTTATGGTTCCTCATTCCATAACCACACCCCGAGACCGACGTCGAATTATCGCAAGATCCGAGATGCGATCGATGCGATTCCAGTGGATGCCACCGGCCAGGAGTTAATGTGCGAAGCGGTGGCGCGTTCGCTGGCCGCATTTCGACGCGATGGACGGCGNCGACAGGTGGCGCTGATTCTGGTGACGGACGAATCCGGTGACCGGGAAAACAACTTGGGATACCTGGAAACGGCCATCGCCGAAGCCAAGGCAGCGAAATGCAAGGTCTACACGTTGGGCCGCGAAGCGGTGTTCGGTTATCCGTACGTGTTCATGCAATACCGGCACCCCCAAACGCAACGCGTGCACTGGTTACGCGTCGACCGGGGCCCGGAAACCGCCTTTGTCGAACAATTGCAAACCAACGGGTTCCATCGGCGGTACGATGCGTTNTCCAGTGGATTTGGCTCTTACGAGCAAGCGCGACTGGCGCGTGAGACTAATGGAATCTTCTTTATGCTGCCTAGCGTCGAGTCGCGGCTGGTGCGGGGGAATGCCGATAAGCGTCGATATGAACTCGAAGCGATGCGGGCGTATCGTCCCGACCTGCGGGCACGCATTGAGGTGGTGGCGGACCGTGATCGCTATCCGCTACGCGCGCTGATCTGGGGAGTGGTTCAGGACCTCAATCCCTACGAGCACCCGGAAGTGAGCATGCGGGTGTCGTTTTCGCTTGATCCGGTTGCGTTCCGTAAACAGGCGCTGGAGCAACAGAAGAAGGCGATTGTCTATTTACGTTACCTGGCACAGGCCCAAGCGGCGCTGGAAAAAGGTGCCGAATTGCGTGCGCAAGAGGCGGATCCGCGGTGGCAAGCGAACTACGATCTGATTCTGGGCCAGATTGTGGCGTACCAGGCGCGCATGTACGAGTACGGGATGACCCTGGAAGATTTCCTCCGCAATCCACAGACAGCACCGCTGGTCAAGCCACCTGACTTGCGACTCGTGCACTGGGACATCGGCACACGTTCTGAAACGCGAAGTGAAGAAAGCAAGCCGTACATCGACAAGTCGCGACAATTACTGGACGAGGTGATTGTGCGGCATCCCGGGACTCCGTGGGCGGAACGGGCAAAATGGGAATTGAACCGCGGGTTTGGCACGCGTTTGGTCCCGGACTACGACCGACCTTACGTGCAGGTCTCTAACCCGTCGCCGTTGCCCAAGCTGTAGGTGGTCGGGCACCGTGACTTGTTCCGATGTGGTGCCGACGGGAGATGCCGTCTGGCTACGCGCGTCGTGTGGCCCAATCCCATGAGTGACGTAGTCCGTCGTTGACGACCGCGTTTTCCGGCCACTCATTGCGCGATAATTTCACAATGCAGTCCGCCGCTTCGGCGATCATGGCAAACGCGGATTGCTCGTCCGTGCCGGCTTTATGGGGCGAAACCACCACGGAGTCGAGTGTCAATAATGGGTTGTCGGGATTTGGTGGCTCCTGCTCGAAGACGTCCAGCCCGGCACCTCGCAAATGCCCGGAGGTCAACGCCTCGTAGAGAGCGTCTTCATTGACCAGTTTGCCGCGGGCCGTGTTGATGAACATGCTGCCCGATTTCATTTTGGCGAAGGCCTCGCGATCAAAGAGTTGATCCGTTTCGGGCGTGTGAGGGCAATGCACGCTGACGAAGTCGCTGCGCCCCAACAAATCGTCGAATGGGACGACTTCGATGCCGTGTTGCGCCACAAAGGTGGGATCTGCATAGGCATCGGTGGCAATGACTTGCATTCCCATCGCCAAGGCACGGACAGCCGTGCTGCGGCCAATGCGGCCCAGCCCGACAATACCGAATGTGTTCCCACGAATCGGTAGCAAGTTCTCGCGCGGCCAGCCTCCGGCGCGCGTTAGTCGGTCGTTGACCACGATGGATTTGGTCAGGGCAAACAGCAGGGCGAGTGTGAGTTCTGCGACGGCTTCATGGTTGGTCGTTGGTGTGATGGTCAACGCAATGTTGTGCGCGGTAACGGCTTCGACGTCAACGCGATCGTAGCCGACTCCTGCGCGGGCCACGACCTTGAGTTGCGGCAAGGCCTGCAAGACCTCNGCGCGATAATGCTCGCCTCCCGCAATCGTCGCATCGATGCCTTGGAGTTCCGCAATCGTTTCGCTGTCGGCGTGAAGNCCGCGCGCGAACTGCTCATTTCTGGGATAGCGAATTTCGAAGCCGGCAGATTTCAAAATGTCGACATATTCACCGGGCGTTTCACGCATCGCTTCGGGCGTGACCATCACTACAGGCATGGGTTGATCCAGAGGGTNGCGGGAGGTGATATAAAAAGAGCCCGAGAATCGACTCGGGCTCACGATGCGGTAGATCGAACCGATCAGCCTTCGGTTTCCGTTTGTTGTGTGGCCGGTCCCAATTCCTTTTCGGCCTCTTCGATGTCGGCGGTCGCGGGCGTTACCAAGCCCATTTCGATTTCGAACGACTTCAAGGCGTCTGCTGCCATGGCGTTCTCCATCGCTTCCTCACGCTCGATGTCGACCATGCCTTCTTCGCTGAGGTCGGCAGCGACGCGGGCTTTGGCCCGGTTCAAACCGATTTTGTCCTGGATCACGTCTTCTAACTGCCCAAAGTCCGTGGTGACATCGAAGTCAAAACTTTGGGCAAGTTCTGCCATCTCCGATTCGGCGCGACTCATCTTGAGTTCCGCGTCGTACTTCATGATCTTTTCTTTGACGCGGCCCAATTTCTGGCTGGCGTGTTTGATCTTTTTGACATTGTTGTCGTACGACTTTTCGTGCATTGCCTTCTGATTGCGGTTTTCCTCCAGTTGTGTCTTGGCTTTATTCAGTTCCAAGGCAAACTTGGCGGCTGTCTCGCGATCACCCGCTTGCAGATAGGCTTTGACTTTCGCTTCCAGGCTCTTTACATGAGTCTCGTCTCGCGTGACTTGCCGGCTGACACGCTCGACCAGCGCTCGGTATTGTTCCAGCCCAGTGCGACCGGATTTGAGCTCTTCGACCGCCTGATCGTACTCGTACTGCATCTGGGCAATCGGATCTTGCGTCCAAAAGAAGTTGGCGACTTTGTTCATCTGGGCGGCTAACGCACGCCAAAGTTTGGCGAAAATCATAGGTGTACCTATCTCGCGAGGATTCGGTTTCGTTGAAGTGTTTTTAGTGGAGCCCGTGAACTGTGTCAATCAGTTGCCGCTGGTAGTACGCGTTGCAGAAAGCCGAGGATGGCGTCTTTTAAAGGTTCCGTTGTCGAGGGCGAGAGAACGTCACCGGCCAGTACGTGCCCCGACGCCACGTCGAAACGTAGTAGCTGTTTGTCCGCCGAGCCAACACGCGCGAACGCCGTTTGTAACGCACGGAGATCAAGCACGGTGTCGTGCGGCGAGTAGGCCATGAAACAGGGGCTGGTGACCTGCGCAAAGGCCAGCTTCCGAGACCAAGCCAAAAACGAAAACAAGGCGACCAGACCCTCGGTGCGGTAACGAGAAGTCCAATACCGGCGGTGAGCGTCCGTTTGCGGTTCAAATTGGGTGAAATAGGGGCCCCATAGTTGGCGAGCGATACGGCGACCCCATCTGCCGCGCAGCAGGCAATAGGGCAGTGCCTGCCAGAAACGGGCCTGTGCGAGGCCGAAATTGGGCGACAAGAGCACGGTGGCGACGACGTCTGTTGATGTTTGTGCCAGCCACAAAGCCACGGTGCCACCCGTGGAACTGCCCAGCAAGATGACCCGTTTGCCCAGTTTCCGACCGATCGCGAGGGCTTCCCAGCCATCTTGGAGAAAGTCTTCGGGGGACAGGTCCGCAAAGGGCTCGGGGCCCCGCCCATGTCCCCGCAGACGCGTGCAATACAGATTGGCCTGATACGCTGAGGCGATCTGTTGGGGAAGTGGTGCCAGTTCTTGGCGCGAAGCCGAAAAGCCATGAATGAAGACGACGGCGATGTCGGTTGGCCGCCCCGCCGGCCCGTGCCATGTGATCTGCTTTTCCGTGCCCGGAATCAAGTCGGGGTAAGCGGCTTCACGTTGACGCAGCCAGGATTCGAGTTCGTGCAGATGCTCAGGCGGCAGAGACACGTCGCCAGGATCGAAGTGCTGGGGCGGATCGGTGACGCGGTGTTGCGAACCCAATCGCTTCGCTGAGTGGGGGCCAAAGCACCGTTCGGACGCAGACACGTTGCCCTTCCTTGCAGACCCCGGCGTCACGCTGGCTTGGCATCAGGCTCGCCAGTATCGCCCTTACTCCGCTTGCCGGTCAGCCAGCGGATCGCATACCGCAGCGAGAAGCCGACCAGGATGATGGCTAAAATCGCAGCGCCAATCGAAAACACGATCGAGAGCAACGACATGAACAGGGAAGCCAGTAACTCGCCTGTGGCAACCACAAAGTTACCGAAGCCACCCGTCGTCACGGTGGATATCCCCCGCACCGCAGTGGTTCCCGTGCTGATGACTCCTGCCGACCCACCACCAGCAATCAGTGCCAGTGACCATTGCAGGAAGGGATCGATCTCGGTAAAGCAAGCTGCTGCGGTGACCGTTCCAGCGATCGCCGCAGAAGGCGTGGTGACCGTATCCAGCGCATTGTCGAGCCAGGGAATGTAATAGGCGCCCACTTCGAGAATCGTGGCGACACTCAGGCCGATGATGGCGCCCCAGCTTTCCAACCAGGCGAATTCGGCGGAGAGTGTCAGTGCCCCCGCTTTGGCGGCGATGCTCATGACCAACATCGGCACGAAGATGCGGAAGCCGCAGGACGCCGAAAGGCCGATACCGACGCAGATCCCCAAGGCAATGGTGTAAAAGTGATCCATATTGATGTAAGCACAAGAGGTGTGAGGGAGTTAATACGTATTCGACACCAATGGCCGGATCTTGGAAAGCGGAATTCACGCCGTTCTGTGGGTTTGCGACCAAAACACGCGTCGTCGGTCTGCACACCGCTCCTGCAAGCAGCGGTTGAGAGGGCCCATCGGTGAATGACGAGAAGTTGCTACAATGAGCCGAGGGTGAACGCTTCTTGGCTTCGAGTATCTGATAAAGCTGGTATGGAAATTACAATCACTGCCGTGGGCCCCGATAACGCGGGGCTGGCCGATCCAATCATTCACTATGTCGCTGGACAGGGCGCGAATATCGCCGAAATCCAGATGTACGACCATGACGAAGAGGCCGTCTTTGCCATGATGTTGCGGCTGCACCTGCCGGCAGACCAGCTGGCGAGCTTGCGGCAGGCTATGGCGGAGATCGGCCAGCTGAAAAATCTGTCGATTCGGGTCTGGTCCCCCGAGGAACGAGCAGATCGGCCACGCGTTGCGATTTGCACGACCTACCGTCCCGAGCCACCCCTGGCCGTGCTCCGCGCAATCCGCGATGGGACCATCCGGGCTGAGGCCGCCGTGATGATTGGCAATCGCTCAGCCTGCCGGGGAATCGCAGAACAATTCGACGTGCCGTGGCACAATATCGGGGATGCACAAGGCAAGGCGGATGACGAGCAGCTGGTCGAACTGCTCGATCAATACGAAGTCGATTATGTCATTCTGGCGCGGTACATGCGTGTCTTGCCGGCCACCAGCTGTTGGCAGTACGCCGGCGGACGGATCATCAATCTGCATCACGGATTGCTGCCCAGCTTTCCGGGATTTCGGCCGTACCATGATGCCTACCAGGGCAGGATGCTGACCTTCGGGGCAACCTGCCATTTTATCGTGCCCGAGTTGGACGCTGGGAACCAGACGATTCATCAATCTACCTTCACCGTTCCCCCGGGTATGAAGTTGGAAGATGTGATGACGATCGGACACGAGGACAACGAACCTCGCTGCCTCGTGGAAGGTGTTCGACGGGTGGTGCATCGGGAAGTAAGATTACATTTTCACCGCGTCGTCGCCTCGTTGGATCGCCCGCCTAAGTGATTTGCGGTGATCGCGGTTTGCGTTTGTTGTCGCCACCTCTCCCTTTGGATAGCTGCCCATGTTTGTTCGCGTTTGGCTGGCCGTTGTTTGTCTTGTGTTCTGTGTTGGTTCGCTGAGCCCGGCTGAGGAGCCACGCAAAGCCATTTCGATTGCGACCTGGAACGTGGAATGGCTCTACGACGATTATCGCGGCGACAACTTTTCGAAATTGGCCAAAGAGCAGTCGGCCCCCAGTTCCGCTGAGTGGGATTGGCGACGCGAAGCCCTTGCCGACGCCATCGCAAAAATGCAGCCCACCATCTTGGCGTTACAGGAGATCGAAGGCGGTCAGGTGGCTTACAAATTGACACAGCAGTTGAAGAAAAGCCATCAACTGAATTACCGCTACGCTGTGATTCGTGGCAGTGACTACTACACCGAACAGGACGTGGCGTTTTTGTATCGCGACGGTCTGGTGCAGTATTCGCGCAACCTGCAGAACGACGAAATGTTTCGTTCGGGCGACTATTACAACGTCTCCAAGCATCTGTTGGGACAGTTCGAATGGCAGGTTGATGGGCAGGCCCAGCGGCTGCTGGTGCTCACGCTTCACTTTCGCGCCCGACCAGATAAGGCGGATCTGCGCGTCCGACAGGCACGCTTGGTGCACCATTGGCTCCGCGATGCGATTGTGGCCGGTGAAAACGTCGTCGTGCTCGGAGATACCAATTCCGAGGTGATGGCGGGCACAGAGAAACCGACAGACGATTTGGGCGTGCTGCGGGGACTGCACACCAAGGGAACCCAAGATGACCTGCTCGATCTGCATCTGCAACTCCCTGAAGATCAACGACAAACGCATCTGCTACCGGGAAAACAGTTCGACCGAATTCTGGTGAGCCAGGCGTTGAACACAGACGATCCTGCACGGCCTGATTTGGTTTTCCGGAAAATCGCCCGCCGAAAAGATCTCTGCGTGCGAGGCAAAGAGGCAGATAGCGACCATTGGAATGTGAAATACTATGACATTCCCCAGCAGGAACGGGATCTCAGTGATCACTATCCGCTGGTGGCCGAGTTTGAGATCCGCTGAGCAATCGCGGATCCGAACGTGTATGATGGATTCGCCCGAGCCAACCCGTTGACGCTCGAAGCAAATCGTTAACGCCATAAGCGTTGCTCGTTTCTGACACCCGTTTCACGTCGAGGCCTCGATACGATGTACTTGCTTCTGAGCCTGGCGCTCCTCGGAGATGACCCTGCCACCGCGTTCCCTCACATCCCGCTTCACCAGCAGACCAAGATGATCCTGGCATCGGCGGAGCANGGACGTGCCATCATGGGGAAATCGGACCTGTTCACTCAGGCGATGAGCAACTTTGATCGGCAAAGTCGCTTGCAAACGGAAGACCCAACCGATGAGGCCGCGTATCGTAAATTCGCCGCGTCGCATGTCCGTGCATGGGAGCCAGAAGAGGCCGCCAAATTGCGCTCGGTCATCCGGTCCCTGAGTCAGCGGCTCGAACCCTTCCA
This sequence comes from Blastopirellula sp., assembly GCA_002701545.1. Classification (GTDB taxonomy): domain Bacteria; phylum Planctomycetota; class Planctomycetia; order Pirellulales; family Pirellulaceae. Next base: position 6,190 of record NZVR01000120.1, on the reverse strand, counting down.
GCTGCCGCTGCCCGCAAAGATCTTTCTGGTCAAAACCAATGGGCAAGATGAGTACGGCGCCCCGTACTGCCGCGAAAACGCAATTATCCTGCCCGCCAAACGCGTGCAGGCGGAGCCGGCGCAACTGGAACGACTTTTGACTCACGAACTGTTTCACGTGCTCAGCAATCAGAACGCGGAACTAAGAGACAAACTGTATCGGATGATCGGTTTCCATCGCTGTAATCGCCTGAGCTTGCCCAAGGGCTACGCGGCGCGCAAGATCACCAATCCGGACGCCCCGGTACTGGAGCACTTCATTACGTTGGACGTGGCGGAACGCAAAGTCCCCGCCGTGCCAGTGCTGTTCGCGTCGGTGAAACAATATGAAGTCGGGCAGGGATCGTTCTTCCAAGTGATGCAGTTTAAGCTGATGGAAATTGAAAAACAGTCCGCGGATTGGCATTTCAAATTGGAGAATGGGAAACCGGTGCTGCTGGACCCGCGCAAGACGGCGTCCTACGCCAAACAGATCGGTGAAAATACGAATTACATCATCCACCCCGATGAAATCCTGGCCGACAATTTTGTCCTGCTGGTCTCCGGTCAACAGGATGTCAAAACTCCCCGAATCATCCAACAGATGGCAACCGTGTTGAAGCCGGCAGATGCAAGCGGGGCTGCGCCTCAAAAAGATTCCCCGTAGCGACCCAAGGGCACGGACAGGCGCTTACGCTGCCGCTTCCACTTGCGGAAACGGACTTTCCAGTTGAGCGGACGTGTGCTGGGTGGTCTGGGAAGGCTAGGGCGTTGCCGCCGAGCTCGCTTGCCCAAGCCGCGCCCGTGCATCATGATATGAACAGTTGAACCGAAGTCGCTCTGTACGAAGTGAGATCCGCTATGAACGCCCTGACCGTGAAGTTCCCCTTGGCTGCCCTGGTTCTGTTCCTGACCACCAGCTTTGCTGCGGCGCAAGAGAAAGCGCAATTGCCACCAGGCTTGCAGTTTTACAAGGGTCGCGAGATCGCGCAAACGATGTCGTATCACGGAGCTCGCTGGCTGACCCGCGATCGACGCGAACGGGAAGAGCGGTGTTCGCTGATGTGGGTGAATCTCGGTGTTAAGCCTGGAATGACCGTCTGTGACATGGGGTGTGGCAATGGTTTTCACAGCTTGCAGTTGGCCAAGATGGTGGGGCCGAAAGGCAAGGTCTTGGCGGTCGATATCCAACCGCAAATGTTGAAACTGTTGAATGAGCGGGCCAAGGAAGCCAAGGTCACGAACGTCAAGCCGATTCTGGGGACTTTGGCGGATCCTAAATTGCCGAAGGGTGAAGTGGACATGATTCTTTGCGTCGATGTCTACCATGAGTTTTCGCACCCCGAGCACATGCTGAACGCGATGCGTGACTCACTGTCACCTGAAGGGCGGGTGGTGCTGGTCGAGTATCGTTTGGAAGACCCCGAAGTCCCCATCAAGTTGTTGCACAAAATGAGCAAGAAGCAGATCTTGAAAGAACTGCCGCCCAACGGTTTGAAGTTGGTGCATCAATTCGATCGCCTGCCTTGGCAGCATATGATGTTCTTTGGTCGGGACCAGGACTTCGTGCCTGACGCCTCAGGTGCATCCGGCAGCGAATAATCGGACAAGCACGGAGAGTGCCTTAGAATTTCCAGCGGAGTTCGGACCGTAAGACGCTAAGATCCTCTTGGCCCTCGAGGAAGCCGTGCAGGGCATCGAGGCGCAGCAGCCACGCGTAGTTCAGCGGCACCTGATAGCGGGCGCCGATGCCGTACTGGTTGCCACTGGCATTGCGATTCAGGTCGCTGCCGAAGGTTTGCACCGTACCCAACTCGAGAATGAATTGGTGGGAAAAGTCATCTGCAATCCAATTCAGTCCGATGGCGCCTCCGTACGTATTGTTGCCCGTGGCGTCGAGGGTGGGTGTGCCATTGAGACCGTCGGTCTCGAAGACGATGCCCGTATTGTTGAGTACGCCGCCGGTACCGCCAGCGCGCGCGACCGATTGCGGTCGGCCAAAACCAACGAAGGCGTTGAAGTACGGGACGAACGTCGAAGGTTTGTGCGAGATCAGTGAGCTTTCCCAGAGAATCAACTGGCCGTCGGCAGTCTTGGTGTCCGCTTCTTGGCCCGCGTTGACCAAGACGCGCAGCGAGGTCGACGCCAGCCCCCAGACGCGGCGCGTATAGGCAATCGAAACATTGTGGTAGCTCAAGCTGCGGTCGGTGGTATTGTCCAGGTAGGCGTAGCCGGTCTCGACATACCCGTCCAGCACGTCAAAGAAACCGGCACATCCATAAGCTCGTACGTCGTCGCCAACACGAAAGGCGGGCGAATCGATGTCGTTGTAAACGGCAAAGAATGTGACGTCATAGTTGGCAATATCCAACCAGCGACTGTTGCGCGCCGGCAGGGTCACGGCGGTGCCGAGAACGAAGTCGTTGAACCAAATGCCATTTTGAGTTTGCCACGGGAACAGACCAGCTGCCACAGGCATGTCGAAAGGTGTCTCGGCGTTGAGGATACCGCCAAGGATGCTGCCGACGTCTCCCTCGAAGTACAGCGAATCGAAGGACTGATCGAGGTGGTTGTTGAATTGGACGCGTCCATCGTCGAATTCGAGTCGTGTGAATTGGTTGCCTTGGTCTAACGGCCCGGTGAACGCATGAATCCGCTCTGTATCGGTGATCTTGAAATCCATCTCCAGATTCAGTCGGAAGGCCAGATTCGAGAGCGAGTTCCCGGCGTTGTCGATGTACGCAGCGCCCATGCGGTAATCGCCGTACACCAACAAATGCGGGGCGATCAAGTTGGTTGCCCCCAGCCATTCGGGAGAAGGTGGAATCTCACCGGTGCGATAGAGCCCGCGCCCCAGTTCGACCCAGGGGCGCTGCGTCGGTATCGGCGCTTTGCCTTGATAAACCATGATTTCGGGCCAGGCATGGTAGGGCAACTGTCGGTAATCAGGGTCTGGGACAAAGCAGGTAGGATCGAAAGGCGCCAGCCGCGCGTCTGCGGCGATCCAGGGCGTGTGGCTGGGGAATTCGTGATATTCGCGCAACTCGGTGTACGGGGTCACGAGGGGGCCCGCAGTGGGCGGGTTCGAAGGCGAGAAATCCTGGCCGGGGGAGGTCACGGCCGCAGNNCTGTGCGGCCTCGGCAACACGGACGGATCACGTGGCGTTGAGACGGAGGGCAATCGGACGGGAAGTTGCGACCGAGGCGCGGAGCCTGTGACATGCCAGGGCAGGACACCGGCGGGTGGCACTTGCGGTCCGGCGAGGGGCGGCGACATCGCGCGCGTTGGCAATCCGGATGAGCGTGACGAACTGCCATGCGGCAGGCCCGCAGCAGAAGGTACGGCAAGTTGTGCTGCGACGGGAGGTGTAAGCGAGTCTGGGGGGACAGCACGCCAACGCCGCGCGGCGGCGGAGGTTGCCTCAGGCGATTGGCCGCTGAGGTGTGACGCGAAACACGTGGCCAGCGCGAGACACACCGCCAGCGCGAGAGCGGGCGTGGCTCGGGGTGCGTGTAGGGGCGATCGCGTCATGGCGTGGTCAAAGGGGCATGGGGATTAGCGGATCTCGAATTCCACCGAATNCTCGTGAAAGTCCAGCATCCGCTCGTTCATCGCTTGCATCATCGTCGGCGTTGCTCGGACAAAACGCATGAAGTAGATCGGTTCGGCACGACTCCGCATGCGGACCGAGAGTCGCCAAGTCCCCGGCATCTGGATCAGATGACCCGGGACGTGGTAACGCGCCTTGCGGTGACCCAGCGGCGGCAAGGAATGACCCTCCATGCGGATGGTGGGTGGGTGATTCATTGTGGTGATCGGAAATCCGCTCGGACGAATGAACGGGAGTGGATCGACGTCAACATTGATGGGCAAATACATTTCGCGGTCGGTGCCCTTGACGTTGGTTGTGATGAATTTGGTTTGCAGATTGAAAAGTTGATGGTCGTGAGGAATGCGTCCCGCTGCCACATCGAGACTGTGTAGATCAGCAAGGTCNCCCTGGCTGTCAACATATCCTGATTCCCAGGCATGGCTGCCGTCGGGGGCAGTGAGGACCACATTGAGCCAAATCTGAGGTTGCGCGCCCAAAGAACCACTGGGCATGTTGTGGCCGGAGTTGGTGTTGGTCACGACGTAGTGGAAACGCAGCGGNTTCCCCAGACGCCGTTNCGTGGCGAAGAACGGACCTTCGACCTGCGATCCGTTTTCCATCAGGACCTTCCGGCTGTGCTTTTTCTCGGCCAGCAACCTCANGTTCTCGTCGATGATTTGGCGCGCGTCATAGCGGTCGTCGACGTTTTGCCACGTGGGTGGGAAGGAGGCGTAGATGGCACCTGCGGCCAGCGCATCTTCAAAGGCATCCGTTCCCCATCCGGCCCGCCAGTCGAATTCGAGCCATTGGTCATAACGCCACGTATTGGCTTTGGGATGAAACGGGAAAGTGCCCGGGTGGGCAATCGAATAGCCCGGACCGAAGAACATGTGGTTCGAATGTTTGCGATGCGGATTGGTCGGGCGACTGGCGACTACCGCGGCAGGTCCGGTGGTATACCCCTCGGCACGACCCGGTGCTTTGCCCATGTGGCATTCTTGGCACGAGATCCCCTGCTTGCATGCGGGTGACGCCCGATATTGCTCCCACACCACCTCCAGCTTAATGCCGGGATAAACGGCAACTTGANGGCAGGAAACACAAAAATGACTGGAGCTCAACTGTTCAAATTGGATGGATGCCGCGTGGATCGGTTGTCCCGGTCCCCGATCGGCAGGAGACGTTTTGACCTTCCATTGGTCGCGATGAGCTAACACGTCGCGCAGGCCATGCCCGTCTCCACCGGCGTAGACCGGCGCGAAGATGTCGCCCGGCTCAATGCGGCGTTCGCCGTTCACANGTTGGTAACGTTGTCGGACGCGGTGACAGGCAACACAAGTCACCCCCTCGATGGCCGCTGCGGGAGCCTCGTNGAGATTGGCTTCGCGCGGCAGGCCGAGTGCGCTGCCGATCGGTGAGTGGCAGCGCAGACAAAAATGCCCAATGGTCCCCGAAGTCAANTCGTTGATGCGTTGCTCGAATTGATGGAACATGGGCGAGACGGCGGCGTAAGCATGCCCCGATACGGACCACTCGCGATAAATCTGTTCGTGGCATTTCTGGCATTGCTTNGCGGAGGGATAGGGGTCACTGGCGAAGATGGCCGCATGAGGGTCTTGGGGCAGTGGCAGACTCGGCGACGGGGAGCGGATCGACTCGACTGGCGCCGGGGGTGGCATGGTGGCGCGAGGAGTCTCGGGGCGGACCGCTGGTGCGCCGGCAGCAGGGGGCGGAGGAAGTACGTTGATCGGTGGCGTGAGCGGAACCGCGGCTGAGGGAGGCTTGGTTGCGGGCGTCGGCACATTCCGACCTTCCGCCTCACCCGCGTTGGGCGGTGGGGGCGATGAATGCGGGAACAGCAACGTATCCTGAGGCGAACGATAGGGGCGCGTAGGCGCAAGGAAAGCCTCTGGCCGTGGGGCCAGGGTCCGCGGGAGCAGGCCATCGTCACCGGGGGCTAACGGAGCTTGCTGAGGTGGCGCGGCGCGCGGTGGGGCTGGCCTCGGCGGCGCCGTTTCCGGAGCACGCAGGTCAGGCCCGGTTAACTCGCGGGGTGGGGACGCCGGCGGGTGAAGTTCCGCAGGTGCTTCGAGAGCGGATTCCGGAGCGGATTGCGTCGGTGGAAGTCGCTCGGTTGCAGGAGTCGGTTGGGAAGGTGACAGCAGCAGGGTGTCACTGGGGTGGAGGAGCCGACCGTTCTGTTCGATCAACCCGTCGGGAAGCTGTGCAACTTGCGCTAGGCGACTGGCGAATCGCTCGACTTGCGTGCCAGAGACCTGACTGATCTGGCCCGCGGGGGATTTGCCCAGATGGTGTTCGAGTGCCTTCAATGTCCGCTGTTGCTCGAGCCATTGCAGCAGTTCGTTCACGCTCGCTTCACTCTGAAAGCAGGGAAGTTCGCGCAGCGTCGCCAGATCAGCAGGACTTAACGACGTTGCCTGAGCGGGCGTGGGAGGCCGGTGCGAAACACGGGCGCCGGCGCGTGCATGGGGACCAGTCGTGGGGGATGGTTTCGACGAACGCGCATCATTGCCACTGAGCAGGATCAAAAGACCGGTGGCGCAGACAGCTGACAGGGT
>NZVR01000119.1 GCA_002701545.1 Blastopirellula sp. | reverse complement strand
TTCTTCTTTGACTGGATGGACGTGGAGCCACCGAAGTGGGTGCGCTGGCAGAAACAGCGATGGAATGACAGGAATTATCGGGGGAGAAAATTGCTCGCACGAGCAATGACGGCTTATCTGCGTGCATTTCTGCATTCGCCCGACGGTATGATTCGTAGAACGGACGACATGCCGATTGAATGGCAAGCATGGACCGCTGACCAAGAGCGATTCATTACCTTTGATGCCGACGCCGAGTCGCCACAAATCCGGATGAACAGCACGGAACTGGTTCCGTCACCGGATGAAGTACGACGCGAACTCGAGGCCTGGAACCATCAACCAACTATTGACTACATCAAGTACTTCATCATTTACTCGTACCAGCACAATTGGTTCTGAGTCAGTATTCTGTCCAGGCCTAAAGGCTTCTTCCGAAGAGATTCCATGCGACTTCTACCTCTGACGCTGTTTTCAATCTGCATGTTTCCGCAGATCGCACTCGCTAGCACGCCTAACGTTCTGTTCATTCTTGTCGACGACTGGGGATGGCGCGACGCCGGAATCCAGGGGAGCGATTTCTACGAGACTCCCAATATCGATCGATTCGCCGGGAGGTCGCTCCGCTTTTCGCAGGCTTACGCGGCCTCGCCCGTCTGTTCGCCAACGCGAGCAGCAATCATGACCGGCAAACATCCAGCTCGTTTGGACATGACGATCTGGCACGAAGGTGCTCGAGCAGGCGGGCCAAAGAATCGCAGGCTGTTGAACGCGGTGGCCAATCCCGATCTTCCGCGTACAGAGGTCACCATTGCCGAACTCTTCCAACAACAGAGTTACTTCACGGCTCATATTGGTAAATGGCATCTCGGTCGGGCGGCGTACTATCCCGAGACTCAGGGATTTGACATTAACATCGGCGGGACGTACTGGGGTGCTCCCAGCACGTTTTTCTATCCGTATCGTGGAGTCTGGTCGAAGTCTGATCCGGAATTGCGATACGTCCCCGTGGGCACAGGAAAGCCAGGCGACTATCTGACAGACAAGCTAACCGATCACGCAATCCGACTGATCAACGAGCAGAAGGAGCGCCCCTTCTTTGTGAGTTTGTGGTACCACACGGTGCATACACCGATTGAGGCGAAGCCGGACGCAATTGCCCACTTTCAAGACAAGCAACCCGGGGTGATTCATAAGCACGCCGTCTACGCTGCCATGCTGGCCAGCCTTGATGAGAATGTCGGCCGTCTTCTCGACACGCTACAGCAATTGAAACTTGACCGCGACACAATCGTGATCCTCACCAGCGATAATGGTGGAGTGGACTTTCCTTCGGGAAAGTCAGCCGGAGCTCCTCCGACCAGCAACAGCCCGTGGCGTTCCGGCAAGGGCACCCTTTACGAAGGGGGCATTCGCGTACCACTGATGATTCACTGGCCCGGCATTACTCAACCCGGAAGCGTCTGCGATGAGCCGGTGCTGTCGCAGGACTTCTATTCGACACTGGCCACCGGGATTGGAGTGCAAGGTGACGAAGTCCCGCGGAACGACGGCGTCAACCTGCTCCCTCTGTTAAAGGGTGAGCAGCAGAAACTCCCGGCCAGAGCTCTGTTCTGGCACTATCCCCATTACTACCCACGTATGACGCCAGCGAGTGCCGTCCGTGACGGGAGCTGGAAGCTGATCCACTACTACGAAGATGATCGCGTCGAGCTGTTCCATCTCGCGAATGACAGAAGTGAACGCACCGATCTTGCGACAACGTATCCCGCGCGCGCGAAAGAGTTGAAACAGCAGCTGGATCAATGGAGAGAGTCCGTCGGCGCGAATGTCCCGAAACCAAATCCCGACTGGAGCGAAAAGTGACCGACCGGACTTCAGTTCAAGGCCCGAACTCCGAAGAAATACTTCGTCCTTGACATCAGCTTTTTTCTCTTATCGCACAGTGAAATAGCCTTATGCAAAGAACTGCAGAGCCAATTAAAGCATGCTTCTTTCTGCTTATGCTTTGCGCACTGACGGCGAGTGCGTCTGCCATTGAAATTAAAAAGGCGGACCAAGCCGCGGAGCCGACTTGCACCGCAGTCTTCGTTTCCGGTGAAAGCGGTTGTCACCTGATCCGTACACCACAGATTCTCGCTACCCGCTGGGATGGAATCCCTTCTTATGCCCTACACTATCGCAATTCCCAAGATTGACAAACACAGCCTGATAATCTTGCATGCAATCAGTTTGGAAGCTTCGGTCGCGATGAGCGCATCTTTTTCTGGTCGAGTGCGCGCCGCCGTACTCTCTTCATATCCGTACTGAAAATCAGCCTGGCCACGACACACTCATTGGTCTGCGGCAAATCCAGAAACGACGCTGTTTTTAGTGATGGAAACTGGGATTTGATCCGCGCAAAGAAATGAGGATATGCGTCAAAGTGCTTGACTTTGAAAGAATTGCGCTGCACGCCATGCTTGTCCGCCCACACGCCAGCAAGGATGCTCGACCCTCCAGGAGCAGTGACGGTGTCATTGTTGCGGTATCTCTCGCCCATAATCTGACATCGAAACGAAACCGCCCCATTCTGAATGAGGGTATCAATATTGGGCGTCTTCGCTTGCTGCATCGCATCTGGTCGCAAACCGTCGATACCGATCACCAGTACGTGAGGCTTGACTGCGTCCTGAGCCTGCAGAGTGGAATATCCGCTCAGCGCGATTAGGAACACGAGGATACTGCGAATCAACATAGAAACAGTCCTGGGATGCCCCCACTTTCGGTACCACGTGCTTGTCTTATTTCCTGTGGGGCAGCATGCCAGACTGCCATAAGAAGGCAACGCCTATTCAGAGTCCTGTTGTTCTTCATATGGAGATTCACTACCTGACCTTCCGATAGAGAAACGCATCGGACGTCAGCAGCGAGGTGAGCAATGCCTTCATGCTTCCTTCGTTGTCTACATAAGCCTTGTAGGCATCCTGGAGAACGAGGGCGTCGTTGATGGTCTCGTTTCGTCCCATCCAGTAGCGGAACGCGTGGCGCACGAACACCTGCTTCACGCGCTTACTTTGGGCGAGCTTGTCGATCATCTCCAGGGCATTGTCGATCGGCCCATCCAACGCAGGGTCACCACTGTCGGTGATTTCACCTGTCGAATCGACCGGTTTTCCAAGTTCCGTGGTACGGAATAGCCCGGCATGGTTATACATTTCAAAGGGCAAGCCGAGCGGGTCCATTTTTCGGTGGCACTTCCAACATTGTTCTTCTCGAACAACGCGCATGCGATGCCGCAGGGTTTTTTCGGGTTCATCCGGCAACATCGCATCGACCGTAATTGGTACCTCGGCAATGGCGCCGCCCAGCAGACGCTCGCGGATCCATTTGCCGCGCAGGATGGCGTGATTATCCATGGCATCCGAGTGAGCGACCAGCCAGATAGGATGAGTAAGAATGCCCTTGCGCTGGTCAGCGGGAAGTCTGACGAGATGCCTCTCGCTGGAAGAACGGAGAGCGGAGTCGGAGCTCTCACGTTTGGAGATTTCATGGTATTCGGTAAGCCTCACATGGACGATCTCGCCGCCCGATGACTTGACGAGTTTTGGTTGTTCGTCTCTGACTTGAGGCGTACCAGCTATCAAAAATTGAACGGCATCCGCAACCGCATACTTACCTGCACTGGAGGCTTGTTCATATTTGCTAATATCTCCTTTCTCGGTAGAAACTTCGACCGCATCCCATTGGCCAGCTGGAAAATCAAAATATCCCAGGGATTGAAAATATCTATCTGAACCACGCTTCAGAAAAGAACCTTTTCCCCGTTGGTCAAGGCGAAATACTGTTTCTCCGTTTTTATGGTGAACGGTCACCAGCGTTGCGATATACGCTCCTGGGTGCTTCCCATAGGAAAAGCGAACTTCATACCTGCCTGCTTTGGGAAAAGTCACAGGATAAACCAGCTTACTCTTCTCCCTGGGGGCGGCGTGTTCTGTTTCCTGGCCAGTTTCTCCGGAAACGCCTGGAGGGAGAAATTGGACGGCATCGGCCACCACAAGGCCACCACCGCCGCCGCAAGAAATCTCGACCGCATCCCATTGGCCGGCTGGAAACTCGAAAGAACCCAACGATTGGAAATAGCCGTCTGAACCTGGCTTATTGAAAGTTCCAGGGGCCCGTCTTTGGTTGATGCGAAAGGTTTCCTTTCCGCCCTTGTGACGAACGGTCACGACCGCTTGGGAGGCTCGGTTGGCATGCTGGGCAATGGTCATCCGTACTTCGTATTTACCTGCCCTGGGAAAACTCACCGGATAAACGACTTTGCTACCCGCGGTTCTGGACAAGAGGTACTCAGAGCCGACACGGTTTGTTATCCCGTTGGAGTCGGACCACTTTCCGCTAACCTTTGCATCCGGGTTGTCCACGACAATCCCGGGCAGATTTTTAGCTTGTAGAGGAGCAAGGGCTTTGGCCTTTTCGTTTCCTTCCACTTCGCTGATCAGGTAGTTCTCGCCCACGCGGTCTTTTGCGAGACTGGATTGGGTCCACTTACCTGTAACCTTTGCGTGATGGTTATCCACGATGATTCCAGGCAACTCCTCGGCTTGTTGAGGGACGAGGCTGCTTCTCTTGGAAGATGCTGGAACAACTGGTTTTCCCACTGTTTTGCCATTACTTGCCATTTCAGCAAGATATCCGTAATTCCTGGAATCTTCAGGTAAAACAACCCTGTCAGTGGTCAGCAATTCAGCAAGGACATCCTTGTCTTCGGCCAAAACCAATTCCACCAGGCGGTCGGTGTTGGTGGTCATTTCGGCCATGGCGATACGGTGTGCCTTGCTCGTTTTCAGGCCGCCTGCCTGTTTTAGTAATCTGTCATCTTTATCCACTTTCGCGGCGAGTTCGTAATCAAAGTACTCTCGAAAGAAACGCAGAATTGCAGGTTTGCGAATACTGTCATCGTTAAGGATGCGGGTGACTTCTCTTTTAACATCCTCCCTGGTCCTCAAACGCCCACCCTCAAACGCCTGTTTAAGTTTCTCGTCCGGTGCGATATAGGAGAAGGCGGCATTGATGGCCAAAACCAATTCCTGATCCTGCAACATGACGCGGCCATATTCATCGGGCGTCCCTGTCTCACACAGTTCCGTGCGGAAGAGTGCAGCGCGGTCGAGGAAGATCGGCGTCAGGCCCAGGATGGCTCCCTCTTCTTTGCCAAGGTCTTCGATCGACTGCTTGAGAATTCCGAGATAGGTGGCGCTTTCCTCCGCCGTAGGCGGTCGCAGCGTCACAGCTTCGAATAGAAAATCGACGGCTGCCTTAAGTCGCTCATCATCGACGCCGGGTTTGGCCATCAAATCATAGACTGGGGTGATTGGCCGCTTTGACTTCCTGTTGTAGAAGACTCCCTCGGGAACGCCATGTTTGGTCAGAATGGTTCGGCCCTTGTAGATGGATATCCCTCGGTGTTTTTCATCTACTTCTGAAACGTCGTCGATAAGCTGGAAATGTTTGACGTCAGGGCCGTAGGCCATAAAGCGCAGGATTGTTTCCGCATCGCTGGCGATCCGTAAGGTTTCAGAGCTGTTGACTGAATAGAGGTAGGGGTAGTNTTGCAGCCCACGTTTTACCTTGGTGCTTAATATGGGAGTGATATTCTTGAGGCTGTGATGAAGTGAGAAAGCTGTGCCTACCCAGTCATTGACGTCGTGAATACCAAGGTAAATATTGGTCCCGGTTTTGCTGTCCGTGGGGACATGGTCTCCACGGGCTCTTGCGCCCGGTTTTTCGGGGTTATAGGGAGGCTCAATCGTCACCAATTCGTTGAGTCTGGTGAACTTCTCATGTGGATGGAGACGCCAGATGCGAGACGGAGATGATGTCGGTTCCAGGTTCTCCGGCAAGTCACCAAACAGCAGGTCATGGTCCAGGAGATTGCCTTTGGAAGGGTGAAGGTGTTCGTGATATCCCCCCTTCTCCTTCAGGGCACGCTGCAACCCGGCGATAACAAACTCGGCTAATTGCTGTCGCTCTTCGAGGGTCGGCTGAGTCTCATCCTCGGGAGGCATCTCTTTCACTGCCACCTGTTCCCAAATACTCTTCCACAAGCGGACGTTGTCGGCAGTGATGCCANTCAATTCATGAAAAGCAACATCGCCCTCCTGGGTGTCGGCGCCATGACAGTCAACGCAGTACTTCGCCAAAAAGGGTTTGGCGAGGGACTGAAACGTCGTTGAATCATCTGCAACAAGTGTCGGCGTCTGAAGTGAAAAATAGGCCGCCACAACAAATGACACACAAGCAATGGTTCTCAAAGTCATCATTGTTTCCAGGGTGTTTGTCTCGTAGTGGAATTCTGGCGAATCCCACTACGCCGACACTCGCGTCTATGCAAGAAGTTCTTCCAGGGGACCGCTGCTCGAGTCGAGCTTTCTGGCGCTGGTCTCGTCCATGTTGTAACGATCACAGGGAGCGCCAATGGCATGCAGAATCGTCGCGTACAGGGCATTGATCGGCCGCGTTCTATCGAACTGGGTAAATCGACCCGTCTTGAACTGTCCACCTAGATTCCCCAGCAGGATGAAGGGCCAGGTCGTGGCACTTGTATGTTGCTTGTCCGCATTATTGCTGGTGTAGACAATGAGTGTATTGTCCATCATCGTTCCTTCGCCCTCAGGCACCGATTCGAGGGACTTCATCAGCTTAATCAGCATCTCGCAGTTATAGTTCCGGATCTTGTGCCAGATGGGATTTCCTTCCTGTGACATGTGTCCTAGGAAATGGCCCGTGGTTTCAATCCCCAGGCCTTCCCATGAACCCCAGACATCTCCGCGCCCTGAGGCGATGGTCAGGGTGTTGGTCAAACCAGATTGCAGCGCGGCAATGCCAATATCCAGCAGAGCGTCATGCCAATCTGTTTCGAACTTCGGTGAAAGATACTTGTCGCTGAATTCCGGTTGATACTTCTTGAGCGGCCCAGAGTAATCGCTAAGCTTGCTGCGCAAGTTATTGATATCACTGAAGCCATTGACGTAGGATCCATAAAGTACCAAATCGCTTTCACGCAATCCGCTCTTTCCCTTTGCCGCCACCGCTTCCACCTGTTTGAGAATGCGGGATTTGGCTTCGTATCTCTTCTTTACGTCGACGTCTGCAACGCTGCCAAACAGCGTTTGGTAAAGATGATTGGGATTGCAATTCATATAGAGTGGCATCGCCGCTCCGGAAGCAGACAAGGCCGCCACCGTCGGCTGGCTTTCCATACTGGATAGATCTCCCATGCCGATGCGAAGATGAGGCAATATCGCCTGCGGCAGCAACTTGCTTAAGGTGTAGTCAATTGTTTCGGCACTGGGAGCCCTGAGCTCGCCGCCGGGGTATCCACCGAGGGCACCGAAATACGCACTGTGAGTGGGATTGGTATGCCGGCCATGCAGACCATTGATGATGTTGATTTTGTCCAGGTAGGGTTCCAGCGGCTTGATCGATTCTGGCAACTTCGCGCCAGCCAATGAAGCACTCTTCTTCATGCCTCTTGGAATGCAGGCAGCGGTATGAAAACCATTGTTTTGCAAGAAGAAGATTACCCGCCTGGGTTTCCCAATGGCGTCTGAGTTCTTCTCGCTGGCCCCCAGGTTGGCAGGTACAAAGGAGGACGACAAAGCCGCACCCGCCCCGCCGGCCATGACATCTTTGAGCATCGTTCTTCTGGTAATCATGTGTGTCTTCTCTTGCTATTTTGCTTCTGTGTTATCTTAATCTTAACGACTCTTGACGATTCAGTGATAGTTCCAAGCTCGGCCCGGACGCCTCCGGGTGAGTGCTGCTGGCAAAGGCGTGGACCAGACCGACCGGTTGCAACTCGGGAGTCTGCCGGACAGCTAGAAACGTGGTTTTGTCCGAGTTGGCCGTCTTCAGAGCCTCAAGTCGCTCCGACGTCTCGACACGGAAGCTGCCACGTTGCCGGCTCCGAGCAATGTCGATTGTTCTGACCTGACGGCAATCCTTGAGATCAGGAACATCGTTCCAGCGCAGAGTTTCAGGATTCCAGTCAGCGCCGCCCGCGTTTGGAGTCGGAGAATACCGGCGGCCAGGATGTTGGCCACAGCGGCGTGACGTTGGTCGGGCGTCAGAGAAGATGGGTCGTCGATTGGTCGCATGGAGCGTCTCCTGGTGGAGTTGCCCACAACGACCTTCGCCTGGCGACCGGCGCTGTGTCTGGCGTGAATGGATGTTGGCGTGACGAGCGTCCGCGACCCCTCTATCTGCTAACCTACCCGGCGCAAGTTCGATATGACGAACTGGGGTCCGAAAGGGAACGGCCTGTTAACTTTTCGGGGTCTGTTAATCAGAGACTCCGAGAGTTTTGGCGAGAGATTTCGGGGTGCGGAAGGAACCTTGAAGGTCCCTTTCGGACCCCGGAAGTTCTCTCTCGAACCAGAGAGCGCGACGCCGCGAGCCGGATCGTCGCAAACCCTTGCCAGAACTGGCCAAGAACGCGAAACGCCCGGCAGCCGATCGGAGGGCGCCGGGCGTTAACTGGTCGGTGGTTTCTTTCCGCAGAAAAGAAACGAGCTCCCCGAGTCATACTCTATGCGAACACGGACTCATTGAGCTGGGAGCCTTTCATATCAACAACTTACGTCGATCCGCCAAAGTCGAGTTTTACCCGTGGAACCCCATTTCGGCCATTCCAAAGCCCAAATGCGAACATAAGAAGCCTCGTCCGGATGGCATGGATCGAGCTCGATACTACCAGTCGCTTCTCGATTCCGGCGCCGTCGAAACACGCGCTGAATTGGCACGATATCTCGGTGTCAGCCGAGCTCGAGTGACTCAAGTTCTCCGTCGCCTGAAATAACGGATTAATGGGTGTCGAACGGCCCGAAGACATTCGGGCGTCTTGGCGTGGCCCTGACATTGCTGTGATAAGCGGAGTGGAGTGCTAAAATACGTATTTGAGTGCATTCAGGATGCCCACATAGACATGAGATACTCCACGTACTGCCTTCTCTTGCTACCCCTGCTAGCCGCTAACGCGCCGGCGCAATCTCGGGTTTCTTACAACGAGCTGCACACGCGACCAATGGAGAGCATTCCCGAAAAGGTGCTCGTGACGGGCATGCTCACGACGCATGGCAATGCTTCGACGGATGGCTACGTCTACATCCTTGAACAGATGCCCGAAAACTGGGAGCACGTCGGCAAGGGCCGAATCAGTGTCAGCGACAAGTACTCCCGAGCTGGAGCGAAATCAATCCGCTGGGACTGGAAAGCCGGTGACGTCATCCGCATCAAAGATGCCGGGGTGGTCTCAAACCTTCGAGTCGGACTGACGGGCTTCAACGCAAAATCGGAAGTCATCGCTCCGTTTGTTCTGCACATCTTTCAGGACAAGCCCCTGCCCAGGAACACTCACCTTAATGTCTACTTCAAACGGACGACGGATCACCCCGGGGGCGACAACGAAATCAAGCTGACGCAGATGCGGTACTTCACGAACTTCACAGGTACGTGGTACCGCATGGGTGGAGTCGCACTAAATGACAACTCCAGCCTCTTCGGCCAGGGGAACCACATCAACGCCATTGAGAAAATGCCGGATGGCGTTGCGGAGCCGAAGCTTGACGAAATCGTGCTGCAGGCACCGACCGATGTCTCTTCGGGGACTTTCTATCTCGACCGGTTAATCACGGTCGCCGAGATTCCCGACCAGAAAACGATGGACGCCAGGGGGAAAACCGACTACCTGAACCTCGGGTTCTCGCGAACCGGGACACTGATTGACGGACGAGCCTGGCCGTTTGACCTGAGTGCCGAAGAAGACATCGCAACGGTTGGCTTCATCGACAAGCCGATCGATCCGACAAAGTTCGATCAGGCCGAAACCGGCTACTTCGGACACTGCGCGCAGAAGCCACCCGTGCCGGACAAGCTGAATCCGAAACAACAGGAATTCATCACCCAGCTAAGAACTGAATTCTTTGTCGCGCCGAAGAAACTGACACCGGGCGATCGGGAATTCGTCGACATCGACAAGCAGGCTCAGCAGATCCTCGCACGAGACTGCGTGAAACTTCCCGACGGCAAATACAGATTCAAAGAAACGATCAATTTCGGCGCCGACAGAATCTACTTCTCGGGAGATCTTTGCAGCTCCCGTAAGAATAACTTCAACTTTCCCGAGGACATTCAGGGGAACGACCTGCGTGAACGCGATGTCAAACAGCTGTTCCTGAAATACGGTCGGTGGTTCGCGAAGTGCCCGCAAAGCAAACACGCCGAAGCGTTATTTAAGGCGTATCTGGACTGGTACCGGTATCAGGTGTCAGCACCATTACTGGCGACTCCATCGGGGCAGGACGCTTCAATTACAGGCCATTCGGCCAAGTACGGCGGCAGTTGGCTGGTCCGAGACGCTCGCGAAATGATCGCGGTGCTGCGAGCCCGCGGGACGGCCGAAGATCACGCCTACGCGAATTACATCGGTGAGATCATCATCTGGATGTCGAAGGTGCAGACTTACACCTACGCCGTTGATCCGTTGCCGGGAATCAGTCGTGAATGGTCGGCCGAGTCGACGTGGTACGGACTCTTCTACGAACCGGACGATGCGAAGTTTTTTCAGATGCTCAAGGCG
Source organism: Blastopirellula sp. (assembly GCA_002701545.1). Taxonomy (GTDB): domain Bacteria; phylum Planctomycetota; class Planctomycetia; order Pirellulales; family Pirellulaceae. The sequence goes on along the minus strand of NZVR01000119.1, from coordinate 26,530 downwards.
TCGCAGGAATCCTTCACTCGCACGTTTTCGATTTCAGAAATCAACCGTCGCGGCATGATCAAGCCGGACTATACCTTCTGGCATCACGGACACTGTTCGTACTGGGGCGGCAACTTCTTCGCTCACACTGAAAAGGCGCGTCAGTTCGCCGGAACGCCGCTCGACTTCAGCCCGACCATCCGGCGAACACTGGCGTGGTACATCCCTCGGTACTGCTTCGGAGCATTCAACTTTCCCGCGACGGTGAAGGGCGGGCAGGAATCGACCAACGGCACACTGCGTTTCAAGCACTGGGCGAACGACATTCTGAATGGCGGCCCAGGCCATGCGATGGCGCAGGGTCTGGATAAACCCACCGAATTCAGCATCGACAGTTTCCCGCGTCGAGACGTCTTTGAGTATCTGTACGACATGGACTGGAATGAGATCCCGGCAGCCCGGAAGTTCATGGCTGGCGTTCTCGGGATGACCGAATACCAGCCCGAGACTGTGCGGCGAGGATTGATCACGGAATATCCTAAGCTCAAAGAGATTCAGCCGCAGTCCGACATTCATCTCAGCCTCAACTGGTCGGGAGCCGCCAGTTATTCTCACGACATGACCCGCGTGCAGGTTGGTTCGTACAACGATCAGGATGGAACGCCGTCCCGACCGCACGGTCGATGGTCGTGGAACCGTGGATACGGATGTCTTTATATTCTGGACAACGATCGCACCGGATCGCGTCCGCCGCTAGGCGCGGATTACGAAGGCTACAGTTGGTCGAAAGCTCCCGGAATCACGATGCCGGCCGTCACCGATGACGAATACATCAAACACCACACGATGGACGGTGAGCCCAAAGGCGAGCACGGAGTTGAACTCAACACCACAGGTGGAACCGGAAACGGCAGTGTCACCTTCAACGAAACCGAGGAAAACTTCGGTCGGTTCGGCAACTTCTCATTTCAGACGCTGAAGTCCGAAAACCTGAAGATCTGGAAAGATCTGTTCGGGATTGACGGAGTCGCAGGCAAAAAGAGCTACCACTTCTACAAAGACAAGGTGGTGTGTTTGGGCAGTGACTATCAGGCGAACTCAGACAGAACGATGGAGACGGTTCTCTTTCAGGAAACACTCGACAAAGTCCTCTGGAAAGGAAAAAACCCCGGACGTTGGAATCCGGAGAAACAGGTTCTCGTCGTAAACGGCCAGGAATACGTCGACGACGTGCAACTCGACGCCAGTCTGGACGAAACCAGCTACCTGATTTCTCCGTACGGTCACGCGTGGGTCATTCCCGGCGGCCAGAAGGGCAAACTCAGAATCGATTGGAAAGAACGCGAGACCCTGTTCAATTACCGCATCGGAGTCACCAGTCTCACGCCGGGTAAGCGAATGACACGAGGCACGGGCGTCATCGCATGGCTGGACCATGGTCCGTCCCGCAACGTTTCGTCGCACCATTATTTCGTCCTGCTGAATTCAGACGGCAAATCGCCTGGGAAACTGAAAGCCTACACCGAAGCGACCGCAGCAAATCCCGAACATCGCGTTCTGAAACACGACGGAAACGCTCACGCCGTTGTCTTTCAATCGCAGAATGAAGAACCGCTGTACAGCTACGTGGTTTACGAAGCTGAAAAAGAATTGAATCTTCCCTACGTCCTATCCGCCAACCGACGATTGAATATCATGTTCCAGAACAACGCATCGGGGCAGTTGGTTATGTCCGTAAGTGATCCTCATGTAGACATCGAATCCGAAAGGAGCTCCGCCAACTACGAACGTTCACGCTCCAGAGAAGTCAGGATCGCGTTCGATCCGAAAACGAAGATTCAGCTCCTCTCCAGCACCTCAGGATTGCCGCAGACCAATCCGCCGCTCGACGCACGGATTAAGAACAACGTCCTGACCTACACCACAAGAAACGCAGTGTCAGACACATTTCAGATAAAGGTCGATTGAACTTGGCTTTAGCGACATCCGAGTTCGCATCGAGTCTTGATCAATGGACCGTGTGACGTAGCAAGTCGTCAACAGCGATGAACACCGACCAACGGGCGCGACAAGGTGTTCGAGTCCTACGGTTAAGCAACTTTATGACTCGAACAAGTCGTTGGAGTCCTCAATCCCCTTCTCCGCAATGATTTGCGCAGGATGTTGACTGTTGTGTCTCCTAGCGATGCCGTCAATAAATCGCATTATCTCTATCCGACGGTCGAAGAAACGACAAAACCCTCGACCACAAAACGACTTGTGACCGAGGGTTTCAATGTTCGCACAAAAAAGCTCCCCCGGCTTGATACGTTTCGAACTTTTCTCCGTTCACCGACGCTGGATTTCCGACTACATTTTCAGGCGTTTCAGGACGGTGCGAGTACTGCGTGAGACGAAAGCAAACGAAGGGTCGCCCTGTTACGGAATCTGGTAAAATTGCACCCTGGAGCCCTAGATAACTCCAGTCCCCTCACGCGGGAATGTAGCCTTAATCAGGGGGCATTCTGTAACATTTAGGAGCGCAAAGGCCAGCAGTACACGTTCGTCATGCATGGTGGAGGCTGGTCCAGTACTGCCAGCCCGGATTCCGCAATTCGGTGGGCATCAAAAACAGCTCCGCCGAGTTTGCGAATGTTGGATTGCGGGTCGTTCTCGCGAGGAAGAGGGGATTTTCATGATGGTCTTCCCAAGAAAAATCAAAGGCAAATCAGAACGTAGGGCAGAGGCATCTTTGAACCGACGGAATCCCTCGCTGACGCTACAGGTGACTGTGGTGGCTGCGCTGTGTTGCGTGTTCCCGGGCGAAACAACCGCTGAGTCATTCGACAAACTTGTCAAGCCGCTGCTGCAAAAGTACTGCTTCGACTGCCATGGTGCCGACGATCCCGAAGCGAACCTCTCGCTTCACCTGATCGACGGTGACCTGATCGGCGGTGAGCATTACGAAACGTGGCGGATGATTGAGGAGCAAATCAGATTCAGAGACATGCCCCCTGAAGATGAGAACCAACCGGCCCCGGAAGAGCGGCGGGCCCTTCTTACCTGGATTCGCCAGGAGTTGCAAAAAACCCAACGTGCTGGGGTTGTGACCAACGAAAAATTCCTTCTGCCGCAATTTGGTAATTACGTTGATCATCAGGCGTTGTTCGGCGAACGATTATCGCGTGTCCATCCGGCGCCGCCTCGCATCTGGCGACTTCGACCGGCGATCTACAATGCCACAATCCCACGACTTGCCGAACGTGTCAGCGGTTTGGCGAACGGACTGAACTTGCTTGATGGACCGGAAATCAAGGACTACGCGGCGAGCTATTTCCTCGACGAAGCCGCGACGGCTCCGCTGCTGGGGAACGCCAAGAAGATTGCCGAAAAAATGACTGGCCCAACTTCCAGGGATCGCGTGCTGAAAGAGTTGGCCCGCGACACTGGCCCGCCCGAGACGAAAGCCGTCCTGTTGGCAATCGAACATGCTTTCCGAAAGATTCTCGGTCGTGCCGCGACGGAAGAAGAGTTAATTCGGTTCAAGGCGTTCTACGACAAAGCGGCCAATATCGGTGGTCACCAGACGGCTGGAAGGGCGTTGCTCACCGGTGTCCTGCTGCAACCGGAAGTGTTGTATCGACAGGAGCTAGGTGACGGCAAGGTCGACGAGTTTGGTCGAACGCGACTCTCCCAACGCGAAATCGCCTTCGCGCTCTCGTACGCTCTGAGCAATGCACCGTTGGATGAATTCCTCAAAGCGTCGGCCGCCGGCGAACTCGAAACGGCCGGGCAGGTCGCCATGCTCGTCGACAAACGCCTCGCGGACCAATCGAAGCTCCAGGACAGGAATCCCCGAGTCCTGCAGTTCTTTCGTGAGTATTTCCATTACCCATTTGCCAAAGAAGTATTCAAAGACAAACCGGCGGGCGGCGATCACGATTCGGGCCGATTGGTCAACGACCTGGAAACCACGATTCGGGACATCTTGCGGGCGGATAGGCATGTGCTGGCGGAANTGCTCACGACCCGGAAGTTTTACGTTAACACGAACTACAAAAACGTGAAACGAAAAGGGCAGATGCTGGTCATTGCGCACGAGAAACGCACGGCCTATCACACCGCCTATAACTTGCCGCTGGACTGGAAGTGGTCCTTGCACTTGCAACCCGTTTCTTTTCGCGAGGACGAACGGTCTGGCGTGCTAACGCATCCCGCCTGGCTATCGGCCTGGTCTGGCAATTTCGAGAACCATCCTGTACAGCGTGGCAAGTGGATTCGCACTCATTTGTTGGGCGGCACGGTCCCCGATGTACCGATTGGCGTCGATGCTCGCGTTCCCGAACTGGAACATNCGACGTTTCGGGATCGCTTGAAGATCGCCACCCAGGCGGCCGAGTGTTGGCGTTGCCATAAAAAAATGGATCCCCTGGGTGTTCCTTTTGAACGCTACGACCACTACGGCCGCTACCAGCGACTGGATGCCGGACAGCCCGTCAACGCCCGTGGCGAGATCACGCGTACGGGTGTCCCCGGGTTAGATGGCAGGAAAGTCAGCGGTCCGACCGAGTTGATGGAGATCCTGGCAAAATCCGAATATGTCGAGCAAGTCTTCGTGCGTTACGTCTTTCGCTACTTCATGGGGAGGAACGAAACGCTGGGTGACACCAACACGTTACAGGACGCCCACAAGGCATATCGAGATGGCAACGGAAGCTTCAAGGCCCTTGTCGTATCTCTGTTAAGCTCGGATTCCTTCCTGTTGCGACAGAAAAAACAGGCTCCATAAACCAACCTTGTTCACAGGTTCCAGAATCATGATCAGTCGACGCACATTTTTCCGCGGGACGACACTCGGTCTTGGCGGGTTGTATTTTGCACCGTTTCTCCGCCAACTCGATGCAGCGACCGCAGGCGGTCCCTCACCGGCGCGAGTACTGTTTTTTGTTCAGGGGAACGGAATTTACCCGGCGGAGATCCAGCCGCAGGGAATTGATCGCAAGAAGGAGCCCGGGACGCTCGAAGACCGATCACTTGACGGAATCAAACTACCTTTCAGTCTCGAGCCACTTCAACCCTACGCGAAAAAAATGACNCTGCTGCACGGTTTATCCGGACGCATCGCCAGGGGAAGTCACAACATGGGATTTGCCGCCCTGGGATGTTGGCCGAGCGGCAAGCAGGCCTACGGTGAAACGATCGACGCGGGAATGGCAAGGCAACTTGGCGGCATCTATCCGCACGTTGGCGTGGGCGTATCGAACAAACCCATGGCATTGACCTACAACGTGACGTCCGCGGGGCGACACAAAGCGTTGCCGACGGTTCTCGACCCCGTTTTGGCGCATCAACAGTTTTTTGCAGCTGGCACTTCGGGTGATTCTCGCAAGAGTTTTGACGTCGACACCAACTTGCTTGACTTTCTGGCCGACGATGTAAAACGAATGCAATCCCGGCTTGACGGAACGGATCGGCAGAAACTGGAGAGATACCTCCAAGCATTCGAGTCGATGAGCGGTCGCCAGAGCAAGTTGGCCAAAATGGCCGATCAGATTTCCAAGGCGACGCCCCGGGTCGATCCCAAGCTGGCAACGATCAGTGATTCCAGGACAGGTCCCACTGGCGTCTTTGATCGGCTCGAAGCTCAGTTCGACATCGCGGCGGGAACACTCATTGCCGGCCTGACCAACGTTGCGACGGTGTCCGCCGCCGCGGGACTGGATCGCATCGGGCTCTCCTGCATGGCCAGCGAACTGGGCCGAACCGGCCAGGATGTCTACATCGGAGCTCACGCCATCGGCCACGGCAAATATCAAAACTTCGCGGGTCTCCTGGGATCCGAATGCCATGCTCATATCCGCCGAAAGTGTATGGAAAAGCTGGCCAAGTTCATCAAGACCCTGGAGTCGGTACCAGAAGGCAACGGCACCATGATGGACAACACGCTCGTCGTCTACCTGTCGGATTCGGCCGAAGGTCACCACCCGGTCTGCCACGAATGGCCGTTTGTCTTGATTGGTGATCTTGGCGGACGTCTGACGTTGGGCAATCGTTACTTGCGCTACCCATGGTATGGCAAGCCGGGGCATCGCACGATCGCCAGTCTGTATACCTCGCTGCTAAATGCCGCAGGCGATCCGCGAAAGGAGTTTGGCATCGCCGATTCCGCGATCAAAGACCTGGATCAAACCGGTCCGTTGGCAGAACTCATTGTTTAAAGGTAGAGGCAGATATGAATATTAAAGTTCTCCTCTGTCTATCGGTCATGGCAACGACTGCTCAGGCGGAACACCGGGTTGCATTGTTGATAGGCAATAGCAGGTACCAGGACAAATCGCTTTCGATGCCGGCAAAGGACCTTGATTCCATCGCAACAGTCCTGCAGAAGCGTGGTTTCTATTGCAAGAGATTGGAAGATATCGACGAAAATCAATTGAAGATTGCCGTCGAAAGATTCGCGAATACGACGCCGACCAGATCGACCACATTGCTGTACTTCAGCGGGCAGGTATTGCCCGGATCCTACAAGGGGCAGGACGGTATCTGCCTGCTGGGTATAAGCTCGAAGCCTGGGAGAGGCTATTCTCTTGCTTTGGTACTGCAAGACCTCTTCAAAAAAGGCGGGAGCGCAAAGAACCTGGTGGTACTCGATGGCCCGACTGTTCCGAAAGGGACAACCAATACGCCGGCTGATTGCTTTGTGAGTTTTGGCGGTGTAGAGACCGCTCTCAAGCAACTCAGTGGCAAACCTTCACTGGCGATCGCTCGGCCCGATCGGTTCCCGCGAGGCCGTAATGCCGGAGACGAGTGGGTCAATTCACTGGGCATTGTGTTCTGTTGGTGTCCGCCTGGGGCCTATACGGCGGGTAGCCCCGAAGGCGAGACTGACCGCTATCCCGATGAGACGCAACGAAGAGTGGCAATCACAGATGGATTTTGGTTATCAAAATACGAACTGACGCTTGGGCATCGAGTTGCGAAGCGTGGACCGGGTCGCGGCACGCTCTCCCGACACAAGCTCGACCCGGTGACAATGATCAACCACGACGACGCCAGGCAGATGACTCGCAGTTTCACGGACAGTGAACGCAAGGCGGGACGCCTGCCAGACGATTGGCAGTACACGCTGCCTTCGGAAGACCAGTGGGAATACGCGGCGCGTGCCGGAACAACGACGCGACATTATTTCGGTGATGACGTCAATCAGTTGCCAAGACACTCCAACTTCGCGGACAAAACATACTACGACACCGGAGACATCTATTCCAACGGGGCGCACCGCACGCTGAACGACGGGGCCGCCAAGCTGAACCTCGTGGGCTCGTACCTTGCCAACCCATGGGGATTTCATGACATGCACGGTAATGTCGCCGAATGGTGCATTAACCTCGCAATCCGTGGTGGTAGCTGGACGAGCCCGCCGCAAAACTGCCGCAGCGCATATCGCGACTCGTTCTCCAGCCGAAACGAACAGAATTTCATTGGATATCGATTGGTAATTCAACAGGTGTCGTCAAAGAAAGAGAAAGAGAAAGAGTAATGAACGGGATTCAACGTCATTCTCTATCGCAGCATGACTCGCGCATACTATTTGCACGACGCTTTACCAAAAACCGGATCAAAAAATGCACGTTTGCGTGTATGGCACTGGCTGCATTGGGGTACATCTGCCCAAGTAATGTCAACCCACAATCGTGTGACAAACTGGTCAAACTCTCCTGCAAAAACACTGCCTCGACTGCCACGGGATGGATGAGCCGGAAGCGGATGTGTCGCTTTCAGGTATCACCGGTGACATGACGAAGCCGGCTACGGCCTGGACTTGGGATCGCATGTATGGGCAGTCGACGCTGTCGGCCATGCCGTCCAGTACCGAACCGCTCTCAAGGAAAATCACGACCAAGAGACTCGCTACTACCGAGAAGTGGTTGACAGGCTACAGAAGGAGTACCAGCAGCTTGAACAACGTCTTGAGGCAATGTACGTCGATAAGCTGGATGGAAAGATCGGAGAGCGTTTCTACGAGCAGAAGTCAGCCGAATGGCGGGAAGATCTGAAGGACATCCTGCGGCGAGTGGGAAACGCCGTCTGCTGGAATTCGTACTATCGAACTCGATCTGGGCCAGTGGCGAGCTGACGCCCGAATTTCGCCAACCCTTTGACATGCTTGCAGATGTGGCGACGGTGGGGGCACAAAAAATGGCTGCTGGATTGCTTACCAGCAGCCATCATCAAGAAGAGCTCCCCCGGCTGGACTCGAACCAGCGACAAACGGATTAACAGTCCGTCGCTCTACCAACTGAGCTACAGGGGATCGTATGGATGGATAGTAGTTAATCTGAGACTTTTGTTCAAGCGGAGTCAGCCGTCCCCGCAGGCGGTTTTGGGGGCAAAATTGCAGGAAAATTTACTTCTTACAATTTTGAGAGTGGCTTACACCATCCACAAGCTGGCGTTTCTCGTCTCTCTGCAGTGAGCAGGTGCAGTGAAGCCACGTGTCCCGGCGAGATTTTATGGTCGTTTGCGGGGCGGGTGTCTCAGATACGACATGCAGCAAGAGCGATTGGGGTTGGCGGGAGCGAAGCAGTCAGCCCTGTCGCGCCGGCGTTGGTTCGCATATCGATCGCTCACTCCAGCTCTGCGAGGATCAAGCACCAAGGATTTTCACGAGTGCTTCGCCCTCGTTGATCGTGGGGCGTTCGGGACGACCCTGATGGAGATAAGTGAGGTGTCGATGGTCGACCCCCAGCAGGTATAGCATGGTGGCGTGTAGATCGTGGATATGNAGCCGATCTTCGACGGCGTGCAGGCCAATTTCGTCGGTCGACCCGATNGTCTGGCCACCTTGCACTCCNCCTCCGGCCATCCACATGGTGAAGCCATAGGGATTGTGGTCGCGGCCATTCCCTTTTTCGCTCATCGGCGTACGCCCGAATTCGCCTCCCCAAATCACCAGGGTTTCATCGAGCAAACCGCGGCGTTTGAGGTCCTTGAGGAGCCCGGCGACCGGTTTGTCGGAACTGCGGCAGTTGGTGGAGTGATTTTTCTCGATACCGGAGTGTGCATCCCATTTGCTTCCACTCCCGTGATAGAGCTGGACGAAACGAACGCCTCGTTCGACGAGTCGGCGCGCGAGGAGGCAATTGCGACCGAACGTTGCGGTGGCCGGATCGTCAATGCCATACAAGGCCTTGGTGGCCGCGGTCTCACGTTGTAAATCGACCGCCTCTGGTGCCTCGCTCTGCATGCGAAATGCTAACTCATAGCTGCGAATTCGGGCATCAAGTTCGGACTGTTCACGACGCGGATCCGCATGTCGTTGATTGAGGTTCTTGAGGAAGGCCAGCTTGGCCTGCTGCCTTTGCTGGCTGATTCCCCGGGGATTCTGNAGGTTAGGNATTGGCTGTGTTCCACCTACCAGAGCCGTGCCTTGGTAGGTTGCGGGCATGAAGCCAGCACTCCAGTTTCGAGGGCCGTTCACCACTTTGCCTGGGTTGTCTTCCATCACGACGAACGCGGGAAGGTTGTGATTTTCGGTCCCGAGTCCGTAGCTCACCCAGGCGCCCAGCGATGGTCGGCCACCGATGATCGCACCGGTGTTCATCTGACAGACACCATTGGAGTGGTTGAGTCCATTGCCGTGGCACGATCGAATCACGGCCATGTCGTCGACGCATTCTGCGATGTGGGGCAACCAGTCGCTGACCCAGGTGCCGGACTCTCCGTGTTGTTTCCATTTGCGTTGCGAGGCCAGNAAGGGTGCGTCGTATTCACCCATCGGTGTGATGACTGGTGCGAAACTGGCAGGCAAGGGCTGACCTGCCATGGCATTCAGTTGGGGCTTGGGATCGAACGTGTCGATATGGCTGGGCCCGCCTTCTAAAAACACAAAGATGGCACTCTTGGCTTGGGATGGAAATGTTGCTTGCGGCGCATTTGTGCCTGGCTTGTTCGCCGCGACTCCGCACTGTTGCATCAGGTAAGACAAAGCGAGTCCACCGAATCCCGCACCGCCCTTCAGCAGCATGTCGCGTCTGGAGAGATTGGGGACGAAATGTGGTTGCCGGTTTGGTTGCATCTCGAGTCGCTCAGTCGACATAAATGAATTCGTTGGAGTTAAGCAAGAGGTGGCAGAAGTCGACCAGTGCGCGATATTGGGGGTCGGACTCTGTTGTCGCTGAATGGGACGATTGCAAATCGTGATGGTGCGACGACAGATCGCGTTCCGGTTGCTTGGCCGAAAACGTCCAATGCCCCACCGTCTCGGACGATGGTTCAAGTTGTTGCTGGATCAACAGTTGGTTTGCAGGCAGGCGCGTCTTGGAAATTCGGAGGTCGTCAATGAGGCCATCCCAGCGGTGACCTGAGACTCCATGTCGGCCGCCTANGACCAGCGGGGNGGAGCCGCGGAAGTGGCCGGTGGCTTTGTGGGGGACATGCGCAACCTGCAGTTCGGCGCCCGGTTGGGAGAGGTCTTTGAGATAGAATGTGACCCCGGTTTTTGTGGTGTCTGAAACATCGACCGTCACCGCAACATAGTACGGCTTGTTTAACTCCGGTCGCAATCCAGACGCAATCACCTCGTACCCTGAGACGCCTTGCCGTCGATCTCCGATCAGTTGCAGAATCAGGTTGCGTGGTTGGTAGGCTGACTTGGTACTGGTGATTCCCAGCGACCAGCCCNGTTGTTGGTGGTTGTTGTTCCATTGGGAAACGATGGTGCGTACCGTTGCATCGGGATACAGCGATTTGAGCAGTACGGTGGCTTCGATGGTGAAATCGGCATCCGGCAACACGTCGACCTTGGGGAAAGTCCACAGCGCTGCCGCATTCGGCGGGGGTACCTNGGCGGCGGCGTCCGTGCGTCCGGGCAGCGCGGCGGGTGGCTTGGCCACAGCAGGAGCTTCGCGGGTCATTTGCGNNAGAAACGCTTGTGCGTTGGCGACTTCTTCGACACTGGGTAAGCGTGCATAGGCCATTTGATATGCCAGCTGGATCGTGTTCTGCCAGTCGTTGGAACCCGCTTGGGGCTGAGGCAGTGTTTTGGCAAAGGCCCGAGCGCGTGTCAGGGTCCACTCGCCATTGATCAGCAGTAAAGCTTGCGTGGGAATGGTGGTCACATTGCGTTCCGCCAGACTGGAAAAATTGTCTGGTCCATCGAAGGCTCGCAATAAAGGATCGTAGGAATTGCGGAGCACTTTGAGGTAAATGCTGCGGCGCGGCGCGTTCCAGGCAACACTGGCGCCACCGAGTTCAGGGGATAGTTCGCCTGAAACTTGCAGCATCGCATCACGGATCTGCTCGGCATCCAACCGACGGATGGTGCCCCGTCCGTACCAACGATTGTCCGGGTCCACTTGTTTGTCTTGGGCAATGCGGTCGTACATGGCAGCTTGCCGGTAGGTGGAGGAATTCATGATGAGTCGGTGTAACGCTTTCCAACTCCAGTCATGATCCATGAAGTAACGCGCCAGCCAATCCAGCAGTTCCGGGTGCGTTGGCGGTTCGCCCAGCCGGCCGAAGTCGCTGGAGGTGCTGACGATGCCGCGCCCGAAGTGGTACTGCCAGATACGATTGACGATCACCCGAGAGGTGAGTGGGTTATGGGGGTTGGCGATCCAATTTGCCAGCGCGGTGCGTCTTCCCGTCGTGTTGGATTGCGAGGAGGGCGTGGGAATGTTGGCCGGTGCAGGATCGAGAACCGACAGGTACCCCGGGTCGATTGGATTTTTGTTTCGACCAGGGATAAAGACGGCAGGAGCTTCAGCGCCGATGTCGCGAACGGTAAAGGTTGTCGGCAGCGGCTGTGGTTTGAGGTGGTCAAAGCTGGCGAGTTGTTCGCGGAGATGTTCCCAGCGTTGTTTCGTCTCGCCGGTGAGCTTGTCACTCATCTTGACTTTGCTCCGCTCACTCGCGACTTGTCGGTAAGCCATCGCGGCGAGTTGGGCTTCGAGCGGTGCTCTTTGCTCATCCGCTTTGCGCATCATGGGACGAATGTCGGGGGGGAATTTGTTGATCGCCGGCTCGGCAGATCGTTGGTATACCGGTTCTTCGATGGCTGCTAATTGTTGTCGGATTTCAGCTGTTGCGTCCTGCCATTGTTGTTGTTGGCGATGATAGGTTTCCAGCACATCGGCAGCGGCAATGGGAGTATCATCATGCGGCAGCATGGCCGCAAAAAACGCCTGCAGTCGGAAATAGTCTTTGCGAAGAATCGGATCAAATTTATGGTCGTGGCAGCGAGCACAGCCCATTCCCAGCCCGAGGAAGACGTCTGCCGTGACGTCGGTCACGTCGTTCAATATGCCTTGCCATTGCGTTCGCACATCACGCTGGTTGTATTCGTAGATCCAATGCCGGAGGTAGCCGGTTGCGGCGATTGCGTCCGGATCATGGGGAGCGAGCTCGTCTCCAGCGAGTTGTTCTCGGATGAATTGATCGTAGGGCTTGTCGGCGTTGAAAGCACGGATGACGTAGTCTCGATAGCGCCAAGCATTCGGCCGGTAGGCGTCTTGTTTGTAGCCATCCGACTCAGCATAGCGAACCAAATCCAACCAGTGGCGGCCCCAGCGTTCGCCGTACCGAGGGCTTTCGAGTAAGCGGTCAATGAGTTGTTCGTAAGCATGGGGAGATTTGTCAGCCAAGAAAGCCGCAGTTTGTTCGGGAGTCGGCGGAATTCCCAGCAGGTCAAAATAGGCCCGCCTCAGTAAGACGCGGCGGGAAGCTTCCGGGGCTGGTTGCAGGTCGTGTGCCTGGAGACGCGCACGAACGAAGGCGTCGATCGCATTGCCTGTGGAGGCTTCGTTCGCTGGTTTTGGAGGTGTGACATTGGCTAAAGGTTGGAAGGCCCAGTACGCGCGGTCCTCAGGACTGAATTGTTCGCCTTGGTTTTGGATTTGACGGATGTCTGCATTGGGCCAGGGCGCGCCCAGTTTCACCCATTTGACTAACGTGGCTACCTCGTTGGGCGACAAGGGTGCCTTGGGGGGCATCTCTAAGGATTCGTATTTGACAGCACTGATCAGCAGGCTGTCCTGCGGGGCATGGGGTTTCAGAGCTGGTCCGCTTTCGCCCCCCCGCACAATCGCTGCAAGCGAATCAACACGCAATCCACCACTCTGTTTTTTTTCACCGTGGCACCGTTGGCAACGCTCGACGAGCAAGGGGCGCACTTTCGCTTCAAAGAAGCTCCATGCCTCTCGTTGCGAAAGGTCGGATGCTACGAGCGTATGCTGCCCCGTTTGAAGGCCGATGGCGAAGCAAATGACAGGCAAGAGCCAACGCATGGTCCAACGCATCCCTGGAATGGTGTTTCGGTAGGTTAGCAGTAGACCTAATACTATCTGCAGAAACGGCTTGCGTCAATTTGTGTGGATGTGTTGGCGGGACCAAGCCATGCCAGCGAACTCCGTAACGATGCCAGAAAAGAAGCTATGTATTAGCAGGGTAACTTCACAGGCTTTGCAGATACGAGAACCACATGACAAGGCACTTAACAGGCTCCAGGATTCGGACCGAACCGCGGTTTACGTTTGCACGAAGTGACGAAGTGTCCTTGCAATTGGGGCTTCCCGAGCCTGAGCGGGTGATTTCTGCGACGATCATCGACTGCTCGGCGCACGGCATGACCTGTCAGGGGCCAGCGTTGCCAGAAGGTACCGCAGTCTGTGTGACCATTGCGGTGCATCGACTGGAATTGCATCACCGAGTGACGGGGGTGGTTCGTTGGTGTCGCCTCCAGGGAAACGCTTGGTCTCACGGGATTGAATTTGACGAGAGTTTACCCCAGGTATTTATCGCGAAGCTTTTGGAAGAAGGTTATCTCGATCGTCGGCAAGATCCCCGTGCGGCGATCGAACTTCCTGTTCGCGTCCGCAGCGAGCTTGGTCAGGGCGAGTCCCAGGAAGTGATGATTGTCGATTTCTCGGCCGGCGGCATACGAATTGAGGCTCTGGCACCTCTGAGACTAGAGAATCGTCTGCTGTTGGAGTCGGAGCTGAGCGGGGACTCGCAGTCCAAGTGCATCCAAGTCCGTCCGATGTGGCAGCAGCAACGTGAGGGTGTGTACGTGATTGGCTGCTGTTTTTTGGATGCCAGCAGTGTGAATGTTTTGCGGACCTGGCTACAGGCCGAGTTGGCACCTCGTCAGTTGCCGACGCGAGTGAGCCAGCAAACCTGGTTCTGGCTCTCGGTGGCAGCGAGTCTGGGGGCGATCGCCGCGGGCGTCATGTCGATGATCTAGGGTGCTTGCGAGATTGACCGAGGTGTTCGCAGCGTGGTGAGTGTTTGACTCAGGCTGCTATTCCCACTCACCGAATTTCACGGTCTTTTCGAGTTCTTCGACATCCCGAACGAAGATGATACTGCAGTTATCGTCGATGAATGCAGGGCGTCGGAATCCGAACGGGTCTGCGTTTGGGGGCTCGGGTTCACCGGCTTCACGCCGTTTGAGAGCACGCATCTGCATTTCAAATAACGCTTTGAGTTCCGCGAAGTCGGGGACGCCATTACCGTTGTAGGAGGTGATGATGTCACCGGCTTTCAGTTCCAATTTGGCGGCGACACTCTCTGGCAGTACTTTGGCAATTTTGGCACCGATGGGACTGGCTTCTGCTTCGATGCCGAGTTGGTCGTCGCTGGTCAGTTTTTGGACTTTGTTAATCGTTTCGCCGGGCCGCAATACTTTCAGCGTTTTGGAGTCACCGGCACGATTCTGACCGATCAGCGTACGTAGGTCATCGAATGTTTGGACCGGTTTTTGGTCGTAGCTAAAGATGACGTCACCAGGTCGCAGGTCGGCGCTGTGTGCGGCGGAATCTGGCGTGACATCGCGGATCATGCAGGGCGCTGGCGAGGGTTGGCAATGGACGCCAAGAAACGCCCCTTGCTTGTAATCCACAGGAGAATTGAACGTTCCGAGGTTGCGCCCGACGCCTCGTGAGAGCATGCTCCGCTCTAATTCGGTTTTACCTTCAGGCGTGATGCGTGTTCCATATAGTCGGACGAACTGCAGCGATTTAAGTGGCACGAGATGCTGAATGACGTCATCTCCCATGTTGACGTACATCAGATCCAGGTATTGCAGTGAGGGGATTTCTCTGAGCACAGAAAAGTCATCGACCGTGACTTTCGCGCGTTTGACGGAGAGTGAGATCAGACGCGGTAATTTGGCGACGTGTCGCAAGTCGCCCGGGCCCCCTCGCCATTTGCTGCCAAGTACAAGGTAGATCGGGGCGTTGGTTTCGTATTCAGAGCCTTGTGTGACTTGAGCGCCGAGCACACGCAGCGTTCGCATCGCTTTTTCTTCTTCGGTTGACCTGACAACGACACGGGCATTGGCTGCCTGACGAGCGATGAGCGGCGAAGGAGACTTCGCCAATCGGTCGAGTGCCTCGAGTGCCAGTTGGCGAGGGTCGGCCGGTGCCTTGTCGGTCCGCTTCGTTTCCGGAAGTGAGGTGATTATCTGCCGGAGTACTTGCAGACCGCGTGTGATAACTTCCAGACTGCCTTGAGAAGCAATCGCGGCTTCTAGCGGTTTGATGGCAGGGGCTCCGGCTGCGACCAATCTCTGCGTCGCATGTTCGCGCACATCGAAGTCTGATGAGTCGAGTTGCTCAACCCACTTGGTCACGCGCTGGCGCACGTCTTCAGGTGTCTGAGCAGCAACCGGCGCAGCGATAAATGCAACGGCGGTCATGGCCAACGCAGTCAGAATAGGCAGTTTCATAGTGTTTCCCCGTAACACACGAAGTGTACCATTTTATTGTGGCGGGAATCTGCGCGGTTTGCCAGATGAATTGTTGCCGATCAGATCACGATCAATTTGCCGAGCCAGCATAGATAGGCTGGTAATGCGGCGAATAATAGCGAATCGATAATGTCCAGGACGCCACCGAGGCCTGGCAGCCAGGTGCTGGAGTCTTTTTGAGAGGAGTCTCGTTTGAGTAACGACTCAGCCAAATCACCGATCATGCCGGCCGTAGCGACAATCATGCCATACAGTGCGAATGTCCCGATGTTGCCGCTGGTGACATTCACGCCGAACAGCCAGGGGACCAAGTACAAGAAAAAGACGATGGACGCGAGGCAGCTGGTAGCGATTCCTCCCAGCGACCCTTCGATGGTCTTGCCGGGGCTCAGTGCCGGGGCCAATTTGGTGCGTCCGAACAGTCTGCCGAACGTGTAGGCTCCGGCATCGGAGATTTTGGTCACGAAAATGAATGAGACGAGTGCGACCATGCCGGCTTGGTGCCCACCGTGCGAACGCAAGCCAATCATGAAGGCGAAGTTCAATCCGATGTAGGCGATCGGAAGAATACATCCTGCGACTTGGTTGATCGACTGGCCTGGCTCTCGAAACTGAAAGATTTCAACTACAAAGACACCGATGACCGATGCAGCGGCTGCGGCGAGAGGCCAGCCAAAGGGTCCAAGTGGGCAGTCGGCAGGATAGGGCTCGCCGCTCAGCAGTTGCCAAAACAACGGTAGGCAACCAGTGACAAAAATCCCAAGCGTTCCTACATAAGCGGGCCAGGTGGCGCGGAGTGGAATGCGGGTTCGGATGATCGAAAGGACTTCGTTACAACCTGCCAGAGCGGCGAACAGGCAGATCGGCATGAGCCAGATGCCCGGGACACCCCGCACAGGTGCCTGGTAGTCCAGCACCACACTGCCGAGCATGACGGCGATGATGATGGTTGCGGAGAAGAGTCGCCAGCGAAGCAAAGTTATGACTCCTTACTTGTTCAGGCCACCATAGCGACGATCGCGGGAGGCATAGGCACGAATTGCTTCATGCAACTGTTCTTCGGTGAACTCGGGCCAACACAGGTCCGTTACCCAGAGCTCAGCGTAACTAATTTGCCAGAGCAGGAAGTTGCTGACGCGCATCTCACCCGCGGTACGGACGAGCAAATCGGGGTCAGGCATTCCGGCAGTGTAAAGTCTTTGGGAGATGGTTTCTTCGGTGATCTGGTCTGCCTGCAGCGCGCCTGCCGTGACGTCACCGGCGATCTTTTGAACCGCATCCACCATCTCGGCACGGCCACCATAATTGATGGCCAGGCAGAGGCGTGTGCCTTGGTTCTGAGCGCTCATGTCAATGGTCTTGTCCATCTCACGGAGCGTCCGTTCGGGGATCCCATCGCGCCGCCCGATAATGCTGACCGTAATGTCTTGTTCCATGATGGTGGCACGCTCCTCGATCATATACTGTTCGAGCAGGTGCATGAGGAACTCGAGCTCTTGTTGGGGGCGTTTCCAATTCTCGCTGGACAAGCAGTACAGCGTGAGTTGGGCAATATCGAGCCGGGCACATTCCTCGACGGTCCGTCGCACGCTGGCGACCCCCCGTCGGTGTCCTTCGATGCGAGGTAACTGCTGACGCTCCGCCCAGCGACCGTTGCCATCCATGATCACTGCGATATGTTGCGGGCGTTTTTCGGTCTCCACGCCTAACTTGATCGAGGATGCTTGTTTCGCAGGGTCCGGCACTGGCGCTCGCTCCTTCACACTGCCACAGGTGACCAGTCAGGGTTGCGGAAAATCGTCTGTTCTCGGTCAGGGCCGACCGACAAAACCTGTACAGGCACGCCCACCAGTTCACTGATTCGGTCGATGTATTGGACGGCCGCTGTGGGAAAATCAGCCATCGTGCGGGCGCCGGTGACATCTTGCTGCCAACCGGGAATGGTTTCGTAGATCGGTTGCACGCGTCGTAAATCGTCTACGTGACTCGGGAACTGGTTGATTTGTTTGCCATCTAATTCGTAGGCGACACAGACTTTGATTTCATCGAGCTGACTGAGGACATCCATCATCATTAAGGACAGGGCGTCGACTCCACTCAACCGCGCGGTGTAACGGACGGCCACGGCGTCGAACCAGCCACAGCGGCGAGGGCGGCCAGTGGTCGTGCCGTATTCATTTCCCAGATCTCGTATTCTCTGCCCGACATCNTTGTCTTGTTCGGTTGGGAATGGGCCACCGCCAACACGGGTTGTATAGGCTTTGCAGACGCCAAGGACCTTGCCAATCCATCGCGGCGGAATTCCGGAGCCAGCACACACGCCGACCCCCGAACTGTTACTGCTGGTGACGTAGGGAAACGTTCCATGGTCGATATCGAGCAGAGCACCTTGAGCGCCCTCGAACAGCATCTTGCGTTGGCTTTCAACGGCATCCAGCAAGTAATCCGTGGTGTCGGCGACAAAGGGAGCCAGCCGATCCGCATAGCCCTTGTACTCGGTGTGGATTGCTTCTGCGTCGAGCGCAGCTGTGTGTCCCGCGCCNGCCAAAAATTGTGTTTTTGCCGTCACGATCCGCTGGATGCGGTCGGCAAAATCATCGCGAAACATGTCTCCCAGACGCACGGCATTGGTGCGACCGACTTTGTCTCTGTAGCAGGGGCCGATGCCACGGAGCGTCGTGCCGATGCTTTCGCCACCCGCCGGTTCCTGATTGGTGAGCTTGTCTTCTTCAATATGCCAGGGAAAGACCACGTGCATGCGATCGCTCAGCAGCATGTTCTTGCTGACGTCGATGCCCCGCTCGGCCAAGGAGTCGATTTCCTGCAAAATGGTCGGGGGATTCATGACGACCCCTGGACCGACCACGTTTTGGACATGTTCGCTGAGAATGCCGCTGGGGATGTGGTGCAGTTTATAGACGGCGTCGCCAATCACCACCGTATGGCCTGCATTTGCGCCACCCTGGTAACGAACCACCACATCGAACTGATCGGTGAGGAGATCCACCAGTTTGCCCTTGGCTTCGTCCCCCCACTGTAAACCGATAACACAGGTTCCCGACACAATCAGCTCCCACCGTAATCTAAAGGCAAACGGGCCAGTTTACGCCCCTGGAGGAAGAGGGGTCAACCGCACCAAACCCACCGGGACGTCACTGAGGCGGTTTCCGGCGGGGGCTGTTGCGGCGATTCGGGCAAGTTACGGCTTGCTCTGAAGGCAGTCTGGAATCCTCCATCTTCGCGTGGAGAGACGTGATTTTCAGGGGTTGGTGATTTTCAGACCGTGTTCCCCGCTGTGAAATGCCATGGTTATACTTGCTGACGATCACATTGTTTGTTCGTCGGGGAGAATGATGCCAAATCGCGTGTTGATTGCGCTCGTTTGTTGGACATGGCTGCCCTGCTGCTCTGCCGACGAGCCGCCGAAGAGTCCGGCCAGATCCTTGATCCGCCAGCCACAGACGCTGGTGATCGCTCACCGCGGTGATAGCGCTCATGCGCCAGAGAATACCTTGCCCGCATTTCGCGCGGCGATCCGTGCTGGTGCAGAACTCGTGGAACTGGACTACTACCACTCAGCTGATGGGATTCCTGTTGTCTTCCATGACAAAACGCTCGGCCGTACGACCAATGCCAAGGATGTTTTGGGACGTGGTGATCTGGAGGTCGCCAAGACGCGTTTGCAGGATTTGAAGCGACTGGATGCGGGTCTTTGGTTTGATCGGCAATTTGCCGGTACACGGATTCCCACTCTGGCAGAAGCAGTGGATGCCATTCATCCACAAGCGACCGTGTTGATCGAGCATAAGGCGGGGGATGCTGCCACATGCGTGCGTTTGCTACGTGAAAAGAAAATTACTGCAGAGGTTGTTGTGCAGTCCTTCGATTGGAAATTTCTGAGAGATTGCCATCGGTTGGATCCCCAGCTCACCTTATGTGCTCTCTCGGGACAAACTCCCAACGAAGAGCGGTTACGTCAGATTCAACAAACGGGTGCAAAGGTGGTGGCCTGGAATTACCGCAAGTTGACGCCGCAGCATATTCGCACATTCCAGCAAGCAGGTTTGCGAGTCTGGGCATACACCGTGAATGACAGCACGGTCGCCAAACGCCTGGTCGCCCAAGGGTTGAATGGGATTATCACCGACCAACCTGCCCTCATGAAACGCGAATTACTGCCTGGCACGCCGGGAAACTGAAATATCCCCGACGGCTATCGGCGCATGCACACACGGTGAGCGGCCCTTGGCGAGACGTTTGACGCAAGTGTTGCAGCAGAGGGTGACCAAGTTGCCGTGGGGCGACGTTGACCTGCTGAGGCTTACCTTTGGTAGATCGGCAGATAGGCCTTATCGAGCTGCATGATGATCAAGTTGCACGAGGTAACGTAAATGGGCCCGACATTGCCTGTCCAGCTGCCGTCTCCCTGTTGNTCCGAGACGATGCGGTCGTACAGTTTGTCTCGAAACGGTTCCCACTGTTTGCCACCTTGCCGGTATACGACCTGCGAGTAGTACTTGTAGGTGTAATGCCAGTGTCCGAAGGATCTGCCACCACTGCTCAGGTTGTACAGCTGCTTCTTGGTGTATTCGAGCATCTGCGGAACGTGTTTGCTGTCGTAGTCGCCAGCGTTATAGAGTGCGGCCAGGGCGGCANCGGTGATGGCTGGGCGTGAGCTGCCGCGGTTCCGCGAGCTGTACGAGATTCCCCCGTCTTTGTTTTTGCATGTGTAGATGTAGTTCTTGGCCTTTTCGATGGTCTCGGCGGGCACGGGAATGCCGGCGTTACGGCAGCCTCGCAGGCCCTGAACTTGGGTGATGGTGGTGGAGCCTTCGTCAAAGTTGTTGCCATCTTTCGCGCTGACGTACCCCCAGCCACCTGATCGGGTTTGTGCCTTGCAACTGAATTCCACGGCCCGTTGCAACACGTCGACAAGCTCATCGCGTCGCTCGCCATCCTCCTCCTCGCCCAGGACTTGCGAGAGGAACAGCATGGAGAACCCATGGCCGTAGGTGTAGCGATTGTCAGTAAACGGGTCGCCGATCAAGCCATTGGCCCGTGATTTG
This sequence comes from Blastopirellula sp., assembly GCA_002701545.1. Classification (GTDB taxonomy): domain Bacteria; phylum Planctomycetota; class Planctomycetia; order Pirellulales; family Pirellulaceae. The sequence continues at coordinate 5,758 of NZVR01000119.1, read as the reverse complement.
GACGTAATGTAATCCACGCATTTGCGGATCTGTTTTGCGTAGGGTCCTTGCGTGGTCGTGGATCCAGAGCAAATCAAGGCAGTGCCCCCCAAGGCACTCATGGCGGTCGGATAGGTGCCGGCCGTCCAGTGTCCGAGCGAAGATTGAGTTCGCGCGATCCAGCCTAAGCCTTTTTTGATGGACTTTTCCCACTCGGGCTTTTGACGTGCTGCTTCTGCTAATCGAAGCTGGCTACCGAAAGCGGCGGCCCCACCCAGGCCGGCAAGTGTCTTAAGTGCTGTTCTACGCGAGAGTTGCCCTGTCATCAAAATCACTCCTGAGGGGAAGATGGGGCGATGGTACTAAATCATACAAAGGTTGGTCGCCCAGAGTGCCGCGTTTGTTCAAACTCGGCACGATGCACCCGGTTGCTCCAGTTTACCAGAAGCAAGGGAAACAGCAAAAACCTTCGTGTGTCCGTTCTAAATAATGAACCTGCAAGGTGTTACGCGCCTCCTTTATAATCCATCTTAATCGGATAAGATGCTGGCAACCGCGACGCTCACTCGTTTTCTGTGATACGCCGAATCCCTTATGCAGCCACTAGCAGCAAAGCAGTTTGCGCTCCAAGTTGTGCAGCGTCTCCGCGAGGCTGGGTTTGAAAGTCTCTGGGCCGGTGGTTGTGTCCGTGACATGTTACTCGGTCGGGAACCCAACGATTACGACGTGGCCACGGCCGCGACGCCGGAACAAGTTCGGGAGGTGTTTGGGCGCCGCAGGACGCTGGCCATTGGCGCTGCCTTTGGGGTGATTACGGTTCTGGGCAGCAAGCAGCAGGGTCAGATTGAGGTGGCAACGTTTCGCTGTGATGCCGAATACAGCGATGGCCGTCGTCCCGACAGTGTCTCTTTCAGTACCGCCGAGGAGGATGCGCAGCGCCGTGATTTTACGATCAACGGTCTGTTTTATGATCCACTCGCCGAGCAAGTGATTGATTATGTCGCGGGCCAAGCCGATCTGCAGGCTGGTGTGATTCGGGCGATTCGTGACCCGTTTGAGCGTATTGCAGAAGACAAGTTGCGGATGCTGCGTGCCGTTCGGTTCGCAGCCACCTTCGATTTTCAGCTCGAAGCGCAAACGCGCGCAGCGATCTGTCAGCAAGCGGGGGCATTGCAGGTTGTGAGCGCCGAGCGGATTGCGGCCGAGATGCAGAGGATGTTGGTGCATCCGCAGCGTTGTCGCGCCATGGAGCTGTTGCGCGACTGTCAGCTTTTGGTGGAGGTGCTACCCGAGGCGAAACGATTTGACGAACAACCGTCGACGTGGAGCGAAACACGGGACGTTTTAGAGCGGCTGGCTTCGCCTTGTTTTCCCGTGGTGTTTGCCGCTTTGATTCGTCTCCTTGTCAAAGCGGGAGATGGCGCAGCGGCCCGCACGATCGGCAAGCGTTGGAAGTTGTCGAACGATGACCTGAAGCTGACTGCGTTTCTGATCGCACACGTTGCTGAGATCCGAACTGCCGACCAGGTCGCGTGGCCACAACTGCAACGGATACTGATACATGACAATATCCAAGATTTAATGGCACTGGCAGAAGCCGTTGCGGGTACCTGCGAGGATCCACCGGCTGGCTTGGAACGCTGTCGGGAGAAGCTCGAATTGCCACAGCAGAAGTTGAATCCCCCTTTGCTGCTGGATGGAAACGATCTGCGACAACTGATACAACCGGGGCCGGTCTTCAAGGAGATTCTGACCGCCGTTCGTGATGCACAACTGGAAGGTCAACTGACCTCGCAGTCCGAAGCGTTAGATTATGTGCGTGTTTTGCTCAGCCAACATCCGGAACAGGGAACGCAGGTATGAACTCGGGTAAGCAACCCATGTCGCTGTTTGCGGATGTCGAAGCTGGGCATCTTGCTCAAGCGCAGCCGCTGGCAGCTCGAATGCGACCGCGTACGCTGGCGGAGTTCGTAGGCCAACAGCACTTTCTGGGTGAAGGTAAGTTGTTGCAGCGGCTATTGAAAGCTGATCGCCTGGGATCAGTGATTTTCTACGGGCCACCGGGGACCGGCAAGACGACCCTCGCGCAATTGTTGGCCCATGAGAGTCGGCGACGCTTTCGCGAATTGAGTGCGGTGACCAGTGGCATCAAAGATTTGCGTGTGATGCTCGATGACGCACGTAACGAACTTGCCTCAGGCGGCCGCAAGACCTTGTTGTTTGTTGATGAGATTCACCGATTCAACAAGACCCAGCAGGATGCGTTGTTGCCCGACGTCGAGAATGGCATTGTGACATTGGTCGGGGCAACGACATCCAATCCGTGTTTTGCCATCAACAGCGCGTTAGTCAGCCGTAGTCAGATCTTCCAGTTCGAAAACCACACAGCTGAAGATATCAAGGCACTGCTGAATCGCGCGGTGAGCGATCGTGAACGTGGTTTAGGAAAGTATGACGTGCAGTTGCAAGACGATGCGACTCAGTTTTTGGCTGAAGTTTGTGACGGCGATGCGCGGCGAGCACTCACTGCGTTGGAGATCGGTGTGCTATCGAGTGATGAGCGGCCGGTCGTTTTCACGAGGGAACTTGCCGAGGAGTCCGTGCAACGAAAAAGTGTCGATTACGATCGCACGGGAGACGCGCACTACGACGTGGCAAGCGCGCTGATCAAGAGCATTCGAGGAAGCGATCCTGACGCGGCGGTATATTGGCTGGCAGTCATGTTGGAAGCGGGAGAAGATGTGCGGTTTGTTTGCCGGCGACTCGTGATCCTGGCGAGTGAAGATGTGGGAAATGCCGATCCACAGGCTTTGGCAATCGCCGTATCTGCGATGCAAGCCTGTGAGTTTGTGGGGTTACCAGAATGCCAGTGGACGTTGGCTCAGGCAGTGACTTATCTCGCCTGCGCTCCGAAATCCAACGCTGCGACCCAGGCGATTAGTGCGGCACGGCAAGACATACGTTCAGGTCGTATCGTCCCCGTGCCCAGGCATTTGCGCGATAGCCACTATGCTGGTGCGGAAGCTTTTGGCCATGGTGAGGGCTACCAATACGCCCACGATGCCGAGGATGGTGTGGTCACGCAAGAGTATCTGGGCGTTGACCGCGAGTATTACCATCCTGTGGAACGCGGGTTCGAGGAGGACCTGAGGCACAGGCTGTTGGCCATTCGAGCGAAATTGCGAGGTGACGCTGCGGATTCTTAAAGTGGCTCGGTGACGGTCATATTGTCCTTCACCGCATTCACTGTGTAGATTGTTTAACGCTGCAGATAAGTGAACGTTAGCAGCCGCATTGCGAGAGAGGTAGCAAAGATGGAGTTATTTGATGGGTTGGAGCACGTGGTTCGTGAAAACGAATCACTGGCACCCTATACCTGGTTTCGACTTGGCGGGGCCGCTCAGTATTTCGCCGAACCGACCACAGTCGATGAATTGAGTTTGCTGGTACAACGCAGTTACGAGCATGATGTCCCTGTGCGACTTATCGGCGGTGGCTCCAATGTTTTGGTCCCGGATGCAGGGGTGGAGGGATTGGTGTTGCACCTTTCCGCTCCCGCTTTCGCGGAGATTGGCGTGACCGACAACCAGGTGACTGCCGGTGGTGGAGCGAAGTTGAGTCACGTGATTTCTACCTCGGTCCGCGAAGGGCTCGGTGGGCTCGAGCAGATGGTCGGTGTGCCCGGAACGGTTGGGGGGGCGCTGCACGGTAACGCCGGTACGCAAGGCGGGGATATTGGCCAGTGGACACGCCGCGCCCGTGTCATGACACGCGCAGGTGAAATTCGTACCCATGAGACGGATAGTCTGAACTTTGCGTACCGTCGCAGCAGTCTGGACGAACTGGTCATACTGGATGCGACTTTCGAGTTGGAACAAGGGGATTCCAAACAACTCACGAAACGGATGCAAACGCTGTGGATTATCAAGAAGTCCAAACAGCCGAAGACCACCGAAAATACCTGTGCCGTGTTTCGCGATCCGGGTGGGGTGGATGCTGCTAGCTTGATTGAGCAAGCAGGTTTGAAGGGCACGGAAGTGGGGCAGGCGAGTGTCAGTGAACGCAACGCCAACTTTATCGTTGCCCAGCCAGGTGCGACGAGTCAGTCTGTCGTCGAACTGATCGCAAAGATTAAGGCTCAGGTATTCGATCGGACGGGAGTTGAACTGGAACCAACGCTTAATATTTGGTAGAAGCCAGAAAACCAGCTACCTCAACGGAAAACCAGCTACCTCAACGTAGACGTATTTCTCCTGCCGTGCGGAAGGATCCGCGCGGAGCAAGATCGCAAGGATTGCTTATGCCAGGCAAGCGAAGAGGGCCACGGGCCTTGGTCGCCGCTGTGTTCGCGCAGTTGCGCGGCGGTTCTCGGGGGACCTTTCTGGCAATTGGCGTTTTGGCACTCTTCTTGGTGCTGCTGGGAGTTGCCTGGCGAGAATATGGCGGCGTTGTGGTCCAAAATCCCAAGTATCGAATCTCTCTCGAAAATCTGGAGGTGACCGAGCAACCGCGTTGGATTTCGTCTGATGTGAAGGCGGAGGCTTACGCAAACGGTAGCTTGGAAGGCCTTTCACTGTTGGATCAACAGACGATCCGGCTGGTCGAGCAATCCTTCGCGATGCACCCCTGGGTGGAAGAAGTGCAGCGCGCAAGTAAGGCTCCGGATGGCTCGGTCAAAGTGTTACTGCGTTATCGGCAGCCCGTGCTCATGATCGGTGTGCGCGGTGGTTACTATCCAATTGATGCGTCGGGGGTGGTTTTGCCTACGGCGGGATTCACGCAAGCGAGTACATCGAATTATCTCCAGTTTTATGCGGAGGGCCTGTATAAGGTCGAGCAACGTCTGGCGGGTACGAAATATGGCGACGATCGCGTGGTGGCGGCCGCCGGTATCGCGCACGCGCTCGGATCGCTATGGCGAGATGCGGGGCTGGTGCGATTGGATGTCTATCGACTTGGCGATACACCTCTGCTGGCGAGTCGGTTGCTCTATGAGTTTTCTACGCGCGACGGTCGGCGAGTCATTTGGGGCAGCGCCCCAGGGCATGAGCGGAGTGGGGAGCCTGTGGCAGCAGAAAAGGTCGCTGCCTTAGCCAGGTTTATCAAGCGAAATGGGCCGCTGACGGGAGACAGGCAATCGCCACCGATCGATCTGACGAAAGGTCCGGAGGAAAGCGAGGCGGATGTGGCGAGCCGTATGTCGCAACTTGGTCCGCACAATTGAACTCGGTCGAATCACAAGCCGGGAAAAAGCGGTCTTACTGCGGCGATGCAACAGCCACGACGATCGACGATTGATTAAGTCGACGAATCTTGCTTGGCAGCCTTTTGCTTTTCCGGACGCGAATCTTTAGCGTCCATCTGAGCCTTCAATTCTTCACGAATGACGGCTAGCTCGGAAGGTGCCTCGATCCCAATGCGTACACCGTTACCGGTAACCCGCACGACGGTCACAACAATGTCGTCGCCGAGCAGAATGCGTTCACCAACTTTTCGACTTAGAACAAGCATGGTGTTGCCGGTCTAAGATCCAACCCGCACCAGGAACCAGCAAGAAGATTGGTTCGGGGAGAATCTTCCTTGATTGAAATATCTGGGATCTCCATGAAGGAGCGGTGTCTACACCACTCCCTGCCTCAGAGAATCGTAGCAGTTGCGGTCATTCTTTGCAACAAGCCCAGAGGTCGAAAGATCGAGATCTTGTCAAGACCACTTTGTGCAAGCTGGCTATTGCTGGGAGCCTGGGTTTTCTGGGAGATTCGCGTCGACTTATCGGCGG
>NZVR01000118.1 GCA_002701545.1 Blastopirellula sp. | reverse complement strand
AATACAACGGCTCGCAACCTGCTGATTCGTAAGCGGTTGCGGGCCGTCGTTCATTCTTGGGACCGCGCTTGCCTCTGCTTTGTCCCTGTTGGGAACCTCGGGCCGCGAAGTCGCGCGTCAGCACATGAGGGTAGGCGGTCGAGCCCACCAAGGTCATCAAAACAGCCAGCCGTCGGATCATCCGGTACACAACGTATCTCGTCAGAACAGTGGGCAGTGATTGAGCCCGGCCCGCACGGGCAATTAGCCGCGCAGTCAAGTCCACGTTGCTTGGGCAAGTTCTTTGTCGGTCATTCTTCTTCCGTTGGGATCGAGTATGTAAACAGCCACCGAACGACGGGTCGGTGGCAGGGAACAGTCGGTTCCTAGGCAGCTTCTGCTTCGGCAAGAAGCAACCTCAGGCAGTACAATGTGGTCATGAGCGACGTTACGAGACTTTTATCTGCGATCGAGGAAGGTGACGATCGGGCGGCGGAACGCCTGTTACCGCTGGTCTATCAGGAACTGCGCAAACTGGCTGCGAGCAAGTTGTCGAAAGAGATGCAGGGACATTCGCTGCAACCGACCATGTTGGTGCACGAAGCGTATTTGCGACTGGTGGACGTGGAGAATCCGCAGCAATGGAACGGTCGAGGCCATTTTTTTGGTGCGGCGGCCGAGGCGATGCGGCGAGTTCTGGTGGAAAAGGCTCGGCGGAAACGAAGCCAGAAGCATGGTGGTCAAATGCAGGAAGTGGAGTTGGATGCAGGCACCGCGGCCATCGAGGATCCGGTCGAAGATCTTCTGGCGCTCGACGAAGCCTTGAGTCGCTTTGAACAGCAGTGGCCAGAGAAGTCAAAACTGATCAAGTTACGGTACTTTGCGGGGTTGACTATTCCCGCAGCATCTGAGGCGATGGGCATCTCCACGGCAACGGCCGAGCGCTATTGGAGATTTGGTCGGGCATGGCTGCATTCGCAGCTCACAGCCGGTGAATGAACGTGATTTCGCCAACGGTAGAAGTTTTTTGAAAAATGAGTGATGGGGGGCAAGTTTGTTTTTCGCACTGTTACTATGACGGAACCAAATTGCCCCGTTTGCTGAGCTGGAGTTTTCCATGTCCGAGAAGCAGCCAAACTTAGATTCGCTGTTTGAAGCCGCTGTGGAGATAAAGTCAGCAAAGGAACGGGCTGCATTTCTGGACAAATCGTGCGGTGATGATCAGGAATTACGTCAACAAATCGAGCAACTGCTACAGTCCAACGATCAGGTGGGTAGCTTCCTGGAACAACCCGCCCCTGGCGTCGAAGCAAGCGTTGCTCCAATCGAGCGTGACAACATCCCCACCGCGTTGGACGCTGGCTTGGCACTGGCTTTCGGCGAAGACGCGTCGGTGGTGATTGGTGACGCGAATCACAGCGTCCTCAGGTCTATCTACCATACGATCGACGAAGTACCTCGTGTTTCGTTGCGACAGTCGAAGGCGGAAGGCGAGGATCCTATCACGCGTCCCAGTTCCACGGAGGTGCCGCTTACGGATTCGGACAGCCGTTATCGACTTGATGGCGAAATCGCTCGCGGCGGCATGGGGGTGATCATCAAGGGGCGTGATACGGATCTCGGTCGAGATCTGGCAATCAAAGTGCTGTTGGGTTCCCATAAAGACAAGCCGGATGTGATTCAGCGGTTTGTCGAAGAAGCGCAAATCGGCGGTCAGTTGCAGCATCCGGGAATTGCACCGGTGTACGAGTTGGGCAAGTTCGCCGACCAACGACCATATTTCAGTATGAAGCTGGTCAAAGGTGAGACGCTGGCGAAACAGCTTGGGGATCGAAGCGATCCGAAGGCGGACCGAGGTCGTTTCCTTAGCATCTTTGAGCAAGTTTGTCAGACGATGGCCTACGCGCACTGTCGCGGGGTCATCCATCGCGACCTCAAGCCTGCCAATATCATGGTCGGCGCATTCGGCGAAGTGCAGGTAATGGACTGGGGCCTGGCGAAAGTCCTGTCGGCAGGTGGTGTGGCGGACGAGAAAAATTCCCTCCAGCAGCAGCAAGGCCAGAGCACCATTCAGACGTTGCGTAGCGGCCTGGGCAGCGACACGCCGGTTGGTGCGTTTGGGTCGCAGACCCGAATGGGCAGCGTGATGGGCACACCGGCCTACATGCCTCCCGAACAGGCGCTCGGAGAAATCGCCAACCTGGATGAGCGCGCCGACGTGTTCGGTCTGGGCGCGATTCTGTGCGAGATCCTCACGGGCAAGCCGGCTTATGTGGGCGACGACAGCACGGCGATTTCTCGCCTCGCCAGGTGCGGCAAGCTGGATGAGGCTTTCACACGGCTGGATGCCTGCGCGGCGGATGCAGGCCTGATCTCGCTCACGAAAGACTGTCTGGAACCGGAGCCGGTAAACCGGCCACGTGATGCGAGCGAAGTCGCCGGACGGGTGACTGGTTATCTGGAGTCGGTCGAAACGAAACTACGAGAAGCCGAGATTGAGCGAGCGGCTCAAGCAGCGCGAGCAGAAGCCGAAACGGATCGTGCCAACGCTGAGTCCGCACGAGCAAATGCAGAGTCGGCGCGTGTCGAGGAAGAACGCAAACGACGACGGGTGCAATTGGCATTGGTGGCCTCGGTGCTGTTGCTGGTCGGTTTGGGCGGCGCGGGATGGGCGGGGCTAAAGAGACGGGCTGCCGCCAAGCAACACGACGCAGAAGCGAGCCGAATGGTGGAAGGTCTGCTGCACGCCGACACGTCACAGGTAATCACGATCATCAAAAATCTGAAAGGCTATCGGCGATATGCCACGGACGATCTGGAAAAAGCGTTTACCGAATCTCCTGATGATTCCAACGCCAAACTTCATGCGGCACTGGCGATGCTGCCGGAAGATCCGTCCGTGCTGCCGTTTCTCAAAGAGCGGCTGCTGACGGTTTCTCCTATGCAGTTTGCATTTGTGTGTGAGCTGCTCTCCGGTCACAAGGACGAGCTGGTGTCCGGTTATTGGGAGATTGCCACAGACAGCAGCCAAGAACCGGCCCGACGATTTCAGGCCGCTTGTGCGTTGGCAAGTTTTGACACCGACAACGAGCATTGGCAGGAAGCAGAATTCGCCCGGTTCGTGGCCGGTCATCTGGTGGGGGTGTTGCCGTCGGAATTGCTGCCGTGGCGGAATGCCCTGGAGCCGGTCAAAGCCCGTCTCACCTCGCCACTTGCGGCAATCTACCGTGATGCCAAGCAGGATGCACTGGTCCGTGGTTTCGCCACTGACACGCTGGCCGACTACCTGAGCGACGATGCCGAAGGACTGTTCGACCTGTTGGCCGATGCCAACGAAAAGCAGTTCGCTCCGATGTTCGGTAAACTCTCCGGCCACCGAGAAAGAGCCATCGCACTCGGCAATGCCGAAGTGGGTAAGACGGCAGACAAGGATGCCAGCGAGGACGCCAAGGAAGCCTTGGCGATGCGTCAGGCCAATGCCGCCGTGCTGCTGTTGCGGTTAGATGCTGCTGAGAAAGTTTTTCCGTTGCTCAAGCACAGTCCTGATCCACGGGTTCGTAGTTACATCATCCACTGGCTAAGTCCACGGGGCGGCGATCCCCAGCCGATCATCGCCCGCTACGAGCGGGAAACGGATGTCACCATCAAGCGAGCCTTGCTGCTCTGTCTGGGGGAGTTTGAGTTGGCGGATACGGAAAAGCGGCCTTTGATCGAAACACTGCTAACCCTCTATCGCAATGATCCCGATGCGGGGTTGCACGCCGGCGCTGAATGGCTGCTGCGACGATGGGGCCAAGCTAAGAAGATTGCCGCTATCGACAAGGAATTGCAGCAAACGGAAGACCAACTCGCCAAAGAGAAGGACAGCAAACGGCAGTGGTACATCAACATGCAAGGCCAGACCTTCGCCATTCTCGACGCCGGTGAGTTTCAGATGGGATCGCCGGGTTCAGAAGCCGGTCGCATGCGGAATGAGCAGCTCCACAGTCGGAAGATCGGCAGACGGTTTGCAATTTCCACGAAGGAAGTGACGTGGGCGCAGTGGCGTGCCTTCGTTAATTCGGTGAAAGGCGAAGTACCGGGGGCAAAGTTGACACCACAGGAGCGACTGAAACGTTACATCCGCACGGACGATTCCCCGGTGGCGGGGATAACGTGGTATAACGCGGCGTGTTACTGCAACTGGCTCAGTAAACAGGAGGGAATCCCCGAAGAGCAATGGTGTTATGAGACGAACGATCAAGGGCAATACGGCTCCGGCATGAAAGCCAGGGAGAAGTTCTGGGAATTGAGCGGCTTTCGGTTGCCGACCGAAGCGGAATGGGAGTTTGCCTGCCGAGCGGGAGCCAATACCAGTCGCTACTACGGCGCCACAGAGAGGCTGCTGCTGAACTACGCTTGGTATCAGGTCAATGGCGACAGCCGCACACATCCCGTGGCGAGTTTGAAGCCGAACGACTTGGGTTTGTTCGACATGCAGGGCAACGTTTTCGAGTGGGGCAACGATGTTTTCGCCGCATACCCGTCCGGTTCCAAGGATGTCGTTGATGCGCCGAAAACCGATGCCGTTACCGACTCGTTTGCCCGTGTAGCGCGTGGCGGCTCGTTCGGCAATCCTGCGTCGCTCCACCGTTCCGCCCTGCGTGACGTCATTGTTCCGTCTGTCCAGATCGTCAACCTGGGTTTTCGGCCGGCCAGAACTTACAACTTATCCCGCTAATCCCTTTACCCCTTACCCGCCGTCAGGAGGGGCGAAATTTGAAAATCGCTGTCAGTCATTGGGTCAGTGTGTAATTCGGCCCGCCGCTGGCGAAAACAACGGAGGCCATGATGACAAGGCAGGCAAAATTGGTGATTATCACCAAGACCTATGACCTGATTCTGTAGAGTTGCAACCACACGGGCCGCTTCCCACGACAGTATCGCTTTGTATTGGGGAACGACTGGAACGCAGTCTTGACGATCTGTTGAAAACCTTGAATCAGGCCAAGTACAGGCGGGAACGAACGCCACTCTTAAACGCCGCCAACCTGAAACTGGAAATCCTGCGATTTCAGATGCGGCTGGCGAAAGGCCTTGAGTGTCTGCAAGTGAAGAGTTACGTCTTTGCCGCCAAGCAGATTGACGAGCTCGGCAAACCTGTATTTGGCTGGCTGCGATCAGGAAAGACCGGCTAAGGAAGCGGCGCGGCAACCTCTGTCCGTCGCTGACATCGTTCGAGCAGCTGCTGCGATCATGCGCCATTCGCCAGTTTGTTCAGTGGTTGCGCTAAAAAAAAGGCTTGAAGTCGTCCGCAAGCCTCCTGACATGCTTGTCCGTGGGTTAGGGTAATCCGCCTGCTTGAACCAGTTCCGGCCACAGGCGGCGCTGAAGATCCAGTTGCGTGCGGGCCAGTTCGTATCGAGCTTGGTCGTTCGGCAGGCCCCGCGTGGCACGTGTCGTCACCGCAGGCACCTGCCGCGGCGTTTTTTGATTGACACAGCCAAGCTGCCTTCATGTCGGAGTGAGGTGTCTGAGCGGTGTGCGCTGGGCAAGTGTGCGCATCCTACCTTCCGTCACTCTGCATCACCTTGGCCACATGCTGCCCGAGAAACTTGCCCAGAGCGTCGGCAGGTTCGCGGCTGAAGTGGACGTTTTTGCCTGCCCACCAATCTTGGTACAGGTCACGTTCATTGTCTTTCACGAATTGCCACTGATCGCAGATCGAAATGTCGGGATGTCGTCGGAGGACCTCAAGCGCCCAGGGGTTGAGATATCTTTTCATGACGCCCGCGGTGCGACCTGGAGCATTACCGTGGTTGTCGAGGTCACCCGCGACGGGATAGCCATGGGGCACAGGGCAGGTGGTGACCCAGATCAGTTTCGCGCCGGTCTTCTTCAGTTCGCGGATGATTTTTTCGAGGTTCGCCTGATAGCTCGCTTGGTTGTTCGCCGAGTCCCAGTGACCATGGTTGAAACTGATCACATCCCAATGGCGTCCCGGCTGATCGTACGCTCCCAGCCAGTTGAGAATATTGGTTGCGCCGTTTCTGGAAGGGCCACAATTGGTCGGCGGATGGTGCACGTTGAAGCGACCTTTCAGGGTCTGCCGCAAGCCTTCCGTATAGTTCCCCGAAATCGAGTCACCGATGTAGAGATAGCGAGGTAGGTTGGGATCGTCTTGAGACGCTTGATCGCCAATCGGGAGTAGGTGGATTTCGTCGGCGATCAGGATGTCGCCCTTTTTTTGCCCAATCACGGTGGCTCGATTGATGAACGGCTGACAGTCGTTCACTGTCAGCACATGAAACAGCAGTGCGGACGTTTGGCCACCTTTCTTCAACGAAAGCTCGTACTTGGTGCCATGGATCGACAAGGTGCGAGGCTTTGCGGTCGGGTCCCAAAGGCCGATGAAACGTGGGTCCTTGGTCGTGGGTAACTGGTCTCTGTCGGGTTTTTGGTTGAAGTAGAAGCGGAGCTCAAGCCCGCGTTCCGAGATCCAGCGTTCGTTCTTGGCGTCGTGAATCTCTTTTGTCAGTTGCTTTCCGCCACGACTGGTTTTGATTCCAGTAATCGGCCCTTGGGGGATGGGAAAGGTGACGATTTCTTTGGATGAATGGATCTGGTAGTCAAAGCGGTCGGCTTTGAGTCCACGGAAGAGCCGTGTATTGGCCACCAGGGCGACCTTGGTCCTGGCAGTCCAGCTGACCTCGAATTGTCCTTGTTCGTTGCGGACATACATGCCGTCGCGGTCGCGAGGAATGATGATCCCTGACACTTCGTCGGCGGTGACGCAATCCACCAGCGACACCAGCGCTAAGAGCAGGGGCCAGAGGCGCAGCAGGTTCATGGGAGCTGCACCACTAAAGGCACCGTGAGATCATCACTTTGGGCGACCCGCTTGCCATCCACCCAGACGTACAGCTTGCTTTGGTCGCCGTCCTGGGTGGCGTCCCAATCCTTCTTCCAAAGGATCTCGACTTCGTGGTCGTGGTAACGGAGGTCTCCGAGGTAGAAGAAATCCCAGGCGTCTTTGGGGATCAGGGGATGCACCGTAAAGCGTTTTTGATGGCTGGCCTGGAATCCGATCAGATCCTCGATCAGCATGTCGGGAAAGGTGGAGTGGAAGTAGTCCTGCACGTCTCCAAAGCCCTTGCCCATGGCAGGATGGCTCTGAACCACGTCACCACCGCCGGGCATTCGGTAGCCGCCGGTGCGAGGCAGATACCACTCGCCAATCGTGCGGCGGCGGCCGTGAAGTTCGACGTATTGTGTCATGTGGTCGTAGAGCAATTGGCGATCTGCTTCGCTGATCTCGCCACGCGTCGCCTTGTAGTTTCGCAGGAAGTTAGCGTAGGCCTTGTAGACGACTGAGTTTTGGAAAGGCCAGCCTCGCCCGTTCCAGCCGTAAGACATTTCGTTGAAGAAGTCGTGGCGGTATTCGGCAGTCGACATACCGAAGGGCTGCTTGAAACCCAGCTCGTCGTCGAACTGCGCCCAGGCAATGTCAAATTGCTGATCTTGGGAGGGAAGTAGATTGAAATACCAAGGTGTGTAGCCGACGGTCTCGCGAATGATGCTGAGTTGATCCACCACGCCGCCCGTATGCAGGTTGTCACCTGCCAGGCGGGAATAGAAAAAGGGATCGTCGATCGCGCCGCGTTTGTCGTAGAAACGATATTTGTCGGCGTTGGTGGGGCGATGCCAGAGGGCGCCGATGATCTGCTTTTGCAGTTGCTGGGCCCGCTGGGAATATTGCTCGGCTTTTGCGCCCGCTCCGGGATCGCGGCTGGCTTCGGCTTGCATCGCGTAAAGCTTGCCAAGCGAAGCGTAATTCCCATACATGTAACAGTTCAGCGAGGGGCGAACCGTGAAACAGTTGGGATAGCTGTTCGGTCTTTTGGGTCGCCGCTCGCCGTTCTTGTCGATAAACCAGTCGTGGTTGCCGCCGAACGGTTGCGGTTTGGTGTTGTAGTTTTTGAGGTTGAAGGGCTGTGGATAGATGAGTGGATTGTTTTTCATGCCCTCCTGGAAGGCCGCCTGCCAACCTTTGCCATCGGTGAAGTAGCGGCGCCAGCGTTCCTGCCCTTGATAGGGTTCTTCCTGATTGATTTCCGCGGTGTAGCCGGAGAAAGCGCCTTGGGCGGCGATCAGGCCCAGAGTGGTCGAGATGGTGAACTCGTTGGCGTCGTACATGTCGAGACACTTGTACAGACCATCCGTCGATTTGCCCGGCGCTTTCACTTGGAAGATGAGATCCCAGATCTCCTGGTGTCGCTCCATGGCTGGCAAAAGGCGATCACGCCACTGCGCGTCCGGGTGGATTTTGAGCATCGCCTCAGAAGCGTCAACCATCCAGCTGGTGTAGTGGTGGCTTTGGGGCCGCGGCAGAGTGGACAGCCAGGTGTTGTTCTGATGCTGCATCTGGTGGGATGGAGGACCCGCCAGCCAGTACTCGGCGTACGATTTCAGATACTTGGGATCTCGCATCCAACGGAGGTCGTAAAACTGGTGGCCAGCCGGAGCTGGAATCGCGCCGCTGTTGGACGCCCAGCCGGGGAAGCCGGGGAACTCGGTGAACACGTAGTATTGTTGGCCGTCTTCCTGCCACTCCTTGAGATGTTTGCTGATCATCCACCAGCGATAGTTGAAGACTTCGGTGTAATCTTCGTTGGAACTCAGGAACTTGGGTACGTTCTGCTGGAGAAATTCCTCGTTGTTGTGTTTTTCCAACCAGCCGTCGAACTCGGGGCGGTTGCCGTTGAGGTGTGAGTAGCCATTGAACTCATCCACGTCGGCAGTCAAGGTTCGTTGGGCTTCTCGTTTGATCCGCTTCAGCTCGGCATCCGGGTTGCTCGCAGGGCGGTTGGCTGGTTGGGCGGCTTCCGTATTGAAGCGACACGCAAGGACTGCGCCGGAGAGTCCTTCGTGCAGTTTGATCTCAATGCGAAGCTTCGAGGTGGTGATGGGTTGGGCGAACGTTACCTGATTGAATTGATCTCGTTTGACCCCATGCTGCTTTTCTCTGATGGCCGCTTCCTTCCATTGGCCATCCTTCCACGCCAGTATCTTCCAAGACTGGGGAAGGATCTCTTGACGCTCGTTGCGGAACGACGCCGCGGCTTGGGCTTCGTCGAACCAGTAAACGCCCGCATTCTGAAACGTTTGGGGTTGGGCGAATTCATACTGAACCCACTCGGTACTTCCCCGCTGCGGATGGAAGCTGAGTCGCGGTACGCGATAGTCGGATGACGAGGTCGGTTGGATCTTGTCGATCAACGCGGTGGCGTTCGCGCCCGGCAGCGACGATGTCACGCGTGGGCCATTGCGCGTTTCCGGGAAAGGTTTCACATTCGCACGTGCGGCAAAGCGGTTCCACTCAGCCGATAACTCGGCGACGAGTTGCGGGTGTTGATCGGCAACGTTGTTGGTTTCACTGCGATCGTGAGTCAGATCGTAGAGTTCCCACGCGATCGGTTCACTGCGGTCGTTGTCGGTCACCAATTTCCACTGCCCGCGACGAATGGCGGCATGGGTTTCATGTTGCCAGAAGAGCGGGCGATCTTCCATCTTCTTGTCAGGGTCGCGAAGGTACGGGACCATACTGACCCCTTCGAGCGGGAGTCGTTTTTTCCCTTGATAATTGGCCGGGTACGCTGCGCCAGCGACATCGAGCAAGGTGGGCATGATGTCGACGAAGTGAAAGTACGGCTGACTGGAAACCTCGCCCTTGGCACGGAATCCCTTAGGCCAGTGCACGATCAGCGGCGAAGCAATCCCGCCTTCGTGCGCAAACTTTTTGAATTTGCGAAACGGCGAGTTGGAGTAGGAAGCCCAACCTTGGCCTTGGGACGTGGCCCAGCCGCTAAACTTTTTCCATTTTGAGTAGTTGGATTTCTTGTAGCCCACACCGCCGAGTCGATCCTTGTGAGACCAGGCGCCTTCCTCTTTGTTGCCCCTGCGAGTGAACTCGCCATTGCGGAACTCTCCGGCTGCGTAGTCGTACTTGCCGCCTTCGAAGTGGGTGCCAAAAACGCCCATTTCCCCCGAGCAGCCATTGTCCGAAACAAAGAGGATCAGTGTGTTGTCGTAGACGCCCTCTGTTTTCAGTTTGTCGATAACACGCCCGATGTTCTCGTCCATGTTGTCGACCTGCGCGTTGTAAATGGCACGGCGAAAACGGGCTTCCTGTTGCACGTCGGCTGGCAAATCTTTCCACTTGGGTAACCGATTGCGGTCGGTGCCGGTCTGCATGCCGGGCATGATGGCCACGTTGTTGAAGTAGTTCACCTCCGGTAGCCGCTGACCGTTGGGGACGATACCGGCGGCTTTCTGGCGAGCGAGTTTTTTCTGTCGCATCTCGTCCCAGCCTTCGCCGTACTTCGCTAGCCACTTGGGGTCTCCAAGTTTTGCTTCGTACTTTGCGATCGTGTCATCTGGAGCTTCCAGAGGAAAGTGCGGCGCGTTGTAGGCGAGGTAAAGGAAGAAGGGCTTGTCGCCGGCGTTCAGGGCGTCGTCAATGTAGTCTAAGGCCACGTCGGTAAAGTATTCCGTCGTGTAGAAATCCTTGTTTGGCTGATAGGGATTCTTCAGCGTCGTGTTCTCGTTGTCTCCCGGGATCAAGAGCTTGCCGTCCCGATAGATGTCGCAGGTTTTGAGCACTTTCCAATAGCTATCGATGTGGGTTCGCACCACGGTGGATCGATCAAAGCCGCGATTCTCCGGGAGCGAACGCGCCGGGGGAGCGCGATGGGATGCCGCGTGCCACTTGCCGCTCGTCAACGTGGTGTAGCCGGCTTGTCGCAATGCCTCACCGAGGGTCACGCCGTTCTCATTAAGGGATCCCTCGTAGCCGGTGCCCCAGTCGGCGTACACCATGAAGCCGACGCCAGCTTGATGCTGGTAGAGACCGGTGAGCAGGCTGGCGCGGGATGGACAGCAACGCGCTGTGTTATACATCTGGGTGAAACGCAGTCCGTTTTCCGCCAGGTCATCGAGGCGCGGCGTTTCGATCTCACCGCCAAAACTGCCGAGGTCAGAGTAGCCCAGATCATCGGCGAGGATCACGATGATGTTCGGTTTGGACTCGGCAGCTACCAGGCACGCCGGCTGGAACAGAAACGTCAGAAGAACGAAGGTCGGAAAAAGGAGGGTGGCGTGTTTCATGGGTGGCTGGGATTGCGGTGAATGGATGGTACCGGTGGGCGCGGGAACTGCGCAGCGAGCTTGGCAGATACCCCAGTATATTTCCCGCAGATGCGCGGTGAAAGATGACCTCGTTGGCGCGGGTGGTTGGCGCGGGTGGTTGGCGTGGCGTACCCAGGGGAGCTGTGGGCAGGTTTCGCGGTTTAGCGTGGCTTAGGCGAAACAATGCTTGCTGGAACCTGGTCGTGCCTCTCCGCTCGCATCTCGGCTAACATCAAACGATTTATCAAGATGCCGCGCTCGTCGGTGCCCTCGATCATGGCTCGAGTCACTTTTGCCTTCAGCCGTTCATTGAAGTCGGCAAACATGCGCAGCGGGTGGATTCGTACCGGGCCGATGCCGCGCATGGGATCGACATTCGGGTGCTTGGATGCGCGTGGCAGAGGGCGCCACTGGTCGTATTGAGGCAGCACCATCTCGTCGAACGTTCTCGCCAGATCACGCATCCGTTTCTCGGTCATGATGTGAGGGTAACGTCCCGACTCGTATAGCAGGTAGAAGGCTTTCAGAGTGAAGTTCATGTGGGCCCGGTCTTCACCTCGTACCTGTCCTTTGCCACGTGGAGTGTTGGTGTCGTAATCCCTGGCATTTGGGTTGACGCAATTGGGTTGGTAACCCCACGCTCGATACCACTTGTCCGGTTCATTCAGATGCTGACCGTCATGTCCCGGTGCATAGAATTGGTAGGTGTTAAACCAGCTGTTGAGGATTTTCTCAGCGCAGGAATCGATGGTGGCGGCGGACGTTTCATCCCCCAGTCGTTCGGCCGCTCGCGCGGCGAATCCGGCGCAGGACGTAGCTGCCACGAAACGATTGATTCCGGCGCGGCGCTCCTTCGGCCGCGGCTCGGGATGGTCGCGTAGAAAAATGGCCAGCGCTGCGGTCCCTTGGATCGCATCGCGTTTGCCCCGCCAAGCTTCCAGTTCAACAAGGTATTGCGCCTGATCTCGATGGAAGTCGGTGTAATTTTCCCAGAGATAGTCCGCCTGGAAGTTGACGAGTTTGTGGTCTCGGTAGTCGGCATAGTTCAATGCCAGTTCCGTTAGGTAACGTTGCGCACGCTGGCGGTAGGTGCGACCGAGCTTGCAGGGGTCGCCGTCCGAGACCTCTTCGTCCCAAATCTCGGGGTGTAATGCAACACAGTAGGCCGCCAGCGACGGCGTGATCATGCGCGCGTTGGCGGAATCGGATGTGCCAGAGATCTCGTCTCGGACATACTCGCGGCTCGCACTAAAGTATTTGCCCTCGAGATCCTGTTCGGAGAGGAATCCTCCCTCGGGAAAAATGCAGAAGTCGTGCAGGTTCAAATAGCGGTCGAACTCTCCGCCAAACCGCACGCCGTATTTGGATCCGTCGACCTCAAAGCCGTTGCGGATCAGGATGGCCGGATCGGCGATCCGCAGGAGATGGTCCAGCACATCTCGCCGCCGTGTGATGGTGAAAATGCGAGCCGGGATTGCCCACTCCGGTAACGAAAAGAGCGGGTCGGCACGGGTGCCGAAGCCGTGCGGGTTGTAGCTTGCGACGTGTTGGACCATCGCCTCGATTTCGGCGGCAGACAGAGGCTGACTTAAATCGGTGGCCAACGCATCGATCAGCACGCGGTCATCTTTGATTTGGGTTCCTGGGAATCCGGGCGTGTTCGGTCGGCCGTGCGGGTGTCGCGGAGCGAATGGCAAGGTGTTCAATTGAACTTGCGCATCGCGCGCCAGCGTCCCTTTGCGAACGTGGCTCCAGATGGCTCGTTGTCTGGCGAAGACGCTCAGCCGCGGACGTTCCACCAAGCCGCGAATCGTATAGCTGCCCTTTCGGCCGCAGGTAAACCAATGGATGCGTTCCCCGGCTCGGGAGATCAAGATGGTTTCTGGGCCGAGGTGCTGAGAGACGCGCGCAATATGCATCATGTAATCTGGAGTCCGGAATGGATTGATCCCACTTCCGTCGTCTCGTTTGGTTCCGCGATTCCCGTGGCGTCCGAGAAGAAAAACGTGACCGTCGACAGCGAATCCCGCATGGGCTCTGGCATCAATCAGGTTCACTGTCACGGCGGCGGACTCACCGTCAGCTAGACTGAATCCTTCCAGGTCGTATAGCGTGTAATCCGGTTGGTCAGCCGCAGCGAACCGCGCTAACGCCGGGGAAGGGCCGCCGACATTGTCCAGAGAACCTGTCGCGGGAAGTGCTTGCCGATAGCGGAAATCCGCGTACCCCCGGATCGCAAAGCGTGGTTGCTGATGTGCATCGATTGTGTTGACTAACGGCAGGTTGCGTGCGATCGCTTCCAGACCCGTCGGGCGATAGGGACGGATGGCAATGGCTGCATTGTCCAGGTTGTTGCGGCCGCGATAACGCGCCGTCATTCCGATCCGCTGTCCGATATGAGCTTGCCCTGGCTCGGCGGTGAAGCGGAACGCCTGTCGGAAGAGCGTTTCACTCCGCACGGTGTCGATCGCGGTCCCCAACGCCAGGCGTTTTCCCTGGTCATCGATCGCGTAAACATCCAGGAAGTAGGTCGCATCGCCCCCATTCAGGCTCTCGACGATGATGGAGACGGTGTACTGTTTGCCGGCTTCGATCCGGACGGCGCTCTGCGTGGTCGCCTGAATGTAGCCGTCGCTGCTGATCTGTAGTGCGAATCGATTGTTTGCCCGGTTGAGGTTTTTGGCCAGCGGATGTTTCTCCCAGCCACCGGCCTGACGGAAGGACCGAGACCGTTCCAGCCGTTGGAACATGTCGCCCGTCGATACGACTTCACCTCGGGCGTCTTTCCGACCACCCACGACCCAGCCGTCGAGCTCGCCCGTTTCAAGATCTCCATTGGGGAATCCATTGGCGACTCCCTCGGGGGACCGTTGGTGAACCTCCTCTGCCCTAGCGCGCGAAGCCGTGAAGAGCAGCAAGCACAGGCAACTGACAAGGCAACACTGCAACGTGTGGTCGGGCGATCGTTTCGAGCTGGTCAGGAGCGTTTGCATGGTGTTGTGTCTCTTTTAATCACGTTGCGGACGCTCGTCGCGGATGGGAACTTCGCAGAACGTCAAAGCGGCGATGTGATTGTCGTTCCAGATGATAGCATCCTCTTGTCGCCATTTGCCGCCCTGGATGTAGGTCAGCGTTTTGGCGGTTGTTGGNCCAGCNAGTTGCAGTTTGACGATGTTGCCCGTGCCGCTGACCGCGGTGACTCCNGCGGGGTCGCCATCCAGGTAAAAACGCCCGGCGACTTCCTCCTGCCACGTCACGTTCTGATCGAAAACAAGTTGGATTGCGTCTCTCCTGCCNCTGGTGTACGAGACGCTCTGGATATTCGGTGGGGTGATGGGCCGTTGCGGCGCGACGCCATAGTTGTGTTGGTTCAGCAGTGGGAAGATCTGTCTGGCCATGGCCGCATAGCCCTCGGGCAAGTAATGGCAGCCGCCGCCCGGTCGAATACCGAGTGTCGACATGATGTGCATGTTCGAGAACTGCTCGGGGAGTCTTCGCTGCCGTTCACGCAACCGGTCATTATCGACGGATCGGGCCCCACATGCCCCCGGCCAGATCTGGTGAATGTAATAGTGTTTGACATTCGGGTAGTCCTGCTTCCACGCGGCGGTCATGCGAATGAAGTAATCCTGGTAATTGACCCAGCCAAAGGTGCCGGTCTTTCCGGCCGCACCCTGATCGTTTTCTCCTTGATGCCAGAGGATGGCGCGAACGCCGTGTGTCAGTTTTGCCTGCTGTAAACGCCACAGCAGTCGCCCGTAGATGGTGTTCACATCGGTGGGATCGGCTTCGTTGCGCTGGTGCTGGTCAACACGTGTGCCGCCTTGTGCCCCATTGATGATACAGATCGGGATGTGGTGTTTTTCGATGAGCATTTTGCCCAGTTCCACGCCCCAGTAGCCAATCTGGAGATGGTGGTGATTTTCGCCACCGTTAAACGACAAGGCGTTTCCCCAGACGACGTCGCGGGCTCTGGCTTGATGGGTGGTGGGTGTGCCAAAACTGCGTAGCCAGGGGCTGCGGTAGGGATGGATGACGCGTTGATCGGTCCAGGCTTCGGCATTGGACTGGCCCTGAATGATGAAGGCATCGCCGCAGACCAGGTCACGGGCCTGATCCAGAATCGTTTCGACACCGTCGCGGATGATGCCAAACTCAGTCCGATAGGCGACCAGCCCCGGCTTCAACGTTGTGGATAAGGCGTACTGGTTGTTGGCGCTGAGCTTTTGGCGTTGTGTGTCCATGAGCTTGTTGCCGGCGTAGAGTTTCAGGAACACGGAGTCCGCCGCCTCTGTTAGCACGCCACGATAGTGGAGTGTTCCCTGGTTGTTGTCGTCACGCGCGTAGAACTGGTGGTCGACGGGTTTCTCGTTGGGGGACGGAGTGCGTACCACCCAGGGGTCATGCGGTGGTTCGGCAACGGTGATGTTGGCGGATTGCGTGACCGTGGCGCCACCGTTGTCGAGGGCGAGTTTGACGGTGATCACGCCACTGTTCTGGGCGCGCTTCAATACCAGCTTTCCCGCTGCGGTTTGGCTGATGGTGGCNANGCCGGAAACCGTCCAGTTGTAATTCAGTTTGTCCGCGCCTTGGGACTTCAANTCAGCAAGATTGATGATCGTCGGCGAGATGACCAGTTCCTGCCTGCCATTCCAGGTTTGNGGAACCTCGAGCGTATANGCGGGATTCGGAATGCTTTCCTGAATCGTGATGGGGATGGTTTGGGTTTTCGTTCCGGCTGCGAATACCGCTTTGAAATGCACCGCGACCTTTTTGTTGGCGGCCACCCGACCAGCATCAAAGGTGTAGTGGAAGCGATCGACGGCGAGGACCTGTTCTTTTTCACCCTCCTGTAAAACCCAATAGACTTTCCGAGCACCTCCGGCTTTTGCCGACAGCGCCACGGACGCCCCCTCCTGCATGGTCACGCTGGCTTGTGAGACTGAGAACTCATTGCCGTCCTGAACCAGTGGACCCACCAACGATTGCAGCGGTTTCTGGTTTTCGAAACAGAGTTGCAGCCAGTGTTTCGAGCGCGCGACCGACTCGAAACGCACTTCGTCCAGGACGCCATTGAAGGGGCCTCGCCCGTTGCCGTGGTCGCCAAGATCGACGGGCGTTGACTCGGGTGTGTTCAGAGTTCCGAGTTTGCTGACCAACTCACCGCGGTTATCGATGGTCTGGTCTAGAACACCATCAACGTAGAAGCGAACCATATTGTGTGACACGTTGAGCGCGACGTGCCGCCATACGTCTCGGGGCAGTTTGCTGGCGCAGCGGGGGTCGAAGCCGTACAGATGAAAGCGCGGCTGGCCGATTCCAGTGATGGTCATGTAGGACAAGCCCATGTTCGGCTTTTGGCCCCTCGGCGGTTCACCCCAGCCACCAATCGACGCCGACGCCCAGTTGAGCCCTTCGAAACTGGTGGGACGGACCCAGGCCGACATGGTGCGGTCGGAGTTGCCCGAGGGCATGCAGGTGACGCGCCGGTCTGNNTTGGTGCCCGCTGGCCGGATGACCAGGAGTTTGTTCCGGCCGAATTCCTGAGCATCGCCGATGATGCCACCCGCGTTGGTGGTGGGCTTGCCGGGTCTGGCAACGCCGTCCAGATGATTGGAAGTGGAGTCTTTCAAGTTGGCTCCCAGATGCCAGACACCCGCGAAGCCTGCGGCGGTCGAGAACACCTTTTCGCCATTGCTGTCGCTGGCAGCCTGANGGTTGCCCCAGTGCATTCGGATGGCCTGCTGATCCTGGCCCTTGATGGTCGGGATGCTGACCCAGACCACGGCATTGCCGCTCGCCGCATCCCAATGTTCGATCTGGTAGGCGAGTGGTTTGCCGTTGGCGGAAAAGCGGATATCTTCACCCCCGGACTTGGTCTGGTTGAAATCGAAGAAGTCCTGATTCAGGCGAATCAGCAAGGGGAAGTTTTTCTCCAACGCAGTGGCTGGTAAATTTGCGCCGGCGGGCGTGGTGATGATGTACATCGACCCAGAGTGCTTCCAATCGCCGTATTGGGCGATCGCTTCTGGCAGCGCTCCAGGCAATGCCACGGTGAAGATCGCAATCACGATAGCTGGAATTCGACAAAGCATGCTGCGGTTCCTCGGGAAACGGGATGATGTGAAGCATCTGGCGGCGAATGATGCGTACGCCAGTCAAAGTATGGGGTGAGCTGCGTCCGTTGTTGTAGGCCGAAGTAGGCAGCGTTGCTGGCAGCACCGGTAGTATAAACCGCCTCGTCGTGACGNGTGCAGCGTCGCGCATTTTGACGTTCATATGCGTTGGGGTTGCCGATGTTGCGGCGAGGAGCGGGTGAACTGCGCTGGCTACCTTGGTTTTTATAAAATAGCCAGTTGAGCGGGGTGCCGTTCTTGGCCCCAAATCGCCATAAGAACCGGAAACTCNGGAGGGCGGGATCAACGCAATTTGTTATACTTAATCTTCGTGAGTTGCTCATTGAGCGAGAAGCGTGAGTTGCATTCGATTCCACTTCAAAACATGCCTACGAAAGATTCACGATGTTGCGAATCCTCGGTTCCAATCGACGTGCTTGTGACGCGTTGTCGCGTCGTGACATGATCCAGGCTGGCGGGGCCTCTTTGCTCGGTTTGGGGCTGGCTGACCTGTTGCAGGCTGGGGAGGCAAACGAGCCGCAACTGGCGGCAAGTTTCGGCCGTGCGAAAAACGTGATCCTGCTGTTTCTCTACGGAGGTGTCAGTCAGCTCGATACGTTCGATCCAAAGCCCGAAGCGCCGCAAGACATTCGTGGNCCCTTCTCGCCGATTTCTACATCGCTCAGCGGAGTGCAGATCAGCGAGAACCTGCCCAAATTGGCAAAGATCATGGACCGCGTCTCAGTGGTCCGGTCCATGTCGCACCCTTATCCAATTCATGGCGTGGCGTTCGCTGCGACCGGTGTGAAACATACCGACATTCCGATGGAACTCAACCGAGAAGATAGTCGACACTGGCCGTTCTTCGGGTCGGTGCTCGACTATTTGCACGAGGTGGATCATCCCAGCGCGCCGCAGCCGGCGATTCCCACCACCATTCATCTGCCTTGGGTGCAGAGTGCGCGCTCCGTACCGCACAAACGGGCCGGCACGTTCGGTGGCTTTTTGGGACCACGATACAATCCGGTGGTGGCGGAATTTGTCGGCGAGGCGACCAATCCCAAAACGTATCGGGCCAAAGATCCCTACGGTGGCATCAAGCCGGACTGTCGCTTTGAGGTTCAGGGTACGGGATTGACCAACGAACTCACGATTGATCGCGTGTCGACGCGAAGCTCTTTGCTGAATCAGTTCAACGCGGCCCGCCGCGAGTTGGATCGGTCGCAGGTCGCANGTTCGCTCGACCGATTTCGACAGTTGGCCATGTCGGTCATTGCGTCACCACGACTGTGCGAGGCACTGGACGTCACCAAAGAACCCGCCGCTTTGCGCGAACGCTACGGACACCATTTGTTCGGTCAGGCGGCATTGTTGTCTCGGCGGATGGTCGAGGCGGGTACGCGTGTGGTGTCGGTGTTCTGGGACGAGTTTGCNCAGTCGTGCGGGACATGGGATACGCATGAGAAGCAGACGCCCAGACTACGTGATGAACTTTGTCCCGGATTCGACCAGGCGTTCACCGCACTGTTCGAAGACCTCGAAGACCGAGGCATGTTGGATGAAACCCTGGTGCTTTGTCTGACGGAACACGGACGCACGCCGAAGGCCGAACGTCGCGGCGATTCGCTCGACGGACGTGGGCACTGGTCGGGAGCTTACAGTTGTATGTTTGCGGGCGCCGGCATCCGTCAGGGTAATGTGGTTGGCAAGACCGACCGCGATGCCGGGTATGTCGTCGACAATCCTGTGTCCCCCAACGATGTGCTGCACACGATTTACCATCTGCTTGGCGTCGCTCCTCACCGCACCATCCCGGACCGCTTGGGACGCCCACTTCCGCTGGTAGAAGATGGTGCAATCCTTTCCGACTTGCTGGTGTGAGCGACGGTCTGCCTGAAAGGCATGGTAAAGATTGTGTGCTTCGCGTAGCGGCGCAGCGGCAGGATGCCCCATTGTTTGTTTGCAACGTCGGCTGGGGTACGATAGTCGCAAAGCGATCGCGTGTTCGGGAATCGAAACGTAAGATCGACAAAAAGATCGACAACGGGCTCAGGCAGTCGAACTCACTCAATTCACTGATAAATTTTCGAGCATGTTATGAAGCGAACTTTTCTTTCGATGACACCCATGCTGATCGTTTCGCTCCTGGCCGTGACCTTGGCCGCTGACGGTAACCGTCTGGTCCATTTGGATGAACCCAACAACCCGTGGCAATTTCATCGCGAGTCGGCCAAGCTCGTTACGCCGCAGTGGATTGGCGAACCGGGAGTGCAAGCTGTGCTCGTCCTGGCTGTCGATGACATGTCGGGCGATGGTCAGCAGTTTCGTAATTACCTGACTCCGATTATCGAACGGCTCCAGGAAATCGACGGCCGCGGGCCAGTCAGTATCACTTGCATTCGCCCCGACCCGGAGCATGCCAATATGCAGTGGTTTATTGAGCAAGGTGTTTCGCTCGAAACGCATACGCTGACTCATCCCTGCCCGTTGCTTCACGGCTATGATCTGCAACAGGCGAGTTCGGCCTACCACGGGTGCGTGGACCTGCTGTCAAAGATTCCCAATAGCCAGCCCGTGGGCTTTCGGTTTCCATGCATGGACGGGCAGAATACGCCCAGTCCGCGCGCCTATGCCGAGATTCTCAATCGGGTCAGCGCGGAAGGCCGGTTCTTGCCGATGAGCACCAGCGTNGGAGTTGTGTTCACGCCGGACGACCCGGAAATCTCCCAANCGCTCTTTGCGGAAGACTCCGGAGGAGCGCAACGTTTCTCGCGCTATTTGATGAATGGTTTTGTGAGTTACATCGAGAACTACCCCTATCCCTTTGTGGTGGGCAGGAAAATCCTGGAACTGCCATTCGTGTATCCCAATGATTACACCGGGCAGGCGTTACAGGGCGCTCAGAGTGCCACGACGATCGACGATTTCAAAGCGGCGGTGGATGCCACCGTGGCAAAGCAAGGTGCGGTTTCCCTCTGCTTCCACGCTGGCGGTTGGATGCTGAACAGTCAGATGGTCGATATCGTCGATCACGCGGATCGTACGTATGGCAAGAAAGTGAAATTTCTCAACATGCGGGAAATGCACCAACGGATGGTCAAGCACATGCTGGCGGGGCACCCGCTACGCGATGCGCAGGGCGGTGACAATGGTGTCNGCATTTTCGATATCAATGGCGACGGCTACATGGACGTCGTGATTGGCAACGCCAAGGCCCGGTTGAGTCGCATTTGGGATCCCACGAAGCGAACGTGGCGCGAGGTCCCCTTTCCCACCCGAGTTACCCCGGAGCTGCGTTTCGGAATTCTGGACCCCAGTGGCTTTGCGTCCGCGATTTCCACCCAGGGTGGAACGCTGCGAGGCTGGCGTTTTGATGGCAAGTCATGGGTGGANTCGAAGCANTGGGTGGCCGGCCTGCAGTTGGCTCGCACCCAACCNAATGGAGTTGACCAAGGCGTGCGTTTGCGCGACCTCGACGGCGACGGTATTTGTGAATTGATTTGCGGCAGCCCCACGCAATCGACCGTTTATGGCCGCAGCANNGGNCGCTGGCAGAANCTGCCGTTCGGCTTGCCNAAGGGAACGGCGATTGTGACGGCGCAAGGTGGCGACGCAGGTTTGCGTTTCGCAGATATTGATGACGACGGATTCGAAGACGTGGTTTTTTCGAACTCGCAACGGTACGGCACCTGGATGTTCGACTCGCTGCAAGCGGGGTGGACACGGACCGGCTTGGCCGGCGAGCACGAGGATGGCGGTGTTGGGGAACACCACCCCCGCGACCGCAATGTCATTCCGCCGATTGTGCGGGCTGACGGTAGCAATAACGGTGCATGGACCAAGCGACGGCGATTTTATTGGCAGACCGAGGACACTGGCGGGCGGCTACCGCACCACATCGACCAACGCGGCTTTGGAGATCTGATGGGCGCGCAGGTCAACCGGCCACGCGCCCCTGATGTGTCGTTGCGAACCATGACACCACGCCCCGGATTTCGCGTCGAACTTGTGGCCGCTGAGCCGCTCGTCATGGAC
Source organism: Blastopirellula sp. (assembly GCA_002701545.1). Classification (GTDB taxonomy): domain Bacteria; phylum Planctomycetota; class Planctomycetia; order Pirellulales; family Pirellulaceae. Next base: position 15,368 of record NZVR01000118.1, on the reverse strand, counting down.
CCGGTCGACGTGGCCTGGGGACCCGACGGGCGCATGTGGGTGGCGGAAATGGCAGATTATCCGATGGGTATCGATGATCAGGGTAAGCCGGGATCCCGCATCGTTGCGCTCAGCGATACGGACGGCGATGGCCGCTACGACCAACGGACGCTCTTTGCGGACGGGCTCGAGACCGCCAATACCGTGCTGCCATGGCGAGATGGTGTGCTGGTGACGGCGCCACCCAATATCTGGTTCCTGCGTGACACGACCGGGGATGGTCAGGCCGACGAAAGGAAGGTGCTTTACGAAGGCTTCGGGCGCGGTAACGAGCAACATCGGTGCAACGGATTGGTGTGGGGACTCGACGGCTGGATCTATGTCGCCAATGGCGATAGTGGCGGGACGATTCGTTCGACGAAGACCGGCAAGACACTTGAACTCGGCGGTTTCGATTTGCGAATCAAGCCGGACACCGGGGAACTGGAACGGGCTACCGGCGTAACGCAACACGGACGCAACCGTGATGACTGGGGCAACTGGGTGGGTGGCAATAATTCCAATAGCTGGCAGATCGCCCTGGAAGACCATGAAGTGCGGCGCAACCCAAGTGTGAATCAGCCAGCTGCCCGCCATGGCCTTCAAGGTGTCATCAATCTTTATCCGATTAGCCGCGTCCTGAGTCACTATAGCGGGTATAGCCCACCGCCGGCAGGGTCCCCTGGCAAGCTGACCTCCGGCTGCGGATACACCTTTTACCGCGACTCCCTGTTTGACAAGCTGGTTGCACCGTCGGTCTATTTTTCCTGCCCGGTTCACAATTGCGTGCACCGCGAGGTCATCGGATGGAATGGGGTGCTGATGCAAACGGCACGTGCGGGGGACGAAGGGCAGAGCGAATTCTTGCGCAGTTCCGATTCCTGGTTTCGGCCTGCAGCGATTCGCACTGGACCGGACGGCGGCATGTACATCGCGGACCTCTACCGGCTGGTTATCGAACATCCGCAGTGGATTGACGATACGCTGGAGCGGCAACTGATTGCCGACGGGCGANTGCGTGCTGGCCACGACCGAGGACGCATTTATAAGGTCTTCCCGGACAGCACGCCGTTGCACCCACCAGCCACCTTGGCGGGACGCAATCCGGCTGACTTGGCCGCCGCGCTGGATTCTCCCAACGGTTGGCAACGTGACACTGCCCACATGATGTTGACTTGGCTTGCAGCCAGCGAGCAACGGCAAGCGATCCCGGCGCTGATGACCGTGTTGCAGAGTAAGCATCCCGCCGCTCGTGCTCAGTCGCTGAGTGCCTTGGCGGATCTTGAGTCGCTGTCCGTAGCGGCGATGAAATTAGGACTTGATGATCCCCACCCTGGCGTCCGCCGCAATGCGCTGCGAGTTGGCGCGCATCTGTTCGATCAGGATGCGGTGTTGGGAGAACGAGCGGTTGCCTTGCTTGAGGATGACGACGCGCACGTGCAGCGGCAAGCGGCCTACGCGCTGGGCGCTTGGAAGGACCCGCGGGCTGGAAAGGCACTGGGTCGCTTTTTGACACAACACTCCCAGCAACCGTATCTGCGTGCCGCGGCGCTCACTTCGGCGGGCGCGTTCCCTGACGAGGTGCTGCTGGCAGTGCTCGGGATGCGCCGTACTCCGGTGACTACCGCGGTCAGCACAGAGCTGATGGGGATGCTCGGTGAGGATGCCAAGAAGTTCGTGCCGCGGGTGTTGGGCCGAATCGCCACTCCGCCGGCCAAGGGTCAGTCATACGAAGCCTGGAAACTGATCGCAGCCACGCGCCTGTTGGAGGCCGTTGGCCAGGACCGCTCGGTGCGAGAGCAGGTCGGTCCGATGTTGGCCGGAGCGCGGAGCATCGTCGACAACGAGAAAGAGGAGTTGGCCAAACGACTCGCGGCGGTGCAATTGATCGAGCGAGCCGGCGAACCTGGCGAGGATGTGGATCGGCTTACCGGCTTGGTGCAATTGACCACTCCGATTGAACTGCAGATCGCGGCGACCAAGTCGCTNCTGCACCATGAAGACACCGCTGCGGCACGCCGCCTCCTGGCCGGTTGGACGGAGCGTGGACCCGCGGTCCGCGGCGCCATGATCGATGCACTGCTGGCTCGACCCAAGCTGACCGGCATTCTGCTGGATGCGATCGCCCAGAACAAAGAATTGGCCGCATCCGTTGACATCAGCCGGCGGCAATTGCTGTTCCGGCACGAAGACGAATCGATTCGTAAGCGGGCGACGATGCTGTTTGGTGGGGCCACGAGCCCGGACCGGGCGGCCGTCATCAAGAAGTACACTGCTGCTTTGACCGCGACGGGCAACCACAAGCAAGGCCGTGAACTGTTCAAAAAACATTGCGCCTCATGCCATCGGCTGGGTGGTGTCGGCAAGGTCGTCGGGCCGAATCTGGCAGCGCTGAGTAACCGCGCGCCGCTGACCTTCCTGACCGGGATCCTCGACCCCAATCGTGCGATTGAAGCGAAGTGGATGATGTTTAATGCGGAGACAGACGACGGGCGAAGACTTGCCGGCGCGGTGGCTGAAGAGACCAGTTCCGCGATCACGCTTGTCGGGGTCGATGGGACTCGCACTAAGATCCCCAGGCGAGAACTGGCATTGCTCAAGTCATCTCAACGATCACTCATGCCGGAGGGACTCGAGAAATCCATTAACGTCGAACAGATGGCCGATCTGCTCAATTACCTCAAGTCCACCGGGAAACCAATGCCTCAGGTGGTCGTCAAGCGGAACACGATCGAACGCCTTGACGCTGTCCACGACGGTTTCTATTCCATCACGTTCGATCCGGTTCCCGGCGCGACCGGAATCGAATTGGAATGGGAGAACGAAGGTGGGTACAAGCACTGGACCGTCCGCGAGATCGAGGCCTATGCCAACTTCGACAAAAAGGTCGATATTGTCGCGGGCAGTGTGCTGCCAGGACCGGCGAGGACGGACAACAGCCGGTTCGAAAATGCCTTTGACGGGGACATCAAGACATTGACGTTCACGACACAGTCGTATGCCCTGGGGGCGCCGCAGCGGACGCTGTTGAAGCTGGAGGCCGGAGTTCACATGCTGGATCGCATCCGTATCAATACGGTGGCCGGAAACGATTCCAACGGGCGGATGAAAAAGATCACCGTCCGCGTGACCACGGACACGGGTTCTGATCTTGGCGCGCGCAACTATGTGGATGTCGCCAACCTCTCGGTTCAGCTGTTCGGTGAAGTCTCGGGAACTGAGACTGCCAGATCGGAGGCAACGCCGAAACCGTTTGGCGGCGCGGCGCACAAAATACCGGGGCTGATCGAGGCAGAACATTACGATGAGGGCCCGGCCGGTGTGGCCTACCGCGACAGCGACGCGAACAATCAGGGTGCCGATTATCGCCNGGANACGCAGGTCGATATTGAGCAGCGGAGCGATGCATCCAACGGCCACGGCATCGGCTGGACTGTCGCGGGTGAGTGGTTGAGTTACACCGTCGATGCAGCGGCGGACGGAACGTATGCCATCGAGATGCCAGTCGCCTCCCAAAAACAGGGAGGCCTGTTCCATCTCGAGGTCAATGGTAAAGATCTCAGCGGACCGATTCGCATTCCCGATACTGGCGGATGGACTACGCTCAAGAAAATCACACATAAGGGTGTGAAACTGAAGAAGGGTGTGCAGCGGATCCGAGTGGTCATGGACGAAGTCGGTCCTTCGAATAACATCGGAGATATCGACTATTTCAAATTCACGCGGGTGGAGTAGCCGAGTTAAGGCAGGGACTCACGCCAAGCCCGCCCGCTTGGTTTCCGGCCTCTCCATAGCCCTCGGCGTCGCCTTACGGAACTTCGTAACCTGCTTTCCAATGAGATGCGTCAGCTTCGTGCGCACCAAGGTCGGGGCCCGTACCTTGGTGCTTTTCAGAGATTCCTTTGATGACCTTGCCGGCATCAACTGGCGGAGCGTTTGGCTTCANGCGAAAGTCTTGAGTAACGACGTCACGGAAGAAANGGTTTTCAGCGGCNTGGTTATTGGAATGCTTGCCAAGCGGGGGCAGTTTGCGTTTTTCCCAGAACCAACTTCCTGTGACAGCGCCAAGGTTGTTGTAAACCTCCGTGCGGCGATTTTGCATCGCCAGTTCCTTTGGTTTTCCCGGCAGGCGGTTGCGAGGGATCAGGATGTCAATTTTTGGGTTGTTGAAACAACTGTTGTGATATACGCGGTGTTGGTCCCCTTTGGTGACGATGCCCTTTTCGCGACAATTCCAAATCACGTTATGGTGAATGGCAAGTCCACGGGATTGGTCGTCACCCCGTATGCCGTTACCGCCCCAGTGGAAAGCGTTGTGGTCGTGAATCCAATTGAACCGAATCTCCGTTCCAGTGGCGCCGGCGGTNGAGACTTGGATGATTGCTCCGTCGCTTTGCCGCAGACCGCAATGATGGAGGTGGCAATGTTCCACAAGGGAAGGACCGTGGTTTGCCAAACGTAAGCCTTCTGAGCCACCGCAATGATCGAGGGTCACGCGCCGAACCGTAACGGGGGTTGCGGCGAGCAAGTCGATGCCATAGCCGTAGTCTAAGCCATGCCAATCGATTTCNTGAATCAAGCAATTCTCGATCAGATTGCGTTTTCCTGCCACCGTCAGACCTGGGCCTTCTGAATAGCGGACGCGGATATTTCGCAGAACGTTGTCATCTCCCGTGACTTCGGTCAACGTATCCACGCTTGTTTCACCAAACCACTTGCGTGCGTTCCAGCGCTTCGAAGTCACGGCGGCATGCTGTAAATTTGGGCCGAACGGGTTGGCCACCGTCGAGCCGTATTCAATGGCAATGTTTTCCAAAGTGCAGTGATGAACGTTTTCCATGCGTACGGTGGTGCCACGAAAGCGAAAGCCTGAGACGTGGACGTGGTGCGCGTCCTGGAGGACCAGTGCATCTGACATGCGCTTGGACTCGATGGTGAAATCATCAGGAGATTTGTTGGCAGGTGGGTACAGCAAAAGTGTCGAAGAATCCGCGTCGTAATACCATTCGCCAGGCGTGTCCAACGCAGCCTTGCCGTAAATGCAATAGCGATCCATTCCAGCAGGATGCTTGGCGTTGTGAAGCCGGGAATGAGCGTCGGTGGGATACTCGAAGTGATCTTGTCCGGCGGCATGTTTGGTAATCATCCGGCGAAATGTTTGCCACGATCCGATATTCAAGGTCGCGACGCAACCAGTGAAATCGATTCCCGCCGATGCCAGATCTGCATCGACCATTTTGCCGTAGTGTGCCCCGGTATCTGCGGCCGGCCACTTGGAATTATCCCACCGCTGGGCGAACGTCATGTTGGGCCAGCGGGCAGGAGTCATGAGTTCGCCGTTCACAAAAAGTTGCCGAACGGGCTGGGTCACGGTGGCTTGATAGATGCCGTCCTGCACTTCGGTCCACTCGGTATTGATTTTGGCGAGACCGTTAAAGACCACATCTCTTCCACCCTTGATCCGAATAGGCTTGGTGGAAAAGCCTTTGGATTGGATCAGGACGGGCGTCGTGTATTCGCCGGGAGAAAAATTCAGTGTGTCGCCAGCTTGGAGGTTGTTGACGAGGTCTTGGATGGGCGAGTTTGGGTTGACTTCGTAGACAGCTGACAGACCCAAGGAGTTTTGCAGCAGGACGAGGATGCAGCACCACGCGCCCAAAAAAATGCGATTAGCAGTTGGGTAACGACTCATGACCCATCCTTCCCGTCCTTGGCCTGTTCGGGGGTATTCCCGTCCTGGCGAAGTAAATAAGTCGCAAACCATTCGAGCATGGCTTGGGTTGCACGTTGTTTTCCATCGCCTCGGAAACCGTGCCCAGCGCCTTCGATCACGATTAATTTGTTCTCAATCTTTTTTTCGTCAAACGCTTTTTGGATGTTTTGGCTGTGGCTCAGTGGCACGAGTCGATCTTTGTCGCCGTGAATCAGCAAGGTGGGTGCGTCGTCTTCAGAGACATGCAATAGGGGCGAAACGGATTCGCCTTTTTGGGGGTCAAAATCGAGTGCGGGAAACTGTCTGCTCGGGCCAATGATTTTGCGGAGGTCGGTTGGTGGGAAATGAGCGACCACAGCGGCGATTCGCGTCGTGTCTTTGGCGGTCGTTCCCAACATCAATGACAGGTGTCCGCCGGCGCTTCCACCAAATGCTCCCAATCGATCAGCAGCCACACCCCAATCCGCGGCGTGTGAGCGGATGTATGCGGTCGCCTTGCGAACGTCAGCGACGGCATCTGGAACTTTGTATTTCGGAGCACTCCCGTGACGTACCAAAAACAGCGTATAGCCTCGAGAGACCAAGGCTTCGAAATCATTCTTGGGTTCAGGCGAGTCGCCGATGATGCGTTCAGGAGGAAACCAGCTAGAAACCCAACCGCCGCTGACCATGAACATGACTCCAGCACCGTTTGGCGCTTGCGGATGAATGACGTCGAACGTCATTGCTAAACCATCCTTGTGACCGTACACCACATCACGAGTGACTGTGGGTGGTTCTGCTCGAAGTGTCCCGACAAAGGAAATACCCAGAAACAGCGCGGTTAGCAAATGTTGATTCATGTGGTTTGATTTCTCTAGGGGGATGCATTGGGCGAAATTCCGTGGCTGGAATTAGCAAAGGATAATTTGTTTTATCCTGCGAGCCAATCGCAGAGGCTGCCACCCATGAGATACTGGGGCGTCCGGTGTTGGAAAGAAAGCGGGGAAGATGTCAGGTTTCGCGTGAACCACGTTGCTGGTTTTCAACGTCATGGAGACGTGGGCTGAGCATGGAGAGGAGGTCGGCTATTTCTAATCAGCACATTCGGTGCATCTCCGGGCGATATGCTCCCGACCCGTTTTTGCGACTACGGTGGTTTTTTCCGGGTGCTCGGCGCCTGCTTCGGGGATTTCGATGGAATTTTTTGGACGCACAGTCCAGACTGACCCATTAGCCCAACAAGCATGAGGAGAGTGGTTAAAATCGGATCATGGTCATAGTAGACATCGGGGAGTTTGCCAAACATCGGAACCTGTTTGGGAATGGTATGGTACTCACGCAGGTTGCGTGCACCCCATCCGGGAGGTGTTTCCGACACCCTCGTTTGGCGCCTCAATGTGTGTAGGGAAACGAAGCGAGAATGGTCTGGTTTTTTGTGGAGATAAGAAAATGCCACGAATGAAAACGCACCTTACGGCGTGGTTGTTGCCGGTAGTGCTGGTATGTTGTCACTCTGCGCAGGCCGAGCCATTCACGGGACTGCGAATGGCGTCGCCGCAACGCGATCGGGTCGTTGACGAGATGAGGGGGCATCCGGGCGTCTATATGCATGGCGCGCAACGTGCGCAGATCGGAGCGGTGGCTGGTGACACTGCCGTGACGTTTGATGGTGAGCAACACTATCTGCGAGTTTCCGATCGCCGCCTCGGTGCGAAGGCGATCGGCCGACAGCTGGCGCGATGCAGTATTGAATTTTGGTATCGGAGTTCTGCTGACAATCGTGGTCGATGTGTGCTCGGCTCGGTGAACGATGGCGCGAACACGGCGTTGCAGATTGAGTGCGATGGTCAGACGGGACGTTTTTTTCTGCTGTTGCGCAGCGAAGGCGGTTCGCAACATTTGATGCGGGCGTTCCTGAGTACGCGGTGCTCAGTCGCCGCCAAAGACGGACAGTTTCATCACGTCGCCTGGGTTGTAGAAGACGCTTCCCAGGGCAATGTCCGCGTCTACTTTGACGGGAAGGAGGATATGGGGGCCACGGTCTCGGGAACGTCGGGTGGCGACTTTGTCGCGTTCCAACATGATCTCGTAATTGGTGGCAGCAACGTTCGCGGGCGTGTGGATCAGTTGGTCAGGGCGACGCTCGATGAAGTGGCCATTTATCCAATGCCGCTGACAGACGAGCAGGTGCGTGGCCACTATGAGAAAGCCAGGGCAACGCCACAGCAATATGCAGAAACGGTGATTCAAGATGGCCCGTGCTCCTACTGGCGGCTCGGCGAGTATGCGCCGGAGAATCTGCATCTGCTGCTCGATAGCCGCAATGTTGCTCGTGTCAAGAACGCCGAACTGAGGGTTGGGCGTGTGGTGAAACATCCGGAAAATCCGCTCTTCCAGCAAGAGCATCCCTGGGAAGTGATGTTCAATAACCTGTATCCAACGGTGATCTTCGACGGGCAGGCAGAGCGGTACAAAATCTGGTACGGAATGTTTGTGGTGGATTCTGCGTATGCGGAGACGACCCCAGCCGAACGCACGCCAGGCACGTACATGAAACGGGTGCGCGTGCGCCGGGATGGTGTTGGGTATGCGGTTTCCCAAGACGGCATCCGTTGGGACAAGCCGATGCTGGACGAGGTGCCTTGGAAGAACGGCCGAAGTAACTTGGTCAGTCGCGACGTGCATGGCGCGGGAATTCTGCATGACCCGGCGGAACGCGACCCGGCGCGGCGGTACAAGATGCTGTTTCGTGGTGGTTCGATGAGCGTGCGGTTTTCGCGGGACGGCATCCACTGGGGGGACTTCATCGCCTGTCCAGAAATCAATGCTGCTGGAGATACCCACAACAACGCAATCTGGTCTCCGGAGCTGCAACGCTATGTCGGTTTTACTCGGCTCTGGAAAGGTTCGCGACGTGTCGTCGGCCGCACAGAGAGTCGAGACTTTGTGCACTGGACTCCGGCCAGGGAGGTGTTGCGTGGCGAGCATCTGTTTGATGTCTATTCCATGCCGGTCATTCCTTACGGCGGTGTGTACCTGGGGCTGCCCGCGGTGTTCGAGGAGAAAGCGGATCGCGTTCACACGGAACTGGCATGGAGCCCGGATACCATTCACTGGCACCGGATCGCGCCTGGCAAGGCACTGATTCCGAACGCAACCACGAAAGGGGCTTACGACTGGGGCACGGTTTATGCGAGTCCGCCGATCGTGACACCCGCAGGGATTCGGCTCTACTACGGTGGCTGCGACCGTGGTCACTTTGACTGGCGTGATGGCTACCTGTGTCTGGCAACGCTCGGGCTGGATCGCTTTGCTGGATTCCATTCGATCGCTGCGGATGAGACGACCGTGGTCGAAACCCCCGTCTTTCCCTTCAGCCCGAGACTGAGAGTCACGGCCGACGCCCGGGGCGGTTCGATGATGGTTTCAGCGGTGGATGCCGATGGTGCGATCGTCATGACGAGTCGCCCGGTCGTGGAGAACGTCACCGACGCCTTGGTGGAGTGGACCAGCGACGGCGCGTCGATTGCCGAGGTGGCGGGACGTCCTTTGACTCTGCGATTTGAGTTCAAGAACGCCGCGCTGTATTCGTTTTTGCGCTAGACGCGTATTGGGAGACGTACTGCATCGCCGCCATACGATGGAGCCTTGCAGTCTGGGGCCATTGTCGGTGAGCTGCCAGTGGGCGTGTTTTGCCGGGCAGGACCGGCGGTGAGCACGCGAGTGAGCTGTTGATCGACTAAGCTTTTTGGGCTCCAGGCTTCCCTTGTTCGATGACGAAAGACGCTTTCGTGACGATCGGCGATCCTGGTTTGTCGACAAAGGGCGTGGCGCGGAAGTGGGTGGTCCACAGCTGGGGTGTCAGGTCGCACGAGACGTAGCCACGGTTGGAGTTGTAGAAGCGGACGAAGTCGTTTTGCGCGGCGGCGCGTTCATATTCGGCAATGACATTTCCGCCATTCCCGCCTGACGTCATGGCTGTGCCGACCAGTTCGGTGCCAACGACTGGGGACTTGGGGTCTTGGAAATCCAATTGCAAGTCGTTGACCCAGTTCACATGAATGTCGCCGGTCAAGACGACCGGATTGGCAATCTTCTGCTCATGGAAAAAACGTAACAAGCGACGGCGACTGACCTCATAGCCGGGCCATTGGTCCATGCTGTAACGTCGATCTTCGCCTTCGCCGCGATTGAGTGGAGCCATCATCACTTGTTGGGCCAACACGTTCCAGGTTGACTTGGACTGCTGCAGATTCGACGTCAGCCATTGTTCCTGCTGGGCTCCGAGCATGGTGGCTTGGGGATCGAAGACTTTGCCGGTCATTGGCTTTTGGTTGTCGCCATTGGGTTGATCCGTGCGGTACTGGCGAGTGTCGAGCACATGAAAGTTAGCCAGCCCGCCGTATTGGCAGCCGCGGTAAAGTGTCATGTGCGGTCCGCGTGGGAAGGAGCGTCTCCGCAGTGGCATGAACTCGTAATATGCCTGATACGCATGTTTGCGCCGAGCAAGAAACGCTTCTGGCGAAATACCTTCTTCCTCGGAGACCAGGTTGGCGTAGTTGTTGTCGAACTCGTGATCGTCCCAGGTTACGAGCCACGGGAACAGACGGTGAGTCTCCTGCAGCGTTTTGTCCAGGCGATACTGTGCGTAGCGGGTGCGGTAGTCGTCTAAGCTTACGATCTCACCGCCAAGGTGTTTTCTCGGTCGATTGTCGATCCCCTGGTACTCGTAAATGTAGTCGCCCAGATGGACGACCAGATCGAGGTCTTCTTTCTGCATGTGGGGATAGCCGTTGAAGTACCCCGATTCGTAGTGCTGACACGAGGTGAACGCAAATCGGAGTCGATCGGGTGTCGCGTCGATCGCCGGTGCGGTACGGGTGCGCCCGACGGGACTGATTTCGTTGCCCGCATGAAATCGATAGAAGTACCAGTGGTGTGGCTGGAGGCCGTCGACTTCCACATGCACCGAGTGCCCCAGTCGCGGGTGCGCTACCGCATCACCGCTGCGGACGATGTTCTTGAATGCTTCATCCGTGGCGACTTCCCAGCGAGTACGCACCGGCACGTTCGGCATGCCGCCGCCATCCAGCGGTTGCGGTGCAAGCCGCGTCCAGATGACCACGCCATCCGATTCGGGGTCACCGGAGGCGACTCCCAGTTGAAACGGATTGGCTTTGAAGCGAGGCTGATCCTCAATGCGTTCCTGAGCCTGCAAGGCAATGGTCGGGATGGCAGACACGGCGGCGACATAACTGAGGAACTCGCGACGCTCGATTCCGTATCGACGTTGGTTGGATTGTGGATGAAGCATGGATGAGGTTCCCGTTGTGAAGAAATGTCTGGGGTGTGCTGGGGTGATGTGGGAGCAATGGGGGAGGTGTCTGGCTTGAGCGGGTCACCGAACTCGCTGTTGCGAACCCNCTCTNNTTGCCCTNGNNTCTGACGTTGGNCCANTGCGCACCTGGGGTGGGGCTCGCTATAGCTTACTTCCACATGCGGCGCGCTTCCAGCAGTCAGGGAAAGGTGCATCATGGGGTCCGAGAGCATCTAGTCGAGTGCCGAAGGGGCGTGATCGTGAAGTATCCAGCCTGATGAGATTCTGTTGTATTCTGATGGTTGTTTTCCTGCTGCGAATCGCGGCGAAACCGGCAATGAGCACCTGTAGGGGGGCGGGAACTGCTACAATGCTATGTTAAATTCAGCCGGTCGATCGAACGGGGTGCGAAGTTCGGAGATGGTGAAGTTGGGGCCGATGCGACGTCCGTTGGCTGAGGTTACCAGCGAGTTTAAATACACAGATGCGTTGTTGATGATGAAGCACCCTCGCTTGTTCCACCGGTCGCTCCGTTTGCTATTCGCGTTTTGGCTGGTCGTGACCCCAGCGGCCGATCTGTTTGCCTGGGGTAAGGGCCATCGATTGATTCGTCTGTGGGCGGTTGCACGATTGCCGCAATGGCAGCGAGATCTGGTCGGCAAGCAGTCACTGGACCGGCTTTGCCAGGATTACACCTCGCTGCAAGACAAGCATGCCGGCGGCAAAGCCCCGGAATTGGATCCGTATTGCAAGGTTCCCGGCGTGCGATTGTCGTTGCACGATGTGAACGCCGCTGAGCCGAGTGCCCAAGCCACACTCTGGTATCTCGACCGGATTACCGAACAGGTGAAAGCGGGGGAAAGCGATGAGGCGATGAAATTCCTCGGCGTCTTATGCCATTGGAATGAGGATCCTGGTTGTCCCTCGGCACACAGCAGCCCGATCAGCGAGTTGCAACTCAAGACGCTCTTGCCACCACCGAAGGAGAAGGAGCGTTTCAATTATTTGTATGGAGCGGGTGGCATCATGGACACCGGCAATTACAAGATAGCGGACGTTGCCTATCAACCGCGGTTGCTCGGCCGAACTCGGGAAGAAGCGGCTGTGCGGATTTATCAGCATCAGCGATTGTTGCAGCGACAAGCGGCGACGCACATCATTCCCATTGTTCAAGACATGATGCACGGGGACGGCCGCCAAGCGGACCAGCACCGGGCTGTTGCGGCGTTAGCCAACGCACGCCACACGGCCGACGTGATCTATACGGTATTGTGCCTGGCAACCGGTCGTTTCGACAAAGAATCGCCGGTGGCAGGGCAGGCTCAAGCGCTGACGGAATGGCTGCCGGAAGTTCGCAGTCGCATGATTCCGCATCCGTATTACGTCAAACCGTTTCTCGTGAACCAGTCGATGGACGCTCGTCGTGGTTTGCATCCACTCGCTTTTTCGCAANCGCGGCAACCGATCACGCACGGCTACGGGATGGGAACCCCCTTTTCCCTGGACTTTGTTCTTGCGCCGGGCAATGTCTTTCAGGAGTTTTCCTGCGAAGTTGGCTTGCATCCGACCGCTGGTCCCAACGGTGCGGTTTGCTTTTCCGTGGTGGCCAACGGTCAGGAATTGATACGTACGGAACCGTTGAAGTCAGGCGCGCCGCCCGCTGCAATTCGGTTGAAGTTGCCCCAGGCGGATCTGCTGAAACTTTCCTTGCAAACCATTGCCGTTGAAGGTGCCACAGCCAGTCATAATTTGACGGTATGGGCGGAACCGACGTTACACCCTTGAGAGCGTAGGCATGAATACGAGACCGATTGTTCTGCGGATGGTTGCGGTGCTTTTGTTAGTCGCGTCCGTGGGGAACGCGGATGGTCCTGGGATTGCTGTGCCGTCGAAGCACGGCGGCGAATTCGGCGTGACCTTCTTTGGCTGGTCCGATCAGCATGTGAAAACCAATGGGGATGTCAGCCATTTACTCGAGGCGATTGACGCGATGAACGGGTTGCCGGGGACGGCGTACCCTCGGGTAGTGGGCGGCAAAGTTGCTGAGCCCGCCTTCGTTTTTGGTTGTGGTGATGTAACTGAATGGCCGACACACGCAGCCGTGCGGGCCTATGACAAAGTGATTGCCGAACGGCTCAAGTTTCCCAGTTACGACGTCATGGGCAATCACGATGATGGCGGAAAAGTCCCTAGCGATACCATGCGGAAATGGATTACCAAACGGCACGGCAGTTTGACCTATACCTTCGATTGCGGCGGTGTTCGGTTTATCGGGCTGTATTCAGCATTTGATCCTGATGGCAAACCGGCACAGCCGCTGGCTAAGGAGTCGTTAGCGACGCTAAAAAAACTTCTCGCGAAAACTCCGGCCAAAACACCTGTCGTGCTGGCGACACATCTGTGTTTCGATGCGATCACCAACCGCGACGAACTGGTCGATTCGATTGGTGATGCGAATGTGATACTGGTTCTCGGAGGCCACTNTCNCCAAGTCACGGTGCATCACTACCGGGGGTTGAGCTTTGTTCAGTTCCCCTCGCCGCGTGATCAAACGGAAGTCACCGTGCTGCGAGTGACGAATGACCGCGTTGTGGCGATCCCCTACGACTATGCCAGGAAAGCGTGGTCCGACGACGCGCGCAAGATTCTCGATTTAAAAAATAAGGCGCCAGCCGCGCGCAGATGAGCGATTCATGAACCGACCCGCATGCACCTTAAATGAGATGCCCCACCGCCCATGATGAGAACGCCGTGTTTCACGATTTGGATGTGCCTTTGGATGTGCCTTTGGCTGGCCTGCGTGGCCAATGCCCAAGATGCGATTGACGACAGCGAGCTGCGAACCACAGTCGAGAGGCTCCGTGGTTTCAACGACGCGGAATTGTCGGCGGCTCGGAAGGCGATTCCCCCGCGGCGGGAACCGCCCCTGGGATTAGCTCGACCTCGACTGGTGCGGGCGACCGGCCACGTCTATGAGGATCGGAATGCCAACGGCCGACGCGATGAGAACGAACCGGCGCTGGCCAATGTGATGATCAGTGACGGTGAGCGCGTGCTTCGTGTGGGCGACGACGGCGCCTACCACTTTGAAATANGNATGGACGAGAATCCGCATTATCGGTTTGTGGTGGCAACGCGACCCACGGGATATAAGCCATCGGGTGATTACTTTCTTCGCATTCCTTTTGCCGCAGATGACACCGAATACACCGCGGATTTTGGTTTCATTCGCGACGAGGCGGCTGCGAAGCGGGAATTCTGGTTTATCACGGCCAGCGACAGCCAGTTTACCCGCATCGAAGAGATGATTCCGACAGCGAAGGACTACGCCCAGGTGACGTCCGCCCCGCGGTCGCTGGAATTGGGCAAGCCGGCGTTTTTGGCCACGGCTGGCGATTTGACGATGAACGGGTCGCAATTCGAGTGGGACATGTATGATCACATACGGCGTTCCGCAAAGATTCCGGTTTATGAAGGGTTTGGTGGACACGACGGGAATTGTCTGGATCCACGGTGCACGGTGAATTTCGAGGAACGGATCGGTCCGCCCTACTATTCGTGGGATTATGGGGGAGTGCATTTCATCCAGGTCGTGACCGAGACGGGCTATCTGAAGCCCGCTGCGCGGCTACGGCAAAGCGATTGGATGCAAGCGGATCTGCAAGCCTTGCCGGCGAAAACGCCCGTCATTGCGGTTTCGCATTATCCACTGGACGCTGCCTGGTTCGACCAACGCAAGGCGGAGGGGATTCATGTGATTGCCCAGATCGGAGCACATTGGCATGTCGTCATGTCGGGCAGTCGTAAAGGGGTTCCCGTGATGAACAGCGCTCCGGCACGCGGCAAAGACTGGGGTGCTTATTCGCGAACCTACCGTTGGGTCTTCGTTTCCCCCGAGGGCGTGCGTTCGCAGTTGCGCGTGGCGGGCCAGTACAAACGTTTGGAACTTGTCGCTCCCGGCGCGCGGGCCGAGATCGGCCGCCAGCCGCTGGTGGCGCTGGCGTACGATACGTCTCTGCTGGTGAAATCCGTCNCCTGCCGATGGACAGCACCCGATGGACAGCAGGGAACGACGTCGCTGCAGCAACAAGGTGATTGGTCATGGCACGGCGAGTTCCATGCCGACCAAGCAGGAATGTGGCAATGCGAGTTGGCAGCAACAGACATCACCGGCGCGTTGTGGAAACGCTCGCAAAGCATCGAGGTCGGTAACCGGGTCGATGCGCCTGCGGAAGGCGCTGTCGAGGCAAAGGGCGGTTCCGGGCCGAGCGAGATGCCCTTCGTGCTGACAGGAACTCCACCGCGAAATATGGCCGCAGGGACGGCACCGCCACTGGT
>NZVR01000117.1 GCA_002701545.1 Blastopirellula sp. | reverse complement strand
TCGACCGCAGTGGCGGCGTCTTCGTCAGTGACGAGTTTCCATAAACGTTGCATGGTTTTTTTCTCCATTGAAAATCTAGGTTGCAGATCGAGTGAGCGTCTGATTTTTTAATGGAGATTTGCAAATTTTCCGGTGCACAGCGATGCACTGCAACGCCGTTGGACACGAGTGGCCACGGCGCGTGCGGACGTTGGATTTGCAAACCGGTTGCGTTACGTATCGCTGGACATGCAGAGGGGAATGATGCGTTAGTCGGTGGATGGGATGGAATCACTTCCACGCCAGCGGACCACACAACTACGGTTGCTCGGGTGACTCCGGCTTGGGCTTCTCTTGGTCGGATTTCGCCGCTTGGTCATTCCAGAATTGGAAAATCTCGTCGAAGTATTGCCAGGCAATGGTGCGGTGGTCACCGTCTTTGACTTCGATGTATTTGTGAGGGATCTCAAGCTCTTTCATCATCTCGACGAGTCGGCGGCTGACTTGCGCGGGCACGAGACGATCTTTTGTCCCGTGAATGACAACGGCCGGTATGTGCTTGGCAACGTCCAATTTGAGTCTGCGGACATCTGAAGCGGGAGCGACGACTGCGAAACCGGCCCACAGCTTGGGGAACTTCGTGGCGAGGTGTAGCGAGCCTCCGCCGCCCATCGAATGGCCATACAGGTAGATGCGCCGGTCGTCGATGTTCAACTCATCGCGCATGAGTTGAAGGACGTTCATGACATCCTGTTCGCTCAGTTCCCCCAGGTTTTCGGGGTCGCCCCGTCGTCGGCCTCCGCCGCTGCCGCGGCTGCCGTACCAGCCACGCGTGTTGTATCCCATGGGCGCCACCACGATGTAGCCATGTTGTTCCGCGCGTTTGAGAAAGCCGGGGTAGCGGATGATCTGGTTGGGCGAACTGTAAAGTCCATGCAGCGCGACGATCAGAGGCGAGGGTTTCGACTTGTCGTAGGATTTGGGAACGTACAGTCGGTACTCGATGTCCTCGTCCGCAGCGTCAAAGTGATAGGTACGTTTAACGATCTGTCCGAGGGGTAGCGGTTCTTTCGGAGCCGGTGGGTTGTCGGGCTTTGCTGTGTCCGCATCCTCCGCAGCGGGCTCGGTTTGCTTTGCCGTAGACGGCTTGTCGTCTGGTTTGGCCGGTGTGTCTTCAGCCGGTTTGTCTTCGGCAGCTGCTGCTGGTGGTGCCGCTTCCTGTGTGGTTTGCGTTTCGGGTGTGGGTGCTGGGGGCTCGGTCGGCGTAGGGTCGACATGGGTGTAAAAGCCGATCATCATCTCTTCCCATGTCTGATCGCCCCAGCGGACCGATTTTTCCGGATCGGGGTTGGCTGGGTTTTCGGCGGAGTTGTCGTAGACGGCGCGACAACGAAGTACCGTCCCTTTGGGGATGTGCAGCGGTTCGGCAAAGCGGTAGCGATGCTGCCAATTGAAATCGTAGTCGGGCACATTCAATAAGATGCGTTCGCTGCCATCCGGATAGAACGCCTTGTACTGGAACGATTTTCCGCGGACGTGCATGTGAGGCATCAGGGTCAGCAAGTCGACATCGCGGGTGAAGCGATGTTCGGAGTATTCGGGGTGCTCGCCTTCATTTGCGGGGATCCGAATGCGAACGTTGATAGCCATGCCGGATTGTGCCGCACGTTGGGGCGGTTCTTTGCAGAAAATCAGCCCGAGCTCGGAGCGATCCTTCTCAACCTTTCCGGTGGGCGTGTAGTGCATTTGCCAGACGATTTCCCAACCGGCGGGAAGGCGTTTGCCGACGCCCGCGGGATAGACCACCGGTTCTTCTCCAGGCGCATAGCCACCGATACTGGTCAGCAATCGTCGACGGCTTGAACCAGGAGGGCGAATGAAAGCAATGATGTGATGCACCGCCTTGCGATTGCCTGGTCTGGCCTCCGCCGCTTGGATCCACATGTCTTGCTTGAAGTTGGTCGGCGTGACGAAATATTGGTAGGCGACCGTCCCACTGGCCTGGACGGTATATTCCTCAGGCATGGTGAAGATCTTGTCCGGTTTGCCGATCACCCAATCGGTGGCGTATTGGGGTGTGGGAGGCAGATCGCTGGGGTCTCCTAACGGTGCTCCCGCGTCGATCCAGGAGACGATTTTGGTGACTTCGTCGGTGGTCAGTCGCAGGTCGTTGCTGAACTTGCCGTATCGCGGATCGGCACTCCAGGGTGGCATCCGTCGCTGGACGACCGTTTCGCGAATCATTTGTGACCAGTTGCGGGCGTCTTCGTATGTCAGCAACGAGAACGGGGCGGCCGTACCTGAGTGATGGCATTCGGCACAGCGTTTGTGCAAGATACTGGCGACGTGCTTGGCATAGGTCACCTCACCCGATTTCTGCAAACTGGACCGTCGCGTGATCAAGCACCCTTCGGTTGAAGTGACCGGCACGGAGACCGGTTTGCCAGCGAGCAGTTCTTTCAGTGCTTCTTCGAGGTCAGCGCGGCGCGCTTGAGGGCGTTTGAAGGTATAGCCGATGCGGTCGTCGATCCGGCCGTGGTAGCGGATGTTGCGACGGCGGTCGAGGATGAACGCCTGCGGTGTGCGGGTCGCTCCAAACACGTCGGCCGCGATTTGCTCGCTGTCAATCAACACGGGGAATTTGACGGAATACTCTTGGACATGTTCTCGGATCGTGGCCGGTGAATCCTGGAGATTCGAGTTGATCCCGATGACCTGCACACCGTCGGCGTGGTAGCGTTCGTGAATGGCATTCAGCGTCGGGATATAGCTGTTTGCGATGGGGCAGGCGGTGCCCATGAAAATCGCCACGACGAACTTGTCTTGAAAGTCGGACAGGGCTGTCGGCTTGCCAGTTGTGGCGTGGTCACCTGTCGCGTCGGCAACCACAAAGTCCATCACCCGTCGGCCCAGGAGCTGCGATTCGGAGGGCTCCTGCGTTGACTCGTTATCGGGTGCTTCGGCGCGGACAGAGATTCCTGTCACACTCAATGAAATGATGGCAGCAACCAAAAGATAAAGCGTCGTGGATTTCATCAGCATGTCCAACAGCGAGGTGATCGGCGAACGGTATCCCATCAACTTACCCGCCCAAAGAGGAATTGGGTTGTATCGAATTGTATCTGTCAATTTCTGAGGGCGGTGTGCGAAGCTGCGTCAACTGGGCTGCACGTCTCGGGCCAGGCGAATGCCGCTGAATTGCCAGCGACTTTCCGCCGGGAAAAAGTTGCGGTACGTCAGCCGTTGGTGACCTCGGGAGGTCGCACAGGAACTGCCCCGCAAGACATATTGGTTGCACATGAACTTGCCGTTGTATTCTCCCAGAGCGCCCTCGGGGGCGCGATAGCCGGGGTAGGGCGCATAGCTGCTGGAGGTCCATTGCCAGGTGCCTCCAAAGAGTGCGTCCATGCCACGGGTGACACCGGCGTGAGTTGGGTGCACGGGCGCTTGGCGGTCCCCATAGTCCTCGCTTGCCAGTCCCTCAATGGGGTAGTCCGCAGCAATCACTTCCCACTCGAATTCCGTTGGCAAGCGCGCCTTGGACCAACGGGCAAACGCGTCCGCTTCAAAGTAGCTCACGTGGGTCACCGGTTGGTCGAGTTGCAGTGGCTGCAATCCACCGAGCGTAAATTCTTGCAGGTGTTCGCCGTCGACCTGCCAATAGAGCGGGGCCTGCCATTGATGTTGTTGCACCTGCGACCACCCCAGAGAGAGCCAGAGTTCCGGGCGGCGATAACCGTCGTCCCGGATGAAGTCCAGGTAATCGCCGTTACTGACCAAGTGAGGCGCAATTTGAAACGCGTTGACGTAGGTCGGGTGACGAGGCGTTTCGTTGTCGAAGGCAAAGTGATCCCCAGCGGCGCCGACCTGGACCACGCCTCCGGTGTGTTCGACCCACGGCTGTGATCGACTGGCGACGGTGTACCGCTCGCCCGCGACATGCGCCGGGAAGAGCGGGTTGCAGGACAGGACGTGCTTGATGTCGGTGAACATCAACTCCTGGTGTTGCTGTTCGTGTTGCAGGCCAAGTTCGATCAGTCGGCATGTTTCCGGCGTGACATCCGTCTGTTCCAGTAGCTCCTGGATGTGATGATCAATGGTTTGGCGATAGTGCCAGATTTCGCGCACGGTGGGCCGGGAGAGCAGACCTCTGCGATGCCGCGGGAAGGGGTGGCCAATGGTGTTGTAATAGGAATTAAAAAGGGTTTCGAATTCTTCCGCGTAGCGCTCATAGCTCGGCTGGGGCTTGAGCACGAACGTTTCGAAGAACCACGTGGTGTGTGCCAGATGCCATCGCGTGGGGCTGACATCCGGCATGGATTGAATGACACAATCTTCGGGTTCCAGCGTGGCGCAGATGTTGGCGGTGTGTTGCCGTACGTGCTGATAATGCTGCAGCAAGCTTTGGCGTTCGCTGGGTGGTGCGGGCGAGTCAACCGTCACGCGTGCACCTCGACACCTTTCCAGAATGCGACGTAGCCGCGAATGTTGTCGGCGGCTTCCTTGGGGGTGGCGTAATACCAGGCAGCTTGGATGTTCGTTTCCCCATTGACGACGATGTCGTAGTAGCTGGCCGTACCTTTCCAGCCGCAGACCGTTTCGTGGCTGCTGGTCTGAAGGAATTGCTGGTGGACCGCGGCGGGCGGGAAATAATGATTGCCTTCGACCACGACGGTGGCGTCGCTCTCGGCGATCACTTGGTCGTTCCAGATTGCTTTTGCCATAGTGTTACTGCCTGTTCCGAGAACGAAGTCCTCGCGTTGGGAAATAGGAGAATGGGGATCAGTGTTCGAAATACATGACGGCGAAATAGTCATTGACGTCCGTCCAAACCTGTTGGCAATGCCAGCCGCATTGTTTGGCCGTTGCGGTGAAGCCATCCAAGGTATATTTGTGTGAATACTCGGTGCGGATCGTGTCGCCCGCATTGAATGGGAATGAGTGGCCTTGGAGGGAGATGGTTTGTGGGCAGCGACTGACCAGATGCATTTCGATGCGGCCATGACGATCGTTGTAGAAGGCCGAATGTTCGAATTGGTCGACGCTCACGTCGCCGGCAAGCTCGTGCTTGATGCGGTGCAATAAATTCTTGTTGAAAGCGGCGGTCACGCCAGCTGCATCGTTATAGGCTGCCTCCAGTACCGTGGGGTCTTTCTGCAGGTCGATGCCGATTAATAAACCGGCCTGATCGCCGGCGCAGTAGGCCATGTTGTCGAGCAGTTCGCGGCCGGCTTGCGGGGTAAAGTTGCCGATGGTCGAGCCGGGGAAATAGATACAGCGGCGCTCTGGTGGCCCGTCCAAAGCGGGAACCGAGAAAGGTTGAGTGAAGTCCGTGGCAATCGGCTGGATGTGCAGTTCCGGATATTCTTGGCTCAACTGTTCGGACGTTTGTAGGAGGTGCTCAGCAGATATGTCGACTGGGACGTAACCCAACGGTGCGGCCAGGTGGTCTAGCAAGGTGCGTGTTTTGACGCTGCTGCCACTGCCGTATTCGATTAATCGGGTGGCGGGGCCGATGCAGGCTGCCATCGCGCCCGCGTGGTCCTGCATGATCGCCGTTTCCGTCCGCGTCAGGTAGTACTCGTCCAAGTCGCAGATCTGATCGAAGAGACGCGAGCCGACTTCATCGTAGAAGTATTTGGAAGGCAGAGACGGGGGGCTTTGCTTCAGGCCCTGTAACGCATCTTCCATAAACGTGGCTTGCGGGGCAGGGTGAGCCAGCAGGGCAGCAGCAGACATGCCAATCAAATCCTAAGAGGTTTATTTTGTTCGCTGAATATCGCCACGGCCGGTGAGCGACGGACAGCCTTTCATTAGAGAGGCGAAGGTGAGGAATGCAAAGGGCCCTGAGTGGATGGTGAATCGCGGGGCACGCCGGACAGCGTTGTCTTGCTGCGCGCTACTCGTTGAATCGGTCCTGGGTGACCGATCACCACGTTAGCGCCCCAAGCGACGATGACAAGTTGCCAAGTTGTTTGAATTTAAGACCTTGTCGCAGTGCGATGGGCTGGCAGGCCGGGCTGTGATGGGGCCATCAGCGGGGCTGATTGCCAAGTGGTTATAGTGGCAGTAGCCTGCGGCTTGCCAAGAACAGGTGCTGCGTGGCCCTCGGTTCCGTGAGAAGGGGAAGGCGGTATGAGACGATTGGCGCGCGCGTTTGCGATGATCCCGCAAGATCCGGCTCGACATGCGCTTTGGTTCGGTCATTGGTGCTACATTGGCGGCCACTTTGACTTCGTTTCCGCGGAACGCGAGGAAGGGAGTGCTCAACGCGACGTCGTCAAGCAGGCAGTGATGGATGTGTTCCGGTTGCGCGACCGCGATCTACTGGTGGCCAATATGGCACAGATCAACCTGGAGTTTCACGATCAACTGCTCACGGAAGACGACGAATGGGACGTTCACGTGGCTTTTTACATTGTGAATTTGTACGGGCAGGCGGCTCGCGAAAGGTTGTCTCAACATCCCGACGGTCGCTGGTTGACAAATGAGGAGTTGATTTCCGGAACGACATCCGACGGTCTGCCGGTGAACCCGGTCTTAACGGCGTTATTGCGTCGCGCCGACTTGCTGCGGTTCGACGAGATGGAATGAAAGTCGACGCAGCGACCCACGGGTGATCGGTGTGATCCAATTGGGAACGCTTCTGCTAGGTGTTATCGTCCCAAACGCGGTGGTCGACAGTGGTCCGGTCGCGGACGGCACCCAGCATGCGTAATGGTGCGGCAAGGTTGTCGCGGATAGACGGTTGAGACGCGTTCGCACGCAGCAGAATGACAGAGGTGTCGTCCGCCGACAGGTTGTCGTGGTGCTGGGAAGCGATGGTGTTGCAGAGCTGGGGGATCAAGTCGCCAGCGTCCGCGAAAGTCAATGATTTGACGATCTGTAAGATACCATCCATGCCGATTTGCTTGCCGTTTGCCTGCAGGGACTCGAGCAGCGAATCGCTGAAGCAGAGCAGCATATCGCCGTCGTCAAATTCGACGGTCAGATCGGAGTAGTCCGCGTGCGTAAAGATTCCGAGAGGGGTGTTGGCGACCTCTTCATGGGATTCGTCGCAGTCGAGGAGTGACCAAGCGTTAGTTTGGCGGTGGTAGAACAGAGGGTGTGGGTGGCCTGCATTGGAGATCGAGAGCGTGCGCGAGGGCGCGAAATACGTCGCGACCACGGCCGTTGCAAAACAAGATCTGGCAGCCACCGCGGCGAACTCGCAGTTCATTGACTGCACGAGGGATCTCTGGCTGATCCGGTTGACGTTCTTACGCATGAGGGTTCTCAGGGATGTCGCCAACCCCGATGCAGCTGATCCGTGGCCGGAGACGTCGGCCAGCAGCATCCGCGTGATCCGCCCGGAGGCGCACGAGGAGAGGTAGTACAGGTCACCGCCCCCCACAGCGCCACCGTACGGTTTGCTGTAAACCCAGGCATCGAGACCGGTCATGTGTCGATGAGCGTCCATCTCGCGATTGCCGCCCCAAATTTCCATGCATTGCATGCGCGTTGTCGGGCGAGCGGATGGCCGATCTGCGGACATCAGTTCGGATCCCGGTGGCTCAAGATGAGAATGCTTGTCCGTTTCCATGAGTTACCACGATTGGATCTGTTGATCACCGGGAGGAGAGCGGGATGCGCCGAGCTCAAACAACAGGCGCAGGCGGATGGCGGATAAAACANCCACACGTTAGACGTACGTGCGGCGTTGACAATCCCGCTGGCAGCGATTCCTTGCCAATCCCGGCCACATCAGGCTACNGCGCGGGAGCACGCAGCAACAGGCCGGCGACNCCCGTTTCCGNAGNCCAGCGTCGTAGCTGCAACAGCACGTAAATCGACATGGCAATATTCCCCAGGCACATGATCAGCACGAACCACAGCAGGCGACGCCACCAGGAAGTTTCTTTGTAAAACACCCAGACGTAGAAAGTGAGGAAACCGAGGTAGGCGTCGACGAGCGTCGCGTGAAACCAGGCGTTCCCCGTCACTTCGGCAGGAACCTTGAGGATGCTGCCGTCCAGCGAGGCGTACGTGGTGGCCGCCAGGATCGCTAACAGGATGAAAACAAAAATCAGTGTCAAGGTGAGCCGGTTCATGGACTGCCTCTTGTGGTTGCCGGAGAACTATGGTGAGATTGTATCGCGATGGCGAGCATCTCAAGTCCCAGGNNAGGTGCTTCNCGCGATTCCTCTCTTTTTNTGGCGANCAGGCAGCAACCCATGGACCGACAAACCATCGAAGCGATTACCCGAACCAGCGATCCCTATTTATGGATTGACGAAGTTGTTCAGATCGACGACGACCAGATCCACGCGCGCAAGTACTTGTCGCCCGAGATGCCGATTTTTGGAGCGCACTTCGCAAACTTTCCCCTCTTTCCCGGCGCCTTGCAGTGTGAAGCGGCATTCCAGGCGTCCGCGGTGCTGCTGGCCAGGACACTCCCCAGTCGCGAGTCGGAAATTCCGGTGATTGCCCGCGTTCGGGACGTTCAATTCCGCCAAATGGTACGGCCAGGCGATACGATCGACGTTGTTGTCACGCGAGAGGAGCAGTTTGGCCCCGCGGTTTCCCTGCGAGGCAGGGTTTCGGTGGGTGACCAGGTCAGTACGCGACTCGCCTTTGTTGCGACGCAGGCGGCTGGGCCCGAGGAAAACGCGGCCGGATAGGCCCCGTTGCCCCCTGTGTGCCGTGTTTGGTGTCGGNTGTAAGTGNCGATCCGACAGTGACTTGCGTNAAAGTCAAAAAAAGTTCAGTTTGTGAGTTGCGCCATCCCGCCAGGTGCGGTCTGCACTATGAACGATTTGAACGTTTTTTTGGTGGGGATGACTCATGGCAGTGGCAACGACCCCTCGGGTGGCTCGGTCGAAACGAATGGTCTCTGGTGATCTTCAGGCTCTCCAGATGCGGGCGACGCACCTGTTGAAAATGGAGCTCGACTTCATTCCAAATCCGGAATTTGCGTGCGAGGAGCGGTCAGAGAATACGTTGGTGGAAGTCCTCCTCGAAGGGGCCCGAGACCCATCCTCCGTACCAGCTGACTTGCCGTCTCATNTGCGGGGCATGTGCGAAGTCGCTCTGCTGACCCAACCGGAGGAGGCGGCTCTGTTTCGGGAGATGAATCTGTCGAAATATCTCGCTAACGCGCTGCGAGCGACCGTTGACCCGGCAGCTCCGGATGAGCTGATGTTGGACGAAGTAGAGGCTCTGCTGAACCGTGCTGAGACGATTCGCGACCACATTGTCAAAGCGAACATGCGACTGGTGATCTCGATTGTCAAAAAGTTTGTCACGCCTCAGCATTCCTTCGATGACCTACTCAGCAACGGCATCTTCACGCTGATGCAGACGGTCGAGAAATTCGATTTCGATCGTGGTTTCCGATTCAGCACGTACGCGTACCGCTCGATCTCGCGGAATATCTATCGGACTTTGGTAAACGCTCAGAAGGAAGAAGCGAAATTCACCCGGGACGCGGACGATTGGGCTTTTGAGCAACCGGATGACAGCTCGTCAACGCTGACTGATGCGGTGTGGAGTAACCTGCGTGAGCAGACAGCTGCTTTTCTGAAACAATTAGACAAGCGTGAGCAACTGATCATTCGCAGTCGTTACGCTCTGGGCGCTCACAGGAAAGTCCGCACGTTCCAATACATCGCGGACAAATTGGGGATTTCGAAAGAGCGCGTCCGGCAGTTGGAGCAGCGTGCGGTGGCCAAGCTTCAAGCAATGGCTGACGACCTTGACACCGATAGCCTGTTCAGTGCTGCCATGGTTTAAATTTGCCAAGCTTTAACAATGGTAAACACACCGACACGTGTTCTGTGCGGTGTGTTTTTTTGTTGGCCTGCGTGCCAGTGCGTGAGGTGGCGCAGGAGAACCGGTTGAGTTTTGCGCGTCGCCCACCTGGGCCGATGGGATGTCGTTGTTTGCTTTCGACTTTCTTTCTCTGCGTTGGTTGTCTGCGGCGTCTTGGNCGCTACGGTGCCTCTAGTCTTGCGAAGCGGATTCCCAGCAACGCTCCGCAGGACACAGATTTGGAAATGTCACAGTAACCTTAAGGAGCAAGTCCATGCGGCAGTTTTTCAAAAGTTGGGCGTTTGTGATCGCCATCGGTTTCAGTCTTTCCGCGACACTTGGAAACGCGGCGGAAAAGGACATTGTGGACACCGCCGTCGGTGCGGGTAATTTCAAGACTTTGGCGGCCGCACTTGGCGCAGCGGACCTCGTGGGGGCCCTCAAAGGCAAGGGGCCGTTTACAGTTTTTGCTCCGACGGATGAGGCGTTTGCGAAGTTGCCTGCAGAGACGGTGGCGTCACTGCTCAAGCCGGAAAATCGAGACCAGCTGATCGGAATCTTGACGTATCACGTGGTGCCCGGCAAAGTGACTGCCAAGCAGGTTGTGGGGCTCAAAGGCGCAAAGACGTTGAACGGCCAGCGAGCGGATATCGCGGTAAAAGACGGTAAAGTGCAAGTAGACAACGCGACTGTCGTGGCCACGGACATCCTGTGCTCGAATGGTGTCATTCACGTGATCGACAGCGTGATCTTGCCCGCTTCCGACGATATCGCTGCCACCGCGACCAAGGCGGGTTCCTTTGGCACGCTGTTGGCGGCTGCGAAAGCTGCCGGATTAGTCGACGCTCTGACGGGAACTGGGCCGCTGACGGTTTTCGCTCCCACGGACGAGGCTTTTGCAAAGCTGCCCAAAGGTACGGTCGCATCGCTGCTGAAGCCTGAAAACAAAAATCAACTGGCTGCCATTCTCAAGTATCACGTGGTTCCTGGCCGGGTCTTCTCGGAAGACGCTCTCGCCGCCAAGCAAGCCAAGACACTGCAAGGTGGGAAGGTGCAGATTTCGGTCAGCGGTGGTAAGGCCAAGGTGCAAAACGCGAATCTGGTAGCGACGGATATCGACGCCGCCAACGGAGTCATTCACGTGATTGATGCGGTAATGTTGCCTCCGCAAAAGAAGGTTGGAGCCGCCGAGGCGCGACGCATGATCGAGCGCGCAGTGGCCAAAGGTGCTCCTCTGTATAACTCCGGACACCACGGAGCCTGTGCCTCGGTGTACATGGAGACTCTCAGCGAACTGATGGAATTCGGTGACATGTCCCCCACGTTAACCAGACAGATGTCGCACGTTGTGAATAAAGCCAAGCACACCGATTGTCCTACGAAGCAAGCATGGACTTTGCGAGCGGGATTGGATCACGCCTACGCGAACGTCGGACACTAGGAGATTTCTCGTCAATTCCCCGTTGCTGCCTTGTGCAGCACCGTTGGAATGGGTCGCCCCGAGACTGGCCGCAGTCTCGGGGTTTTTTTATTGCCAGTCTGGCGGATTTTTTGATAGCCCGGCTTGCTTTACGAGTCGTTACGGATGAGAGCCCTCGTTTTGTAAGAACTGGAATAGCTCGAAACGCATGGTCTGCGTTACACTGGCAACCGATGGATTACACGGTGATGTTGGGAGGGAGTTCATGCAGACTGATGTTCAGTTACCGACGGCGTTTTCCGTACAAAACGAAGACGAGTTTTATCCCATTCAGCATCTGCTGGCGCGGATGAATCCGCGGTTAATGGTCGAGCAAGTGGCCACGGGGATGCACCGCAACGGCTGTCATACCGTGCTGTGGGGATTGGTCTATCCGGCGGATGCTCAGTTGACCCAGGCGGATGTCGAGGAGGCGTTGGCCCGCGCCGGGTTCGATACCGACCGCGGTGTCCTGCAGCAAGCGAGTTTTTGTCGCTCGAAGGTGCCCGCGTAGGTGACGCGGGTCACCATTAGGTGCGAGCTAACTCGAATTTGCGTGGCGGGGACGTGTCGCTTACCATGCACCCCATTGGTTCCGCTCTCCCTCTGTAGACACCAGGCAGACGCATGAAGGAATGGACAAGAAGAAATTGGTTGCGTGTGGTTTCCGGCGCGGCGGTTGGTAGTGCGCTGCCGGCTTTCGGCGACGAGGGGTCCAAGGTCAGGGAAACTTCGGGGTGTACCCTCGGTTTCAGCACCTACGGCATGAAGACGTTGACGACGGAAAATGCCATTGAGACCTTGGCCAACATTGGGTACGGCGCGGTAGAGCTCACTGTTCGCAGCGGGTGGGATGCAGATTCTGCGCAACTCACTGCCAAGCGACGTGGGGAACTGCGGACCCGTTTGCAGGACACCGGTTTGGTGCTGGCATCGTTGATGGAGCACGTTTATCCGGCGGATGATAAGCAGCAGCGGAACGCTGTCCAGCGACTGAAGCTGGCCGCACAGCTGGCGCATGATTTGTCGCCGCAGCGGCCGCCGTTAATTCAGACCGTCTTGGGCGGGGGCAATTTTGAAGCGCGAAAACAGGAATTGCGCGATCGTTTGGGTGACTGGTTGGACGTCGCCAACGATGCTCGGGTGACGATCGCCGTCAAGCCGCATCGCGGGGGTGTGGTCTCGCAGCCGCGTGAGGCAGTCTGGTTATTCGAGCAGCTAGGAAAGCCAGCTCGGTTGCGGATGGTTTACGACTACAGCCATTATGCCTTTCGTGATTTGCCAGTGGACCAGACGATTCGCACCGCCTTGCCGTTTACTGCGCACATCGCCGTCAAAGACGCGGTGCAGGAAAAGGGGAGGGTGGTGTTTCGATTGCCGGGTGCGGCGGGCACGATCGACTTTGCTGATGTCATCAAACGCTTCGTGGCGGGCGGCTATCGCGGCGATGTGAATTGCGAAGTGAGTGGGATGGTGTGGGGGCAGCCCGGCTACGACCCGATCGCTGCCGCGCGTACCTGCTACGCGAATTTGTCGAAGGCATTTGCCAAGGCCGGAGTGGAACCCGCTTGAAGCAGCGTGTGCTGAAGCATCAACGCCAGGCGTCGCACCGCTTGGCGTCGGTTGCCAATTCCCGGCAGAGTGCAAGCTCGTGAGCGCGCTCGTTGCGGGACAGGTCAGGCGACGTTGACCCGTGACCACTCGAGTCCCTGCAGAACGGCGGAGGTGGCTTGAGATTTATTCAAAACGTAGAAATGGATGCCGGGCACCCCTTGGTCGAGCAGTTCACGTACCTGGGCGGTAGCGAATTCGACTCCCACCTGGAATTGCCATTCGTCGTCGTCTTCGTGTTCGGCGAGCCGTTGCACAAAGGTGTCTGGTAGTTGAGCGCCGCACAACGACGTGATGCGTTGGATTTGGGCCAGATTGGTGACGGGAAGGATGCCGGGGACCAGCGGGGCGGAGATTCCCAGGCCCTCGTATCGCTCGCGGAAGGTGAAGAAATCTTGGTTTTCGTAGAAGAGTTGCGTGATGGCGATGTCGGCTCCGCAGTCAATCTTGCGTTGCAAATTCTGGAGGTCCACGTCGGCGTTGGGGGCTTCCTGGTGGACTTCTGGGTAGGCTGCGACGGCAATGCCGAAATCGGGGAACTCGTCGCGAATCAATGTCACCAATTCATTCGCGTACGACAGCCCACCGGCCACCGGTGTGAACGCATCCTGGCCCTGCGGGGGATCGCCCCGGAGGGCGACGACATAGTCGACGCCACGGTCGCGGGCGGTGTGCAGATAGCGAATGAGGTCCTCGCGGGTCGAACCGACGCAGGTCAGGTGTGAGGCGACGGGAAGACCGAACTGGGCTTTGACCTGACTCACGATCGCGAGCGTCTTGTCCTGGGTGGACCCTCCGGC
>NZVR01000116.1 GCA_002701545.1 Blastopirellula sp. | reverse complement strand
CAACACCCAGACCACCGCAGCACCCAGACCACAGCAGCACCCAGACCACCACAACATTCGGGCTGCTGAGACATTCGGGCTGCTGAGACATGCGGGCTGCTGAGACATGCAGGCTGCTGAGTCAGCGAAACAGCTGAGGCCATCGGTTCACTGCGTCATGCGGCAGGTTGCGACATTCGGCTCGATAAGGTGGGTGGGGGACGCGTCGTCTGGCAACGACCCAGGCAACAAAAAAAACGGGCTGCTTTCCCTCAGGATTGCAGCCCGCAGTTGTGTTTCCGATCACGCTTGCCTGAATGCGTTGGATCAAGGACCAATGCTGGGAGGATTGGCCATCAGGAAGTCGCGCGGTGCACGCGTGGTGTAATAAGGATAGGCGTACGTCGGTGTCGCCGGACCTGGTGGTTGCGTGCTATGAGCGGTGTGCGGGGGTAAGCGTGGAACATAGCAGCTGTTGCAGGCAGCCCCACCACCATGGAAACCGTGCCCCTGGCCGACGTGCCCTTGAACCATGTGGCCATGCATCGCTTGTGCATGAGCTGCTTGGGCGTAAGCTGCTTGAGCATAAGCCGCTTGGGCATAGGCTGCTTGAGCATAGGCTGCTTGAGCGTAGGCTTCCGGAGTCATTTCCGGTTGCGTCGCATCCGTTTGGTTGGCAATCTTGTCGCCAGCCGTTTGACTTGCCGCACGACTGCTGGCACCTTGGCCTTTCTTTTGGGTAGCCCAAGTCAGCAGTTGTCCCATGAGTGGCTTGGTACTTCCATTCTTGACATGGGACCCACCCCCTTGCTTGACAAGATTGTGATGGCATCCGGTTGCCAGCATCATGAATCCGAGGCACGCCATCGCGCAAAGTGTACGGCTCATCGTGTTAGTTCCTTATCGCATTCGGGGCTACCGCTGCAGTACGCGCAGATCGGGGCGCGGTGAGTAGCGCTGTCTGTCAACTTA
The DNA here is from genome assembly GCA_002701545.1 of Blastopirellula sp. GTDB lineage: Bacteria > Planctomycetota > Planctomycetia > Pirellulales > Pirellulaceae. The sequence continues at coordinate 8,559 of NZVR01000116.1, read as the reverse complement.
GATCGACCTCACAACCGGAAGAATCCAACAAATTGACCGGCGGTTCCGCGGGAACGTCAGGCCCGTTCGCTAGCTTGTTGCTGCTGTCAACTTGGGCTAACGTGGATAGGCCTATCTGGTAGCGGTCTAGCTGCCGTATGATGTCGGGCTTGGTTCCGTGTCAAACGTCAAATAAGGGAAATGCGATGCCCGTCGATTTAGCTGTGGTTCCGGTAGCTGGGCGTGGAACGCGGATGCTACCGATCACCAAGAGTCAGCCCAAAGAGATGTTGGCAGTCGGTACCAAACCGGTGGTGCAGTACGTCGCCGAGGAGTTGGAGCAGTCGGGTGTGCGGCGGATGGTCTTGGTCACCGGACCGGGCAAGACAGCGATCGAGAATCATTTCGACATCGATGCCGGCCTGATTGCCGCCTTGCGCGAAAACGGCCAAGAGTCGCTCTTGAACAAACTGGCATTCGAGCGGATGCAGCTGGAATACATTTACATGCGGCAACGTCGCCAGCTCGGTCTGGGCCACGCCATCTTGTGTGCTCGGCCCGTGGTGGTCGAGCAACCGTTTGTGGTGGCGCTAGGTGACTCGATCATCGGCGTGCATGCGGAATCGAAGATTGTGGCTCAAATGACGGAGCTTTTCGAGCAGCAGGAAGCAGATGGCGTGATCGCTTTCGAACGCGTACCGCGATCCGAAGTGGTGCATTACGGCATTGCCGACGTGGGGGCGGAGCGGGACAACTATTTTGAATTGGCCGACCTGGTAGAAAAGCCTGGTGTAGACGAAGCGCCCAGTGACCTGGCGGTCGCCGCCCGCTATGTCTTCAAAGCCGAGCTGTTCGACTATCTGGAAAAGACGGGGGCGGGCAAAGGGAATGAAATCCAGTTGACCGATGCGATCAGCATGTGGATTCGCGATGGCGGCCGTGTGCTGGGCGTGCAATTGGATGCCTCGGAGCCACGTTTCGACATCGGCAACTTTCCCAGTTATTTTCGCGCGTTCTTCGAATTCGCCGCCTGTGATCCCGAGCATGGCGAAGAGTTTCGCAGCTTTGCACGGTCTTATTTAGACGAGGCCGAAGGATGAAGCTGATTCGTCATGAAGGGTATGCCCGCGCCGGTTTGATCGGGAATCCCACGGACGGCTACGGCGGTAAGACGATTTCGTTCACCATGACGAATTTCAAGGCGACGGTCGTCATGTATCCCTGGGAGCAGCTGGAGATCCTCTGGAGCCAGGAGGACAAGAACCGTTTCGATTCACTGGATGATCTCGTCGAGGATGTGAATCTGAACGGCTACTACGGTGGCGTCCGCTTGGTGAAGGCCACGATCAAGCGATTTGCCGAGTACTGCCGAGCGCAGGAGATCGCCTTGTCGGACCAGCCGTTTTCAGTGCGTTACGAAACGGCCATCCCGCGCGGCGTTGGATTATCGGGATCCAGTGCAATCATCGTGGCCACACTCCATTGTCTGATGGAGTTCTACGGCGTTTCCATCCCGCAAATCGTGCAACCCTCCCTGGTACGCGCGGTCGAGAACGAAGAGCTGGGGATCGCCTGTGGTTACCAGGATCGGGTGGTGCAGGTGTATCAGGGGTTGGTTGCCATGGATTTTTCATCCATGGAGCCGATCGAAGGTTATGAATGTGGCCTCTACGAGTCGCTGACGGCAGACGTTTTACCGCCGGTTTATGTCTGCTACGACACGGAGGGGGCGAAGACGTCGGCTTCGGTGCACGGTCCCCTGCGGACGCGGATGGCGGAGCGGGCGGATCTTCAAGAGACGATGGAGCAGATCGCAGCGTTGGTCCCGGAGGCTCGCGAGGCCTTATCCGAGGGAGATCACCCACGGCTCCACGCCTTGATTGACCGCAATTTCGACTTGCGAGCGGGTTTGTACGACATTCGGGAAGATCATCGCAGGATGATTGAGACGGCTCGTGGGGTNGGAGTCTCGGCCAAGTTTGCCGGGTCGGGTGGAGCGATTGTGGGAACTTACGACACACCTCAGCGGTTCGAGGCCCTGGTCACAGCCATGTCCCGGGCCTGTCCTGCCTGGCGCGTGATTCGCCCGCAAATCCCGGGCTCGCGTTAGCGCGTACGCAGGGGCAGCCACGGCCGGCAGCGCGATTCGCGTGCCCCCCCGGGGCCCTTGCCGAATCGTCACGGGTACGTCCAGCGAATCTGCGGTTCTCATCATTTCGGGATAGTGTTACATTCTGTCACTTGCGGGGGACAACCCGAGCTGTGCCGGCATTTGGTAAAATCGCGAATTTTGCAGCTTCTTTTGCCCTACAGACGCTTGCTCATTCGCTTGCTCGTTGTTAGGGTTTGATTAAATAACCCTCGCCGCGGGTGCCAAAGGTCAGACCAGTGAGTTTTGCACTCAAGTTAGATACAGAGACGGTCGAACGGGCGTATCCCGATGAGGCCCTCACACTCCCTCCCGACACATCGATACGCGATGTGTTCGCCCAGCTTCGGACGCGCAATAGCGGTGCGGTTACGGTCTGCGAGGACGAAGCCATTGTGGGAATCTTCACGGAACGCGATGCCCTGCGTTTACTGGCGGCTGGTGCGGACATCGACCAGCCAATCAGTGCCGTGATGACCCGCAACCCGACCACACTACAGAAAACAGATTCGGTCAGCAAAGCAATTTCGTTGATGTCCTCCGGCGGCTACCGACAGCTGCCGATTGTAGATGAAGAGAATCGCCCGGTGAGCATTCTCAAGGCGGCAGGGATCCTGCATTACCTGGTAGAGCATTTCCCGAAGATCATCTACAACCTCCCACCCGAACCTCACCATTCACCGCAAACTCGCGAAGGCGCATGAATTTGGGGAAAGCAGAACTTGGGGGACAGCATTGGCTTTCTGCGTTGTTAGCGGAATAATATGGTTGCCGCCATAAGCGAATTACGAACTTGCGAATTACGAACTTGCGAATTACGAACTTGCGAAATACGAACTTGCGAAATACGAACTTACATTCATCTCTCTACTGATTACTGATACGGCGAATTGATATGTCGACTATTACTGAGGGGTCTCCGAAAACGACAAAGCAGGTTGAGCCGCTTGATGCGGCAACCGTTCGGCTCGCTGGTGACTCCGGTGACGGGATGCAGTTAACCGGAACCCAGCTAACCAACACCTCGGCTTTGGCCGGCAACGATGTGGCAACGTTCCCCGACTTTCCAGCGGAAATTCGGGCCCCCAAAGGGACACGGGCCGGTGTGAGCGGATTCCAAGTCCACTTTGCCTCCAGCGATATCCACACGCCGGGCGATTCGATCGATGCCCTGGTGGCCATGAACCCGGCTGCTCTGGTGACCAACATTGGTGATCTGAAGAAGGGTGGCATTCTGATCGTCAACTCGGACGGTTTCGGTGCCAAGGACCTGAAACTGGCCAAGCTCGAGAAGAATCCGCTGGAGACTGGCGAGCTGGACGACTACCGGGTGATCGAAGTGCCGATGACCAAGCTGACGCGTGCAGCGGTCGAAGAGGTGCGTACACCGGATGGGGAAAAACTAAGTCAGAAGCTGGCGGATCGCTGTAAGAACTTCTTTGCCATGGGTCTGCTGTACTGGCTGTACGGTCGAGACCTGGACGCAACCCAGCGGTTTATCCAGGCCAAGTTCGGCAAACACCCGCATTTGGCAGAGGCCAACGACAAAGCCCTGCGTACGGGTTGGTACTACGGCGAGACGACCGAAGCCTTCATCGTCAGTTACCGAGTGGAGAAGGCCAAACTCGAGCCGGGTACGTACCGCAATATCAAAGGCAACGACGCGTTGGCGTACGGATTCGTAACCGCGGCCGCACTCAGCGGTAAAGAGCTGTTCCTCGGTTCTTATCCCATCACGCCCGCCAGCGACATCCTGCACGCGCTGAGCCGTCTCAAGCATTTTGGTGTGCGGACCTTTCAGGCAGAGGATGAAATTGCCGCGATCTGTTCGACCATCGGGGCTGCCTTTGGTGGTGCCATGGCGATCACGACCTCCAGCGGCCCGGGCATCGCGCTCAAGGGTGAAGCCATGGGCTTGGGAATGATCCTGGAACTCCCCATGATCATCATCAACATTCAGCGTGGCGGGCCGAGTACCGGTCTGCCGACCAAAACCGAGCAGTCGGACTTGCTGCAAGCGATGTTTGGTCGCAATGGCGAATCCCCCTTGCCGGTGATTGCCGCTCGCAGCCCAGCAGATTGCTTCGACGTCGCACAAGAGGCGTGGCGCGTTGCCACGCGGTTCATGTGCCCCGTGATCTTGCTCTCGGACGGGTATATCGCCAATGGCGCCGAACCGTGGCTCATCCCCGATGCCAACGAGCTTCCCAAAATCCCGGTAAAGCATGCTGAACCGGTAAGCGAAGGCGAGGAGTTCCTGCCCTACAAGCGCAACGAACGCCTGGCCCGACCGTGGGCGATTCCCGGCACACCGTCNCTGATGCACCGCGTCGGTGGCCTGGAAAAAGAAGATGGAACCGGCAATGTGAGCTACGATCCGGACAACCATCAGCACATGACCCACATCCGCCAACAGAAGATCGACAACGTGGCCCTGGACATCCCCGAACAGGAAGTCACCGGTGCGGAGAGTGGAGACCTGTTGGTCTTGAGCTGGGGTGGAACCTACGGTGCTTGCTTCTCGGCAACCGAACGCTGTTATGCCGAGGGCTTATCTGTCGGTCATGCCCACATCCGCTGGTTGAATCCGTTCCCACGTAATTTGGCCGATGTGATTGGTCGATTTAAGAAAGTCCTGATTCCGGAACTCAACATGGGTCAGCTGCGGATGCTGATTCAAGCCAAGTATGGTGTGGAGTGCGAAGGTCTCAACAAAGTCAAAGGTCGCCCATTTGCAATTGGCGAGCTACAAGAAAAAATTCGCGAGTTGTGCGGCTAGTTCGTAAACCTACGAGGCTCCAACGCTCAGATCGCAAACAACCGTGTCATGCCCTGTGACTGCATACATTTCCAAGTAGAAGAGTAAATCCAATGGCTACTGAACTGCCTGTCCTCAAGCCAGCTGACTTTGCCAGTGACCAAGATGTCCGCTGGTGCCCCGGATGTGGTGACTATTCGATTCTTGCCCAGATGAAAAAGATGATGCCGACGCTGGGGCTTCCCCGCGAAAACATCGTCTTTATCTCCGGCATTGGCTGCTCGAGCCGCTTTCCGTACTACATGAATACNTACGGCATCCACAGCATTCACGGCCGAGCTCCGGCATTGGCCACCGGCCTGAAATCAACTCGGCCGGATCTGCAAGTCTGGGTGATCACCGGCGATGGAGATGGTTTGAGCATCGGCGGAAATCACCTGATGCACGCCATTCGGCGTAACCTGGACATCAATATCGTCTTGTTCAACAACCGCATCTACGGGTTGACCAAAGGGCAGTATTCTCCCACCTCACCGCTCGGCAAAGTGACCGGTAGCACCCCGATGGGCGCCATCGATAACCCCTTGCATCCTCTCTCGATTGCGATCGGTTGCGAAGGGACATTTGTCGCCCGCTCGATCGACACCAACATCAAACATCTTGGGAGCACTCTGAAACGGGCGGCCGACCACAGCGGTACGGCGTTCGTCGAGGTCTACCAGAACTGCAACATTTTCAACGATGGTGCCTGGGATTATGCCACCAACCGGGATAGCAAAGCGGACACGACGCTGGAATTGGAACACGGCAAGCCGCTGATCTTTGGCAAAAACCGCGACAAAGGGATCCGACTCAACGGCATGGACCCGGAAGTGGTGGAATTGGGCAAAGGCATCACCGAGGACGATTTACTGTTCCACGATGAAAAAGCGACGGAACCGAGCTTGGCTTACCTGTTAAGCCGCCTGCGATACGAAGACGGGTTTCCGGAGCCGATTGGGGTCTTCCGTGCCGTCGACGCCCCGCGGTACGACTTGGAACTGAACAAACAGGTCGCAGAAGCGCAGGAAAAGAAGGGGACTGGTGACCTGAATCAACTCTTCAATGCGGCTGATACCTGGACCGTCTCATGATTCCCTGCCCTTATTGCGGCTACAAAAATATCGCCGGTGCGGACGTTTGCGAAGAATGCGGTGCTTCGCTCAGCGATCTCCACTTGGCTGAACCTGCCACTGAGGTGGAAAAACACCTGCTTTCCGACCGCATTCCAAGTCTGGAACCCAAAACGCCCATTGCGGTCACTCCCGACACACCCACCGGCGAGGTACTGCAACTCCTGGTCAGCCGCCGCATCGGGATTGTGCTAGTTCAGGAAGGCGAGAAATTAGTCGGCGTTTTCTCCGAGCACGACGCCCTAACTCGTTTGAGCTCTGATATTTCCGAGTTTTCGGATCGTCCCATCTCAGATTTCATGACCCAGCAGCCCCGAACCCTGCAGCAGACGGCCAAAGTCGCCTTTGCTGTCCAAAGAATGGACCTCGGAGGCCATCGCCACCTGCCCGTGGTCGATGAAACGGACCACCCAACCGGCATGATCTCTACAAGAGACATATTGCAGTATCTTGCCGACAAAATGCAGGCCGTTTAACCCAGGAAAGTCCCGTTTCTTACTTGGCTTTACTCGGTAATCTGATTATTCTGAGACTTAGAAGAAGAGGAAGCTTGGCCAGCTTTATTCTGTGTCCAGTGTCACAGCGGGGGTTCATAGCTCTCGGAACAGAGAGAGAAGAAGGTCGGAGAAACATATGAGAACTCAATTCACTTGCGTACTTACACTCATTGCACTCTTGGTCCCAACGTGTGTGTTCGCTGCGAAGCCACGCAGCAAGCAAGCTGAGAACGCGACTACGGTCGAGATGTTCGAAGCGATCGAAAAGAAACAGGTCGAAGTCCAGTACATCCCCAAAGATGCAACTCAAGCAAACGTTCTGATTAAGAACAAGACCGACAAGCCACTCAAGATTCAATTGCCCGCAGCATTTGCAGGCGTTCCCGTGCTGGCCCAATTTGGTGGCGGCGGTATGGGCATGGGCGGCATGGGCGGCGGCATGGGCGGCATGGGTGGTGGCGGCCAGATGCAAGGTGGCGGTATGGGCGGCGGCATGGGCGGCATGGGCGGCGGCATGGGTGGCGGCGGCGGTGGCCTCTTCAACGTTGCCCCCGGTAAAGTCGGCAAGATCAAAGTGCAAACCCTCTGCCTCGAGCACGGCAAGCCCGACCCGAATCCGCGCATGAAGTACAAGATCGTGAAGATCGATTCCGTCGTAGAAAAGCAAGAAGTCATCGAGCTCTGCAAACTGTTGGGTCAAGGCAAACTGCCTCAAAACACGGCACAAGCCGCAGCCTGGCACATGACGGATGACATGAGCTGGCAGGAACTGGCCACCAAAGACCGGATCCGACTCCGCAACGGTTTCACCAGAAAGTTCTTCTCGCCCATCGAACTCCGATATGCTGTCGAAGTGGTTCGCGAAGTCTACTCGCGAGCGGAAAAGGCGAAGGCAACTGCAGTGAGTCCTGGTGAGATCGCCAAGAACGACAATCTCGAAATCAAATAGTTGCTCGCTGAGCGTTCCGTGAACGCTCTCAGCGATTCGCAACAGAACTCATGAGGGAGGCACCGCGGTGCCTCCCTTTTTTTCTGTTACCAGCAACATTGCCAATTGCCGCTGCAGCTGCCAGATCTCATTGCGCTCGACCAGACGCGCTTCCTGGCGTTCCACATCGAGCTGCCGCAACTGCGCTTCTCGATGATCCAGCGCACGCTCGCGCTCGATCAACATCGCTGCCTGGCGCTGTAACTCCGTTTCGCGACGATCCGCCCATTTCCCTAGCGTATGCTGTTGCGTCTGCAGGGTCGCTTCGTGGAGATGCAGTCGCTCGAGTAACTGCTTGACTTCCGCCCGCCGCTGACCGAGTTCATCCATTTCCTGCTGAAATGATGCGGCCAGACGCGCGCGAATCTCTGGCAACGCTTGCAACACCACCGATTCGCCATAGTCTTGTGCAAGCTGCTGAGTCAGCGCTTCCGTTTCCAGACGCATCTGCATGGAATCGCGATGCAGCTGGGCAAGCTCCCGGCGGAGGCCTTCCAACTGGGCGTGATGCTGGGTGATCTCTTGCTGCTGCTGCCGCAGTGATGCAGTCCTTTGACGAACACTCTTAGCCAACGCTGTCTCTGCGGCTGTTAGTTCAGCTTCCCTGGCTTGCACGCGTGCGTCAAAGTCAGCACGACATGCTTGAAATTCTCGTCTCTGTTGCTGCAGATCCTGACGATCTTTCTCCAGTGCGGTGGTAAGTTCGACGACCTCGGTCGCAAGCTCGCGTTCGCGCTCGCGGAGCTGCGTGCGTTCGGAGGTTTCAAGGATCTGCTGTTCTTGCTGGGCAAGTTCTGATTCACGAGCCGAAATGGCTGCCTCGCGGAGTGCCAGCTGTTCATGTTCCCGATCAATTTCCGCTTGGCTGTCGATCGTGACCGGCATGGCTGCTCCACCTTTGCCGTTCCGCTGCCGCTCGGACGCTAGCAAACGTTGCTGCCGTTCCTCGTTTTCGAGACGCGCAGCGAAGGCATTCAGTTGCATTTCGCGGCGATTGAGCTCGGTTTGTCGCGTTT
>NZVR01000115.1 GCA_002701545.1 Blastopirellula sp. | reverse complement strand
AGACGGGTCCGGAGAGCCTTGAGGTGACGTTGGTCCCCAACAGGGTGAAGCCCATCACGCGTTCGAGCGGTGCAATCCATTTGGCGATGTCAGAATCGACGAAGACACGTTTGTCACCGTCGATAAACAACCGGTCGCCTGGTAACAGTTGATAGTTTGTCGCCGTATCACCTAACTGCGTCATCGCACAGTAGTCGACGGGTAAAATCTGTGGCTGACCATGCTGGTTGAGCCCCGGTCGTGCAATCCACATCCGTTTAGACGAGATATCAGAAAGTCCACCGACATTACTGACAGCGTCCAGAACCGTCTCATTGCCCATCACAGGGAATCGCGTCACCGTGTCCCCCAAGCCGGCTCCTCCCGTAATGACGTAGTAAACCTTGCTGTTATACGAGAACACATCAACCGCCACCTTCGGGTCTTGCAGGTACTGGGACAAATGACGTTCGACTGCCTGACGCGCTTGAGGCACTGTCATGCCAACCACGGCAACTTTTCCGTAGAGTCCCAAATTGATCGTACCGTCGGGGCCGACAAGATGCTCGCCCTGAACCTGCTGCGTTCCGGCCGGAGCCACGACCGACACCGACACAAGCTGAATGAATTCTGCCTTGATGATGTTCTTCAGCATCTCGCGGATGACAAATTCCGCTTGCGGGGCCGTCAAACCTGCCAGCTTAATCTGGCCGTATGGCACACCTAAATCAACGACACCACCAAATCCAATGGCGAAAGTATCCGAGAGGTTCGGGAAAATCGGCGCACCATCTCCACCAATGCCGGCGGTCAATACTAACTGAATCGCAACCGCATCCCCTGTCCGCATTTTATACGGCTCTCTGGGAACGACCGTCAGCGCATCAATCGTTAACAAGTCGGGCGGTTCAATCACGTAATCTGGTAACACCGCCTTGTTCAACTCGCGCGGGGCAGCCGTTGGCAGATCCACGCCGTGAGACCGAAACGTGCGACAGCCAGTCGCTCCGGCCAAGCCCAACAAGAGAAATCCAATCGTGACTTGTCTGAATAGCGATTTCATCGGAGGTCAGCCTTGCGATGCATTTCGATCTTGGCGCTCATCATCGAGGCCAAAAGAACACGGGTTATTAGGAGTAATCGGAAGATTCCACAACGCAACTAGAATCGTTTTAGAATGGATTTTCGTTACGAGCCTAATAATCGCGCCAGTTTCCAATGCCCGCGCGAAGCACAACCGGCGTCCCATCGCACTTGCCCATCCCCCGGTAATGGGTTTTGGCTAATCCCAAAGTAAGTTATCCTTCGCTTTCAGTTTTCCCGCTCGTTGCCACTGCAGGACACACCACTTTGCCCATCTTGCCAAGTGAACCCAGTTGCTTTCCCGAAGATCTGCTGACTTCCCAATCAGATGATCCGGATCGCTATTGGTTTGTGCTGAGAACGAAGCCACGGCAAGAGAAATCGCTGGCGCGCGACCTGCTAGCCCGCGAGATTCCATTCTATCTCCCCCTGGTGCCACAGATGAGCACCAGCAAAGGGCGCCGCCACACCTCATTCCTGCCTCTGTTCAGCAGTTATGTATTCCTGCATGCAGACGAAGAGGAGCGGGTCCATGCGTTAACGACCAACCGCATCATCCAGGTGATGCAAGTCGATGACGGTGCACGCCTGTTCGAAGATCTGGATCAGATTCAAAAGCTGATCGACTTGGAGATCCCACTTACGGTCGAAAGCCAATTGTCCCAAGGTCAGCCCGTACGCATCAAGCGCGGGGTGTTCAAAGACTTTGAAGGGGTGGTCATCAAACGCGTACGGAAATATCGCTTACAGATAGCCGTGAACTACTTGCAACAAGGGGTCTCGGTCGAAATCGACGATTCGATCGTGGAGGCGATTTAGCCTAACGCGAAGCGCGCGTGGCGCAAGGGCTTTGCCGTCCGTGACGCGCAGTGGGGCATCACGGACTCATTCCAGAGACCCAGCAACGAGCGCCACTCCAGAGGTTGCTTTGACTCCGCACAAAAGCATCGGTCCGTCGCCGACCTGGCAGGTATGCCGAATACCGCTGGTTGCCACCACAACTGGGCCCCAGACGACCGGCCTCCCTTGGATTACGGCAAGCTTCGGCGAGTTCTCGCGTCCAACTGCCGATCTGTAGTAGATAGGAGTACGGTCCTGCAGGTTCACACCCCGCTCAGTCGGCCATGCTCAGCACCCTCCCCTCTCTGGACTGGCCACGCGACTGCCAACTGGAGCGGCTCGGGCCAGAACGCTCACCAACAACGAACCGGGATCCGTTTAACGACGTACAATTTCATATCCCTTTTCCTCGTAGTATCCCTACAATCCGTATCTGTACCGCTCGTCGCCAACCCACCCGCTGCAAATGAACGACCACAGCTCCATCCCAGCAACGGAACTTCAACCGTACACCGCGGAGTGGTACTCGCGCATTCGTGACGGCATCGGTGAGATCGCCTGCAAAGAGCTTGGAATCTACGTCATTCCGGACAGTTTCTGCCTGTCGGTCGTCATTCCCATTTACAACGAATTCAATACGCTGCTGGATCTGGTGAACCAGGTCAAGTCGGTCCCCATTCGCAAAGAGCTCATCCTGGTGGACGACGGCAGTACCGATGGCACCCGTGACTTACTTGACGATGTGGAGCAAATGGCTGACGCCATGAACTCGTTCCAAGTCATCCTTCACGACCAGAACCAGGGGAAAGGCAGTGCGGTCCGCACCGGCTTTGCACACGTCACCGGAAACGTCGTCATCATCCAAGACGCGGATTTGGAGTACGATCCCAAGGAGTACCCGCGCTTGATTCGCCCGCTCATCGAGCAAAAAGCGGACGTGGTGTACGGGAGTCGTTTTTTGGGTGATTATCCTCACCGCGTACTTTACTTCTGGCACTATCTTGGCAACCGCTTTTTGACCACCCTGTCGAATTGCTTTACCAATCTGAACCTGACGGACATGGAGACTTGCTACAAGGTCTTCACGCGCGAAACGATCGAAGAGATTTTGCCCAAGCTACGGCAAAATCGTTTTGGCATCGAACCAGAAATCACGGCCAAAATTGCCCGCCGTCGCAAACGCATCTACGAAATGTCGATCAGTTATTCCGGACGCAGCTACGACGATGGCAAGAAGATTGGCTGGCGAGATGGCATCAGTGCCCTGTGGTGCATTCTGCGTTACGGTTTGGCAGACTGACGCCAGGCGTTTGCATCGCAAGCACCCGCTCGCGTCGCAATCCCCTTCATGTCTGAGACGTCGGCTCCCGTGCCGCGACTCCGTTCCCCGGCTCCCGATTGCGGCCATTTCCTTGCCGTGCCCATGCCACAAAAAAAGACCAGGGTGGCAACAACCACCCTGGCCTTGATCATTCACGATGAGGTCACTTGTCGTGCGACAAGCAACGCCGCCTCACCTTGGGGTCTAGCTGAACAATTCCTTGATCACTTTACCACCATTGGCGATTTTCATCGGGCGTCCGCTCTTACTGGTAAAGGTCGTTTCCAGTGAGATTCCCAACGCCTTGCAGACGCTGGCCATCACGTCTTGCGACGTGTACGGTTCCGTTTCAACTCGCGTACCTTCGGCATTGGTTTCACCAACAGCGATACCACCGTTGATGCCGCCACCACCGACGGCAACACTCCACGAGCGAGCCCAGTGATCACGACCGGTGTTACCATTGATCCGTGGCGTACGACTGAATTCACCCATCCAGATAATGGCGGTATCTTCCAGCATTCCGCGTTCCCGCAAATCCTCGGTCAACGCGCTCATACCCTTATCCAATTCCGGCAACTTCGTGTCGGCCAGGGTATTGAAGATGTTTTGGTGGTTGTCCCAACCGCCAAGTCCGACTTCTACGAACGGAACACCTGCTTCGACCAATCGGCGAGCCATCAAGCAGCCTTTGCCGAAGTTCGTCATGCCGTAACGTTCCTGAACTTCCGTCGGTTCCTGATTGACCTTGAACGCATTCATCTGCTCGCTGGTCATCAGATTCAACGTCTTCTTCAAAACGTCCTGGTGGTCTGAAGCAGCGGAGCCGCGTTTTTGATTGATGAAGCCTTTCTCGATCAGATCGAGGGCAGCCATACGTTGCATCAGGCGTCGATCTTCGATGCCCATGTCCAGGTTACGAACTTGACCATTGGAGTTCACCGTGAAGGGTGACCAAGCCATTCCGAGGAATCCGGGACCGACCGAACCGCCGCCGACTGCGACGAACGGAGGAATTTCGAGGTCCGGGCGTTGGTGAGCCAGTTCGTGCGAGAGAACCGCACCGTAACTTGGGTGCTCGACATTCGGGTTCGGCACATAACCGGTGTGCATGTAGTACCGGCCACGACCATGATCCGCTTCCTTCGTGCTCATCGAGCGGATGACTGCGAAGTCGTGCATATTCTTGGCCATCATCGGCATATGCTCACTGATTTGAGCATTACCGCTGGTCGCGATCGGTCGGAATGGGCCGCCCGTCGGCGCTCCCGGCTTCAGATCCCAGATGTCCATCGTCGAGGGACCACCACCCATCCACAACAGGATGGCAGACTTCTTGCGACTCGACAGCGAATCCGCGTGGGTCTGCAAGGTGTGACCAAGCGTTAGAGCGGGTACCGTCAGAGCCGAAGCGCCAGCCATATGGCTCATGAAGTGACGTCGGCTCATGCCTGTGGGTGTTTGAAAATTCATGCTGGGCTCCGTTTAAGTAACAATGGTGTTTTGGAATTCTGTTGAATAAAGTCTGTCGAGAAGCACTCTTATCAGGCACCAGCGAAACGAGCTTCGCTGGACTCAAGTAACTTAGTGATTGATGATGAACTCGTTGCTGTTCAGCACAGCCCACCATACATCTTGTAACGCTGCCGCGACATCACCCTCGCGAGCCAGCAGCAACTGTTTTGCAATTCGCGTTTCAGAACTACTCGCATTCCGTCCCAACGCGGCCATGAACAGATAGTTGATCTTCTGCGAATCGCGTATCTTTGGCGACGCAGCGATGGTCTGCAGGAAACTACCCTTATCCAAACTGGTTGCCTTTTTGATCATGTCGCCATTGAACATCATCAAGGCTTGCGGGATCGTTCCGTTAAACGTTGTCTGCTCTTCTCCTTCGTCGTTGCCGAAGGCCACGGTGAACTGACGCAGCCATTGCGTCTTGGTCCGCTCTTGCTCTTCGTACGAACCACGCGTCTTGTGTGCCTGAGTTGCAACCAGTAACGATTCGTACAACTCTTCCGCTCGCATTTGACGCAAGTAGAAATGGCTGAACTTAGGCGATTCACCCAACTGCGGGTCGTCAGCAGTCACGTTCGACGAGTTCGTACGGCTGGAAAGCGAATACGCCTCACTGAGCGTGATCCAAGTGATCAACTGCTTCAGGTCGTAGCTGTTCTTACGGAATTCGAGTCCCAGGTAATTCAGCAACTCGGGATGCGTTGGGGTATTGTGCGGCCCCAAATCATCAACAGGCTTGGTGAAGGCGTAACCAAAGAAGTGCCCCCACATCCGATTGACAATCATCTTCTCAAGATAGTTCGCTTCTTCGTTGCTATCCGCCTTCAACATCTGCTTGCCAAGCTCTTTGCGACGCACCACGTCTTCGACGAAGCCACTGGAGCCGACTGCAGTCCCGTCCACAAAGACCGGATAAGCAACCTCCATCAGACCATTGCGGAGTTCATAGTAAATCTCAGCTTCTTCCGGAGTACTGCCTTCGCCGCCGAAATCTTCGTTGACCAACTCAGCGGATGCCACGTCACGCGTACCAGGAACAAACGTTCGCAAAGCACGTGTCTGACGGAAAAAGGCATTCATCTCCCAAAACTTGCGCTGCTTCCACTCATTGAACGGGTGGTTGTGACACTGAGTGCACTGCACCTGCAAGCCCATGAAGATCTTGGTGGTCGCAGCCGTTGCCAGCGTCCCCTTCTCTTCGTTCACCTTCATGGCCAAGAAGTTGGTCGCACCATTGAACTTCTCCGAACCAGGTGACGTCGTGCCCGTTGCCGTGACCAATTCGTAGACCATGCGGTCATATGGTTTGTTACGAGCAAACGTGTCACGAAGATATTTTTGCATGCCCTCGCGGCTGGTCAGCGTATTCCGCTCGGTACCACCGCTGCGGCCAATCAAAATGTTCGTCCACAAAGTCGTCCAGTTACGTGCATACTCTTCGATGAACTCTTCGTCGTGCAGTAACTTACCAACCAGCTTGGCTTTCTTATTCGGATCCTTATCGTTCATGAACGCGGTCAACTCGCTGACCGAAGGAATCCGACCGATCACATCCAAGTAGACGCGACGGCACCACTCGCCATCCGTCGCCGCTGCCGATGGAGAAATCTCCCAATCCGACCAGACGAGACGAACTTCCTTGTTAATCCGCGCTACCTGTTGGCTGTTGTAACTCGGCTCGTCACCCTGGACCTGAACCGCATTACCGGCCATCACGCCAGCCAACACCAAGCAAATCTTGAAATGGCAGCAGGTTACCAATTTCATCGTGGAGCTCTCCAATCTCTTGTTGATTACAAATGGCTCTGTGAAAAGAACGCTGACAGAGCACAAATGTACTCGTTTAAGCATTTTATTTAAGACTCGTTACGACAAGTCAGCAAGTTTTGCAAAAATAGCCGAAAAAAGCTGCTTTTGCCGCGCAGAGGTCCGTTACCGAACCTTTTCAAGTGTATCATTCTGCAACACATGGGCGAAATAACACACGCAAAAAAAACAGGCGGGTTAGAGAGAACACTTGGTGTCCGTCTCCAACTCGCCCGTCGTCAGCCATTTTCACACGCGTTTTCCGTGACGTTACCTCAAACTCTGTCCCGATGAGCGCCTCTTCTCATCTCACCGCTGAGCGTAAACGCCTCAAAAAACACGACTTGTGAAACGACTTGCATCTTCTCTGTCACAGGCCGGCCCCGTGATTTGCCTCTTCTCGGTCACGGCCTCGTCTTATTGTCCGTCGGACAATGCCTTTCTTTGATATGCACGCAGCGTGCCAAACGCCTCCCAGCGACACTCCATGGCGAGCCCATCTTAATGATGCTTGTGGCCCTGCCTGAAAAACGGATGCTTGATTGGGCTAAATAAACGGTCAAAAACCGATCCACTGGGATGCAACACCTTTTCCATCAGATGCGCCTCCCTTGTCCTGATCATCGGCTTAGGCGTCCACACGGGAAGCATTTGCCGCGGCCCCGAGGGTAGGTGCTGCATTTCAATGTCCTGCTCGGTGGGCAACGTGCCATCGGGCACGCCTGCCGGTGAGGTCAACTCATTTGCCGAAGCAGGGTCACCATCCGCCGGACTCGCCTGAGCATCTGCTGGTGCGGCATCTGCTGGTGCGGCATCCGCGGGTTGCTCTACAGGCGTCTCCGTGACGGGTTCCTGAACTGGTGTCACCGGGACAACCACCGGGGCCTGCTCTACCGCTGGCACCTCGGTCACTGGTGGATTGCTCGGTTCCTGAGGTGGAGCCGCCGGCGGGTCCTCAGCAGGCGGATTCGCTGGGATTTCGGTCGGCGTTGGTTCCGGCTCATCCGCGACTGGCACCTGCACTTGATCGTCTTGCGCTGCCTGCTCAGGCGGCTGTTCCTGTAAAGCATCTGGTGCTGCGGCGATGGGTGGTTGAACTGCTGGCGTCTCCAACTCTGCGGGTTCAGTGGTGGTCAGCGGCTGCGGTGGCAACGATGTCTCAGCGGGGACCGTGGGTTCTGCCGGCTGACTTGGAATCGCGGACTCTTGCGGCGCCGGCTGCACTGCGACGTCGGACTGTACCGGGCTGTCTGTAGCTACAGTCGTTTCATTCGGGATGGGCTGCGAGCTTACCGTCACCAGCGTCGGCACAGGTGGCTGCGACGGTGAACGTTGCTCGACCCAACCTGAGTTTTTTCGAGAGGTGTGTGGGCTCGGCTCCACGGCGNCCCCAGCGGGCAACTCGGTTCGTGGCATCACCGTAGCAGGATGGGCATAGGTGGAATTAGCCAGCGGCTTGGGTTCCAGACGCGGCGGGTGTTGCAACTGCGGACGGTTTTGAAATTGGAAAAACTCGCCGTGAAAAGTCGCCTCGTCCGCATCCGTCTCTGCTGCTGACAGCGGTTCCACATGCTGGACTGGCTGGTAACTTCGCGGAGCCTGCTGGAACTGCCTTCGGGGTGTCTCGGCCAGTGCCTCGTGTCCCCCTGCTGGGAAAGTCGTCTGCAGTGAGGTGACTGGTATCTCAAATTTGTCTTGGCCTAGCCGATCAGCCACCCGCGGTAACCGATCCGCTGTGGAAACGGGAGCTTGCCCCGCTGGTGTGTGCTGCCCCAGGGGAGCAATTGCTGACACCGGGGAAGCGGGCAATCGTGCCGCGTTGGGTGCCGGCGAGGGATCTGATTCGTCGGCAATCGTCAAAAAGGAGACCGCCGGCAGCAGTCGCGGCTGAGCCACCTCTGGGGACACTTCCGCCTGCGCTCGCTCGACCACACCCTCCCGATTCATCCGGAGCCGGGGGAGTCCGGGAAGCGAATCGGCCATGGCGACCATGCTGCCTACCGCAGCACATCCGCCCAGGATCATCGTCCCTTTCATGAACGTCCGTCGCCAACGATACCAATTCATCAGATGCGTCCAGGGTTTCATGTGTTCAACCTCGCCCCACATCGCGTCACACGTTTTATTTAGCAAAGGCGCACAAAGACTCTCTGCGCAATGGTGGGATGCTCTGATTCAGTCATCGGTTAGCCGGTTGTACGGCCTAAACTGATTATCACGAAAAAGCCTCGTGCTCACGTTACAACGCAAATGCCGACGTCCATCGCCACCAGAGTAACGCTGTATGCAGCCGACCTGCCCAGTCGCCAGTCAGTCTCCCCGAGTCAGAAGCCATGAGGCATAGAGTCACTGCCAAGACAATGGGTCGTGAATCATTCCCCAGTGAATCATTCGCTGGCGTAGCAACAGACAGATGCTCACCGAGTTTCACCAATGGCAAGAAGACGGGAACCGGCAACGCTACACGATCGTTGTCTTCGGTCCTTGGTCGCTTAGAAGCGTGAACAGGTCTTCGTCATCCTCTGCAACCGGTAGCATCTTCGCCGGCGAGCCCGTCGAAGGTGCGAACGCAACGGATGACCTGCCGACCTCCGCCAAGGCCTCGTCAGCAACCCAGCCTTGGTGCCCGTCATCGCATGTCGCTGCGACCTGAGGCAGCGCGGCTGGCAGCGTTGCGTGTCCGATCGCTGAGGGCTGTACACNNAAGATCGAATTCTCGCCTGCAGCGTCGTTCCATGCTGCCAACAAGCTATCCACTGCCTGCGGCGGGAGTCCGACCGCGGGCGCTTCTCCCGCAGCTGGCGGATGAGCGGGTGGTGCCCCCTCTGGCTCCTCGCCTCCTGGACTGAAATTCGTATCATGGGTCAGGAGTTGCCCCCAAATCATGAACATATGGGTCAGCCCCACGGAATTCTCGTGGGCCGCAGTTTGTGTAAATACCGCGTTGCTGATGGCGCGCGGATTGGGGCGGCTTGCTCCCGCCGGCGTGCTCACGCCATCCCCATAGGCCACGTCGTAATTCTGCAGCAAGTTAGCACCGGCTTGCCCCAGCGAAGTGTTCGTTTCGTGATTACAGTGCCCGTCGTAGGTGCGATACCGCGTGGCGGCGGTCGTCGCAGCAGTGCCGCCCGGTGCAAGAGCATCCGGCGCAGTTTGTGTCGTGAAAACATTTGCTGCCAATGTCGTGATGGACGTATTCTGCAGAATCATCGTCTGCAGCGTCGTCGCTCGAATCGCAGCCAGGTCCGCAGCCGTGAACTGCCCGTTCTCGTACCAAAAACGGTCTCCCGCTCGCAGCCTTTCAAATTGATCACGGATGATGGCGGAGAATGTCGGACCGACCAACGCTCCAGCGACCGGCTCCTCAGCCAAGCCGCCAACCCACAAATCGATCTCCTCAACAGTGGAATAGACCGCCGCCAATCGAGTCACCACATCGCTATCGCCAGAGATCTCTGCAAAGCTGGCGATTGCCGGCAGACCAAGTCCGCGGCGGGCGTCATTGTAACTCGGTAATCCCAGGTCTCTTCCTCGTTGGATGTTGAGCGAGACCAGATCCAAGCCACCTGCTCCGGGAGGACCAAACAAGAAATTACGCAAATCGTCAATCACTTGCGCATCCAGCGTCCCCACCAATTGGCTGGCCATCCCGCGCAACACGGGCTCCACTCCATGACTCTTAAGCGGATCGGGATTAAAGAACATCTCGCGCAACGACAGCGGACTACCAACCACAGAGTCACCGCTGGCATCCAACAGTTCCATGTGAGGGATCGCCAAGCTGTGTCCGAACCGGAACGCCGCTCCGGAGAACATCGTACTGATACTTGGATTTACCGATGGATCATAACCCGCATAAGGCCCGATCGCTCCGTCTCCCAGCAACAACGGCAAAAACTCGTTGTAAGTAATATGCTGTAGCAATGCCCCCACCCAGGCCCGCGCCTGCTGGTACAAAACTTCACCTGATAGGGTCGGATCAGCCAACGCCAGTTCGTCAACGCGACGGTTGTGTTCNCGCACGAACAACGTGTGCAGACTGGCCAGCGCCGGATTCTCATTGGCGCGAACATCGCCGGCAGCAAACAACGTGGTCGGATCGCGTGGAGTCGGGTTCTCGTTATCCAGCGTTCCNGNGGTAAAGGTCGCAGCGTCGTTCAGGGGCAACAGATTGCCCGCCGACGTTTTCAACTTGCCGCTGCCATCATTGCGGCGCAGCGCAAAGGCACGCACCAGATCCGACCCGTACACCGTGCTGCCATCGATAAAAGACGTCACGCGATTCGGGTGCTGACGAGGATTGTCGATCGCCGTCCCCGTCGTAAGGTCGTACCCAGTCCGCTTCAAGGGAATGGTTCGATTCCCCTGGAAAAACGGGTCAAAATGTGCGTCGCCAAACGGCACCGCGATATCGAAGTGCTCGACAGGTGAACTGGCGTGCGGCTCCGACTCAAGCCCGTCGACATCCACCGCCCCGGTCCAGATTTCCAACTCCCAACGAAAAGCCGCATCGCCTGTGACATCCAAGACGACTTCCAGTGGGTCACTGAAACCACCCTCTCCTGAAAGCCCACACGTCAACGCCTCAGAAAATGCNATGTACGGATTACCACNCGGTGTCACCCCTGTCGCATCACGCAACGAAACTTCGNCGGGCAACCCAACAAACTCCAACGCCACCAATTCGTGACGTGCAGGACCGTGGTTCTGTAGTTGGACATCCGCTCGATATTCCCCAGTGCCAGAGTCGTAACGCACATTCACAACCATCGCATCCAAGTCGACGGCCGAGACGGCAGTTTCAAAATCCAGCGGTACCTGCCGGTCACCGTATTCGGACTGCAACTCGGGCAGCGGCGCACTGCTACCTTGCGGATCAACTTCGTTACTCAGAGGACGAATCACGACCTCTGTTCCCGTGTCACCATCACAGTTGAGCAATTGAAAAACCAACCGCCCTTGTTTCAAGTCTCCCAACGAGCTCACGTCGATTTCCACCACTTCGCCGTCGAAACTGACGATCTCGGGAATCAAATCAACTTGCGTTCCCGACATCGCAAATAACGACGTGCCGGGCGTGCCCCGGTCCAGCAGTGTTTGCGAATCGTCCGCATCGGNCAGATAGACGACCAGGATATCTTCCAACACCGACTCGGTATCACTCTCGTCAAAGTTAGCCTCGATACCGAAGCGATAGACGCGCGATCCAGTGACCTGCCCCAGGCCAATCACCACCTCGCTGGTAACGGAGAGACCATCACGCTCGCTCAGCCGATACGGGCTCTCACCAAAACTCTGAATGCCGCGGACGACCGTCACGGCATCGTCGTATGAGATTCTCGCATCAGCGTCCACGTCCCAGTACGGGTCCACACCGCCAGAGTCGCGAAAGGGCAAATCCCGCTCACCGCGCTGATGAATCTCGCGCACGATCGCCAGCGCATCATGCAACCCGACGTGTCCGTCACCGGTGACATCCAGACAATTCACCGAATTGCGCCAGTCCCCTGCCAACAGGCGGCGGGCCTCTAACGCTTCGAGCGAGCATCGTCGTCGCTGGCCAGGAGGTTTGAGAGAGCGGCGTTTCATAGACGCATACAACCCTGGAAAACAAGGCAAACAAAAAAAATGCGCTAACTCAAGATCATACTTCACGGTACTAAGTCAGGGTATTTCCTTCAAGCAAATGGCGTGCCCGAAGCAGCGGCCTTCGCGACATTCTCCCGACAAACAGGCTCATCGTAATAAAACTTCCCCCACTTGTTAGGAGTCGCGGGAATGCAGGGGATTCTGTGGGCGGCGCCAANGGCAGCCGAAAACAAATGGAGGCAAATTTTCCCGTAGCCTACCTACCGCCAACGTCGACGGGTGACCACGCGACGTTGCGTTCCCGCAACACGAATCACACCCCGAAGGAGAAACTCGCAAACGGTTGCAAACGGTTACACCACAAGATCATGTGGCGATGGAAGTGGAATCGCAGAGCCTGCGCACATCCACAGGTAGCCCCAACAGACCTCTCAGGTCACGACACGGCACATCGACCTACGGACAAATCAATTCGTCGATTCGTATCAGCCGTGGCTGCTTGTCACCACAATCGTACATCGCGGTCGAGCGCGCCGAGACGGAGAACTCCAGGTTCAGTAAACCGAAGATATTTTGGCAGATTCCTGGTACGACCACACTGCCAACCGCATGCACGGCAAATTCATCTTCCATGCCCGAACCAACCGCGCGGGCGAAGGATTGACCGTTATTGTTGGGAGCTGACGATGCAGGACAGGGTAAATCCGCGATCATCTGCGGATTGACGATCAAGGAACCTGACAATGCATCCACCTCTGCAGGATCAATGCAATCATTCATTCTGTCCGTGTTGTCGGCAAACGTCACTGTGATCGACTGCGATGGCCCCATGCCAACTTGATAAAAGATGGTCGCTTGCACCCCATCTGCTCCAATTCCATCACCATCGTTACTCGTAGATCCAGAACCCACATTTGTCACTGGCGCGCCAAACCGGAATCGATCTCCTGGCGCGAAGCCATCGTCAGCCATGCCGTCTGCGGAAAAGTTGATCGTCAGCACCGCCGGCGACCCGGTCGTGGGTAAAAACGCAATTTGCGATGCCGGATTAGTGAATCCGGGATCTCGCACGATGGGTGAAGCAAGAGGTGCGATCGTCGGGAAAGGAGGCCCCACGCCACCCGCGGTCAAAACAGGTCCTGAAATATTGGGTTGGGAATTGCCACTCATGTCGGCGACCCGTGTGCCACTGGGAACCGCCAACGTGGGAGGCCCACCGGAGAAGTCAAACGTCCCCGTTCCTCCTGACGCCTGCAGGTCAATCACGATCTGTGTGATGCGCGTATTGGGGTCCGTATTGGGATGCACCAGGAANGACACGCCCCAACTGTCGTCGGCTGCCAGGTTNCCATTTTCAGAAGCGTCCAGCAGCACATCAATATCGCCGCAGCTTGGCGCCTGAGTCGCATCGAAGGTATGCGGCGTANCNGTATCCGTGATCGCTCCAAAGATCAGAATGCCTTTGTTGGGTGGCGTTGGAGGAGGTTGTAAAAGCGTGATGCACTGGGCGTTTTGATTCGGTGAAGACGTCACTAGATAGTTGCCGTCCAAGTCAACAAATTGACCTCGCACGGTATTAGCTGCAGCAAAATCAACACCAACAATCCGCGCCGCAGCCGTGTCACCACCGTTGGCATCACCCCACTCTTTGACGGCCGCCAGCGCGGCAGATTCCAGAGCATTCTCTAATTCCGCACGGGCGAGCCACAGGTTGGCAATCTCAATCACCAGGCACAATGTGATCAAGATGCAAGGCAGCAGCAGGATCATCCATAACTTGGCAATTCCGCGCCGAAGTGATCTCCGCCTTGAAAGCGGTCGGCCTTTTACCCAACGCTGTTCACCATGTGGTTCGAACGGCATGTTTCTTATCCCCTTTTCTTCCAATCGCTACACCCCAACACTCACGCTCCGCAGCTTACGGAGTCATCGACGGCTCCCAGCGAAGCGTCGTTGTCTGGTGAGCAATGCGCCCATCGATGTCAAAGCCAAAGGTTTTCAGTAGATTGGGCGCAAGCTTGCCACCCACAATGTCCATACACACGCTCACCCGTACGTAGTCTGCCGTACTGGGCGGACTTGGAAGTGTCGGCGGAGGGCAAATCAGGCTTCCCGACTCGACCGTGGTAACCGTCCCCCCAACGCTATGCTCCAGCGTGATCCGCAGATTGGCGTCGCTGGTATCCAACCCAGCTTGAAGAAGCTGACGGCGGACCGCCAAGTCAGTATCGCTTCCGGCAAAGAGCACATCCGTCACCGGCAAGATATCGGTTTCCGAGGCCTCCAGGGCACCTAACCGACTCGCAGACTCGAGTTGCTGCTGATTCGCAAACCAGATCCCGTATTCCACGATGCCAAACAGGGCAATGATGAAGACGGGCATGACGAGAATCAACTCAACCGCTGCCCCGCCGCGGCGCAAAAATCTTCCAGGTAAGCGCATCACAAGTTGCTCCAAGATGAGAAAACCCCGTAAATTCCAAACTAATCAACAACTCATTTTACGCAAATTAACCTGTCTATTTTTTAAACTAAATCATTGATATTCGATTCCAATTAGCATAACCTGCAAATCCGCCCCAAGCATACTTTTAGCGCATACTGCCCAAGCTTCCTTGACACCCAAATCACCCTAGTTAGTATCAAAAATCTACCCAAGAGTAAGTCACACATTAACGAGGGCGATCGGAAATGCGAATCAACCGGTTATTTCAGATCATGAAACAGTTCCGCCGTGAAACCAAAGGGGCTGTTTTTGTGGAGTACCTGCTGCTACTCACCATTGTTGGTATTGGAGCAATTGCAGGACTTGCCACGGTACGCGGCGCGCTGATTGGCGAATTGTTCGATCTAGCAGAAGCGATCAGTGCGATCTCACCTTAACGTGCCAAGGAACGCTCAGTTGAACAGACGGATGCAACAACAACTGCAAAAGCAAGAGCGCCGAGGAGTGCAAGTCCTCGAGTCGATTTTGGTGATTCCTTTTTTGGCAATCACGCTTGCAGCCATGGTGCAGCTTGGTGCAACGATGTCGGTCCAGGAGGCTGTTGAGGCGGCTGCTGACGAGGGTGCGCGTGAAGCAGCTAAAGCCGCAGCGACCGCGACCAATCCGACGCAGATCGTCGACGCTGCCACCGAGGCGGTCAATGAAGTCTTGTCCGTACACGGCTTGGCACTCACTGCCAACTCAGGTGTCCGCATCATTCTCGCAGAGGATGCGGCTGCTTCTCCAGTTGGTGATGCGGGCGACGCCAGCGTCACTCAAATACAAACTTTTCCAGCACCCGGTCAGGGTGAACTTCGAGTCATCATTCTGGTTAAATTCGACCCCACTGCAGCGCCGAATCCAGACCCTATTCCGAACTTGCTGCAGTCGTTTGGCGTCGATCTTGCTAACAAGCAGTTTGAAGTCAGCGCGATCGCGAAAAAAGAGTAACTACGTTTCACACCAACGGGATCCCAAAGAGCGTTGCACATTCGTGCGCGTTCGAGTGTGGTGTGCACATGCGAAGGAATTCAAGTTTGACAGCTCGAACAGAAACGCGCTCCGTGGTAGCGGCATCGCCAACATTGACGCCCGTTCTCAACGAACGGTTCGTCTTGCGTTGGCCCCACGCAGTCATCTGCGGCGGTTTCTGTCTGCTCTTCCTCTACCTGAGCTACATCCCTCTGTTCCATACCGAGACTTGGCGGCATGCTTACTTCGGTCGCCACATCTTGGCC
This sequence comes from Blastopirellula sp., assembly GCA_002701545.1. Lineage (GTDB taxonomy): Bacteria > Planctomycetota > Planctomycetia > Pirellulales > Pirellulaceae. Next base: position 5,136 of record NZVR01000115.1, on the reverse strand, counting down.
ACGGCCACGTTGCCTGCCACCGATCCAGCGTTACCACTGGCAGATGGCATGCCACAAGTCACAACGACTTGGCTGTCCCAGGTGGTCATGGCGGTCTGCGAAAAATATTGCGGAGCTGAAGGTCTGACCTATTTACTGGCAACCTCTCAAATCACTTCGTTGATTCTCCTGGCGTTGACCTTTCACCGGCTGACACNTCATCTCCCGATGATGGTGATCGCTGTCTCTTACGTGATCTTGATGTGGTGGGGACAACTTGGCATCTTGCGACCTCAAGTTCTGGGGGTTGTCTGTCTCAGCGCGCTGCTGTTGCTACTAACCTTCACGCAGCGGCGCCAGATCCCGGCGTGGCTGTGGATTGCAATCCCGGTATTGATGATGCTGTGGGCCAATCTCGATGGTTCCTTTGTGTTTGGCGCCGCGATTCTTCTGAGTTGGTGTTGCGGCAGCGCAGTGGATCTCGTGCGCAGGTCACACAGCCTCTCCGCCCTGCTGAACAGCCGTTCATTAAGAAAAACGATCTATCTGAGCGAACTCGGTTTGCTGGCCACACTGATCAACCCCTTGGGCATTGATCTCTGGAGCCATGCGATTCAATGGGACAACAATCCTCTCTGGCTGGCAGCTGGCGGTTGGCGTCCGCTGACCTTGGCCGGTTGGACTGGCTGCGGCTTCCTGGGATTCTGGGTGGCAGTCCTGTTTTTGGTGCGACGCATTTCCCAACCGATTCGTACCGCAACGGTTTTCCTGCTGGCCATCGGCACGCTGGCGATGATGGGCAACGAACTGCTGGCGCTTCAATTCGCCCCGATCGCGCTCTTTGCGACTTTGCCCTACTGCAAAAAGTTCGCCAAGCCGCGAGTGGTCGTCATGCCTAAGGAACTCCGACCCGTTCATTTCATGTACACCTTGATTTGTGGTTTTTGTATCTGGGCAGCATTTGCGTTATCTCCCATCAGCAATCCTCTACTGGGTGGCAAAGCGCGTGCCAACGAGCAACTTCATGACTCACAAACTCCGCTGGGCGCTTCACAGCACCTCAAAGAATCTCCAGCGGAATCCTTGATCTGGGCACCTTATTACTGGGGTGACTGGCTGGCCTGGGATGCGACACAAACACGTCAGGTTGCCGTCAACTCGCAAATGCACCTGCTACCCGAGCAAGTCCGCAAAGACTACGACCGCGTCTACCGGGGTGAAGCGGGTTGGGAGCGTGTACTGGATCGCTATGCAGCCAAAGTCCTAGTCGTCGACAAGCAGCGGCAGCAACAGCTTGTCAAACAGATCGACAAAAAGGTGAAGGGGTGGACGGTAACGTTCGAAGACGATGCAGCCCTGATTTTGCGTCGTCAAGCAAATGACGGCGGGGAGGGCAAACAAACATGAGTCAAACAACATCTCAGAAACGCTACACACCTGCAGCGATCACGTTTATCGTCGCGCAGGTTGTTTTGATTTCCACGGTGGTCGCGTTGCCACTCATTCGCTCGGCCAAACTGCAGCGTGAAACGCGGTTACCGGAGTTCCACAACGCACCGCGCGAGATCCGACCGACCTACAACGACCCACGCGTGGTGACCGACGATCAGTTGGCCATGGTGCTGCACAAGCTGCGGCCGCAGTTACGGCAAGAGAAACCGAAAATCAACTACGTCGATCACGCCTTACGATTCTGGGGTGCCGACGCGGAATTCAAAGACCAGCAATGTCTGTCCGGACAAGAGATGCGGCAGATGTTACTTGATCACCGTAGTTTTTCCAGCTTCTGGGGAGACGACGCCAAGTCATTAGTTTATAGCCATCCGGACGAAGATCGCATCGCCGTTCGTACACAAGCCGGGAATGCAACCGCCAGTCACGTCGACCACACGTTGGCCACCCTGGCCGAAGTTGGCACGCCTCTGGATTATCCGGTGATTGCCCCTGATCGGGAAACAGACGTGGAGGCGATTCTGCGTCAAGCACTGCGCGTCTTCAGTGTCAATCAGCAGGAGTACGAATGGACCACACTGGCCTGGGCACTGTATGCCACAGATGGCCAGCCATGGTACAGCCATGAGGGCCAAGAGGTCACCTTCGACCGACTGGCACGACGGATCATGCGTCAAGATCTCGAGCAAGGTGTCTGTTTTGGCAATCATCGCCTGTACACCCTGACTATCTTGCTGCGAGTGGATGAGGAACAAGACATTCTGTCGGATGCGGCCCGCAGCGAGGTGCTGGACCATCTGATGGATGCGACCCAACGCCTGGTTGCGACTCAATCCGTCGAAGGATGGTGGGATAGCAACTGGCCTAACGGAAAACCACTCGATGCCGAGCAACGAATGGATGCACTCTCGCGTCGCATGTTGGCTACGGGGCATGCCTTGGAATGGTGGGCGATGGCACCTGCGGAATTGCATCCGCCGCGCGAAGTCTTGGCACGTGCGGGGCAATGGCTGGTTCGTGAGTTGGAACAAATGGACCAGGCCAAAATCGACAAGACTTACACCTTTTTGACTCACGTCGGCCGGGCGCTTGCCTTATGGCGCGGCGACTTTCCAGCTGATTTGTTGAGAAAACTACCTGAGGTAAACAATGAGCATCTTTAAACGCTTTTGGAATGACGAATGTGGTGCGACGCTAAGCGTCGAGTTGATCCTGATTACCACCCTGGTAGTCGTGGGCATGATCGTTGGCCTGACAACTCTTCGCGACTCGATCGTACAAGAGTTTGGTGACACGGCGATTGGAGTCAGTGTGCTCAACCAGGGTTACTCGATGAGCACCCAAATTGCTGGCAACCAGGACGGCGGAGTGCTCTCCGATACAGCGACATCCCAGTACGCTGGCGGTGACGTAGAAGTCGTGGTCCAAGTCTTTGACAGCAACTACACCGACAACAACGACTTTTGTGATAACGATGGTGCGGGCGCAGAAGGTTCGAGCGTTGCGGATGCGGCGGGCGCAGCACCTGCTTGCATCATGATGAACATCCCCAATGTTGAAGAGGGTGACTAAACCCACCACGCAACTTGGCTGATGAAACACTTTTCCTACATGCTTTCAGTCGTTCAGGAGACGTTCGCATGAGATTACTGAAACAACTTTGGGCTGACACGGGTGCCACCGTAACCCCAACATCGATGCTCTTGCTGGTCACCATCGTGGCGATTGGCGGTATCGTTGGTCTGACCACCATACGCGACCAAATCGTGCAAGAGTTTGTGGATGTGGGCGTGGCACTCAACAGCTTGGATCACAGTGTCAACGTCGATGTTCAGATCGACACTGACTCAGACGGTGTTCCAGACACTTCGATTTATTCGGCTAACTTCGACGACAACGACATTGGCACGCTTTGTGGCCAACCGTTTACCGATCCTTCGGGGCAAGCCCCGGGAGGGTTAGTTTTTACAGCTCCTTAGCTGTGGAGTCTTGTCCGCGTTGTCCAGACTGTTGACTTGCGGCATCGACAGAATTCTGGATGACCTCAGAGCGGGTTTTGTTTTTTTCGGCCGCGCTTTTTTAAGGAGGAACCGATGCAGGTTCTCAATCGTCTGTGGCGCGAAGAAGACGGCGTCACGTACACANTCGAAGTGATTTTGGTTGCAACCATCGCTTCACTCGGTCTCATTGTTGGTTTGACCACTCTGCGTGACTCGGTCACGAACGAGTTGGCAGACGTTGCTGGTGCCGTGGACGACATCGTCCAATCGTACACCTACGACGGCATCACCGGACACTCTGCAGAAGTTTCCGGCGCTGACTTCAATGACGAAACTGACTTCTGTGATGACAACGACGATACCGCGACTGTTGCGGATCAATGTGTTGTCAACAACACGAGCAGTGGTAATGAAGAAGGTACTCCATTGCCTTAGTGTTCTGGCATGACTTGAGTACTTTAGCTATGGGGCCGGACGAATTCGTTTGCCGACGCACCGTCCGGCCCCGATTTTGATCTGCGGGGTCTACAAAACCCAGCAGATCAAGCTGAGCCTGACCTTTCATGGGTCAATCTCAGCCTGATCTGCAGAATGTCGTATCCTTTGCGTAGCTTAGTTCTGATAGTGATCGTCAAAGGGGTCCAATCGTGGATAGATCGTTCCTTGCCCTCACCATCTGTGTTGGCATTTTTACACTTGTAGCGATGATTTGGGATATCCGTTCGCGCCGTATCCCAAATTGGCTAAATGTCACCGGATTAGTGGTAGCATTTGGCTTTCACGCAATCTTTAATGGATTTGAGGGGTTGCTGCCCGCACTTGCAGGATTCGCCGTTGGTTTCGGTATCCTCTTTGTTCTCTGGCTCATTGGAGGGGGTGGAGCGGGCGACGTGAAACTGGCAGCCGCTTTAGGGGCATGGTTAGGTGCTCCGTTGATGTTCATCACGTTCGTGTTGAGCGCCATTTTGGCACTTGTCGTTTCCTTAGCCGCCATCCTTTACCGTGCGGTGATGCAAACGCCAGCGAATGCTTCTGCTGGTGGAGCGTCTAAGGGAAGCAACGTCAAAGGCGCATTACAAGCAGGACGGCAGATACCCTACGCCGTTCCGCTAACTTTGGCAACCTGGATTGTATTGATCGTGAAATCATGTACCTCCTGGTGACCTTAACCGCGTAACTTGTCACTCACTTTTCAACTGCGAAAACAAGCAGCGCTTATCCAGTCTATCGGAGATTCCTATGTCACAATTTAGCCCCGGCACCATCTTGCTAGGTTTCTTAGCCGTGATCTTTGGATCACTGGGCGCCTACGTCGTCAAGAACAAACTGGCGGAGATTCCCGAAGTCGTTGTGGAAGAAGAAGTCGAGCCAGCCGCTCCCACCAGCACCGTCGTTCCCTTGGCGAGTCGCGAACTGAAAGCCGGTCGGAAGATCACCAAGACGGACGTGTCCATCTATCTTCTCACTCCTGAACAAATCGCTGAACGCGGATTGAAGAGTGAGTTCATGACGACGGCTCAAGATATCATCGGCCAGGTCGTTGCTCGCGATGTCAAAGCGGGAGAAGGGTTTGACACCTCCATGTTTTACCCGGAAGGCACTGGCCCCAGTGTCGCCGATTTGCTGGAATCTGGAAAACGCGCGATGACCGTGCCTGTCCAAATGGACAACGCCGTCTCCGGTTTCGCCAGCCCCGGTACTTGGG
>NZVR01000114.1 GCA_002701545.1 Blastopirellula sp. | reverse complement strand
CGACGCGCGCCCGGCAATCGATCATCCGTCACGCTTTTCGCTTTTTTCTCGGAAGAAATGAGATGCTTTCGGATTCCCAAACGCTCATCGATGCCGATAATGCATATCTGGATAGCGGTGGTAGCTTTCGAGCCGTTATCATATCACTACTGACTTCCGATTCATTCATGTATCGAAAAGCCAATCCCTAAGCACCGACACGCTGTGCGTCAGCTCCTCCTGCCCACGGCGGAAAGATAGCAAACCATGAGCAACCGACGAGAATTCCTGACACAATCGCTTGCCGGCGCAGGGGCGATCAGCCTGGCAGCACCCACGCTCTTTGCGGATCACGGTGCGGACAAGCCCCCCACGCGTTTCATCTTTCTGCACAAGGGAAATGGCCTCTTCCCCAGTTCCCTGGTTCCCCCCACGTTCAGCCAAGAGCAGCAGGAGGCCGAGAAACGCAAAGACGCGTTCACCGTCGATCTGGATGGGCACGAGTTACCCGAATGGATGAGCCCGCTCGCTGCGCACACCAATCACATGACCATCCTGCAGGGACTTTCCGGCAAGATGTGTACCACAGGACATCACACCTGGTGTTCCTCCCTCGGTGTATTCAAAGCCAATGAACGCCTGAGTTCGATCAAATGGGCGACCGTTGACTTCGAGTTGGCCAAGCTGTTCCCATCTCCTTTCGAACATATCGAATTCGCTTGCTTCCCATCCGGCGGCGGCAACTCGCGGGGCAATATCAACGGTATCGAAAAAGGGTTTTCTGCGCGGGGACCTCAGCAACCGAACTACGCATTCGGATCGCCAAAGATCGCAATGCAAGAACTCTACAAGTCCGTCTCCAGTGATCAAACGGCTCAAGCACAATACCAACTCGAACGCAAAATGCTCGAGTTTGTCGCGCGCAGCGAAGGCCAACTCGCCAACCAACTCGGCGGTACGGAACGGGTGAAAGTCGCCAACTATGCAGACGCCTTACAAGCGATCCGTCGTCGCAATGGTCGCGTCGAAGCGATGGCCGACAAGATTCGGCAACACCTGCCACAACTCGATGCCAAGTACCTCTCCGACAACCTCTCCACCGTCGATCGCCAGCAAGGGTTCACCGAGATGCTCCTTGCCACCCTCATCTCGGGCATGACCAACGTCGTGACCTTTACCGTCGATGAGCTTGGCACACCTTACACGGGGCTTCCGGAAATCGAAGGCGAGAGTGTCAACCAACACGATGTTGGCCACGGGAAACCTGTCCGGCAGTTCGCCGCCACCGACGTGCGCAAAAAGATCCGCCGACAACACATGACGCTGATTGACACGATTGTCAAGCGTCTCAAGAGCGTGCCTGAAGCGGGCGGCACCATGTTTGACAATACCATGCTGTTCTATTTCCCCGACAATGGCGAGACGCACCATAGCCACGGCACCGAATGGCCGTTCATCGTACTCGCTGGCGAGAACACACCGCTGCAACTGGGACGCCGCTACATCCGCCTGCCGGGCTACAACCAACCAGGGCATCGCACCCTGGGGAACTGGTACACGACCATCCTGAACGCCTACGGTCATCCGACTCCCCACTACGGCAGCCCAGACGTCGGTCTGAGCATTCCGCAAGAGGGCCCGATCGAACAGCTACTCGGATAACAGCACAGTTCGAAAGTCGGCCCATCGACTTTGCCAGCGTTGTTGTTGGCGGTTGGTGATCCGATCAAGTAGCGATGTCAAACTCATCTTGGTTCCTTTGGCGTTCGGGGTGAGCGTTGAGCCATCGACGTTGATCTCGCTGGTAGATCGCGGTGAATCCCGGCGAGATCGGTTGGCTACAGATTTGGCGAAAGGTTGCGGCGACAAGCGCCTTTGCTTCGGCTTGAAGGGCGACGGCGTATTTCATCGCGGGCGACATTCCGAATCGTTCGGGGCTGTAGACTTCGGCCGGCTCGATGTCGTATCCAAGTCGTCGGGCGCGGATGCAAAGGTGATAAGCGATGCGCATGAACCGGCCTTCGTCTGGTCAGCCTGTTCGTTAGTGCATCTTGGGTCGTTGTCCTTGGGCGAACAGTTTGTCTACAACTCGTTGGCCTGTCTCAAACCCGGTGGCATCGCGATTCACACAACCGAATTCAATGTCTCGTCTAATGACGATACGATCGACCACCACGGCACCGTGATCTTCCGCCGTTGTGATATGGAGAGAATCGCAGAAAATCTCACTGCGCAGGGCCAGACGGTCGAGCCGTTTGCCTTCGACACCGGCGACCTGCCTGTNGATCAAATCGTCGATGCGCCACCCTACACCAAAGATCGACACCTCAAACTCTTGCTGCACGGTTACACATGCACTTCAGTTGGCCTCATTGTCAGAAAGACAAGTGAGCAAATTCCCCAGGCGCCCAGACACGTTACGCCCCGCTCGTCACGAGACGCGTGGAGACCCATGCGAGCTTGGATTAAAGGCCGGGTGAATCGCTTGGCAGAGGCCGTCACTCCTCAACGGGGTGTCGCTTGAGCACCNCGGACCACTTGGCGTCGACGACGCAAGTTAGGGATCCGCTGGGGACGCCAATGCTCGCCGCGACTCGCGAAACAAAACCCGCACTGTTTGATCGCGCCGCAATCTCGCGTTTCCGCCATCCTATGCAACGCTCCCGCCGCAAGCGGAACTGAACGAGGCGTTTCACAACGCAAGCTCCGCTGGTCCCCTTCGCCTCCGGAACAAAGCTTCATCGGCAACCGCAACTACCACTCCCCCAGAATCGACCCCCATCCTCTTCCAGTCATGGCTGAGATCTGCTGTCACGGCATTGCACGAAGCGGCATGACTCAGGCTGACTTTTGCGACATTGCGTCGAGTGTTTGGAGCCTGTTTTGGATCGAAGAGAGGCGATTTCGCTCAGCAGCCGATCCATGAGCTGGCCACGTTTCTGCAGCAACCGGGCGCCCAAGTTGATTTCCAAAACGCCATCTTCATGAAGTGATGGCGTGGCTCCCTTGGGAAAGAACCCACGCCAGAACTCGCAAATGCACGAAATCAGGTTCCAGCAGGTCCAGCCACCATCCGCCGCCACCCAGACCAGCTAAGCAGCTGAACGGCCCTGGATGCGTGGTCGGCGGATACGAGAATCATGCCGTTGCCGCAACACCACCCACCCCGAACGGGGTATTGGGGAAGTCCTCACCCCACAAGAGACGTTTTAGTCGGCGTGGTCCATGGAGACCAGGGTTGCGACTCGGGCGCGGGGCCTGATGCGGGTAAGTGGTTGGTTGTCATGTAATTACTAGCGGGTAAAAGAAACTACTTGCACGGACCGAGACGCTCACTTATATTACGCCCACCCATTGCAATGGTCTTTATCTATCCCTCGCATTCCCCCACAACCAAGGATAGCAGTGTGACTCGGCTTGCCCTACGTCTTATCGTTCTTTGCTCAGTCCCGCTGACTCTCACGGCTTGGTTCGCAACTCCCGCGAGAGCCGGCGTCATTTGGGACGAGTCCATCGACGGTTCGTTGTCAACCGACCGGTTTAACACTACGGATTTGGGCATACTCTCGGCCGGCAATAATAATTTGATTGCCGATACGCAAAATGGCATCAGCAAGTTCTTTACATTCACCATTGCTGACGGCAAAGAATGGTCCGGTTTAGTGCTCGATGGATGGATTTCCGCGGACGATCTCGGTTTCCTCGGTCTGGTCGAGGACAGCTTTTTCGACGTTGATCCGGCAAGCCCAGATGTGACGCAGTTACTTGGTTACGTTCACCATGGCACCGCACTCGTAGGTCAGGACATACTCCCACAAATGGGACTGGGCCCCGGTTCACAGGGATTTACGCCACCGTTGGGGCCGGGGGACTATTCCTTTTGGCTCCGGCAAGGCGGTGTAGATTTGACAACTCAAAATCTTAATTTCGTCGTCACAGATCATGCCGCAACTGTGCCGGAGGCCGGTTCCGTTACCATGTGGTTGCTCGGCATCCTGGCGTCAGGCGCCGTGGCGAGGAGGCGCCGACGCAAGGCGTCCTGCCACCTAAACGAGGCGTGAACCGGTCTTTCGATACGCCAGGTCTTTCGATACGCGGTACCTGAGCGGTCATCTCGCTTCTTGCAAAGCGGTTGGCAGTGCCGCTGCAAGACCTCAACAAGGCGGGGCAGGCCGATGAACCCTCGGCCGAATCACAATTCGTCCGCACGTTCCTGGGCACCCCACTCCTTTGGCCCTGTTTGCGATGACTGCTTCCCACTTATGGTCGGACCCCTTGGGACATTTCCANCATGCTTTCTTGCCTGAACCTGCAGTAACATCGTCTGGTGCCAGGTCACCGCTCTTTGCGGGCTCGGCACAGTTCGGGCTCGGCACAACCGCGCCATCACAATAGGCGCAGCCGCTGCCTGGCAGTCCCGCAACCCACCACGCTGCGCCCACACAGCGTGGCTCCTCTCAAGGACCCGAACCCATGCGACTTGCCACCCCCATCGGGAAACGAATAGTAAGCGGCGATCCGGGTGTCATAATCTTTCCAGAGATCCGTCACATTTTGCGGCACCTGCTCTGGTGTGTAAGGCGTGAACGTTTCGGCGGCAGTCCCTGAGGAGCTGTAAAGTGCCACCGCAACGCACAGCACGAACCCATCGACAATGCGTCTCATGCTAAGCGTCTCTTCATAGTCATCGCACAACGCAGGACAACGGCCCCATCTGCGTTTCGTTTGTTGTACACCATCCCATTTCCCTTGGCGCGCCGTTAACCGCACGCGCCGTTAACCGCACGCGCCGTTAGCCGCAACGAATAAGTCGCGCCGCGCTCATGGCGTCTTGGCGTTCGCTTGGGCTCGGGCCCAGCCGTGCCCCGCAGGAATCAACTTGGCCCGCTGAGGAATCTCTGGAATCTTACCGAGCGGCGTCAGCGTTTTCGACCAGTCCGCATGTTGCGCCGCCAACTGTTTGACAACGGCGGGGTGCTTGCCTGCCAAATCGGTTTCTTCACGAGGGTCGGCTCGCAGGTCAAACAACTGCCAGGCATCTTTTTCATATTTCCGGTAGAGTCGCCAATCGCGCCAGCGCACCGCAACCAAGTGGCGTCGCACTGCGTCGCCCGGCTCGTTATTGAGCCAGAACAGGTATTCATGAGCGTCACCTGACTGCTTCCCGGTCAGATAGGGAAACAGATCCACCCCATCGCAATGTGGCGGGATCTGACCGCCAGATAACACGGCGATCGTGGAGTAGAAGTCGAAGTTGGCGATCAACCCGTCATGCTGCTTTCCCTCCNGCAACGTTCCGGGCATGCTGAAGATCGTTGGCACCCGCACCCAGCCCTCTTTCTGGGTACCAGATCCCTTGCCGCCCGTATAGGGCGTCGAAGAACCACCTTCGCCACCATTCGCTCCGTTGTCACTGGTAAAGATAATCAACGTCCGCTCGCGGAGACCGGTTTGATCCAAAACCTGCAACAACTTGCCTACCTGATCATCCACCGAGACAATCGCGCCGGCCAGTTTCCGGCGTTTGCCTTGCGCCGTCGTACGTGACATCAGCCTGTCGGGAACTTCACCACTTGGCGAGTGCACCGCTTGCGGCGACCAGTAAAGAAAAAATGGCTCGTGTTGATGGCGTTTGACAAAATCGACCATCGAGTTGCCGTCGTAATCCGTCAACCACTCGGTCTCGCCCGCCGCGTTGATGCAAAAGTATTTTGAATTGCCACCGTTCTTACTGAGCTGCTTCTTGAGCCCATTCGGGAGTTCCTTCAATTCCTTCGGAGTGTACTTCTTTTTAGGCGGCGTCTTGGCAACTTCTGAAAACCCGACCTGCAATGGACCTTGCAGTTTGGTCCCAATATCCCACTTCCCGATCTGGCCCGTCACATAGCCGCGATCATTCAAATACCGAGCCAGCGTGGGGCGATCCTCCGGAATCGGCAGCCCCCGCGACATGCCATACTTTCCAAAACGCTGACCATACTGTCCCATGATCATGCTACAGCGACTGGGGCAGCACGGTGGATTCGTGATGTACGACGCGGTAAAGCGAACACCTTGCGTTGCCAATTGATCCATGTGTGGCGTGGGAATGTCCTTGCATCCGTAACAGCCAACATCTCCATAACCCAGATCATCGATATAGATCAGCACCACATTCGGTCGCTGTGCCTCCGCCTCGCGAGACCCTTGGGCGCCGGCCACACTGATCCACAAACCACAAAGCGCACCGACAACAAGCTGTAAGATTGATTTCATTTTGTTACCTAAAAAACATAAATCGCCGCGTCGTAGGGACGGCGTTGGTTGCGTGTATTACAGGGTCCCCCAGACTCTCCGCACGCCGGAGCGTAACGCGCTTTCATCGCAGCTCTGACAGGCCCCCTCGGCGTCAGCCAGCCCACGCTCGCGAGCACCAAACGCCACGCATCAGTCTGTCCAATCCATGCGGATTTGCCAATCACCCTGGCGCGTGCACCTCGGTGGAAATCACACTCACCGACGATCCCGTCCGGGTTCTATTCTACACACAAACGTTTCGTGGATCACATCACGGCGTTCCCTGCGATTCGCGCCGCCGAGTTCACCGCCGGGGTCGACGTTCAGTCAATCACCGGACGCAAAATCAGGTTACGGAAGTCGACATCCGAGTGGTTTCCCTGTAGATAGATCGGACCAGGACGCAGCGGATCGGACCAGAGCGCTCCGCCCGTGCACCCCAATACGGGTTGATTGTCAATCACCCGCGTGCCATTGAGGATCACCGTGACATGTCGATCCACCAGCGTGATGTCCAACGTTTGCCATTGGCCAATCGGTTTTTCTACAGACACCGCGGGAGTAATGCGACTGTACAGCGCGCCCATGTGGTGTGAATCGAGCGGCTTGCCGTAGCTCTCGAAAATCTGAATCTCATAAATCCCGCGCAGATACACACCGCTGTTACTGTTGGCGAGCGTCCGCACGTCCATCGTCAAGCGAAAGTCTTCAAAGCTTTCCACCGTGCGAATATTCGCATGCGGCACGCGCTTACCGTCCTCGTGGTGTGTGCGGTTCATCAAGATCTCATCCTTCACGTGCCACCCCATCGCCGCTTGCGGTTGCAGCGATTCCCAGCCAGCCAGATCTTTGCCGTTAAACAACACCACGGGGTCCCCGTACTTCAACTGCGCCAAGTCAGGCCGCGGCGGCAACGGGGGAGTGCGTTTGCCGGTAAACTCCGCTCGACCAAAACGTTTCCCGTTGGACCTGACTTTCTCGGTCACCAGTTGCAACGAGTCACCCTGGCGTGTGGCCGTAATCGTTTCCGTAATCTTCTGGCCACGACTCGGCCCTTTCCGCTGTTTCTGCACACGTGTCAGCACGAGTTGCGTGTCTCGGACTTGGACGCTGGCAACAGGCGTCACACTTCCACCACCCCACAATAGCGAGGCCATGAGTTCACCTTCTTTTTCGGAGACCCCCAGCCAGCCGGCCCGCCCATCAGGCAGCGTCAATGCCCAGTGCCCCACGTAATGATCGGCCGCAGAAACCGCACGAAGCGTCACGAACATCATCAGCAGCAAGCTGACGCACCATCCTGTTTTTCTCATCAGTCGTCTCATCAGTCGTGTATTCCAAAATCTGATCTAGATCGTTCGGTTGCCATGGTCGGCACTCCGCGCGCGACACGCCCGCCAGCAACACACCGTCCTTCCGTTATACACCAACCTACCGTCTGGAGGCCTGGCCTTGCAGCACCAACAGGCCATGGCGCACCGTCTCGGGAGGCAAAAGCCGACGACGACTCAGAGAACACGGCAACCAACCTCGCAAATCACCATTGCCCCGGAGGGATCCGCAGGTTGCCCCTCAAGCNAGATCCATTTAAGTTGTTAGTCGAGCAGTCAGGCTATCGTACAGCCCACTCGTCACCNGGGAATGGCCAGCGGCGTCTCCGAAACGTCGTGGTCCCCGGGCGTTCATCTGATTCAAGGACCACTCTGATGCCCATTGAGTTTACCTGCCCCCATTGTCAAAAAACGACATCTGTTGCTAATCAATTCGCCGGGCAGACAGGGCCTTGTCAAATGTGTGGCCAAACGATCACCATTCCCAGGTTCGGTGGATTCACTGGAAAGCAACTGAATACACCTCCCGCGCATAAATCGGGCGGTGGCGGCGGCTCCGCCACGATCGTCGTCGCCGTTGTGCTCGTGGTCTGCTGTGTGTTGGCAATTCCCTGCATCGGGATTGGAACCGCACTCGTGCTCCCGGGTGTCCAAGTTGCACGTCAGTCGGCCCGCCGACTGTCCTCCCAAAACAATCTCAAGCAAATCAGTATCGCATTGATGGTTTATCACGACACCAATAATACCTTTCCACCGGCCTCCATTGCCGACGAAAACGGGACACCGCGCACCAGTTGGCGGGCCAGCCTGCTTCCGTTCCTCGAACAATCCCATTTGGCAGACCAATACAGCTTCAATCATAGCTGGGATAGTGCCGAGAACAGTTTCGTGCAATCCATTGACATCCCTGTCTATCATTCACCTTCGAGCCCCGAGCCAACTACGAACACCAGTTATTTTTTCATCACCGGTCCCGGAACTATGTTCGAAGGCGGTAGGGCACCCAGAATGCGAGACATCCACGATGGAACATCCAACACGATGGTCGCAGTAGAAGTCCAGGGCCTCGATACCCACTGGGCGGAACCACGCGACATCACTTATGACGAACTCGTCCAACTGATCGACTCCGGCCAGATCTCGACCGACCCCAAGGGATTCAACGCATTGATGGCAGATGGGGATGTGCGTGTCATCCCGCTCGATATCGACCGTTCCACGCTGAAAGCCCTGACAACGCACGCCGGTGGAGAACTGGTTTCACTCCCCTAGCCGCCCCGGCTTTTCCTTGATCGAAGGACCATGCGGATGCCCATTCAGTTTACCTGTCCCCATTGTCAAAAAACGACAACCGTTGCCGACCAGTACGCAGGTCAAACGGGGCCTTGTCAAATGTGTGGTCAAACGATCACCATTCCAATCGCTGGTGGAATGCCGCAAAAACAACTCAACGCACCGCCGGCACACCGTTCGGGCGGCGGCGGCGTGGCGATCGTCGCCATCGTGTTGGGAGTCGGGTTCGTCCTCTTACTCGGCTGCGGTGGGATACTAGCGGCAATGTTATTTCCTGCGATTAGAAGTTCCCAAGTTGCCGCGCAGCGAATCAATTCCAGCAACAATCTTCGCATGCTGGCGATTGCGTTGCACAACTACCAAGCCGCCTACGACACCTTCCCACCGGCATCGATCCCGGACGAAAACGGGACACCGCGCACCAGTTGGCGGGCCAGCCTGCTGCCTTACGTAGAGCAAGTTCCGTTGGCGGAACAATATAGCTTCAATCACAGCTGGGATAGTGTCGAGAACAGTTTCGTGCAATCCATTGATATCCCTTCCTACCATTCACCTTTGAGCAACGAGCCAGCCACGAACACCAATTATTTCTTAGTCACCGGTCCCGGCACCATGTTCGAAGACGGTCGGGCACCCAGGTTGCGAGACATCCGCGATGGCACGTCCAACACGCTGCTGCTGGTAGAAGTCGAAGGCATGAACACGCACTGGGCAGAACCGCGCGACATCACCTATGACGAACTGGTCCAATGGATGGACTCCGGCCAGGTGTCCCCGAGTGTGGGAGGCGTCAACGCTGCGATGGCAGACGGATCATCACGCTTCATCCCGCTGGATATCGACCGACAACAGTTGAAAGCCATGACGACGCACGCCGGTGGAGAACCGGTCATGCTTCCGTAATTTCACCCACCACAGAAGCTTCCGTCACCGCGGCAGTTTGCAACCCTCACCTCACACCACTCACGGCGGGTCGACCAACCGCTCGCGCCGGCCCCCGCAGGTCCACCACCTCAGTTGGCATATGCGAGGTAGTGAGCGATTACTTTGCGGCCGTAACTTCCGACTCACCCGGCGTGCGATAGAGGAACGCATCCGAGGTCAGCAGCGACACCAAGAGGGCCTTCATGCTGCCTCCACTCTCCTTGTAGGCGCGATAGGCATCCTGCAACACCGGGGCATCATTCAGGGTTTCGTTACGCCCCATCCAAAACCGGAAGGCGTGACGCACGAACACCTGTTCGGCACGAGCACTGTTAGCCAGTTTTTCAATCAGTTCCACTGCGTTCTCTACCTTGCCGTCCAACNAGGCATCACCAGAATCGATGATTTCCCCGGTCGTGTCGACCGGCTGCTTTAATTCCGTGGTGCGATACAGCCCGGCATGGTTGTACATCTCGAATGGTAACCCAAGCGGATCCATCTTTTCGTGACAGGTCCAGCAGTAACTCTGCCGGGTCACTCGCATCCGCTCGCGCAGCGTCTTTCCTGGCTCGTCCGGCAACATCGCGTCAACGGTAATCGGNACGTCAGGGATCCCGCCGCCGAGCAACCGTTCACGAATCCAACGGCCACGATGAATCGCATGGTTATCCATGGCGTCGGAGTGAGAGACCAGCCAACTGGGGTGGGTTAAGATACCTAATCGCTCTCCCTCGGGCGCCGTGGCCAGAAAACGGTCCGGCTTCATCGTCCCGTTCCCAAAGCTCCGTCGACTCACGCGGGCATACAATTTCGGTCCGCTCAAATTGGCTACCGCCACATTATGATTGACACTGTCTCGACGCTTCTTGGCATTGGCCACTTTCTTCTTAGCGGCCGCCAGGTCCTTCTTCTTGCGACCCACCGCCTGCTGTACCTTTTTATCTTTCGGATCTGATTTCAAAGTTGCTTCGAGTTCCATCAGTTCCGCTTCCAACTTCACAACGGCAGCGGCTTCCTGCTTTGCTTGTTCCTCAGCCGCTTGCTTGGCCGCCAACACCGACGCCGCACGCTCCTCAGGCGAACGCACGCGACCGAAATAGGTCTTATCGGTTCCCGTGGCCACCACCTGATCCGTGGTCAGCAACTGCCGAAAGACGTCCTCGTCCTTTTCCAAGATCAGTTCGATCAAGCGGTCGGTGCTGGCCGTGGCATCAAACATGGCGCGGTAGTGCGACGTGCCTCGGGTGCTCGCTCCGGTACTGGCCAGGGCTTTCGAATCTTTGCAGATGTAACCACCCCGGTCATAGTCAAAATAATCACGAAAGAATCGCAAGACGCGTGGCTTGCGGATACTCCGGTCCGCCAACATCCGCTCGACCTCGCGTTTCACATCCTGTCGAGTCCGCATCCGACCTTGCTGTATCGCCTCACGCAACTGCGGATCGGGCTGGATGTAACGCAAGGCATGATTCACGGCCAACCCCAACTCCCAGTCCTGCAGCATCACACGCCCATGCTTGTCACGCTGCCCTGTGGCCGCCAGTTCCGGACGGAAAACCGCATCACGATCCAGAAAAATAGATGACAAGCCAAGCACCGCGCCGTCTTGCTTGCCCAACTTGTCGATCGACTGCTTGACAATCGTCAGGTAGGCTTCTGACTCTTCCTTGGTCGGCGTCCGAAACGTCAACGCTTCGAACAAAAAGTCGACCGCCGCACGCAAATGTGCCTCGTTGACACCTTCGTCCTTCATCAGATCATAGACCGGGGTCAGCGGCCGTTTGATCTTGGTGCTGTACACAATACTGGTTGGCAAGCCGCGCAGATCCCCTTTCATCTTGTCCGCAATCGAACTGGGGTCATCGGTGATTTGATAAGGCTTGGCAATACTCAGGGGACCCTGGGCCATATAACGAATGATATCGCCAGCGACACTCATGATCTGCGTCGCTTCTGCGCTGTTGACCGTGTAGAAATTGGGATAGTTCTCCAACCCATGGTCGCGCGCGGACGACAGGATCGCGGGGACACTTTTCACTGCGGTGGCGTAAGCCACCGTACCGCCTTGCCATTGAATAATGCGGTCGGTGCCAAAGTACATTTTCAGTTCGCCACCGTGATTGGTTGGCACCACATCACCGCGTGTCCGCAAGCCGGGTTTTTCCGGGTCAAAATCCGGTTCCCGATTGATCAATTCATTCAATCGTGTCAGATGTTCCTGAGGCGTCACCCGCCAGATCCGCGCCGGGCTCGAGGTCGGTCGCAGACGAATCCCGTCAGGTAGCTGGCCGAACAGCAAGTCGTGATCGACGAAATTTGCTTTGTCTGGATCCAGGTGGGCATGAAATCCACCTTTATCTCGCATCACGCGACTCAGTTCGCCAACGATCCAAGCAGAGAACCGCAAACGCTCGACCACCTCGGGTGACTCCGCGTCCTGAGGCGGCATTTCCTTGAGCGTGACTTGCGCCCAGATCGCCTTCCAGGTGCCCGAGTTGACCTCGTCCACCGGCCCGAGCTTGTGCAGGGACAGATTGCCTTCGGGTTCGGACGCACCGTGGCAGTCCACACAATGGCTCGCCAAAAACGGCTGCGCAAAACTCGCGTAATCCCCGTCGACTTGTTGACCAGGCGTAAATGTCTCGGCATTCGCGACCGCCAGTATCCCCCACGACAGCGTCGCAGCCAAAACAAAAACGACCTTACTCATACAAGCACTTCCTTCAGAGGACCGGTCTTCGAGTCAAACTTTTTGGCCAACTGTTCATTCATATTGAACCGATTACAAGCGGCTCCCGACGCACGCAGCAAACTTGCAAACAAGGCATTGATCGGACGCTTACCGTCCAACTGTGTGAAACAACCGGTCTTGAACGCGCCGTCCAGATTCCCCAACAGCATCACGGGCCAGTTCGCTCCGTTCGTGTGCTGCTTGTCGGCGTTGTTACTGGTGTAAACAATCAACGAGTGGTCCATCATCGTACCACTGCCTTCCGGAACGCTCTCCAGAGCTTCCATGATCCTCACCAACATCCGACTGTTGTATTGTCGGATCTTGATCCAGATCGGATTCTCGGGCTGTTTCATGTGGCCCAGGTTGTGACCTTGCTGATCAATCCCCAAGCCCTTCCAGGCACCAAAGATCTCACCACGTCCCGAACCAATGGTCAGCGTGTTGGTAATTCCCGACGTGAGCGCGGAAATCCCCAGGTCTAACAGCACATCGTGCCAGTCGGTCTCAAATTGCGGCTTGGTATAACGCTCGTCGACCTCAGGTGCGAACTTCCGCAAATGGTCGGAAACGGTATCGAGTCGATCGCGCAAACCATTCACGTCGCGGAATCCTTGCACGTACTGACCGTAACGTTGCTGATCCGCAGCAGGTAACGCCTGACCCTTCGCGGCCACCAGCTGTTCGATTTGGTTCATCACATTCGAACGCGCCTCGTGTTGGCGTCGAATGTCGCCCGTCGAAATCCCGCCATACAACATCTGGTACAGCTGATTGGGATTCGAATACATGAAAATCGGCTGCCCGGCACCACTGGCCGACAAGGTCGCCAACGTGGGCTTGGTCGTCATGTTCTCAATCGAGTCCATACCGATGCAAAGATGCGGCAGCAATGTCTGGGGCAATACCTTGCTGATTTCATAGTCAATGGTCGAACCACTCGGTGGCACACCATCACCACCGCGGTAGCCACCCAAGGCACCAAAGAAAGCACTGTGCGAGGGACTGGTATGCGTACCGTGCAAACCGTTAATGATGTGCAGCCGGTCCTTAAACGGTTCCAATGCCTCAATCGGCTCGGGTAACTTGGCGCCCGCCAAAGATCCACTGCTGGTCATCCCCTCAGGCACACAGGTCTTGGGATCGAAACCCTGATTCTGCATGAAGAAGATGATCCGCTTGGGAGTCGTACCGCCACTACTGGCTTCCGCACCAAGGAGTGATTGGCCAGGCAGCGATAGGGTCAATGCAGCTCCGGCGCCGGTCGCGACTCCCTGCAGCAGCTTTCTACGGTTCAGCATGATCGATCTCACAAAGAGGTTTACAGTCGATGTTGGGGGAAAGGCAGGACCACCATGGTCGCTGTTTCGTTGATGTCGTTAATTAGCTATGTCGGACAGCGTGGGTGGGGGGCGTTACGAGGATTCGGTGACTTCTCACCATCCTCCGCAACGACAACCGCCAGATGGCAGGCAAGCGGCCCAGATTACCTGTCCCGCTTGGAAATGTGATGCTTATTCATTGGGTTTTATTTTAGCTCTTTCCCAAAATCAACACAACTGTTTCCACAGAGCTACTTTAGGACAATATTCCGCGCATCCCGACACCCCCCGAACCGTGCTGCCACCGGCTCCTGGCATGGCCTTCGGGCCGCCGCCTCGAGGGCCATTTTCCGCACCTGCCCAACGACGGTTGCCGCCCCGGTGGCGGGAACCGACGTGAGGTCTCATTTTTCGCCCCCCGACTCTGCTTGCCGACAACCATCCTGGCTCACTTCACCCAATCGTTTGTAAGATAACGAGACCCGCTGGTGGCCACCGCACCTGGATCGCCGAACGCACACGAAAGCCCACACGATGCCTGCCTCATCCCGCCTCGCTTGCTGGCCCCTGCGGCAACGGTCCTCTTGGTTTCTGGCCCTCGCCGTCACCGCCTGCAGCGGCACCGCGCTTTTCGCCGCGCCCCCCGCGCAATGGGTCTCCAGTTACGACGCTGGCTACCGTGACCGTCAGGGCGCGTACGCAGGTGGCTCCGAAATCATGCATTTGGCGGCGCACCAAAAACGGTTATTTGCAGCCAACGGTTATTGGATGGATGCACGTTGGACCATCCCGCCGGAGGGGCACAAACAATCGGCGCAAGTTCTGCGACTGGACTCCGCCAAGGGTGAATGGCAAGTCGACCTGGACACAGGCCAAGCGAACGACCTTGGTCTGGAATACATGAAGGGGAACATCCTCAAGTCAGTCACGTTCACTCGCGACGCGACGGGCCAACCCCTAGCCGAACCGAAGTCTCTGTTGGTGTTGGCGGCCGGAGCCCGCTTTGACCGAGGAGGCGCCGTGTCCGCTTGGGTCAGAAACGACACGCAGGGGAAATGGCATCACACGCTGGTGCGGCATGGACCGGCTGTGGGCGGAGTCCGTTGGCTGCCCCGCGACATGCAGGTCTATCGCGACACCGTCACCGGCCTCGAGCACTTATTTTTGTTACTGGGAAATCCTGGAGTGATTACAGGTCAATACGACCCCCAGCATCCGGGGCAAATCCGCTGGTCCCGTCACACCGAGTTCCCATTCTTGCAGCGTGGCGCCTTTCGCAGTCGTCCCCTGGGCATGGTGCAAGCGAATGGTTCGCTGTTCTTTTCCGTGGACGATGCGATCTACCAACGGATCGACGGTCCGCGCCCGACCTGGCAAGAAGTCATCCACCTCGGCGATGACATCGACACGGATGTCGGTGGCGTGCGTGGATTGACCGCAGTACCGAACCCCCATGGCAACGGCGACTCATTACTGTTTGCCTGGGCTCCTGGGGGTCGCTCGACCGCACAAATCCTGCGGCTCGATCCAGACGGCCAAGGCGGATTCACGAGGCACGAGGAAGTGTCGATCGCAGATTTAATGAGCCGGCACCTGCAGGTCCGCGTCAGCTACGCGCTGGCTGCCCACAACATGATGTATCCGGTCACACATCCCACGTCAGGCAAGACAGTGCATCTGATCGGTTTCCTGGGAAACATCCACGGTGCGGATCATCTGCGTTGGCCCGGCAGCGCCGTGTATGGTGGCGGCATGTACGCGATCCGGCACTCCCCGGGAGAATACACCTTGCACGAGGTCAACAACGCGTATCATCGCGGCAAGCTCCCGCTGGTCTCCCCACGCACCTTCTGCCGCTCACCCTTCGGCGATCACCAGCTCTATATCGCCGGCCACGACGCCAGCAATCGCATCTCCGACAATCTGGCCTGGGTCTTTCAGGCTCCGTTATCCGTTGCACTCGGAGAGCGCGGCGGCAAGGCGTGGACCGAACCGCAACGCCCGTCGAAAATCGCCCCGCACCTGCAACGTGGACCGGTTTACGAACTGCGCACCTACGTCGCTGCCAAAGACCGTTTCCAACACCTCGTCAAACGCTTTCGCGAGCACACCGACCGCTTGTTCCGCAAACACAACATGCAGCCCCTGGGGTATTGGACACCCGCTGCCGGACCGCCAATCAACCAACAAACCTTGGTGTATCTTCTGAAACATCCCTCACGCTACGCCGCCTGGAAAAACTGGGTCGCTTTTCACAACGACCGTGAATGGCAGCGTGTGCTCGACGAACCGGTATTTCAACGCCTGTTGATTGGCACACCCGAAAGCGTCTTCCTGACATCCGTTGACGAATCGCTGGAAGACCTGCCCACCCACCAGCATTCGGAGGCGATGTACGAACTGACAACGCATACCACCAAGCCCGAGCAATTACCGCTGCTTGTCAAGCAATTTGAAACGCACCTCGCCAACCGGACAGCGCATCGCCCCGGGCAACATCTAGCGACTTGGAAACCGTTCGATCCCCCCGCATCGGCAAATCAACTGATCAGTCTGGTTCGCCGCGTGCGCACCCCACCAGCAGACGCACGACCCTCCGGCAAGCCTGACCTCGACTTTTGGAGTCCTGCCACCGTCCAGCAATCGACCGGCAAGTCACTGCTATCCCAGCCAACGCAAACGCGGCACCTGCGTCCACTCGACCTGTCGCGCAAATGACCGCCTCGGCAGACTCGCCTTGTCCCCCGGTGCGCACGCTGAGCTCCCAGGCCCCAAACGCGTTCCTTTACCCCAAGACAACCACTACTGCGGCAAGATCGTCACCTCCGCCGTTGCGTTGGCGGGGATATCGACGCGCACACGCACGATTTGAAACTGCTCGTCGTCACTGGTCACCTGAGCTTCCAACCGACCGCCTTGCACACGATAGTCTCCCCTCGGCATCACAAACACGACTCGGCCAGCAGGATATGCATCGAGAAGTCGGTTGCGGATCGTAGCCACATTCTGCGTCGCCGTGCCGTCGTTGGGCTTCTGAAACTGGACCTCGACGGGTGGTGTCGCTTCGCGCGGGAACGGGATGGGAGCCGTCGCATGACCATGGTACGTGCAGGTCGTTACCTGATTCTGCTGAAAACGCACGACGCGAAAACTTTCTGAATTCGATTTCCCAACGCGGCGTGTTGGCGTGCTGCCAAAATCAGCCACTCGCTCGCCAATGCCGTGTGCGTCGTGAATCAACCGAATCTGGTGGCGATCGAGCAGCTCCCAAGCAGCATTCGCTTCGAATGCGTTGATGATCTTCATGCTGGCCTGCGGTCGCGTCGACAGCAACGCCTCCGCTTGCGGTGTCGATTTCTCTACATGCCACGGATAGCCATAATTCAGCACACTGATCTTGGGCCCCAAATCCACCAAACCGACCGGGTCGCCAAACCAGGCTTCATGACCAGGGAATTGATGGTTTCCAAAGTTCACCACGTAGGGCATGTCCAATTCCGCGAACGCGCCGGAAACGTAGGCCGGGTTGCAAGCATTGCTGCACAACACCATGTCGGGTGCTAACAGGTTTACCAAGGTGACCAGTCGCTGCAGATATTCCGCCTGGTATTGTCCGGAAGTATCGAGATGGCCAAAGGTCACGAACGTCGGATTGGCCGGATAATCAGCCACAACATGTACGCTGCGAGGCGACCGGCAGATTCCAGTTCGCCTTCCCCCCACGACCTTCACTTGCAGATCATAAACGCCGGCCGGCATCTGCTCCGGTAACGTCGCCACCACTTCGCGATCGTAATAGTAGGCGGCTGATTCGTTCTCCTGAAATTCAAGCACACGCGATACCACGGCCGGTCCAACCTGCCGGCTCAGCTTGACTTCTTCAATTTTCGCATCGAACCCCAGAAAGCGCACAGGAAACGTCTCGCCAGGCCGTCGAATGGCCGGCTGATTTAACGCCGGAAAGCGAAAACGTGACTTCCGTGACATCACCGTCGCCACGTCCCGAGCGAGAAAGATGGGCGGCAGGTTGATCGACTCACCACCCTTGACCTGAAACGGAGCGGTCCGCACCGCCTTCCAACCCACCGCGCGAATCTCCAGCGTGTAATCCTCACCAGGCGGCACTGCGGTGAGCGACGCCTGGCCGGTCAGCCAGTTCCTGACGAGCGTGTCTCTGACCAGGGTATCTCCCCGTCGTAACAAAGCTCGGCAATCGACCAGATGCGCATTCGCTTCTCCGCTGATCTGCCAACGCACCTCGCCACGTGCGTCATTCCAACTGGTGAACGACTCCACCCGTGCGCCGACTCCCTCGCCATCTGCCAGATGCACCACGCGCAACGTGTGTGTGCCCGCTTTCAGACCGTCGGCTAACACGAATTCACGCGGTACGTTCCGTGGATAAAGCAGGCGGGTACGTTGGCCATCAATGAAGATCGCCAGCTTCCCTCGATTGGGCTCACCGTATGCCGGCACATGGTGTCCCCCCAAACGCACCGAGATCCCAGTCCCCACAAAAGGATATTCAAGAGACGCGTTGGCTTCGGTCGTCATCATGGACGCGAAGGCCCCAAAGCGAAATCGGTCTTCCACCCACGCGCCCTGGCTTTTCACCCGTTGCGCATCGGTCGCTGACGTAGTCTCAGGTAGCCATTTCAAACCGGATTTCGGATCGGGATGCGTGCTGCGCAGCGATCCCAGATTCCGTCCCTCAGCCGTTCTCGGACCTTTCGCCACCGACAGCCGATCCCTGCTCAAGCCCATGATTCCGAGTGACGCGTCAAACTCAAAGCGTCCCAACATCTTGAATTGCGCATCTGTCTTCAGCAGGATCGCTGGTGCGCCGTAACAGCCAAACCACCAGGCATTGTCGTGAAAGGTCGCCGTCTGGATGCCGAGGTGGGTCCAACCGCTTTTGATGACATGTCGGGTGACGAAGCGAAATTTCGAATCGTATTCGTAGACGTAGTTTTGCTGAACTCCCTCCGGCAATCCGCCCACCACAAAAAAGTGTCCCCCACGGACACCAATACCGCCCGCCCCATGAAACACCTCCTGCGTTTCGTGTTGAGCTAACGGCTGCAACGTCTCCGCGTCGTAAACGTACACCCACGAGTCTGCATTTCCCTGTGGGTCATTGAATCGCCCCAGGTTCACCGCCACAAAGAGCTTGCCTGCATGAAAGCACAAATCTCCGTGGTGATTCGCCACCGGGATCTTCTTCAACACCTTGCCATGGCGATCCGTTTTCACCAATTCGGTCGTGAAGGACCAATAGATTGCTCCCTGGCCGTTGTGACACACACCTTGCAGGTGATGCTGGTAATCACCTTGGCACGCCACCTGGCCGAGCGCCGCCGGGTCGGCTCCGAACCCCGGTGAGGCGCCCCAACAGGCGAACAACAAAACGCAGGTGACAAAGTGCAAACGCGAAGAGGGGTTCTTCATGGGATGGCTCGGCGTGGGTGCTCATGGTGGCGGGGTGCGTTTTTTCCAACGTGCGGTGAGCTCCGCCCACGACGGTCCGGCCTGCTGGGGCAGGGCCTGTAGTGAAGGAGCACGTTGCACGACGTCTTCGAATAGTGTGGCAATTGCCTCAGCCATTTGCCACAACGCGTGTCGAAAATTTGCGCGTTCCGCCAGCTGCACCATCTCTGGATAACGCAGCCCCCCCGCCTGCTGACTGAGCTCCGCACGACACTCCCACTGGTCGCCCTTTTTTTGCAGTCGATAACGCTCGATCAAACGCGGATTCCGAATCGCTTGATAGCGTCGATTTTCTCGCAACACGGCCTGCAGCAGCGGGGCCAGTCCAGGCGCCCAGGCGTTGGGGAAATCCTCCGCTAACCTGCCTTTCGGCCCCGCGATGCGCATGTAATGCAACTGAATCGGTTCCACCGGCGTCTCCGCCAGATCATGGAGCAGTGCCGGCCAATGCAGCCCCAACTCGTTCACGCCAATTTCGTGATAAGACACCAGGTCTTGAATCGGACGATTTTTCGGAGTGTATGTTCCACCCAACAGGTTCAATTCAATCCCCGGCCGGATCGATTTGATCAGGCTGTCCCCCACGATGTGGGCCAACCAGCCCATGAGATACGCCATTTTTCGTTCACCCACCCCGAAATGCTCCATCGCATCTTCACAGACCGCCGCAACGTAATCGGCCAGATGATCCCACGGCACGGTATGAGCCCGGTCGACGCCATTCCAGCCGAAGACCAGATGCGCCCGCCCATAAAATGTCCGATGAATCTCCCGCGGACGATAACGCTTGTCATTCAACTGCAGCGACCACGGCGTCACCTCGCCGCCTGTCAAAGGACTCTGCTTTAAATCCACTGTGCCGTAGCCGACCTCGTTACCCGAGTCGACACACACGGCTTCCGGCATCGTCTGCACGTCGCAACCGAGATAGGCACCGCAGAGGTAACTTGCGTAATGCCGGTGCAACATCGGGACGATCGGCAGCCGCCGATGTTCGGCCGCTTTACCAGCCAGAATCGCGTACATGGTATGACCGATGATGCCGCTCATATTGCTCCTTCGCGCCCCTTCCATTTCCCCCGGCATGCCACATCGTTCCGAATCGCCCACCGTTCGTTGGCGACCGTTCGCTAGAGCATATCAGATCGCATCTCTGACCTGGAGTATTCCCGGCCGGAAACGACCGATTCACGTCAACGGACCATCGCATTCGCCGTACCCAACGCGCAGTCACCCAATTGGGTGGCACACTCGGGAATTCTCTTTTCAATCAAAATGCGATTCGTTCTAATGTTCTCCACGGTTATTTTTTCACTCACTCCTGAAAAGACCTGCCATGCTTTCTCTCTACGAACGTTCCAACCATCGCTCCGGGGACTGTTCGCGTCGTGAGTGGATGCGTATCGGCGGGCTGAATGCCCTCGGGCTCTCGTTACCGGCACTGCTGGCCAAAACGGCGGAGGCACGCGGCGACGATGTGGGTGCACAAACGTTCGGGCGGGCCAAGAATGTGATCTACCTGTATTTGGCTGGTGGTCCCCCGCAACACGAAACGTTCGACCCGAAACCCGATGCCCCGGCTGAAGTCCGTGGCGAGTTCCAGCCGATCCACACCAACGTACCCGGTATCGATTTCTGCGAGTTACTACCGCGGACCTCAACGATTGCTGACAAACTGGCTATCTGTCGTTCGATGGCAACGGATGACAATACGCACTCCACCAGCGGCTACTGGGTGCTGACCGGTTTCAAGTATCGCGGCACCAACGCCCGCGAGATCAGCCCGACGGACTGGCCGCACATTGGGTCGGTCGTTCAGCGACTCAAGCCGAGTGCCAACGGTCCGTTTGGGTTCGCCTGGCTGCCGGAGCCCATCGTCGCTAATCCAGGCGTCCGGATTTCGGGTCAGACCGCCGGTTTCATCGGCCGCCGCTGGGATCCACACAACTTCACTTGTGACCCACAACGCACCAACTTCTCCATCGAAGAATTCGCTTTACCTGACGACGTACCACCACTGCGCGTCTCGTCGCGGGCATCATTACTGAAACAAATCAACCACCATTTCCAGGCAATCGAACAGCACAGCCAAAATCAGGATATCAGCCGCTTGCGAGCAGAAGCTCTAGACATCCTGACCACCGGCAAAGCGCGTCAAGCCTTTGCGTTGGAACGCGAACCGGCGAAACTACGCGATCGCTACGGCCGGGGCAAATGGGGACAAAGCGTCTTACTGGCTCGGCGCCTGATCGAGGCAGGGGTCCGTTTTGTCCATGTGCAATGGCCACGCGAACCGGGTGATCTGACTTCCAGCGCTCCCACGTGGGACACCCACGCCAAGAACAATGCACGCGTCAAATCGGTCCTGTGCCCTCAATTCGACGTGGCGTTTTCGGCGTTGATCGATGACTTGGATTCGCGCGGATTACTCGACGAAACCTTGGTCGTTGCCGGGGGTGAATTCGGTCGCACGCCAACCTTCAACGCACAAGGCGGCCGAGATCATTGGGGGCCTGTCTTCAGTGTAGCCCTCGCCGGTGCCGGTATCTCCGGGGGTCAGGTCTACGGTTCCAGCGACGCCAAAGGGGCCTATCCTCGCGACGGACGGACACCGCCTCAAGATCTGGCAGCGACGATTTTTCACCTGCTGGGCATTGGCCATAACGCCACCATGCCACATCCCAACGGACGACCGATTCATATCTGCGACGGCAAACCCATGTACTCCCTGTTGGGACTCCAACCTGCCACGCAGGCGCGCCGAGCAGCCACTGGCAAGATCGAACCGATCCCCGACTTCCTGCCGATCTATACGCCTCAGCAGAACACCTGATGTTGCTGCGCCGAGAACCTGTGATGAAGTTTGCCTGGCGTCTGCTGTGGCGGTCTGTTCTGGTCTCCCTGTCTTTACTGACTTCGCTGACTTCGCTCCGCGCGGACGACAGGCCAGCGTCACCACCCCAGCCCACGCCTGCGCGGATGCTTGCCGGAGACTGGCTTCCTCACGACCCGCATCAAATCGATTACGAACGACTGCCCCACGTCACAGGCCGGCACGCCGTGATCAGCGACGTCCGCATCCACGGAGGGACTCGCGTTCATCAACACGCCTACCTGGCACACCATGACGGGCGTTTCTGGGCCATGTGGAGCGACGGCCCCGGGTTACCTCGGCCCGGTGTTTCTCCCCAACAACATCGCAATCTGGTCCCCGGCCATGATCAACCGGATACGCGTAATTCATTTGCCACCAGTCGCGATGGGCTGACCTGGACCCAACCGAAAGATCTCACCGGCCCACCGCGCAAAGCCGGTTACGGCTGGATTGCGCGCGGCCTGTGGCAACGCGACGGACAACTCCTCGCACTCGCCAGCCACTTCAACGCCCCCGGTTACGCTGGTCTCGGCCTGAGCTTGGAAGCCTTCCGCTGGAACGGCAAACAGTGGGTCGCTCACGGCACCGTGCTGGACGACTCGATGAACAACTTCCCTCCCCAGCGCCTCCCCTCGGGCGAATGGATGATGACGCGCCGCGACCACCAACGCCAGGTCTCGGTCATGGTCGGCGGCACGACCGCTTTTAATGACTGGCGGGTCCACCCACTTGCTGCCTACGACGGACAGGGGCGCCCCGAAGAACCGTATTGGTACATCCTGCCTGATGGCAAAACCATCGTCGGCTTGATTCGGGACAACGGCGGATCGAAATTCCTGCTGCGAACCATGTCACATGACTACGGACGGACTTGGAGCAAAATCCAGCGGACGAACTTCCCGGACGCAACCAGCAAATTCTTTGTCCACCGAACTCGCCGCGGTGACTACGTGATGGTCTCCAATGGAAATCCTCGCCGGCGCGATCCACTGACCCTGGCCATCAGTCGGGACGGACTTGTGTTCACAAAACTCTGCTGGCTGATTGGCGGACGCCACGTAGATTATCCGCACATCATCGAACACGACGACCACCTCCTGATCGCCTTTTCTGGTGCCAAACAAACAGTGGAAGTGCTGAAGGTCTCCCTGGACTCACTGGACCGCCTGCGGATGCCAGCATCCGTCGCACTGGTTCAACCTCTGCCCCCGATCCAACCGATTCCGCAACAACCGCCCAGCCATTGGATCGATCTGGGAGACGAAGGGAGCACCCTGTACGTGACCGCCGAGTTGACCGTTCCCGCTGAGGGCTCGCAAACCGCACTTGCGTTGGCAACCGCCAGTGGTCAGCAACGCGTCCGGCTGCGAGTTGACCGGGACGGTCGCCTGCTGGCTCAACTCTACCAACAGACGGTCACCGGACCGCGACTCGAATTCGGTCGTCGTCATACGGTGCTGATTCGGCTCCACAGTCACCGCAACCGCGCGGATGAAATGCACGTCCTACTCGGCCCGGCGGGAACCATCCCGCCCGAGCCTGAGCGCTGGACTCTGGTCAACACGCAAGGCAGCAGTGCTGCCAACTTGTCCCGCGTGATCTGTGCGTCGGAAACAACCAACGCGGCTGGCTTCGGCAATGTCCGCGTGGCTGCAACGCACGCGGGGCTCGCCCAAGCCCCAATCATCGCCGGCAGAAGAAAAACGAAGTCAGCCCCTCGCGAATGAATCGCTGCCGAGATCACCGGCCCCCATATTCTCGGAACGACGCTCACTTTGCATTGTGTCGGCGGGGTTGCCTCTAGGACGAACGCAGAATCAACTCCGCCACGGCATCTACGGGCTCCAACGCACGGATCTCCGTCGCCATGGCCGGATCGGGGCAGGGACTCTCGTACCGATTCAACCAAATGGCCCGGATCCCCATGCCTGCCGCACCGACAATGTCCGATGCCCAAGAGTCGCCAATCATCACCGCTTGCTCGGCAGTTCCCCCCAGTCGCGCCAACGCCACCTCAAAGATCGGCGCGGCCGGCTTTGGCTCGCCCACCGCTTCCGAGACCACCAGTGCGTCCACATAGGGTTCCACTCCAATCTTGGCGATTTTCTCGACTTGTTCCGCCACCAGATGGTTCGTCACAATGCCAATCGGGCATTCCCCTCGGATACGTTGCAGCAACGCCAGCGCTCCCGGCACGGGCCGATACGCTTGGTCGAACGCCTCACGGTAGCAGGTCGCCGCGTGCTGTGACTCCTCGTCGGTGGCAGTGTGCTGTTCGTCGGACAACATCTCACGGAACCGTTCCACACGGGACGCCTCGCTGGTCACCAACCCGGCGAGTACTTTCAAGTGCCACTCTTCCAGTAAGACACGATAGCGTGCCTCGACCGCTTCCACCGTTCCGGGAAGCCGACCGGGAAACGTGGCTTGCACCGCAGCCAATCCGGCACGACTGCAAAATTGGTGGTCAAATAAGGTATCGTCGAGATCAAAGAGAACGACCGCCATCACTTCAGCAATTCGAAAAAGGGAATGATTTCAAGGACATGATTCACGCGTCACGTGAGCGTGCACATGCCGGAGCGAACCGATCCGAATCGGCTGCGTCACACCGTTTGCCGGCCTTCGCCAGCTCCCACGCTCACCATAAAGAACGATTCCGCGATCCACAACCGACCACTATCAACAAGCCTCTTGTCACCCCTTAGCGTTGAGATCACTGACCGGTTTCTGGGTTCCTCAACAATTTCAACGTTTCTCGGTACAGTTGTTTGAGTTGGTTGGAAATGGGGCCCTTTTTCTTAATCATTTCTTTCGCAATTTCGAACGCCAAGTCCGCCTCTTCTTTGTCATCTTGTTGCCAATGAACCGTGGCCAGGATCAATTGGCCCTTGATCGTTTTCAATCCCAGATTTAACGATTTTTGCTGTGCTTCGATCGCCCGTTCCCAGTCCTGTTGTCGGTAGTGCACTTCCGAGAGCGTCTCCCAGTAATCGGCTTTGCGTGGTTCCAATGCGACAGCGACTTCCCCTGCATCGAGCGCCCGTTGCAACTGATCATCTGCAAGACAGACCAATGCCATGCGATTCGATGCCTCGGCCAGCTTTTGGCGATACTGGCGATTGTCAGGAGAGAGGGTAGCCAGCACATCGAGCAAATCGATGCCGTGGGTATAGGCGTCTGCCGCGTTTTTGTAGCGTTCCAACCCTTCCAGTGCCCGCCCCATTCTGAGTTGCAGAAGCGCGAGTTGAAATTCTCTCTGTTCTGTCTGCGCCGACGCCTTGGACCTGGGCAAACCTTGCAAATCCACTTGGACGTCCTCTTCCGAAACCGTCGGCCACAGCCGCAATCCCCCTTCGACGCTGGCCGTGACCAATTGATGGCCGCTAGGTGAGAACGTCAGCGCCGCAATCCGGCTGTCGTGCGCCTTGATTCTGGCACGTCGTTGCTGCAATCTCACATCCCACAATTCGAGCACCCCATCGAGATCTCCTGTCGCGAAAGCACGACCATCCGCCGAATGCGCCATGGCCGAAATGCCCGCACTACCTTGCAAAGCCAGCTTGGATTGCATGACGTCTGACGTGTCCCGCAAATCAACCACCCCGTCCCAACTACCGGCAGCCAAGGTCGAACTGTCTGGTGAGAAGGCGACACAAAAGATCGGCGAGCGGTAGCCTTCGAGCGTCTCCAGAGCGTTGCCGGTCTTTGCATCCCACAGCTTCACCTCGCCGGCCAAATTGGTCCACCCACCGCCGGTCGCGGTGGCTAACCATTGCCCATCCGGCGAAAAATCGAGCGACCTTACGGCGTAGTGATGCCCATCCAATGTGGCCAGTTTTTCCTTGGACTCCACATCCCACAGGATCGCCTCCGAGAAGTTATCCATCCGCCCGCCGCCGCTGGCTAAACGTGTCCCATCGTCTGAAAACTCAAGAGTGTGAACAGGATAGAGGCACTCGGCAAACCGGGCGATTTCCTCCCAGGTCTCGGTGTCCCACAAACGTATAGTACGGTCGTCGCTGCCGGTGGCTAACCGATTTCCGTCGGGTGAAAACGCCACGCAACGCACCACATCCTGGTGCCCCTGCATGACTTTGATCGCTTCATCCAGCGTCGCATCGACCAGGAACACCTGGACCGAAAAATCGGAGCAACCTGCCACCAGCAAGTCACCTCGGGGAGAATAGGCCAGCGAGGTGTAGGCACGCGCGTGACCGGGTAGCGTCCGCTGCTGACTCCAACTCTGCGTGTCAAGAAACTTGATGCAACCCTCATCGCCTGCTGTCGCCAATTGCGTACCATCGGGCGAAAAGGCCAAAGCGGTTACCCAATGGCGATGCAGTCGGTGCAGTTGGAACGATTTGCCCTGCCTGGGTGGCGAATTCTCCCAGACAACAATCGCTCCGGAATTGCCTCCCACCGCACAACCCGAGATCTGGTATTTTCCGTCAGGCGAAAATGCCAGGGCGCGGATTGCCGTAAAGTGGCGTTCGCGCCGATCTCGCAACTTGCCCGTCGCCGTATCCCACAACGCGACCGTTCGATCCACACTCCCCGACGCCAGTACGGAACCGTCGGGCGAATAGGCCAGCTTCAAGACGTCCCCCTGATGCTCTCGTAAAGTGTATTGTCGTGTTCCATCCGACAGATTCCAAGTCGTAACCGTGTTATCACTCCCCCCCGTAGCCAGCGTTTTTCCGTCTGGGGCAAATGCGACACAATGGGGCCTGGACTGCACATCAAGACTCGTTTTCAATTGCCAACTGGTGGTATCAAACAAGGTGAGTCTGGGGGAATACGCTGCCACGGCCAACAGGGGTTCTTCGGGCGCAAAATCTACGCCAAACACTCCCCCCCGGAACATCAGTCTTTTGATGAGCGCGCCGTCACTGGTTCGCCATATTAGGACCGTGCCATCTTGACTCGCCGAAGCAACCAACTGGCCGTCAGGAGAAAACGCGACGTCACGCACAAAATCCGTGTGCCCTTTCAGGGTTGCCGAAGACGTCCCTTCCGTCGTGTTCCACAGTTTGACCGTGTGATCTTGACTGGCCGTGGCCAGCGTTTCGCCATCCGGGGCGTAAGCGATCTGTGTAATCCAGGAGAAACGTTCCCCTCCCCGCGCCGCTTCATTCCCCTTCGGCGAGCCCGGTGAGATCTCCCACAATTTCACCGTCTTGTCAAACGAACCGGTGGCTAACGTCTCACCATCAGGGGAAAAGGCCAACGCCCGCACACCTTCCAGATGTCCCGGAAACTTCGCCACCTCTTTCCAACTGACAACGTCCCACAGGCGGGCAAAGCCATTCAAGTTACGGTCTCCACTACCGCTGGCCAACAGCCGCCCATCCGGTGAAAACTGCACGCTGGTAACAAATTGCTGGTGCAATAACGTCGTCTTAACTTCGCCCGTTGCCACATCCCAGACCCGAACCGTGTTGTCAGAAGACGACGACGCTAAGAGACTCCCGTCGGGAGAAAACGCCACCGAAGCCACCATCGACTCGTGCCCTCGGAATCTCCTGACCAACTCGTTGCTGGCCGTATCCCACAACAACACCTCTCCGGGCTTGGCGTGCGCTCCGTCGGCAGTCGCCAACAGCGCTCCGTCAGGGGAAAAGGCTGCATAGAGTACTGCGGAAGTGTACTCGGTAAACGTGTGCAGCAACTCCGGCGGCTCCGACGTGATCTTCGCGGTATCCCACAACTTCGCCGTCTTGTCGAAACTGCCGGTAACTAAGGTGCTGCCATCGGGTGAGAACGCCAAGCCGCTCACAGCGCTCTGATGCGCTGGAAACCCAACGACTTCTTTTCGTTTCAGAAGATCCCACAACTTGACATCTCCGTTGACTCCGGACGACGCCAGATGCTTGCCATCCGGCGAGAATGCCAACCGGCGCACACCGCCAGTGTGCCCGGTCAAAGTGACCAAATCCGCTCCGTCTTCGGGGTCCCACAACCGAATCGTGCCGTCCATTCCCGCAGAAGCCAAAATTCNCCCGTCCTGCGAATAAGCCACCGTCATCAGCCAATCCGTGTGGCCGTGCAGCGTCAGTCGGTCTTGATGGCAAACCTGCCATAGATAACGCCAAACGAATCCCCGCAAATCCTCCTCACCGTCTTGGGGAAGCTGCGCTTCGAGCAACTCTCGTACGGTCGCAACATCTCCGCGTGCCCACGCATCCACGGCAATATTCATTTGTGCGGTATACAGGAATCGGCGCGTATCCCGCTCGCGTTGCTCTGCCAACTTTCGCTGTTGCGCCTCCGCTTCGCGGGCCAGATCCGCTTCGTCCCGCTGTTNCGCCGCGTCGCTGGCTGCGTCCAACGCCTTCTGTCGCGCCGTCTGCGCTTCGTCACGCTGGACCGCTGCATCCCTGGCGCTGGCAACCGCCACGCGGCGCAAATGAGCTTCGCCCCGCCGCGCACGTTCCGTCTCCCGCAACTGATACGTCACCCCGGCAAACCCGACCACCGTCACCAGCAATACCAGCAAACTCAATGCGGCAATCGCCGGATGACGTTGGCACCACCGCACCGCGTGCTCCAGTCGACTTACGGGACGCGCCTTAATCGGCTCATGATTCAGCCAGCGACGTAAATCCGCCGCCAGCGCTTCCGCAGAAACATACCGTCGATCCGGCTGCTTCTGTAAACATTTCAGACAAATCGTCTCCAAGTCGCGAGACACA
Source organism: Blastopirellula sp. (assembly GCA_002701545.1). GTDB lineage: Bacteria > Planctomycetota > Planctomycetia > Pirellulales > Pirellulaceae. Next base: position 7,898 of record NZVR01000114.1, on the reverse strand, counting down.
CTGCTATTCAATTTACGCGGGCTGGGAGGCTCATCCTCGATGATCTGCAGAATCAACATCCGCGTGTTCCCGCGAAAGGGCAACTCGCCGGTCAGCAGTTCAAATAAAATCACTCCCAACGAATAAATGTCCGCGCGGTGGTCCGCCAGATGCCCCTTTCCCTGCGCTTGCTCGGGTGGCATGTAGGTCGGCGTACCCAGAATATTGCCGTCCATCGTCATCGCCGCTTCACCGACGACCCGCTTTGCCAAACCAAAATCCATCAAGTGCGGTTGCCCATCTGACGTCAGCATGACGTTGTTCGGCTTAATATCCCGGTGAATCACGCCCGCTTGGTGCGCATGGTGCAACGCGTCGGCCAGCGTGGCGCACAATTCGACCGCCTCCCGAGGTCCCAGCGGTTTGGCCGACAACCAATCGGATAACGTGACCCCCTGAATAAAATCGCTGACGATGAACACCATGCTGTCGTCGCGNCCCACTTCATGCACGCCGACAATGTTCGGGTGCTGCAACTGGGCCGCTGCGCGGGCCTCGCGCAGAAACTTTTCCGTCTCCCCGCTACTCAGCTCGCCCTTGCGCGGAATCTTTACAGCAACGGTGCGGTCAAGCTGAACGTCACGCGCCTTCCACACCGTGCCAAAGTTGCCCTGACCTAATTGTTCCAGCAATTCAAAATGAGCAATCGTCCGCGGACGCGTCAGATCGATGTCCATCGTCTCCTGATCAACCAAACTAAAATGGCTGCCACAAGTCACACACTCGATTTGCGTTAGCTGAGAATCGTCCACGATCTCAATCGCATCGTCACAGTGTGGGCAGCGGGTGTGCATCAGAAGCGTTCGGGAAAAGCCGGCAGCAAGGGAGGATGTGGACTCGATTTACCATCAGCGACTGCGGCGCATGACCATCAAGGATCACGTGATGAGCAACCACAACAGACGCAGCGCGGTAACCAATCACTCGGCATGACCGCGCACAATCGAATTCATTGTATCACCCATTCCGACAGGCACCCATTGCGATAGGCAAGTTTTGATTGGAACGCCATGCTTGAAGCACCCCACGCACAACAAAACAACTCTCACAGCTGCCCCCCCCAATGAAAGTACGCCGCTAGCAAACCGGTCCTACGACCAGCACACCTGCAGACGGCGCAAACACCTGCACAACTTGCTCGTCTCGGTAGCGCAGTGGACGCGCCGTTTCCCACAACCCATCCCGTGACACGTTGCCGGCGTCGTTACGAATGACGACCAAACGTCAGCAGAGCCAGCAGCCGTTTTTTTGCTCGCTTGAGCAACCCTTCCACTGCCTGCGTCGTTTTCCCCAAGATCAAGGCGATCGATCCATTCTTTCTGCCTTCAAAGTATTTCAAACGAGTCGCTTTTCTCTGCAGTGTTGGCAGTTGATTGATCGCATCGTCAACCTCCTCCCGCTTTTCAAGTTTGGCTAATTTCACACTCGGTGTCGTCGCCTTGGCAGACAACTCGTGGAACGCCTTCCCGGTCTCCGTATTGCGATCCACCGCCACGCGCTGCATTTCGCCCCCACGCTTCTTCCGATTCTGCGCCCTCAGAATGTCAACTAATCGATGTTCGGCAAGCCGAAAGCACCAACTCCGAAACGCCTCTTCATTCTCAAAACTTGCCGTTCCTATTTCGCGGTAAATGGCGATGAACGTTTCTTGCAACACGTCATCCGCGTCGACGACACCTTGGTGCTTGGCTCCCAAACGCGACTGGATAAAGCTTTTCAGTCGTGCCGATTCGGACAACAGCAGTTCGCGGATGGCCTCCTGATCGCCATCCTGAATACGTTTGATATCGTCAATAAATGCATTCATTTGCTGGAAGCCATGGGTTGATTTCTTGTGCCAACCGGAACCGTCCGCCGGGGGCTGAATCTCCAGTGAAAAGCCTCAGATCTGGTAGTGATATCGTCCACCGGCAAGCGGAAACAACACCCCAAACCACAGCCTCCGTGCCCCTTCATGTCGCTCACCTCGCCGATCTGTGTCCTTGACGACTGCGTTCTACGAGCCGCAGTCTTATTCGTTTTCCTCACCAGAACTCAAGCCTCGCGCATCACGCAATCGACTCGCCAATGTGGCGTAATCCATTGGAATTTGCCTCACTTCATGCTCCGATCCAACGACCAGATCACTGGTATGACTCACGAAAAACAGGGTTTGAATGCTGGTTCTGCTGGCGCGCATTTGTACCGGCATCTGAGAGATTAACCCGTTACCCAATCGCCAGCAGCGCAGCATCCCGGATTCAAACCCGAGGATCAGGTACCGGCCATCGGGTGAGAAGACCGCGGCGGTCACTTGATCCTTCCCTCCCCATTGCAAACGCGTGGGGGTGGGCCCCGTCGGATCGCTCGGTGTCCCGGTCAGCTTCCACAACAACAGGCTCTCCCCTTGACCGCGAAAAAACCAATCGTTGTTCACACCATGAGCGAGCACGGGGCTCCGCTTCGGTTCCCTCCACTGCTCCAATTGCAGCTGGTACTCCGGCCCTGACCAGATTTTTTCCCAATACCAATTTCGCCCGTGCACGGTCATCACTTGAGCACTCTGCACGCGCGGCACCAACACCACCGGCAATCCACTGGATTGGATCGAGAACTCGGGACGTGGAACTTGCAGGTCAGGCAGCAACAGTGTTCTCAACTGCGGCAACTCCTCTCTCTTCCCGTTCTCTTGCTGTGGCACCGCAGCTGCTTGCGCCCCGGTCGCAACCGCCACCATACCTCCGTCGCCAAGCACAAACACATAATCGCGAATCACCAACGCCTCACCATCCGACAAGTCCAATGCATCCACCTGCATTTCGCCCAGTACCTCACCGGAAGGCAGTGCGCGTCGGCGCAGCAATCCATCAGGATGCGCCACCACCATCGACTTGGCATCAGCGGCAAAAGCGGCCGTCACAATCTGCTCTGCGTCTCCCGCAAGTTGCGGGCCGAGCACGCGTTTCTGCAAATCGATGCAAGCTGCCACGGACTCACCCAGACCAAGCAACCAATTCCCATCTTCGCTGACTTCCAATCGACTGATACCCGCTGGCAGTCGTAACTGTGCCTGCGGCTGTTGGGGATCCTCACGCGAGTAAATGCGACATACTGGCTGGTCATCGAGCGTCGCAATCACATCCGACGTCACGATCAAATCCCTCAGCCCGTCGTAGGTCACCCACTCATCCCAGTGGTGAAACCCACCCGACTTCTTACCGGACCGCAACAGCCTGGCCTTTCCGGAACGCGCCAAGCAGGCCATGATTTCGCGGTCCGGCGTGACCCAGCTCGCCTCCAGTCGATCGTTCGCCACCACGGCCGATTCCGCCACCGCAAACTGGTCCACAAATAAAGGGCGTTGCAAATCGATGAAACGGACCGCACCCTGCTCATCCATACTGATGAGCCATTGTGCGTCAGGGTCGACTAACAACGAATGGATGGCCACGTCATGAATCGTCAGCTGGCGAATCACTGGCGCCGTCGCGGAGGCATCGGAACCTGAACCCTGCGGCAAGGACTCGTTCTGAGCACACTCCAGGAACAACGCCGCACCACCGACCGACGCAACTACGGTGCTGCTCGTGCCGACCCACACCACCGGTCCCACAGACGGATCATCCGGTTCGGACCTGCGCAGGGGCCGCGGGGACAAATCCCCGATGTCAAAATGAATCAGGTCGGCAGTGGCAACCACCAGTTGTTGCTCGTCAGGATGCACCACCAGTGCGGGCACCAGGCTGTCGGCATTCCAGCGAGCCAGCGTTCTGGTCACGTTACTTTTGAGCGAACGCCACTGCCAAATCGCCCGATCTCCCATCGTGCCGGCGATACAACACCAATCTTCCACATCGCTGACAAACACCTGCTGCACCTGATCGAACTCGGCGACATCACAAACAACAGCTGACTGGCTCGTCGTGCTCAGCTCAGCCGCATCCGACGACTCCACCCGATGCAAACGCACGACCGGCGCGTCCCCATCGTCGGCAGACAAGACCATCACTCGCTCCTGTCGACTCGAAGCCCCCAGAAATTCCCCGGCGAATTCTTTTACTTTGTTCATGGTCGGGCGGGGTTCGTCTGGCGTGCGTTTCCACAACCCTACCGAGTCTTGCCCGAGCGTCACCAGTGTCCGTTTCGCGTCGAGCCATCGCAAATCCACCGTCGACTCGCTGGTCGCTGGTGAGAAGAGAACCGGGCTGTAAGCGGCTTGACGTCCGTCTTCGGAACGCGTCGCACCATGCAGATCCCCATACCGATCGATCGTCCAGATCGAACGTGAGTCGTTCGACATCACGATCTTTGCCGCTTCCGGCTGTTTCCAGATGACGTTCCCGCGGGGCCCCGTTCGGCTCCGAGGCAGTGGCCCCAGAACATACGGCCGATCGCGTCGGTCGGCGTTGGGCGCACTTCGATTTGGCTGCCCCACGCTTTTCGGATACTTCAACACTGCGTCCGATCCCAGCAGAACTCCCGTGTTCCCCGACATTTGATTGAGTTTGACAAAACTGGACCGATGCGGCTGCCGAGCCAGATGCTGGGGGTCCCAAATCGTGACGGTGGCGTTAAACGATTCCCTGCCGCGTTGGCGCAAGCCGCGCACCTCGGGGTCGGCCGAGTAATGCAACGCCACCACCCTGCCATCAGGCAGACGACGTAGCGTTTGCGGACGACCAGCATCTCGGAGTAACGACTGCCCCGCCAATTGCTGCGAAGCATCCACCAGAACCTGCTGGGCTTCCACCAGACGTCCGAGCTGTTTTACCGTTGCCGGGGCGGCATCTTCCCGCACCAATTCGTCAGCTAACTGCAATCCTAATTCGAGCCCGGAGAGCGGCTGTCGGATCATGGTCGCTCGAGCATTCGCCAGCAGTAAATCAAGATCTTGGTCACGCGCTCTGGCGTTCACCTCCTCAAGCTTGTCCTGATTTTGTTTCAAACGCTGTTGGGCCGCGGTGTTTTCCGCCTCGCGTTGCTGTCGACTTTCTTCCAAACGCTGTTTCGTCACAGCGTTTTCTTCCTCGATCGAATTTACGAGCAAACGCTGATGCGCTTGGGCTTGTTCTGCTTCGGCGAGCATCCGCACCAGCAGCGGAATGACCGCCACGGCAGAGAGTGTTACCAAAAGAACCGCCGCGAGTACCGGATTCCGCTCCACCCAACGCATGCCGGAGACCGCCAGACTCTTGGGTTGGGCAGTAACCGTTTCTCCGGATTCAAATGCAAGCAGATCACCAGCCAACGCGTCCGCGGACCGATAACGATCCCGTGGATCTTTCTCCAGACACTTGCGGCAAATGCGTTGCAGTGGCTCAGGAATGTCATCCTCCAACGCAGCCGGTTTCGCTTGTGCTACCTGCTGGAGCATCGCCAGGCCTTCGCCCGAAAAAGGCAACTTGCCCGCTAACAACTCGAAGAGGATCACCCCCATGGAGAATATATCAGCGCTGGCTTCCGCTTCTTTCGACCGCCCCGAGGCGATTTCCGGTGCCATGTAAGCCGGTGTCCCCAGCACTTCGCCGGTGAGCGTTTTATAGGTTGCTTGGCTGAGGTTTTTCGCAATGCCAAAATCCGTCAGACGCGGGATCCCTTGCTCGTCCACCAGAATGTTACTCGGCTTCAGGTCACGGTGCACAATCCCCGCATCATGAATCGCCTGCAACGGTTCGCAGATCTGCCGCATCATCCGACTCACGGCAAAGTACCGAGCGGATGCATCCGGCTTCCAGCGTGCCAACGTCGTGCCCGCGACGTACTCGCTACAGATGAAGGCCGTTCCCCAGACTCGGCCAACCTCAAACGTCGTGACGACCCCCGGATGCTGCACCGAAGCGGCCATCCTCGCCTCGCTCAGAAACGCATCCTCTTCTTCCCGACTGTGACGATCGGTACGCGAAAGTTTGACGGCGACGTCGCGTTCCAGCACCCGATCGCGGGCCAGCCAAACCGTCCCAAAGGATCCTTGCCCTAAGGTCTCTTGCAATTCATATTGGCCTAGCAAATCTCCCGCCCGCAAGGTGGCCGCGGCCTGAACACAGTCGACATCGCAAGCACACTTCGGACACCTTACCGTACCCTCGCGCATCGCCTCGCCACGCGTCTCGTGCGTCGCAGTAATCAAAATGGCTTCCGCACAATCCGGGCAGCGGACCCGACATGTTTCGGTCAACCGACGGTCCGGATCCACCGTACCCACCAAAGCACCGTCGTCGCGGTAGACGCGAGTGGATGCGGGACCGGCCTCCGCAGCCTGCCGCGCAATTTCGATCATCCGCAACCACGCAAACTCTTGAATCAACTCGTCGCGCAGGTCCGGATGCTCGGCCAGCAACTGCGCTTGCCGGTCGCCATCCTGCCCACCCTGTTCATTCCAGGCGGCAATCGCTAACTGGCGTGCCGATACTCCACTGGCATCTGAAGAGTTCTGTTGCATCAGTTTGCTAAGTCACTTTGGGATCTGGACACGGACACAACCAAGTCGTGTTTTGCCCGTACGATACGCACTCCACTCACTGCCTGAGATGCCTCAGGGATGCAGGCACGATGCTCCCCGAACCGATCTCTTACCAATGCCCCAATCAGCGTAGCGCCTGACCATCACGCAGCCCCACGATTTTCTCAGAATTCAACCAGGAACTCAATCCTTCCCGAGAATCACGTTGCCGCACTGCACTCGAACCGCCGGCACCAACGGTTCCTGGCCTCAACATGACCTCCGCTCCATCACAACAAAACACTCCCCCCATACATGGCGACTTCGGACCGCACGGTGAGGCGATATCGTCTGCCGACCGGTAGACTCACAAAAACGAAAAAACACCGCGTTCTTCTATACAAGCGACAAGGCGCACGTCGTCAGGCGCAATTTTTCCCAAAGAAACGAACCCCGGAGCGGTCCTTCCTCCTCTCGTCAATCGTTGGCAGTTCAGAACGTCCAGGACCAAGAAGCCGAAACATGACTCGAGCAGGTCCTTAGCCGGTCAAATCTCGGTACAGTGTCACAAACGCCACCAACCGCCCGGAGGTCGTTTCCAGATCAAGCATCTCTTGCGGGTCAATCGTGTCGACGCCATGTACCGACCGGCTGTCATAGACAACCATATCGCCCAATTCGCAAAACTGCTCCGTGTCAACAAACCGCTCATCGCGAATCGTGAAGCCACCTCCACGCTGATAGTCCACACCTTTCTGACTCAACATCAACAGCAACTGAAAGTGGTCCAAACCACGGTCGGCAGTCGCGTCGATGATCAACTCGTCCCGGTGAGCACTCATGAACCCACCACCACGCGGGTAATGCTGTAATCGGGCAGCCGTCCACAATCCTTGCTCGGGTTGCGTTAACGCAAAATCTTCGGCAGCGCCCAGCAGCGCGTTGCGAACTCGGATCATGCGGCGAAAGAGAGCGTGCATACCGAACAGGTCTTCGTCCCACAGGGGGTTATAAATCGTCCGTACCAGTCGACTGTTCATCGGCTTGGGGGGAGAAATGCCGACACGCAACTTCTGAAAGTTACGTTGCACATCACCCTGTGATTCACCGACCCCCGGTCGATCGTCGTCGCGGGAAAACTGATCACGAAAACGCTCGCGCACCCCCGTCACTTCCGCTGCCGTGACCAACCCGCGGAGACAGCAGACACCCGCGGTCTCAAGCGAACTCGCGATCGACTGTACCGGCACCGGTTGCGTCGGATCGAGTTGATAAAGATGCTCCTGAAACAGCCGCTGGCATTCGGCTTGAGGCAAAGGCTCAATTTTAGACATCTCGCATCACCCTTCACACTCCAGAAATTTCAAATCGGCTCCATGCCCCACTCACCCACTCACCCACTCACCCACTCACCCACTCACCCACTCACCCACTCACCCAC
>NZVR01000113.1 GCA_002701545.1 Blastopirellula sp. | reverse complement strand
GCAATTACGGCATTGGCACTCGGAACTCGATGATGCCACTGCACTGCTTCGCCAGGCGGTCAATGACCCCAGCCCGATCGTTCGGATGCAAGGCGTCATCTGTGCCAGTTACATGGGCACCCAAGATGCATTCAAAACAGCCTTGGATGTCTTTCAACATCCGTCGGGAGGCCACCTCAATTACGCCATCCGCTGTGCTTTCGGATCACACACGCTCAAACCCTACTGGGAACAAGACGATCAATATGGCATCGCCAAACTGCTCTTGCGTTCCAAAGCGAGCGGACTGCTCAAAGAACCGACACCCAACGCCACGCAAGCCCAGTTCGATAGCCAACCGGAATTAAAAACCGTCAAACTTGCTTGTAAATCTGAACGCATGCAGTTCACAGTCGCGCGTTTTGACGTCCGCCCCGGGCAGCCAGTCAAAATCGTGTTCACCAACCCCGACGCCACCGATCACAATCTATTGGTCGTCCAACCAGGGGCGTGGGAAGAAGTGGGCATTGCCGCCAACCTCATGGCCAAAAATCCAAAATTCGCAAATTCCGATTTCATCCCCGCTGACAAGCGCGATTTGATCCTGCATGCCAGCCCCATGATCGGACCAACACGCAAGTCTCTGGTCCATGTACTCCGTTTCCAGGCCCCCAGTGAACCAGGGGTCTATCCCTACGTTTGCACCTTTCCCGGACACTGGATCATCATGCACGGTGCAATGGTGGTCGCCAACAATGAGGCTGAGGCGATTGCCTTGTGGAAGTCGACACGTCGCAAGATCGTCCAGGAATGGACGTTCGCCGACCTTGCGGAACTTGCGGACAAGCCTACCGACGTCAGTCAACTGTCTCCTCAAGAATCCCGCAAGTGGCGCGACCTGGGCCTGCAATCCTTTGCCAAAGCCAACTGCACTCAATGTCACCTGCAGGATGGAGTAGGCGTCAAACTGGGCCCCGATTTGATCCAGACCGTGAAACGGCTCAAGGGAGATCGTGCCAAGCTGTTGCAACACATCCTAAAACCTTCTGCCGAGATTCACCCAGACTACCAGATGCACTTACTGTTGATGGACGACGGCCGAGTCCTCTCAGGACTGATTGCCGCGGAGACCCCCAAAGAACTGCATCTGATCCCCAATCTGGCAGCCCCCAATCAGTTGGTGAAAGTCAAACGTTCCGCAATCGAAGAACAAAAAAAAGGAAACGTCTCGGCCATGCCGGCTGGACTACTCAATGTCCTGAACAAGGACGAGATCGCAGCACTCTTGCACTTAATCACCACGCCAACACCACGTCGCTGATCCAACAGGTAGGGAGAAACGAAATCTCCTATCCCGAGCTTTCGTGGACTAGCACCGAGCCATCCCCTCGGCGAACCACTTGCTGACCTTAGGCCTTCGCAGCCATACGATGGATCCGCAAATGACCGTCAAAATGCACGGTCGCCAGACGGAGACCGTCGGTATGCAGATCCAGATCGCGCGCGTCACTTGCTAATTTCAAGTGGTGATATTCGTCTTTGGAGTCAGGCTTCCAGAACAACAAATGCCCACCACTGCCACCGACGGACGCAATGACCGAGCCGTCTTGATGGAGTGCCAGTCCCCACGCGACCCCTCTGAGCTTCGCTTTAGAGAGATGTTCGATGACCTGTTTGCCGGATTCATAGTCAAAAACCACAACCGACGGATTCCCCACGCCGGCGAACGCGTTGGTGACATTCGTAATCCCACTGCAAGCCAGCCGTTTACCATCAGCTGTGAACCGCATACTGCGAAAGCCACCGATATCAGCGCGAAACGTTGTGTCGTATTTAATCAGCGAAGTCGCTTGCCACGTCCGCAGTTGCTTGCCCGTCTCCACTTCCCATTCGATCGCGTGGCACTTCAGGTCACCGGTCACGACGTGTTTACCACTGGGGTGAAAGGCAACATTGTAGATGTGCGTCTCATGCCCTCGCATCTCCCGCACCAGTTCACCATCGGCGGCGTTCCAGATTCGCAGGACAAGATCATTCCCCACGGTAGCGATCAGCGTCCCATCCGGGCTCACATCCACCGCCCGAACCCAACCTTGGTGGGCATCCACCGTCCGCAATGGCTCTGGCGCGTCACTGGTGGCCGGCCACCAAATCAAACGCCCGTCGTATCCCACGGTCAATAACACCTCGCCAGCCTCGGCAAAGGCAAATCCACGGACCCACGCATCGGTATCCAACGCCACCTTCTTGCCATCGTCGAGCGTCCACCGCCAAACCTGATAGTCTTGCGAACCGGCGAAACAAAAACGTCCACTCGGATCAAACCGGCAGGACATCAACGGTCGTTCATGTTTGAAATCGGACTCGACGTGCGTCTTACTAACGTCCATGACATGACTCGTGGGCAAGGTGGGAAATGAGTAGGTGGCAGCCGCGCGAGAACGAGCGTGACATCTCAACATTCGGTGGAGCGGTGCCCCTTATTCTAACCGATGCGAGCAACAAAATGCTGGCCTCACCGAAATCCACCGCGGCAAGCGGTCATTCGGCGGCCAAATTCTTGCCCGTGGCTGCCATCACTTCCACCGGCGTTGACTCGGGCTTGCCTGTCGACTTCCGCTCAACCCTGGCTTCCACAGGATCGGAGGGCGTGACAGGCGGTTCTGAATCATCCTCCCCGCCCAGGCCGACATAACGTCCGTAGAGCGAGTAGTAAACGGGAACCAGATACAGCACCAACACCGTTGCCAGCATCAGCCCGAAGGCCATACTGACCGCCATTGGGATCAACACTTGTGCCTGAAACGACGTTTCCATCAATAACGGGAGCAAGCCGGCAACCGTGGTCACCGACGTCAGCAAAACGGGGCGAAAACGGCGTTTACCTGCCTCGATCAACGCTCGGAACAGTGGCAAGCCTTCCTGAATCCGCTGGTTGATGCAGTCGATCAAGACGATCGAATCGTTGACCACCACACCGGTCAACGCAACCAAGCCGAACATGCTGAAAAGAGTAAACGACATGTCTCGTAACGCATGACCGAAAACGGCGCCTATGAATCCGAAGGGAATGATCCCCATGATCAAGAAAGGTTGCAGGTAGGATCGGAATTCGAGTGTCAACAAGACATACATGCCGAGTAACGCGATGCCAAACCCGACAAACAAACTGGTCAGCGATTCGCCGGTGTCTTTCCTCTGGCCCTCCCAACGCAACTCCACCGAGGGATACAACGGCGTCACCTCGGCGTAAACCTTTTGGCTGGTAAACGGAGCGGCATACAGTTGCAGTCGTCGCGACCAGTTTCGCCACGCATTCGCAGCCAAAGGATCACCCTGCTTGGCCTCCTCAGCCTCCAGGTCCCGTAGTTCCTCAATATTCTTGATTCGCTTCTTGCCGTTGATCACAAGTTGCAAGTGGTCGTCCAGCAATTCCGTAACGTCTCGGGAGTTCCCTGTCTTGGAAACATCCGCAGTCACCGTAATGGCCCGCATCTGTTCCAAGCGATCGATCTCCGAATATCCGGTCTCAACCTCCGTCTCAGCCAACTCGGTAAGTGGCCGCTCGACTCCATCGCCACCACGCACACGAATGTCATTGAAGTCAGCCAGCGATTTGCGATCTTCCTTGGGATAACGGACCATCAATTTGACTTCATGGCGTCCTCGCTGCAGTCGCATGACCTCCTCACCGTAGTAAGAAGCGCGCACGGTTTCGGCCAAATCCGCTGCCGTGACGCCCATCGCCAACGCTCGATCCTTGACTTTCAGTTGATATTCCCACTTGCCGGGTTGCGAGTCGTCGCGGACGTCCACGGCATCCTTAATCTTGGCTAAAGCCTCTTTGGTGTCTTCTACGGCCGCCTCCAACTCTGCCATCTGTTCCGTGGGGGCCAGCAATTTCAGTTCCACTGCCGTGCCTCCGGGCCCCATCGTCGGCTGCCCAAAGGTCAACTGCTCGACTCCGCGTGTCCAGTCTGGATTTTGTTGCTCCACCCGTTCTCGCCATTCATTCGTGATCTCTTCACTGGTCCGCGACCGTAGATGGCTCGGAACCATCTCAACAAAGACGGTCCCGACATGACTTCCGGTTTTCAGGCCGTCAGGACCAGGCATCCCCGGTGTGCTCGATTCCCCCACACGCCGATGAACGATTTTGATAAACGCGTTTTCCTCTTCGTCATTTCCCTCTTTGCCATTTTCCTTTTTGCCATACTCACGACCAATCTCGTAGATGGCTTTCTCTATCTGCTGGGTGGCAGCGTCGGTCACTTCCAGGGGAGTTCCGTCTGGAAACGTCACCTTGGCCTCAATCCAGTTACTGTCCAATGGCGGCATCAGTTCCCACTTCATCGAGCCACTTTTGAACATGGCGGCCACCACCAACAGCAACATCACGGCCACACTGACACACACTTCAGGGCGACGCAGGACCCAACCGAGTGACGGTGCATACAACCGCTCGACGAAGAAATGCAAACCCCGCTCCGTACATCGATTGAGCCAACGAAACAAAGCTCCCACGGGCCGCAACGGATAGAGCAAGAATCCCAGAATATCCAAGAACAAATTCTTTTCGTGCGACAGGTGGCAAGGCAGAATGGTCATGCACTCGATCAGTGAGATTGCCAACATCGCAATCACAGCCACCGGCATGACCGCGATGAATTTCCCCATGATGCCACTCACAAAGAGCAGCGGCGCGAACGTGATCATCGTCGTGCCAACCGACGCCGCTACCGATGGCAAGACTTCCCAGGCACCGTCAATGGCCGCCTGCATGGTTGCCTTACCACGCTGCCGATGCGCATAAATGTTCTCGCCAATCACAATCGCGTCATCGACCACGATGCCCAACGCCATGAGAAAGGCGAACATCGACAACATGTTCAGCGTCTCGCCAGTCATCCACAAATAGATCCCCGAACCTAACACGGCTACAGGAATCCCCATCGCGACCCAAAACGCCAGCCTCAACTCCAAGAACACGGCCAGCACAATGAACACCAAACCCAGGCCTTGCAACCCGTTCCGCACCAGCAAATTCATGCGATCCTGCACATCAACCGACGAGTCACGCCAGTAAACCAACGAATATCTCTCAAATACCCGTGGGTGCTGCTTGACGTATTCACGAACTTCCTCGGCGATATTCAATAGATCTTCATCACCCGCGGCATCAATGGAAATGGCTAAGCCGGGCTGCCCATCAATCTCGCTGATCGCAGCATCGTCAGTAAACTCGTCACGAACATTGCCCAGGTCATCCACCGTCAGCACAACCCCGTCAATGTCTGAAATCAATGGGATCTGGCCGATCTCGCTGCCGATCAAACGTTTGTTTTTGCTCCGCAGCAAGACCTCTTGGGTACTGGACTTCAACGTACCACCAGGCAATTCGATGTTCTCGCGACGCACAATGGATGCGACTTGCTGCAAGGTGAGACCGTACTTGCGCAACGTGCTTTCCGGAATCTCGATGTCCACCTGATACTCGGGAGATCCCAGAATATTCGCTTGCGAGACACTCGGCAGGTTCAGCAGATCCTTGCGAACGCTTTCAGCGACCTCGCGCAGCGCCAATGCGGCATCGACCGAGTCGCCCTCTGGCCCCTTCACACCGACCATGATCGCCGGCTCGCGCAGAGTAATTTGCTCGACCTTGGGGTCCTCCGCGAGCAGTGGAAAACTGGGGATCCGCTCGACCTCCGAACGCACCTCATTGATCAGCTTCTGAGCATTGACCGTGGTTTCAATTTCGAGGATGACAAATCCACCCCCTTCCTGGGCCACCGAATTCTGTTTTTTGATCCCCGCAATCGGGCGAACCGCCTCTTCGATCTTTTGGCAAATCCCCTCTTCCACCTCCGCCGGACTGGCACCCGGATAGGCGACCGATACCAAGACGATCTCAAGCTCGAATTCGGGAAAAACCTCGCGGCGCATCCCCATCAGACTGGCAGCGCCAACCACCAGTAAGCCGATCATTAAGACGTTCATTGCGGGCGAGTTATTCACCGCCCAGCGGATCACTGGCTTCATGACTCGGGAACCTCATCACGCGTCTCTCTGATGGCGGCTGCTCCATCCTCGGCAAGTTCGCGCGTCACCATCTCTCCCTCACCGACAGGCTCAACCACCACCGATACGTCCGCCCCTTCACGCAGTCCGCGGGGGGCGTTCGAGACCACCATGGCAGAAGAAAGATCCTCCGACTCGTCCAGTTCGACCAACCAAAAACGCTCAGTGACTCCGTCCCTTGTCTGCTGCCAAGGTGTTCTTGTGCGGACCTCGACAGTGCGATAGGTCCCCGAAGTCGCTTGGCGAGCGACCTCACCGGAACGACCTCCCGCCGTGTCTGTTTCAGCGGGGGCGGCCAGCGTCACCAGCCCCACCTTGTTCCCTGGCTGCAAAGCGGCTTCGGGGATGCGCATCACACCTTGTGCCGGACGTGCTTCAATCTGAACCGTAACGAACATTCCCCGCACCAAAGCTCTCGGGCCGCGCTCCGAACCCAAGCCAACAGTCGCCTCGGATGCCACACCGTCCTCATAAACGGTGACACCTAAGGGATCGTCGACCACCACGCGACAGGGCATCGTGCGGGTACGCTCATCGAGCCCCACGCCATCAAATCGAGTCAACATACCTTGCCAGCAATATCGGGTCTGCGGCTGATCCGCCAACTGGTAGACGACCGTCGCCGGCATCGGTGACAGTTGGTAGTCGCTGGCGGCGTTTCCTGACTGCTGCGTGCCTTTCGCAAGCGGCTGGGCCCACAACCAGTACATCTCATCCATCTGCAAATTGCACCTCACCTCAACACGTGAGGTGTCTTCGATCTGCAATACCGTAAAGCCTTTTTGGATGTAATCACCTTGCTCGACCAAGACATCAACAATGACTCCTGTGGTGGGAGCCGAGACTTGCGTCCGCTGCAAATTGATATTGGCTAATTCGAGTTGCGATTCGGCAATCGCTTTTTTTGCCTCCAAACGCTTTCGCTTGGACGGAGTCAGATTGCTGGAATGCCGGTGTGTCTGCAATTGAATCTGAGCAACCAACAAGGCCTGCTTCGAACGATCCACATCCGACTCAGAACCCGCTTCATCTTGAAACAGCTTCTCCATCCGATTCAAATCACTCAGCCGCAGTCGGACATCCTCTTCCGATAACTTGATCATGGCTTTAATGTTCGACTCTTCCTGCACCAATTCCACCAAGTCGGCGTCGCACTGAGCCACCTGCTGCTCGAGACGCGTCACCTCTAATTGGTAATCGCGGCGGTCGAGTTCGATTAACGGCGTGCCCTGCGTCACGTAATTCCCGGCACGACAAATTTCATGCCGTTTGACCACCAGACCACTGACCTCGGCCGGAACCTTAATGTCGCGGTAAGGAACAACGGTCCCGTCGACATCGAGCAAGAACGACTGTTCGTGCGGAACGGGCGCAGTCGCAAAAACGACGGGATTCGGGTCTGCCGGAGGGGCTTCCGTCTCCGCTTCCGTCTTTCGCGAAAAGACCAACGCAGCCACCCCGATCCCAATGATCACGGTGGGAACACTGATTCGCAACAATAACTGCAAGACGCGCCGCAGAGATAATCGTTCGGACGTTGTCATAAATTATGCTTTTGAGTTGATGAACGGTTTTGCGGATCCCAACGGCTCCCCGACACCGATCGCAGCCAAGGTCATCCGAGTGATGTGATCCGCCAAAGTGGGTAGGCCGTAGTGCTGCGAAAGTTCCTCTTCACCGACCAGCATCCCGACCACATCACCCGCTACCCGATAATGTAGACACTGGCCAACCACACTGAAGGAAATTTGGTTCAGCACATGCTGTGGCACAGATTCCCCAACTAATTCGGCAATAATCCCGTGAATCAGCTCGAAATCGGGACGGATGTAGTCGCGAACCAGCTCCTCACAAGCCTTGGTCGGCCGGAGCATCTCCCGCATCATCAGCCCTCGTTGCCAAGCAGCCGTCTCAGACCGCAGCATCCGCGTCAGCATAGTCACAACATACTCGTGAAGTTTGGTCTCAGGAGGCGTACCCGCGGCCCACTGAGGATAGGGAGCAGATTCCTCGCGGCGACGCCCCGCCTGCTTGACCGTCTCAATGTACAACCGCTCCTTGTCGCCAAAATAGTAGTTTACACTCGCGACATTGAGACCGGCACGATCGCAAATTTCCCGTACCGTGGCACCCTCATACCCCTTTTCGGCGAAGATCGGCCCCGCCGCCTCCAGCAGTTTCTGACGCTGCTGTTCTGTTGTCATGATCCACCCGCCCCATCTAAACAGTTGTTTTAAACAAGTATATAACTCATGATTTCGATGTCAATCAGGCTCCTGGGCGTTACACTTAAGTGTCTAGGAATAACAGGGATAGTTCATCAACCGCTCACTCGGATCGAGCCTCAACCGCCGGCAACGCGCACGCTGTTCGCCCCGGACAACAGGCTGCCGCGGCACCCAATTTCATGAAAATCACGTCCATTCCCAACATTTACCGGAATGTGAACCGCTGGCGCAAGATCCTGACGGTGCTCAGCCGCTACGGCCTGGCCGATTGGCTCAGCAACCTGAACATTGACCTGCTCGGCGAAGAGATACGCAACGACAACGGCGAGTCTCTGGGCAAACACACCCGTGAATCGCGGATTCGCCGCGCATTGACCGACCTCGGATCCACTTTCATCAAACTCGGCCAGTTGCTCAGCACGCGACCCGACGTGGTCGGCAATGCCCTGGCCGAAGAATTAAAACAACTCCAAACCGACGTCCCGGCCGACGACCCTGAAACGATCCGCGAGCTGGTCGAGGTGGAACTGGGCCAACCCATCCAGGACCTATTCGTCGAGTTTGAAGACCGCCCGATCGCATCGGCGTCCATCGGCCAAGTCCATCGTGCCACACTACTCAACGGCGAACGCGTGGTCGTTAAGGTCCAACACGCCAACATCGAGAGCACCGTCAAAGAGGACCTTGATATTCTGGCAGGCCTGGCACAATTAGCGGAGCAATTAGACGACTTCAAACCCTATCGTCCAACCAAGATGGTAGCCGAGGTGGCGCGGATGCTCCGCCGTGAATTGGACTTTGGTCGCGAGGAACGCAATCTGCAGCAATTCAACGCCCTGTTCGCCGACAACCCAACCGTGCGGATTCCGCAACCATACAGCGAACTTTGCACACCCCGCGTTCTCACCATGGAATTGATTGAGGGCGTCAAGCTATCGTCGCCTGACCACATCCAGGAAGCCGGATTTGATGTCGAGGCCGTTGCTCGACGCGGTGCCGAGCTCTATCTGGAAATGATCTTCAAGCATGGCTTCTACCACGCCGACCCTCATCCGGGCAACATTCAATTGCTACCGGGCAACATCATCGGCTTGCTCGATTTCGGCATGGTCGGTCGCATCGAAGAACGCTTGCGCGAAGATATCGAAGAAATGCTGCTGGCGATCGTGAATCGCGACGTGCTGATGTTGACCACGATCGTCAAGCGGATTGGCGAAGCACCCGCAGAATTGGACGAAGGCGCGCTCTCCACTGATATCGCAGATTTCGTAGGACAGTACGCGACCACATCCTTAGACGACTTCGATCTCAGCTCGGCGCTGAACGACATGGTAGAAATCATGTTCCGCCACCGCATCAGCTTGCCACCCCAGGTCTCTTTATTAATCAAAACGCTGGTCACCCTGGACGGCACGGCACGCATGCTCAGTCCCAAATTCAGTCTGCTGGAACTGATGCAACCGTTCCACCGCACGATGGCCATGCGGCGCATGTCGCCCACGCGACAACTCCGCAAGATGCGCCGACTGTACATGGAGTTAGAGCATTTGGCCGAAGTCCTGCCGAGCCGCCTGCTCGACATTATGGGACAGCTNCAGACGGGGAAATTCGAAGTCCAACTCGATCACCGCGGTCTCGAACCGTCGGTAAATCGACTGGTCCTGGGTTTACTCTGCAGCGCGATGTTCCTGGGCTCATCCGTCATGCTGAGCATGAAAGTCCCACCACTTTTGTTCCCGCAGTTTCTGGCCAGATTTGGGATGGATGAACTCTCGATCGTCGGCTTGGCGGGAATCGTCTTTAGCCTCTTGCTTGGCATCCGTCTGTTCCGAGCGATTGGCAAATCGGGCCATCTCGATTGACCGACGAGAAGCGTGCGCCCACCACATACAAGCAGCTCACCGCTTGCGGGCAACCACGACAGCACGAACGGGCCCCGGATGGCCTTCGATCGTCCGAGTCGGATCCTCGGGACTCAGGAAGTCGGCCAACGATTCGAACTGCATCCACTCGGTCTGACGTTGTTCCTCTGCGGATGTCCGATTGACGTCGACAACCTGTGCGTCGTCAAAACCACAGCGTGCCAGCCACCGCTGCAACATGTCCACCTGCGGNAGAAACCAGACATTGCGCATCTTGGCATACCGCCCTTCGGGGACCAGCACGGCATCACCTGCACCGGTCAGCACCAGCGTCTCCAGAACCAGCTTACCTCCGGGTCGCAGACATCGCGCAAGCGATTGCAGATGGTCAATGGGACTCGTGCGATGATAGAGCACTCCCATCGAAAAAACGACGTCAAACGTACCGAGGTCCGCAGGCAACGTGGCGTCACTCCCAGGCAACACGTAATTAGCAGACGGCCCCAGGCAATGGCGCAGCGCGGCCGCCTGCACCACATACAGCAGAAACGGATCCAATCCGATGACTCGCCGAGCGCCGGCGCCCAACATCCGATAGCCGTAGTATCCATTACCGCAGCCGACATCCAGCACGTCTCGATCCTGTAGATCAATATGCGGCGCCACTCGCTGCCACTTCCAATCCGAACGCCACTCGGTGTCAACCTGCACACCATACAAGTCAAACGGTCCTTTGCGCCAGGGATGAAATGCTTGCAACGCCGCTTGCAACCGAGCACGTTGCTCGGCACTTATCTCGCCATCCACGCGGACCGCGTCGGCCCCAAACTGCCGCTCGCCCGACGGCAAATCAGGGAGGCTCAAAAAGGCCTCGCTCCAGCGAGCCAGGTTACCATCCTGTTGATCACAGAAGGCCTGTTCGACTTGACGCGCTAATGCCTGTCCCCAACGACGCGTGGCACGATCCGCCTGCAACTCTGCCAGGATCGTTTCATAACCCAAGGTTTGCTGAAAAGAAACTGGCATCCGGAAATCACTTTACCGCCAGGATGGAAACGAAGTTGAAGCATTGAAACCAACAACTCGCCGTGGCAAACCCAGCCTGCTGCAACCGGTCAAGATGCGCCGTCAATGTCTCCGGCACTAGCGTATTCTCCAGAGCAGNTCGTTTCTGTGCGATCTCCAAAGCGCTATAACCGTTGGCTCGCTTGAACTGATGATGCAAGTCCGTCATCAACCGTTGCTGCGATGCATCCGCAAAACAGATCTTTTCTGACAACACCAGTGCTCCGCCAGGCAACGTGTTTCGAGCAATGCGGCTGAGCAACTCGAGGCGGGCAGCTAATGGCACAAACTGCAACGTGAAATTAAGGACACTGAAGGACGCATGGTCCACTGGCGTCTTAAGAATATCAGCCTTAATGGCATGCAAACGGCAACGCCCCGAATCTTTAGCCAGCTTCTCCTCTAGTGCCGCAATCATTGCCGGTGACGAATCGATTGCCTGAATTTCACAAGATGTCGGGATCCGGCTTTGCATGACCAGAGATGCCGCTCCCAGGGAACATCCGAAATCGTATACGTTCGAATCCGGCACCGCGTAGGTGGCAGCCAATTCGCCAATCATCGCCAAAATCGAACCGTAACCGGGAACCGAGCGGGCAATCATGTCAGGAAACACGCCCACGACCTGTTCATCAAATGCGAATGCCCCAACATTCTCTAGAGGAAGGGCGTAAATGTCGTCCCGTGCTGTCATGCCGTCGATTGTATCCCAATCCCGCCACCATCCACTAGATGCCAGAATCGAGTCGCCGCGGCTCGCTTGTCTAGAACGTACGGCCTAAACCACGTACGGCCTAAGCCGGCGGGACGCCCAACGACTTCCCGCCATCAATTGCGACAGAGGTACCGGTCACCATCGCTGCTGCGTCGCTTGCCAGATAGAGAATCGACTGAGCGATTTCGGCGCTGGAAATCATCCGCGCATGTGCCCGCGCCAAAGGACTCGCGTTAATAATGCGTTGCTCGGCCAACTCTCGATCCGGCGCCAAATCCAACTCTTCATTCATCAAATCCGTACCACCGACCGGTCCCGGACAGACAGCGTTGACCCGAATCTTGTCTTTGCTGTGACACAGGGCGAGCGATTTCGTCAAACCGACCAACGCATGTTTGCTGATCGAGTACACCGGATCGTGTGCGCGAGGCAAAAGCCCGGCGTTACTGGCAACGTTGACAATCGCCCCACCCTGAGGACGCATACGGGGAATCACATGCTTGCAGCCAAAGAAAGCCCCCTTGAGGTTGGTATCCAAGCAACGATCCCATTCTTCTTCCGTGACTTCGTCAATCTGCTTGATCATCCCCACGCCGGCGTTGTTGACCAGTACATCCACCCGCTCCCCGGGCGCTGCAGCCTGCGTCACCAGCTGTCGGACTTCGTCTTCACAACGCACGTCACATCGCAACTCCACGATACCCAGCTTGTCAAACACGTCCGGGTCTGCCGTGGCACGCACGTCGCCCACCATCACCCGCGCACCCGCTTCGGCAAAGGCGACGGCAGTCGCCTGACCAATCCCCGACGCGCCACCAGTCACCACGACCACTTTGCCGTCAAAACAGAATGACATAAAAACTCCTCCCAAGTCACGTCAGCCGCAACCACGGCGGTCAATCGAATGGACCCCCAAGCGTAAGATAGCGAGTCACGACCGACAAGTGGCAGATGCGAACGTTGGCAGCCAAGCACACCGTCTGCATGAACTGGCGACACGGCACCCGGACACGGAACCCTTTCCCGTGTACCTCACCGATCAGACGGCAACATGCGTGACGCCAAGATCACCAAACAGGCATCCCGTCATCACCAGACCACGATTCAGGACGCTTGGGCAACGCCCACACGGGCACCATGGAGTTCCGCGTGACAGAGAATGCAGTAGGCGTTCGGCACGGCACCACCACCTTGATGCCAGACGTGGTCACAGTCCCCTTCAGGACGCTGCTCTTGCAAACCACACTTACTGCAAATGCGAACCGGGTCAGCACCGCCACTCCATTGAAACACATGCTGACAACCATTGTCGAGCCGTGCGGCATCCGCTACCCGGCGCTCCGCAACCGCGATCGCGTGATCCGCTTCTAACTCGTCAAGCTCCTTGCCCAGCATCCAATCCTGATAGACCACATAGCATGCCTTCATCACCTGCCAGATTCCCAAGCCNACAATCGATAGCAGAACGCCACCACCGACAAACAGGAAGAAGTATTCTTTCATGACGCTAAACCCATGCCGCGACAACCCAACGCTCGGAATCCCCAGCGAACGAGGCACACCACGCGAACACCACCCGGAACTCCCGCTCCCTGGTACCTCGCGCGACGCTGTCAATAAGTATACGCTATCGGAAACGATCGACAGAGACGGATCCTGACACCAGATCGCAACACGTACCTAACTGCACCTGCCTGCAACACCGACACTCCGTAGCCTATGCCCGCAGTATGGATTCTAACGGTTCTACGCACACACCCGACATCGCAATGCGAGGTGTCAACAGCACACTGGATTCTCTCTGGACTTGGCGAACCATCCTCGCTGCCAGCCGATTCGCCACGCACACCTAACCGGAAAAAATCCCCGTCGCGTACCAGATGCCATTGCGACCCAGTCGAATGTCGTAGCCGTAAAACGTGTGCCTCCGGCGGACTTGCCCCCAGTGGCCCGACGAATGACGCCATGACTTGACCGCATCGATACACGAATCAATCATCGACTGATTCGACCAACTTTGGGCGACCACCTCCGACATCGTTCCACCCGTACCAAGCTGGCCACGCAACTGACTACTCCGAGTACTGAATTGATGATGTCCTTGCACGCCAATCCGCGCCTGGTACGCACTGTGACTCCCAGCGGCCTCCAACAACACCTCACTCACCTCGCCATCCGTACTTTCCGGATGGTCCGCATGAGAACGAACCGCCCAAACCATGGTGCGTTGCGTGAGTGTTCCGGAAGGTAGAACCAACATGGCTGGCAGATAAGCAGGACGCCAACGATAGTACTTGCCGCTCGCAAACGGAAACGCGCTCACCACGCGCCCCGTATACGGTTTGTCTTCGTGGGCCAGATCCACCACCACGAATCCCGCACTCCCACCTAATCCTGCAAAGGCGCGATGGGCGTGCAATTCCGAACCCGAAGGCACTCGCACCAACACGCAGGCTGCCAACTGCCGCTGAACTTCGGGGTGGGTCGCAATGTAATCTTCGACCTGCGACTGAACTTCCGCTGGCTCCGTCGGCACAAAGTTGACCAGCAACAGCTTCTTCGCTTCGGCTGCCACACTGTAAGCGTGTGTGTAATCATCGTGCCAAGTCAACGTGCTTGCTTCACGTGCCTCCGGTGAGGCCGCAACAAGAAAACACGGAGTCCCCAAAACCCACAACAAAAGCGCACTGAAACGAACATCGTAGTAGCACATGGAATCCCTCTCACCAGGCAACGTTTGAATTTGAGAAAGCAACGTTGTAGCGATCCGTTCCGGCCCTGAGAATGGGGTGCCTGGAGGTCCCAGCTGCAGTCAACCTCGCGCCTCCGCGCAGACAACCGCAAGCTCGATCTGAGCCAGCGTGCCGCTCCCCACACAACGAGTTACCACACCTCACAGCAGGAGGGGCAATTGCCACGCAGCGAATCAAGTTTGCGCCATTTCACGGGCGCCGCTGTGACGGATCCGCGACGACCACCAAGTAACGTCTCGACGCAGGCGCAAGCGGTTCGGTTCCAATAGCTTGCAGTAACCTTGCTGTGTTACGGAGTGCCTACCACCACATTCTGCGGCCTCAGAAATGCCTCCTCGTTCGCTGCCGCGCATCCTGCCCCCACACTCAACCAGAACCCATCATCGTTTCCACCGCACACGGACTGCGACCTCCATTCCCAAAAGCGCGACCCCAGAAACGATTTTTGATATTTTCCTAATTTTTTTGTTTCAGGGCGTCTCCGCGAGCGATCCCAAGGGAGCACGCCTCCAATGCGGAGCGCCGCCAAGACGGTCGCCGTCCCTGCNCCAACAGGTTCAGGATNTCCCGAAGACTGCCCGCCCACTGAGTTGACGATGTTGCCAAGGCAACCGCTGCGCCCCTCCCGACGCCCCACTGGGAACCCAACGGTGCCTCCTAATTGACCGCGTTTCACGGTTCCATTGGCCTGATGGGAGTGTTGTGTTAGAGTAAGTTTTTAGCTTAGCGGAGTAGAATGCATGTACGGAACAAGAATCGTTACCCTCCTTGGGATCACCCTCTGCGGCCTGGTCGCACGAGCACAGAACGGGCTTCCCACGCTGGAAGAAGCCCAAAAACTTTCGCGGGAAAGTGGTAAGCCGATACTCGCCATGGCAGGTCAGAAAACGTGACCGCCCTGTGTCGCGCTGCTGCGTCGTCTGGAAACAGACCGATCGCTCGCAGTGTTTGCGGGACAGTTTGTCCCGCTGAAGCTGACCACAGACGGCAATCCAGAGTGGTCGTCATGGGCGCGCAAATATCCGCTTCAGGGTAACGGCATTCCCCGGTTGTACGTTGTGCGGGCGGATGGTGAAAAACTGTACGGAGGCATCGGAGCGCCCCCGGGCAACCAATTGACCCAGATGCTCTATGCCACGTTGCAGAAAGCTGGTCGCCGGTACACACCTGACGAGGTCGCTTTATTGAAGTCCTCTGTCAAGGAAGCGAAAGCGGCATTTGAAAAAGACGATCATCCCGGCGCCGCACTTGCCCTGTCCCGCCTCAACAAACTTGGCGAGTTGGGCCAGCTTGGCAGCTTTGCAACTCCCGCCTTGGCCGCAGACGAACTCGGGAAGAAACTGATCGGCAGTTCGGAGCGTATGATTGACGACGCCGTGAAGGCCCTGCAGAACAGTGACAGTGACGGTTTGTTTCCAGCCGCATTGACATTGGCAGATGCCAAATGGCGGTACAGCGGTTTCCCAGCCGTTCAAGCGAAGCTCACAAGTGCCATCACTCAAGTCAAACGGGATGAACGAGCCACGGCGCCCTTGGCACAGGCCGAGGCTCTGGTCCGTGCCCGCCGACTAGCCGCCTCCGACCGCGCGGCCGTCCGCAAACAGGCGTTTGCCTCCTATGAGACCGTCATGCGCCGCTACCCGGGTACGGAAGCAGATAAACTGGCCCGNGCAGAACTAGCGAAGCTCTCGCCGAATGCCGCGCTCCTGCTCTCTCCTGACGATGCCAAGCCGCGAGTCTGGAAAGACGCTTCGGGGCGATTTTCAATCGAAGCCACTCTGATCCGGTTTGACGACAAGACCATCACGCTCAAAAAGACGAATGGTCAAGAAATCACACTGCCGGTGTCCAAGCTGAGCGAACCGGATCAAGAGTTTCTGAAGCGAAAGAACGAAGAGTAAGCTCGACGCGACTGCTCCGCAGAAGCATCGCGGGCGCCGCCCGTGACTTCAACGCAACGCCTTAATCTCGCCGGTACTATCGGCAAATCGCTGCAACGGAACGCCCAACAAGCGTGCCTGCGTCAACCAGAGATTCGCCAGTGGCGTNCCCTCCGGCATGTTGATGTGCAAGCCCGAGCGAACGCGATCGCCACCGCCCGCCACCACAATCGGCAAATCGTTGTATTGATGCGTCGAGCCATCCCCCAAACCTGACCCGTAGGTCAGCAGGGTGTTATCGAGCAGGCTACTCCCATTCGACTCCTGAATGCCACTCATGCGTTGCACCAGGTAGGCGAACTGCTCCATATGAAAACGATCCACCTTGACCAGATCACCAATCATCTTGGTTTGGTTATGTGACATTTGATGATGGCTACGAGGCTTATCAAACAAGCTTTCGTACAGGAAGGGTGTATCCCACCGCTCGGGTCCGATCATGAACGTCGCGACGTTGGTCAAGCCAGTCTGCAATGCCGCGATCATCAAATCGGCCATCAGCCGGATATATTCCCCGCGCGGCAGATGCGCTTCGGGAGGCTCATCGAGCTTTACCTGACTTAATTCCGCTTTCATTTGTTCGAGCCGATCCATTTGCGTCTCAATCGCGCGAATAGAATCAAAGTACTCAGCAAACTTCTGCTTGTCCGTATAGCCCAAGGTTTGTTGCACATCGCGAGCATCTTCCAGAACCAGATCCGTGATATTGCGGTACTGCTTGATGTCGCTGGTCGTAAACAAGCGGCGATACATTTTGCGTGGATCCCGCACCGATGGCGCCACGTGGCCCGTACCGTACCAGGAGATATTATCGAAGTAGATCGACTCTTTGTTATCTCGATGGCTGTTGCAACTGAATTCCAACGTGGGAAAGGCGGTCTGTTTGCCCACGTGATCCGCCACGATATGGTCCAGCGTCCGATCCAGCGGCCAGGCAGAACGTTGGATCGTGTAGGGCGGAGCACTACTGAGGTAACATGACGCACATTGCGCATGGACATCCGTCCCTTGTTGAAATGTGCGGTCCATCCCCGTGATCAAGGTCACCTGATCGCGCCACGGTTTCAGTGGCTCCATGGTGGGTGTTAGTTCGGCCAGCGNTTTGACCGAAAATTTGGGGTCTTGCCGCCCCAGCGACTTCATCACATTCCCCAGATTCCCTTTCGGAATCACATCCTCTGCTTCGCCTGGAAAGAATGCCCGCCGGACCACTCCGATGGGCACGTAGAAGTGAGCCATCCGCAAGGTGGGTGAGGCCGTCGCCTTCGCAGCCGACAAACTTTCCAGCGTCGGCAGCGCTAATGTGGCGCCAGCCAGCCCGCGGAGGAAACGACGGCGAGAATTCGAAGCAGGTTTATTGTGAAACATTGGCATCAGACGCTTGCCTCGGGTTTCTTTTGTTCAAAAACGGGGAACTCAGCACCACCTGTTTGATCACGGTTTGGATTCGGTAGTCATCGGCAGCGACTGCGGCCGCGATTTGCTCGACCGCAACCGTATCGGCGGCCTCTAACTCNCGTGCCAAAGCAAAGGCCAGGAGGTGCTCGGCAAACCCCTTCGTGAAACGATCTTTTTCAGCCAGAATTGCATCCTTGAACTCGACCACATCCGTAAACGCGTGTTCGCGAAACAGCGTTCCGCCAGCTTCAATCTGGCGACCGTTCTCATATTGCTCGCGCCAGCGACCATCCACGTCATAGTTTTCCAAAGCAAAACCGAGAGGATCAATCTGTTCGTGGCACCCGCGACAGTCGGCGCGCTCGCGGTGCTGCGACAGACGTTCACGCAAGGTCAGCCGTTCGTCGTCGGCAGTCTTTTTCTCTGGTAAAGGGGGCACATCCGCTGGCGGCGGATCCGGAGGCTCATTGAAGATCACGGTCGCGACCCAGGCACCGCGCGTAATCGGCTTGGTCTCCTCTGGACCGGAGGTCATCGCCATCACCGCTGCATTGGTGATCATCCCACCGTAGCGTCGATCGGTGATCGGGACACGCTCAAACCCCAGCTTCCCGACTCCCCCACCCAATTTCCCTTGCGATCCCGCAGGCTGATAGGCTTTACGTAAAAGCGCAGAATGATAGGTAAATTCCGCATCCACAAATTGTGTGATGGGTCGATTCTCAATCAGTACCGCTTCGAACAACAGCAAGGGCTCGACCATCATGTGCATGCTCGCACGGTACTTGCTGAAATAAAAANTGGGGAAGCGTTCGCGATTCGGCACAGCAGAAATAATCCGCTCCAGTTGCAGCCACTGCGTCGGAAAACTGTCACAGAAGCGTTTCAATTTGCGATCAGCCAACATCCGCTCCACCTGAGCCGCCAGCACATCCTCATCGCTTAACTTCCCCGCTGCAGCGAGATCAATCAGTACTTGGTCAGGAATGCTGCCCCACAAAAAGAAGGATAGCCTCGTGGCTAATTCAAAATCGCTCAAGCGTTCAATCGTGGCCCGCCGATTGGCGTGGTCAAACAGGTACAGGAATTTCGGGGAGGCAATGGCGGCGGCAGCGACCGCCTTCATCGCTGCCGTAAACGACGCTCCCGCTGCAATCTGCTGTTCGGCAAACGAGGCGTAGCGCCCCAGGGTTTCCTCGTCGACAGGCTGCCGAAAAGCGCGAGTCAAAAACGGATGCAGCCGCGCGCGAATCGCCTCAGGCACGTTTTCATCCGCTCCTGGCGCCGCGAAAAAATCTTGCCAGATCCCCACACGTTTCGGCGTGAAGTCGCGGCTTTCAGTAATCGAACGTCCCAACTTCAGGAACGACTCCATCAGTAACGGAGAGAGCGACAAGTGGTCACCACGATTGTCGTATCCGTGCTCGGCTCTCAAATCTTGTGGAAAAGGCGCGACGCCGGCCAGCCGCTGCTCAATCAGCTGCGACTTGCCTAAAGGTCGGCTGCCAACCGATACCTTGTCAGGCAGCTTCCCTGTCTGCGGTTGAAAATAACCTCCATATTCACGGAGCATCCGCTCGGGCAAGGTGAACACCACGCCTTGAATTTGAAACAGATCCGTCACCGCGTTGTTGTACTGAAAACGGTTCATCCGCCGAATCGGCGCGTGCCCCAACGATTGCTGACTAGCAACCACCTGTCGCAATTGCTGACGCAACTGGGCCACCCACTGGTCTCGGAGTGCTCCCGGTAACGGCGGTTCGTCCTCCGGCGGCATGACCCGCTGTTCCAACGCAGCCAACATCGCCCGCAGCAACTCCACATCCTTCCCTAAGTCTGCGAGTTGCTTGATGCCCGCCAGATTCACCTCACCGTGAATCTCGTCACCAGCACCATGGCAACGAAGGCAGTGCTGCTTTAACGAAGATTGCAGCAACCCAGCAGGCCATTCGTCCCCCGCAGCGCGAGGAATCG
This sequence comes from Blastopirellula sp., assembly GCA_002701545.1. GTDB lineage: Bacteria > Planctomycetota > Planctomycetia > Pirellulales > Pirellulaceae. The sequence goes on along the minus strand of NZVR01000113.1, from coordinate 14,291 downwards.
CCAACCAGAAGACGCAGGAGATGAACCCAAGAACTTTTACCGGCACGACCTGAAAGACCCCAAAACGAAGGGTTGGCGGGAAAATGAAGGCAGTGTCGTCTGGCGCCTCCATGGCACACATTCCAGAATAACGCCACACATGACCTTTCGCAACAAATGCGATATGCCACGCACGACGATCGCCACGTTGCCCGCAATCACGCCCCTTCTGAGGAGGATTGACCGATGCAACCGGCACCTTCTGAGCTCAAGCCAAATTCAACCGCTGGTGCAGCAACGCAGCCGATGCCGACCCCAGAGTTACTTGACGCGAACCGACTCAATCACCACATCTTCGACCGGGACATCTGACATGTTGGATGGAAACAGATTTTCACCCACGCGACTCTTGAGCGTGCGGCGTCCCGTCTTCGTCGCCTTGATTTTGTCGACCACATCCATCCCTTTGGTTACGCGGCCGAAAACCGCATAGCCCCAACCGTCAAAGCTGGGAAAATCGAGATTCGCATTGTCTTTGACGTTGATGAAAAATTGACTTGTCGCGCTATGCGGAGCACTCGTTCGCGCCATGGCAATCGTACCACGCTGGTTCTTCAATCCGTTCTTCGCTTCGTTTTCCACGGGTGCAGCGGTCGCTTTCTCTTCGATCCCCTCTGGCTTCTTGGCAAACCCGCCGCCCTGAATCATGAAGCCATCGATCACTCGGTGAAAAATCGTGCCGTCATAGTGCTTGCTCTTGGCATATTGCAGGAAGTTCTTAACCGTCTTCGGCGCTTTCGCTGTATTGAGCTCAATTTCGATCGTGCCCAAATTCGTCTTCATTTCCACCGTGACCGGCTTGGCCTCCTCTTCAGCAGCTTGCAAAGCCACGCTCGCGGTGAGTGCGGAAAAAGTGACAAACAAACCCAACGTCAAGTTACCGAATCGTGTGCACATGGTGTGTTACCAGTCTGACCGTCTTTTGGAGAAGAATGGGGGAAAGCGATAGCTGGCATGTTCGAGCGCGGACTGCGGTCTGTCAAGTGCGGAGGAATCCTGGCTGTGTCACCGATGACAGCCAGCCGGAAGCTACACGGTCAACAACGGCAAAGGACAGCACAACGCGGTCGCAAACCTAACTCAATTGCAGTGCATCCCAACCCCCTTGCGGCCCCGCAAAGCGCCCATCGGCGAAAGCGGCATGAGGCACCGAAAAAAATCGGTCTTTTTTTAATTGTAGGATCCGGACTAGAATTCTCCTGCGCCAACCCGCAGCGTTATGGAAGACACCCTTTTAGTACTTGGATTCTCGCATGGACCCCACCACGGTTGGAGTTTTCGCCTGTATCTTTATTGGCGGGCTTTGCCTCGCCCTCGTCGCCGAACGAGTCACCGCCAAGTAACGAAGCGCCGTTGGCCTCACCAATCGCTGGCCGGCAACCCTTCGTTCACTGACCTGGCCCATTGCCGGCGAGTACAACGCGCAGTTTCCATCTGAGCAGAAGACGTCCCGCCTGTCCCGTCGTAAGCGCGCGCCGGGAAGGCCAAGGAAGCAGTCAGTGTTCCATCAGATGGCCTGAGTCATCCGGACCAGCCGACGTCCACAATCGGCCCCGTCCCCCTCTGATCCTGACAATCGGCACGAACGGTGCCCCCAACCAACGGCCTTCTCGCCACGAACCCCTTTGGCCAAAACACCCGCTGGCAGCTCTCTACGCTGCTCGAATGCCCCTCTGCAATGCAGTCCGACACAGACAGATGGCACCCGAAAACCCGCTAACCCAGCATTGCGTCATGGCGATGCTGATTTAAAATACATAAAACGCATGGAATATCGGGCATTTACGTGCCACCTTGCGACACTGAGCCCCCGCTGGCATCAGCAAGCCCCACCCAACACCCCGATTCTAGCGAACGATTAGCAGACAACCTGCCTGTCCCCGTGGTGATCCATCTCAACCAAGTCGCTCTCGTCCGAGCCAAGGATTGCCACGGAATCAGAAAGTGAACGCATGTCCGGTCATAAATGCCCACGCTGCCACACCAATCAATTGTTCCTGCGGGGACGATTTGGGCTATCGCCATTCCGGCTCTTGTTCCAACGCCTGACCTGCCGTCGCTGCCAGCGAAACTTCGTTGCTCGAGGATTACTATTTGGTGGCCAGCGTTATTCCGTAAAGCCCCAGGCCAGTGAGGGCGAATCGGATCCATCGGTCGTCCTCGCCAACGGACAATCTCGTCGCAAAAAGAAGTCGAAGCGGCGCGTGGTCGTGAAATAGTCCGCAGTCGGAAATGCACCAGCGCACCCCATGGCCCGGGCTGCCTGAATGCACTCCACCGTGCACCTAACGACCGCGATGTGCACGCACCACGCTACCACGGAAAGAGGGTTGGCACAGCCACTGTCGCAGCGTTCCAGGTACGACGAGCGATCCGCCAGGCACCGCCATCAGCCTCGCGGCAGTCGGTCAAAATCAATCTCTGGTCGCTGGTCTGCAGTCGACTTGCGGGTGAAAACGCTCCCTGGCTGGCCGGTCTGATCGAAAAAACCGCAGTTGCGCAGAAAGAAGTCTTGGCCTTGGCTGCCTCCCACAAAGTCAAGTCGATGACGCCCTCCTCCTGTGGCGTCGACCGAGAACCTTGCTTTCGTGCATTCATGCCAGCCCCCGGCAACGTCACGAACCCAGACGTTCCCATAGCGAGCTTGCCGACCAAGATAACCATACGTTGGGTAAAAGCTTTCCAGAAAGGAATGAAACCGTCGCAGATGGGTATCGGTCTTAGGGCGTTGGAAGCTGGCAATTAACAACCATTCATCTGCCGCCTTCTCTCCAAACCACGCCGTATAGACGGTATGCCCCTTTCCATCCGGTTCGACTTCGGTCAAAAACCGGTAGGTCTTGCCCGCCTTCCATGGGTAGCGCAAGTAGCTTTGCCCACCCGAGCCCTCATTGCCAAACTGCCCAACATGCACCTCGGGCCCGTGCCCCAGAACGCGAATCCGCTGGTCCTTGGGAATCTCGCGCGGATTATCCGTCCGAAACGGACTCCACACCGAAAACAGCACGCGTCGCTCCTGAGCACTATTCACCTGGAACCCAAAATAGCCTTCAGCGAAACCGTTGGCCATGAAATACGAACCTTGTGGATCCTGCCCCGGCGGCACGGTGATTTCGCTGTAGGCATATTTGATTGCAGGCTGCTTGGGTAATTCATAACTGAGGTGTACCGAAGGTCCTCGCCGCCCCCAGTAGAACATGTTGCCTTCGTTCGACTTGACGTAATCCAGACGCACTTGCGGTGTTTCCGAAGACACAATCACATCACGGATTTCCGCAAACAGCTTGCCTGTCCGCTTGCTGCCTTGAAAATCAATTCGCAGGTAACCGCCTTCCACCTCGACCTGGCCGATCGTGTGCGGCGCATACTCGGCACCCTCAAGCTTCGTCTGAAACGTGCGGCCGTTCACACGCGTGGTCAGTGTTGCAGGGCCTTGGTCCGTACGTGCAGCGATTCCCAGTTCCAGCTTGGCGGCCCGGTCGACGTGCACAAAGACGGAAAAGATGCCTTCCGCGTCCCCCCAACCGATCGTCCGATTCCTACGAAAACCATCACTCCCCTGCTGTGGTGCCGTGCGATACGCATTACCAGCCACGGGCACAACCCATCGCATTGCGTGGGCATTTGGCTTGCCATCATCGGAAACCAACAGCGGCACGCACCACAGTGTCTGCAGTAAGAAAGTGAGTAGCGAGATGTAGCGCGCTATGGGCAAGCTCATCATGCGGTCGCTCCATGGATTCAACGTTGCGAATATCAGCCCAGGCATCCTCGATAAGCGGCAAGCTTGACCACAGGGCAAGCTGAGATACCGTCAGAGAGGTCACCAACCAAACGCATCATTGTAATCCATCCGGCAAGACGATTGACCTCCACAACAGAGGATCTTCACTGATCGCCCACATGGCACGTCCCGGCCATCGTTTTCTGCAAGCGGACGACTCCCGAGCCACACGGATACCACATTAACGCGATTCAACGGCTGGCGCGCACCAGACGTTCAGCGTGGCCACAGATCTCCCGAGATCAATATGCTTCACCTGGACGCGAACGACATCCAAGCCCGTGCGTTGCCGCAAATCATCCATGAGTTGCTGTTGCGATGCAGGACCAAGCAACTCCAAATGATCATACTCGACCGTATGTTTCTGCTCTTTGGGAACGCCGCCACTCTCCTGACGCTCCGCCTTCTTCCCTCCACCCTGCGGCAACTGCAGACGGCTGCCGACGATCCATTCTTTCAACATGGCCGCACCAAGAATCAACGAGTTCACCAACGCCAGCTCCACGTAGCTGGTCTTCTTGTTCGACAAAGCATTAATCACTGCGATGCCAATGACAATGAACAAGTACGTCATCTCTTTGGCGCGAATCGCATCGGTTCGATATCGCAATACGCCAAAGATGGCAAACAAACCCAGGGCCATGCCAAGTCCCAACTCAAGCTTCTTCAGTGCAAAGCAGATAAAAAACACCGTCACGTTCATCATCACCGCGGTAAACGCAAAGTCATGCTCACGTTGGGTCGGGTAAATGGCAAACCGCACGATCAACGTCAGGAAGACGATATCGATCAAGAACCGCACCAGGAGTTTGTAGATGTCGTCATCAAAAAGAGGAACTTCGAGAAACTCCATCAGAGATCCTTTGTCTTATCAAAAGAAACAAGTGTGCGGGCTTGAGTTCTGGCAACTCGGCACAACGCCAGCCCGAGTAACCGAGAAACAAGGAAACGTTTAATGGCACGCCCACACACTTTCTTCGTTTTAATGACACGCCAATACACTTCTTTTCGTTTTCGACTACACCGACAACTTGAAACCACGTCGAATGCCGGTTTCTTCTGAAAACCCGCAGCCCAGGGCAACACTGCACACGTTCTGAGACATTGAGGCACTGCGGACGGCTACGAGGACTGCATCAACAGTCAACCTCGACACAATCAACAACACCCACGTCTTCCTTACACATCGAGCAGGCCCGGCATGACCGTCAAATCCCGGCCTGGCACGCCCCCCGATCGCTCGGAATTCCACAACTGCCAACGCAACGCGCAGGCCTCACGATCAAACACCCATGGCCTCAGAACCTGACCGCCAAATGCGCCCTTCGTCACCGTAGTGGGATCCTGAGTTCGACTCTTCCGAGCAATTCCGGGGTCTGGTCGCGAACGCCTCGTGTTGCTATGTTATCAGGGTACAGTGAACGGTGGTTCAGGCCGCCGTCGGGCGGTTGGCAAAAAGCAGATCAATCCGGGAGCTTGACGCCATGCGGGCTAGTCCGCACGGTGCAAACCAAGTAACTTGGATAGGTCGGATCATCAACCGCGAAAAGTGATACCTGACTCAAACAAACCGCAGTGACGCAAGGATCAAATCAAACGACAACGAGGATGTAGCTCAGTTGGTAGAGCAACGGACTTTTACGTAATAAGAGTGCTCTCGCCGAGAGGCGAGAAGTAGAACCGCACCGTATGCTGGAAACCCCTTAGAGCCGTCAGTACCAAAGTGTGACAATCTGGCGGATTGGGCAATCAGCAGGAAACCTTCACGGGGATCCTCAGAGACTTGACGTGTGGCTCCCCACCGACCTTGTCGAGGGAGATGGTAAAGTCCAGACAGCAAGCCGCAAGGTGGCGGGTGAGAGCTCGTGCTGTAGGTTAATCCGTAGGTCCTGGGTTCGAGCCCCAGCATCCTCACTCCAGCCCAGCCCTTTCAGGCTGGGCTTTTTCTATGGACTCACTGAGCTTGCTGGACTGGTGAGTTCCCCGCACCAATCGCGCGGGCGCAATCCGAAACACCCCTTCCCGGCCAATCCAGCGGAGCCTCCATGAATCGTGCCCCGAGTCAGCGCGGGGAACGGCTGAGAAACACTCGATTGACCGAGTCAGAATTGGCCACCACCACATCGCGAAAGCCATCGCCATCCAGGTCGCCCGTGGCCAAGCCGTAGGTCGCGTTCGCCTCGCTACCCAACCGCACTTCCTCGTACTGCACTCCCTCTCCCTGATTGAAGAAAACCGCGTTGGCCTGCCGCACATTCCCCACGACAAGATCCAGGGCACCATCGTTATCCATATCGGCAACGCTCAACGCATAGGTCCGACCGTCAACCCTGCCGACAGGTCTGCCGGCTTGAAAGGCACCCTGCCCTCGCCCGAGAAACACCATGTTGGGCTGTCCGATGTTTCCCGACACGAGATCCAGATGGCCATCACCATTCAGATCCGCGACAGCGACGGCTCGAGTATTGTCTTGCCCCGTCCCAAAAGGAATCTGTCGCGGGAAACGTAGCTGACCATCATTCAGCAGCACCTGATTTTGCTGGCCATCGCGATTTGCCAGCACCAAATCCTGATGACCATCCTGATTCAAATCGGCGACGACCACGTCCAGTGTCGAGTCTTGCTGCGTCCCAAACGAAGGTCCTTGCGAAAAACTCGCCTTTCCATCATTGAGACAAATCTGATTTGGGCGTCGGCGGCAGGTCACCAAAATGTCCAAATCCCCATCATCATCCACGTCAGCCAGCGTCAGACTGCGGACGCTGCTGGTCACACCAAACTTGCCGCCTGACTGAAAACGCCCCATACCATCATTCAGGAAAATGCGATTCGTCCGCCGATCGTTACCGACGGCGATGTCCAGGTCTCCGTCCCCGTCCAGGTCCCCCACTTCGGCAGCGTAACTGGTGGCGAGTTCGTTTCCTAATTTCTTTCGCTGCGTGAAACGGGCCTGCCCCTGATTGAAGACCAACCAGTTCTGCCGCTGCCAGTGCCGACCGTTCGCAACCACCAAGTCCAGATCATCATCCGCATCCAAGTCCGCCAGCCGAACAGAAGCCGTCAAATTAACTTCTTGCTCCCATGTCGGCTGCCTGCTTTCCCGGTAGACTCGTGCTGGCATAAAAACTCCAGCCGCACGACGCAAACGTCCACGTGAAGCGGTCAACACATCACCCAGCTCGCCGCGTATTTGCTCGGCCGCTTGCTTCAACTGCGCGACCACTTCCGGATGTTGCGGCAGCAGATTCTGAGTCTCGCCAATGTCCTGTTGCAGATCATACAGAGCAGCGACACGGCGAACTTCGCGCACACCCCCGCGCACCCCATCGTTCCCCGGTTGTTGAGGATCCGGCGCGTGCCGATCTTGATGTGGCAAGTGCAATTTCCAACGTCCGGAACGCACGGCATGCAGTTCCTCGCGATCGTAGAATGCGATGGACCGATGCGGAGAACGCGCGTCTGCGCGCCCCAACAACAACGCAGAGATATCCTTGCCATCGATTGGCTTCCGTGGCGTCTCACTGCCAGTCCATTGGACCAGCGTGGGGAGCAAGTCGAAGGCCACTACCGGCTCGCGACAAACCGCCCCAACTGGCACGTGCCCCGGCCAACGCACCAGCATCGGGACGCGGTGCCCACCTTCCCATGTCTGCTTCTTACCACCACGCAAAGGACCGGCAGAACCACCATGATTTCCGAAAATGAGCCACGGGCCATTATCCGACGTAAAGATTACGATCGTCCGCTTCGCCAGATCACATCGATCTAACGCGGCCAGGACCTGACCAACCGACCAGTCGATTTCTTCTACGACATCACCGTACACACCCCCTTCACTCGCCCCTGCGCGATCGGGATGGGGAAACAAAGGCGTATGCGGCATGTTGTGCGCCAGGTACAGGAAAAAGGGGTGAGCTTGATGCCGCTCAATGAAATCAACTGCGGCAGCCGTGTACCTGCTAGTCAGCCGCGATTGATCGGGATTGATTTCGATCACCCGCTCCTGGTGAACCAACTCGACGCCCGCCTGACCTGCACGACGAGCTTCTAAGGACGGTTTCCCGCGGCCCATATCGTTGGAACCGATCGTCCCGAGCCACTCGTCGAATCCGTGCCGCAATGGCCAGAACTTCGGCTGATTGCCCAGATGCCATTTTCCGAAGATCGCTGTGGCATAGCCGTTTCTCTTGAGTAACTCCGACAGCAATGCTTCGTCTGCATGAATGCCGCTCCGCACATTCGCGCTCAACACGCCGGGGATCCCCACTCGTAACGGGTAGCAGCCTGTCAACAAGGCCGCGCGGGACGCCGAACAGACGGCTGACGCCATGTAAAAATCGGTCAACCGCATCCCCTCAGCCGCCAATTGATCCAGATGTGGCGTGCGTATCCTGGTGGCCCCATACGTCCCCAAGTCCCCATAGCCGAGATCGTCCGCCAGGATCAGAATCACATTCGGCTTGTTCAGATCTGCCCCCCGCACCACGCCGCTCCACCCCAACACCAACACCAACACCAAGGCCAGCACAGTGCGGAATCGTCGAGTTCCCCCTGAGAGCCACGAACCGTCAGNCAGACCCGCTGGCACCGGCTTGGNNNCTTGGGAGTCGCNGGAACACAGACAACCGTTNGGGGATGACCATGGATTCATAGCANTTCATGACGGGTAGGATGTCGATAGAGCACATCGGCCAGNANTTCGGCAGAACCTTGCTCGCCAGCCGGGCGCTCCCAATGCCAATCGCGATGGGTCGGCGCGTGCTCAGGATAAAAAGGCCACGCGTCGAATGGCTCGAATCCAAGCACCTCAGCCAGCTTGCGTGAGTCCATGGTCACATTCCCGGCACGGGGCGGCACAGGCCCCGCCTCAACCCGGTAGCAGCCCAACAAATGCCGGGGATGGTAGCCGCCAATTCGGTTCACAATCTGAGCGATCTGATACAAGCTCAACTGACGTGGCCCCCCCGCGTGATACAAACCAGCGAGGTCGTTTGCCAGCACGGCCGAAAAAACACGATTCATGCAGTCCACATAGGTCGGTGTCCGCACTTCGTCGTAGTACAGCGTCGCAGGCTTGTCTTTGAGAAAACGCGACTGAATCCAATCNATGGCTCCTGCATGCCCATTGAAGCTGACCCCCATGGGCAGCGAGATCCGCAACACGCAAGCGTCCGGTCGTTCGTGCAAAACCAACTGTTCTGTTTGCACCATCGTCTTGCCATAAATGGTTACCGGGTCCGTCGCATCCGATTCCCGATGGCTGCCGTTGGCCGTTCCGGAAAACACCAGATCGATGGACAAATGCACCAACCGGGTCGTTGGCTGCAGTTGATCCAGCAAGCTGGCGAGACTCAGCACGTTGACGCGCCACGCCATATGCGGATCCAACTCGCAGGCGCGCAGGGCGCATGACCCCTCGCAACTGAGGACCGCAGCGAACTGATGTTTGTCGAAGAGTCGCTTTAGGGCATCCTGATCTTGCAGATCGACACCGACGACCCCCGGCCCCTCCAACAGATAGTTGTCGGCACGGCGGACCCCCACGACCTGACCGGGAAATCGGGCGTGGAAATGACGAAACGCGTTGTAGCCAGCCACACCGGCAATGCCCGTCACCAANAGAGGCAACGGCGGCTGAGCAACAGCGAGGTCCATGGTTGCTTCGGCTCTCCTCCAACAGCTCGATGCCTGTGCTCTGGTTCACACCAGGCCCCGCCGCGGGACGTCACCTGATACTTGCCAACCGGGCCACTTAACGTCGTGCCAAGGCGTGCCGCAATGGCAACCAAGCACCATCCTGCTGGCTACTGTCAACACACTGCTGGATAAAATACATCCCCTCGACACCATCGTACACGTTGGGGTACACCGTGTCCGGCCCTGCGACTGCACTACCAGTCGCACGTAGCACCATCGCGTCGTAAGCCGAACGGTAGACGTTGGCGAATGCCTCAAAGAACGCTTCCGGATGGCCACTCGGCAATCGGCAGGCTGCAGCGCCGGCACTGTTCATGAAGGGTGCATTGGGATCACGCGTGTAGATTTTATGGGGTTCCCCATTGGTGCGCACGATCATCTCATTTGGATTTTCCTGCCGCCACTGCAACGCACCTTTCGTGCCATCGATTTCAATGAACAAGTCATTCTCGCGACCATGGCTGATTTGCGACGCGGTGACGGTCCACAAGCCGCCATTTTCGGCGCGAATCACAGCCGTGCCATAGTCATCCAGGGCGCGTCCCTCTTCGAATGTTTTCAAATGGCAACTGACGGATTCTGGCAACACACCGGTCATATAACGTCCCAGGTTATAGGCGTGCGTTGCAATATCCCCAAAGCATCCGGCGGCACCGCTCTTGCTCGGGTCGGTGCGCCAGGCGGCCTGTTTCTGCTCTTCGTTTTCCAAACGCGTACGCAACCAACCTTGGATGTAGGACGAACGAACGGCCTGGATCTCTCCCAGTTCACCGCTCAAGATCATCTCACGTGCCTGCCGAACCAAGGGGTAGCCGGTGTAGTTATGTGTCACGGCAAACACCACACCGGACGCCTCGACGGCCTTAGCCAGTTCCTCAGCCTGTGCCAGGTCGAACGTCATCGGCTTGTCGCACATGACATTCACGCCGGCCTCCACCGCCGCTTTGGCAATTTCAAAGTGGGTATGGTTGGGGGTCGCGACCGACACAAAATCCACTCGTTCGCCTTCCGGCTTGGCCGCTTCTTGTTCCAGCAATTCATGAATCGACGTGTAAGCCCGATCGATGGCGATATCGTAGTCCGGGGCCGAAGCTTTGGCGCGCTCGGGATTCGACGACAGGGCACCGGCAACCAACGCCGCGCGGTTGTCCAACACGGCTGCCGTACAGTGGACTCGCCCGATGAACGAACCTTGTCCACCGCCGACAAGTCCCATATTCAGCTTGCGATTCAGTGCGTCGTTCGTCGTCATCGTCTCAATCTCCGTCTTTCGTCTGAGTTATCACTGGCAGTTCACAGGTAATGTTGTACCAAAGACAGACGGAATGGGCAGTAGGGAGCGTGAGAGGCTCAGAATCAGCCGTTCCGATCAACACCATATCCACACGGAGAGCTGCAAGAAGTGACCGGCCACCCGGTAAGAAAGCAGGCGATCGGAGCCTAACCCGCTCGTTGCCTAACCCGCTCGCTGCAATTCGGGATATTTCAGAATGGTATGCAACTCAAGCCGGGCTTGCTCCCAACCCTCGTCCGAACCGGGATAGCGCCGATACACGCGCCATTCCCATCCACGCTTCCAGCGATCCCTGGCCAAAGCGTCAGTCCACCGCTTGGCTTCTTCAATCCCACGGACGACGGCGAACTCGTACTTGTAATCCGGATTCGCCGTATCGGCTTCGTGTGCCTGCAGAATATAGACACCTCGTTCGCCGCCCAGCTTGTCGCGCAGAGGAGCCAACTCGGCCCGCACAACGCGCTTTCTTAACGTTTCGATTCGCTGCGTGCGATCGACTACCGCTAACTTGCTTCTCAGGTCATCGACCGCTCGATTCTGCGAGAGCCGGGATACCCCGTCTCGCAACACCTCACGTGCCTCGAAATCTCGTTTTTCACCGTGGAGTTTTTGACTGTAAGCCAGATAGAGACGAGGGGCGGTTTGCCCGCGTGGATGACGATCCGCGTGCCGGGCCAACTGCTCTCGAACCGTTACCCCATCGCTCTGCCTGACTCGATATTCCATTTCCACCAGCAAAGCGTCTGCCAATTCCGAGACCGGCGCGTCGGGATGCGTTTCTCTCAGCTCAAGTGCGGCGATCTCCAACCGCTCATCAAAGCCGGTCCACAAGCGGCAGGCACCACGATACAACAGTTTCACTTTGAGGCTCCAAGCAGCCTCCAATTGACGGGATGTCACATCCTCGTGGCCAATCAATCGATCCGCGATGGCGATGCCCGTATTCAACTCCGTCCGCAAACGTTCGAAGCGAAACCGCGCCGGTGTCTTGAGCAAACGTTCGGTTTCTAAAGCACTCGCGTAGACCCGCTCCAACTCCAACGCCAACTCGGCTACGGTCAAACCTGCTTTGCCTGTCGGTGCGACAGCAACGTCGACAACCTTCGCTGGCTGTTCCGTGATCGCAGCAGGCGCACACCCCCAACAACAACTCACCATGAAGAGCATGGTGAGCTCCGCCAATCTGGCAAACCAGGGATCACGATCGTTCCAGAACATACCACCAACAAAGTGAAAACGCGGCAGATAACTCCGCAGAACAAGTCCACATATTGGTACCCTAGCTTATGCATCCAGACGCCCATGCGAACTGGTGAATTTCAGCTCCTGGATCTGCCCCCTACCCGTGACACACGGACCCTGCAAACAAAAAAGGTGCTGCAACCGGAATGATCGATCGCAGCACCAAGTTGTCTTATCAGATCAAGTGGACTCGCCAAGCCTAACCAGCGTGTCCGATGTTGATGTAGGCGTGCACGTGAGGCGCACCACGGAAATGCCATACGAACGAGGGGCCTTCGATGCGCCACATATCCCACATCGAATCATTGTCCAAATCGCCCTGTTTGTAGAAGGCCATATTCAGACTTTCCAGTCCGCCCGATGCTTTCACGATCGACATGACCTCATCCACGTCTTCCTGGCGATAAGGCGCCAACAGAAACTTGAGCGTCTCTTCGACCAACTCAACTTGGTCTGACGACATGTCACCAACACTGAGCCCAGGGAACGCACCTTGCTTGCCTTGCAGCTTGACCGCGTTTTCCTTGGGAGCGCGAGCCAATAGGGCCGCCTGTGCCTGCTTGCCATCCAACGCCTTAAAGACCTTGTTGACTTGCTTGGTCTGACCGTAAAACAGATTCTGCTTGGCGTCTTCTTCGCCATGGCCATAGACAATCGGTCCACCAAAAGCGACCTTGTCGACACTGTTGCCATCTGCACGCAGGGTCAAGTGACGGCCGGTCAGCTCCCACTCGAATTTGCCTTGTTCCGGATTACCAAACATGGCGACACTGAAAAAGTTCACGCCACCGGCATCTTCGTCCATCTGCTTTTGCAGACGCCCGTAACCGTCTTCGCTGGTCACCCCTTTCAGAATCTCGTTGATCATCGCACGCTGATCGTCACTGTAGAAATCATCACCGATTTCCGGCTTGGTCACATGCCAGTTGGCGTTAATGCGACTCCGCAGGGGATGATCAAAACCAAAGCAAATGGCTTTCGACTGTTTCTCACTCAACGAAGCATAAAAGCGTTTCACAGCGGTCTCAGCTGCACTCTTCGACGTGGGAGCAGCCTGTGCGACCTGGCTATCCAAAAGCAAGGGAGCCGAAGCACCGACGGCAGCAACCGTGGCCGCTTGCTTCATAAAGGATCGACGATCCACACCGTGACCAGCTCCACCATGATTTTCTTTGTGCGTCATTACTTTTACTCTCCGAGATTGCAAGTAAGTTGGTCGTTTCTTCCATCAGACGCCCCGATTCTAATCAAATCTCCGGCACGGAACCACTTCCCGGAACCACTTCCGGAACCACTTCCCGGCCTGAGGAGACGCATCCGGCAACCGAACCACCCTCTGCAGAACCACTTCCGCACGGTCGTTACAGCGGGGCACAGGGTCTCCCCAAAAACGCAAAACACCCCATTTTCTCACCGGTTGCAGAGCAGATTCTGACCACCACCATGGGCGACAAGCTCTGATTCACGTCGTAGAATTCCAGCCATCACACGATGCCCTCAGCCCGAACACCCCCAGAAGCCGAACCCACGAACTGATGCTAACAGAACATGAAATCGAAATTCGGGTGCGCTACCAGGAAACGGACGGCCAGGGCCGTGTCCACCATGCAAACTATCTGACTTATTTCGAAATGGTCCGCACCGAGATGCTTCGCGAGTCGGGCACGACGTATCGCGATTTCGAACAATCGGGCTTCATGCTCGTCGTTGCCGAAATGAACGTCCGTTACTTTCTCCCGGCCGATTACGACGACTTGCTGCGTGTGCGAGTGGAAACCACGAAAGCCAAAGCCGCACGGATTTACCAGAAATACGAAGTCAAACGCGGCGACACACTGCTAGCGACCGGCAGCAGCGTGATGGCCTGCGTCGACCACAGCGGTCGCGTCCGACGCCTCCCCAATTGGATCACGCCACAACACCGCCAGCAAGATTAAACCTGACGGTCACAAACGCCAAACCGACACCTCGACTCGACTGAATGCTCCAACCCGGCCGCCACACCGCGGGCAGTTCGTTCCGCAAACGCGACACCCCTAAGGTGAAGCGAGCAGTCGAAGCCGTATATTAAATTCCTACGAGTGATAAAGTTGAGCGAGGTTTCGTATCCCATCCGTATCCAACCGAAGGAACAACGGTCAATCCGTAGCAGCAATCGCCGGCAGAGACCGTTCGCTACCCTCCAACGGGTTTCGAATTCAGGAGCGGAGCCCTTTCAGGAGCGGAGCCCTAAAG